>NZ_CP112881.1:1577500-2177500 GCF_026409565.1 Sneathiella aquimaris
AAAAACGGAAAACTGGTCGGTATCCTGACCAACCGCGATGTTCGTTTTGCGAACGATACCAGTCAGGCCGTGTATGAATTGATGACACGGGATAACCTGATCACGGTAAAAGAAGGGGCGTCTCACGAGGAAGCCAAGGCCCTTCTGCATAAAAGCCGTATTGAAAAACTGTTGGTTGTCGATAACAGCTATCGCTGTATCGGGCTGATCACAGTAAAGGATATCGAGCGTTC
The DNA here is from genome assembly GCF_026409565.1 of Sneathiella aquimaris. Classification (NCBI taxonomy): domain Bacteria; kingdom Pseudomonadati; phylum Pseudomonadota; class Alphaproteobacteria; order Sneathiellales; family Sneathiellaceae; genus Sneathiella; species Sneathiella aquimaris. The sequence goes on from NZ_CP112881.1 coordinate 1,577,734, forward strand.
GACGCTTTATCCAGATGCCAGTAAAGACGATAAAGGCCGGTTACGGGTTGCCGCTGCCGTCGGTATCGGGGACGACGGATTGGAACGCGCCCAGGAATTGATCTCTGCTGAAGTTGACGTTCTGATTGTTGACACCGCGCACGGGCATTCCTCTCGTGTTCTGGAGGCCGTTACCAAAGTCAAGGCACTGAACAAAACGGTTCAGGTCATTGGCGGTAATGTTGCGACGGCAGGCGGTACAGAAGCTTTAATCGGGGCTGGTGTTGACGCCGTGAAGGTTGGCATCGGACCGGGTTCGATTTGCACGACCCGTATCGTTGCAGGAGTTGGAACGCCCCAATTAACAGCCATTATGGATGCTGCGGAAGTCGCTCGGAAGAATAATATTCCCATTATTGCAGATGGCGGCATCAAGACGTCAGGCGATTTGGCTAAGGCCCTCGCAGGGGGTGCAACATGTGCGATGATTGGCTCCTTGCTGGCCGGTACGGATGAAAGTCCGGGAGAGGTGTTCCTGTTCCAGGGGCGTTCGTTCAAATCCTATCGGGGCATGGGATCCTTGGGGGCAATGGCCCGTGGATCTGCTGATCGCTATTTCCAGGAAGAGGTTTCCGATAATTTGAAACTGGTTCCAGAAGGTATTGAGGGACGGGTACCGCATCGCGGACCTGCCAACGCAGTGGTCCATCAATTGGTTGGCGGCTTGAAAGCGGCAATGGGTTATACGGGAAGTGAAACCATTGACATACTCCAGAAGAATGCCAGTTTTGTAAGAATTACAAATGCCGGCCTAAAAGAAAGCCACGTTCATGATGTGGCGATTACACGTGAAGCTCCGAATTACCGTCAAGGTTAGGAACAAATAGTATGAAATCATCTGCCCGGCTGTCAGCCGTCATCGAAATTCTGGATCAGTGGCATGCTGAACCCGGGCCGGTGGAACATAGAATTCGAAATTATTTTCGGACCCGTCGGTATGCGGGATCGAAAGACCGGCGCTGGGTAACTGAATTTATCTTCAGTTATTTTCGGCGTCAGGGTGAAATCCGCTGGTTGTCGGCGCAGTCTGGCTTGAGCAATGACAGTCGCCTGCAATGTTGTTTAGCGCAGCTTTTGTTCAGTGGTGCGGATATTGCTGATTTCGAGGCAGAGTTTCTGGATGGCCCACATGTTCAGGAGCCGCTCTCGGACGACGAAAGAGAGGGCCTTCTGTCTGCCTGTTCGCGAAACGCTGACGAGATGCCTGATTGGGCCGTTGGCAATATGCCGGAATGGATTTTGGAATTGCTGACGGATCAGTATGGTGAGGACGCTGCTGATCTTGTTTTACGTTTTCAAGAGCGGTCACCCCTCACAGTGCGGGTCAATAGCCTGCAAACAGATGTGGATCGGGTTATCGAACTTTTGGCGGCGGACGATATCGAGGCGGCACGCACAGAATACTCCCCGGTGGCTCTAACAGTCCCAACAAATGTTCGGCTTCAGCAAACAGCCGTTTTTGAAAAAGGCTTGATTGAAATACAGGATGAAGCCGCGCAGGTTGCATCACTGCTGACAGATGCCAAGGCGGGTCAGACCGTTGTTGATTATTGTGCGGGGGCTGGCGGAAAATCGCTGGCGATTGCGGCGCAAATGACCAATCAGGGGCAGATTTTTGCGTTTGATATCAGCGAACGCAGAATGAAGGATATAGCGCTTCGAAAGCGGCGCGCCCAAGTCGATATCATCGAAGCCTCGTGCCTGCAGCAATCCGAAAAGGACGAGGAAATTTTTGACCGCTTAGGCTTGTCGGCAGATCGGGTATTTGTCGATGCACCCTGCAGTGGTTCGGGAACCTGGCGACGGCAGCCGGACCAAAAATGGTCCTTTAGCCAGGAAGCACTGGATGATTTGATAAGTGTACAACGGGATGTCCTGTCACAGGCAAGACGGCTTGTCGCTGTTGGGGGACGGCTGATTTATGCCACATGTTCTGTTTTTCAGTCTGAAAATGAGGCCCAGGTGAGCGCATTTCTGGAACGAAATCCTGATTTTGTGCGTGTGCCGGTTGCTGATATTTGGAAAGAGTGTGGTTTAAGCGGCGACTATTCAGGAGATTTCCTGGCCTTTCGTCCAACTGACGGCGGTCCTGACGGTTTCTTCGCTGCGGTGCTGGAGCGGCAATCAGCGTCTTAGATACCAAAAGACGCTGCGTAAACATGTGACTGGACGCACAACTGTTCATAATCAGCTGGTCATCTATTTTAGAAGTCTTTTATACTCGTTCCGAAAAACATGATGGGGTGTGCTATGAGATTACGTCCTTTTTTTACAGTGATATGTACGATCGCGGCCACGCAACTTCTTATGTCTCAAGTGGTGTTTGGGATGGGGGGAAGCTCTGATTCAACTGAAGTAACAGTCACTGAACCCGCGGAATACGCACTTGGGAAAAAGCAAATTGAAAGTCAGGATTGGACAGGCGCAATTCAGTCTTTTTCCATGGTTGTGAAGAAAAACCCGAAGAATGCGGATGCGTTCAACTATATGGGCTATGCAAGCCGGAAGATGGGAGCCTTTGACAAGGCGTTCGGTTACTACGAGCAAGCATTGTCCATTAACCCAAACCACCGCGGAGCCAATGAATATATTGGTGAAGCTTATTTGATGACGGGGAATTTAAAGAAAGCAGAAGAGCATTTGTCCAGACTGGATGAAATTTGCACCTTCGGTTGCCCTGAATATACCATGTTGAAACGGGCCGTTTCTGATTATAAAGAAAAAAACAGCTAACAGTTACTCGGCCGCAACAGCGTGGGCCTGTGTCGCTTTTGGAAGGAACAGCGTAAATACTGTTCCTTTCTTTCCGTCACTTTGAACACTGATATGACCATTGGATTGTTTTATAAATCCAAAAACCATACTCAGGCCCAGACCGGTTCCTTTTCCAATCTCCTTGGTGGTAAAGAAGGGCTCAAATATTTTCTCCTGATGTTCTGCCGGTATTCCCGCACCGGTATCGGTGACGCTGATGGCAACATAGTCACCGGCCGGAAAGTCATTTGCGCGGTTCCTGAATTTTTCAGCCTGTATGTGGTTTCGCGTTGAAATAACAATTTCTCCGCCGGACGGCATGGAATCCCGCGCGTTATTAACCAGATTTAAAAGAGCATTTTCCAGTTGGCCCAAATCTGTATGGGCCGGCCATAGGTCTTTTGGATGTTCGACTTTAATTTGAATTTGTTTTCCGGTTCCTCGGGAGAGGAGAGAAAAAAAGCCTGACAGCTCTGTTTTTATATCAGTAGCACGCGGGTTCAAATGTTGTTTTCTTGAAAAAGACAGCAGTTGCTGGGTTAAATCTGCCCCACGCAATGTGGCCTTTTCAATGTTTTTCAGCATTCGATGCTGTTCGGTTTCATCGAGATTAATCAGTTCGCGCAACCGTTCGGCATTTCCCAGAAGGATTGCCAGCAGATTATTGAAGTCATGGGCAATGCCTCCCGTAAGGCGGCCAATGGCTTCCATTTTCTGGGATTGCCTGAGTTGTTCCTGAACGAGAACACTGGATGTGACGTCGCGCCCGATGCCACGGTATCCCGCAAACTCGCCACTTGCGTTAAAAATTGGTTTTCCGGAAATAGCGAGATAGCGTTTTGTTCCGTCGGGGTGGCAGTAAACAGTTTCAAAGTCTTTAAACGGGGCGGGGGTCGATCGTTGAAGGATCAGCGCGTTCCAATTGTCCTGATCTTCAAACATATCAAGAAGCTCTCTCATGTCTCTTCCCAGAACCAGACGTAATTTCCGGCCGAGTGTTTTTTGCCCGAGTTTAGACAGATAGGTCAGTACAAAATCTTGATCGATTTCCCACATCCAGTCAGACGCTGACATGCTGAAATCCCGAAATTTTTCTTCGCTTTTCTTCAGCTTTAATTCGGCAATAGCTTGTTTGGTTATGTCCACATAGACTGAAAGCAATCCAAGTTCCTGTATTTTCCTGTTTTCAATATCCAGTATCGTGCCATCGGGCCGCTTGCGTTGGTAATGGATGTGATCATTTTGTGCGATGAAATCGACCCAATCGTTAAACAGGGTTTCAGTGTCTTGCTTTTCAAATTCGTTTTTGTCAGCTAGATGCGCGATGACATTTTTAAATGGCGTGCCCGGGCGGCAGAGGCTTGCCGGGATACTTAAAAGCTCTTGAAGGCTTTTGTTCGCAAACAGTATTCGATAATCCATGTCCAGAAGTAAGTATCCATTTTGGGATGCCTCCAGAATTTGTGCGATCAGTTTGTTGTTTTGAGAGAGTTCATGTTCGGCAATCTGGCGCTTGATACTTTCTGTTTCAGTGTCTTTGATTTCGCTGTATCGGTGTTTTAGGCCGACGATCAGAGGAAAGACTGCCAAGCCATAAAATGCCATGGCAACGTAACATAAATCGAATCCGATCAACGAAATGCCGTCCAGTTTAATGGGTGGGTTGGTCAGATAGCTAATCAAAAAGCCGATCCAAAGTAGAAAACCTGATCCCAGTATCAGTTTCAGGCTTTTGTTCTTTGCATCTACTTCCACTGTAAAAATACAGAGGCTGACAAAGACAATGCCGACAACAAACAGTTCAAACAGATCAATCGTCAGGTAATCCACTCTGGGCCACTTTCATCGCTATTGCGCAAATCAATAATAGAACATTTCTTTATTTTAATTAATTTCATATCGACACATTGCTAAAGAGTAAAGACTTTGGAAGAAGTGCAAAAATGATGTACTAAATTCTTTTGCGTTCAAGTGGTCAAAAAACACGTAAATCCGCTGGACTTCTCTCATTAGTGAGGCTAAACACCGTCTATGAAAAACAGTATTTTGATCATCGACTTTGGAAGTCAGGTCACTCAGCTTATCGCGCGCCGTGTCCGTGAGGCTGGGGTTTATAGCGAGATTGTTCCATTTAATATTGCAGAAGAGAAACTTGATAGTTTTTCTCCCAGTGGCATCATTCTCTCCGGTGGGCCCGCCTCCGTTATTGGAGACGAAACCCCTCGTGCACCTAAGCGGGTTTTTGAGATGGGAATTCCCGTTTTGGGGATCTGTTATGGTCAGCAGACCATGTGCGCGCAATTGGGTGGACGCGTTGAGGCGCCAGACCATCGTGAATTTGGCCGGGCGATGCTTGAAGTCAAAAAGGAATGCCCTCTGTTTGACGGCGTTTGGGACGTTGGATCCAGCAACCAAGTTTGGATGAGCCATGGCGATACAGTGACGCAAATCCCAGAAGGATTTGATACCGTCGCAACGTCAAAAGGTGCCCCCTTTGCCGCGATTGCGGATATTAAGCGCAATTTTTATGCTGTTCAGTTCCACCCTGAAGTGGTTCACACCTTGAAGGGTGACAAATTGCTTTCAAATTTTGTTCATAAAATTTGCGGGCTTGCAGGTGATTGGACCATGGCTGCGTTTAAAGAGCAGGCAATTGAAGCGATCCGCCTCCAGGTGGGGGATGCAAAAGTTATTTGTGGCCTGTCTGGCGGTGTTGATAGTTCCGTCGCTGCGGTCTTGATTCATGAAGCAATCGGTGATCAACTGACATGTGTGTATGTGGATAACGGCCTTATGCGGACAGGCGAATCCGAACAGGTTGTATCACTGTTCCGGGATAAATATAATATCCCGCTTATCCACAGAGATGCATCCGACCTGTTTTTAAACGAACTGGAAGGTCAGGATGATCCGGAAACCAAGCGCAAAATCATCGGACGGATCTTTATTGACGTTTTTGATGAAGAGGCGAGTAAAATCGGCGGCGCAGAATTCCTTGCCCAAGGCACACTATATCCAGACGTTATTGAATCCGTGTCTTTTTCCGGAGGACCCAGCGTAACGATCAAGTCGCATCATAATGTGGGTGGCTTGCCCGAACGTATGAACATGAAACTGCTGGAGCCGTTTCGGGAACTCTTTAAAGACGAAGTGCGGGCACTGGGCCGTGAGTTGGGAATGGCGCCTGAACTCGTTGATCGCCATCCTTTCCCGGGGCCGGGCCTCGCCATTCGGGTACCAGGGGCTCTGAGCCGCGAGAGACTGGACATCCTGCGCAAAGCAGACGTTATTTACCTCGAAGAAATTCGAAATGCAGGTCTCTATGACGAAATATGGCAAGCATTTGCCGTGTTGCTTCCCGTTCGGACTGTTGGGGTCATGGGCGATAATCGTACTTACGATTATGTTTGTGCTCTGCGGGCTGTCACCTCTACGGATGGTATGACAGCAGATTATTATCCTTTTGAACACGACTTTTTGGGGCGTGTATCGACTCGAATTATCAATGAAGTTCAAGGGATTAACAGAGTTGTCTATGACACAACCTCAAAACCTCCCGGGACGATTGAGTGGGAATAATCTGGTTACATTTGGTGTTAATGCTTGGAGCCGCCCTTTTGGGCGGCTTTAATCTGTTCAGCGAGAAAGGAACCGGACGCCACCGTCTTGTTGGCCGCATTTGGATGTTGTTCATGGGCATCGCAGCCATGATTTCTTTTGAAATTCGCGAATTAAGCCCAGGATCTTATAGCTGGATACATTTATTATCCGTTTGGACTCTTCTTTGTCTGGTAATTGGCCTTTGGGCCGCCAGAACCGGGCGTATTCGTGTTCATAAAGGCTTTATGATCGGCACATATGCAGGAGCCTTGGTCGCGGGCTTTTTTGCCATGCTTCCGGGACGCTTCATCAGTCAGCTTTTATCTGGTGCGTAAAGTATGGTTCGGATTGAACATTGTGCATGTGGATTATTGACCGTTTGATTAAGAGATCGCCAGAGTGACGCCATTAGGGGATCGTGGACGTGTTGGAGAAAGCGGTTACGATATAGTCAATTGCTTTTCGGACACGCACTGGCATATGCCGGCGTTCAGGATAAACGATCCACTGGGATCGGCTTCTGTCTTCATAGCCTTCAAGAATTGGGATCAATGTTCCGGATCTGAGTTCCTCTTCCAAGTTTGTTTTTGGCGTGTAAATGATCCCCAGACTGTTGATCGCGGCGGCTTTTGTGGCCAACATGCTGTTGGCCTTCCAGGAGCCGGAAACCCGGACATCTATTGGGTCCCCTGATTGCCGATCCATGAAGTGCCAAAGATCACTGTTGATAAGAAGGCATGGATAGTTCTTTAACTCATTGGGATGGTTCGGCTGGCCATATTGCGACAGGAAGTCGGGGGTGGCCGCGCACACCATTTCTCGGCTCGAGAGCTTTCTGGCAATCATTCCATTTTCAGGTAATGTGCCGTAGCGAATGGCAAAATCAAATCCATTATCGATCAAATTGACAAATTGTGTATCAAAAATCATTTCGATGAAAACGCCCGGATTTTCTTTTGCAAATGCGACGAGAAGGGGGGATATTTTTTCTTCAGCGAAAGGTCCGGCTGCTGCAACTTTTATCTTGCCTGCCAATTCAGTGTTACGCGCCGACGCGCTGTGATTGGCTTCTTCCAAACCGTCCAGAACATCGGAGATCTTTCGGTAATACGCCGTACCGATATCGGTTAGCCGAACGACACGGGTCGAACGACTGAAGAGTTTTACGCCCAGACGATCTTCCAATGCACTGATTTGTTTTGAAATATGGGATGTTGATACGGAGAGGCGCTGAGCTGCCTTGGTGAAGCTTTCGGTTTCAGCCACCATCGCAAATTCCTGAATTCCGTCAATCTGTAACATAGGGGGCTATTGTTTCTATATGGAAATAATGTTTTTCAATTTGCGCCTATAGTAAACCATCAGCAACAATAATAGATAGCACTAAGCGTACTTGCATGTAATTGATCGGAGTTGATGAAAATATGTCAAAGAAAATTCTTGTTGTTTTGACGTCCCATGACCGTCTTGGCGATACTGGGGAGAAGACGGGATTCTGGTTGGAAGAATTAGCCGCGCCTTATTACGTGTTTCGGGATGCAGGTTTTGAGCTGACACTGGCATCCCCTGAAGGTGGACAGCCACCGCTTGATCCGAAAAGCGATGATCCGGCGTCACAAACGGAGGATACTCGCCGTTTTCAGGGGGATCACGAAGCCAACGAAGCCTTGGCAAATACGAAGAAAATATCAGAGGTAACATCTGGCGATTTTGATGCCGTCTTTTACCCTGGTGGTCATGGCCCAATGTTTGATCTGGTTTCAGATGCAAATTCCATTCGGCTAATTGAAGAATTTTGGGCCACGGACAAAATCGTTTCAGCCGTTTGTCATGCGCCCATCGCGCTTGCGAATGCTAAAGAAAAAAGTGGGGACTATCTTGTAAAGAACCGTAAAGTCACTGGTTTTACCAATTCTGAGGAGGCCGCTGTCGGTCTGACGGGTGTCGTACCACAATTGCTGGAAGATACGCTCAAAGACCGAGGGGGTGATTTCCACAAGTCAGATGACTGGGCGCCCTTTGTTGTTCAGGACGGAAACCTGATTACAGGACAAAATCCGGCGTCTTCTGCCGAAGTCGCGACACTGGTGGTGAAATCGCTTAGATAATGGCCGCCGTCAAACTGGCTTTAGAACTAGCCGGAGGACACATATCGCAAAGCCTGTCTTGCAAAACCGCGTCTCGCGGAAAAACACGGCCGGCTTTGCAATCCTCTCAGGTGTCTGGCTACGACGCTCAGTGAGTTGTTTCGATTGCCGATTGTCGGTCAATTTTATAAGCAATCTCTGATGCGATATCGTGCCAGCCAAATTGGCGTGCGGCATGAAGGGCCCGGTGTAACCCACATGTATCAATTAGATTTTGTGCGATTGCTCGTTTGTCAGTCTCTAGGTATGTGCTGGCCATACTGTTTACTCCCAGCGTAAATCTGAACATAAAAGGACTTTAGCGTTAATCCATGAATTTTAGGTAAAGATAAAATACGTTTTTTGTTGGTCGAAATCAGGGTCAATTTTTGATATTAGAAAACTTGAATTTACAGATTAAATGTGCCATACTTCTTTTATTGATTTGCTGCTATTTCCGAAGGGCAACCTGCCTTAAGGACACAGAAACATAGAAACGAGCGACTGGCAGCAGTCAATAGATAACGATGTCAAGGACGTCTGAATTTTTTGGGCGCCGACCGGATATATGGATGAACTTTTGGGACGCTTTTTTATGGCGCCGTGCTTGAAATAGAGATTTCCCATCCGGATTATGAGCATTGACACCGCGAGGATTGAAAACAGTTCTGGTGCTTTACGGAGGCCGGGACTTTATGAAAATCTTTTGCACGCCCCGAGAAATCTCTCTGGACGAAATTTATTGCGTCCGCTGGTCGTCTATTTTTGCCCCTCCCATCAACTTGATCTTTTCAAGAATCAGTGCTCCTTATTGATAAAGAGTGCCTCTTATGGCGGACAGGATGGACTGTTCCAACCTTTTGCATTGCAAACAGCGTGCTCCATCAGTGGGTATCAGGGCGTTCTTTTCATTTCATCCTAACAAATCAGGCGAATGCTCTTTCAATCACCCTGTTCATGAAACGGAGGCGCCGAAATACTGATAGAGAAGGGCAATAACAACCGCAATTCCGAGCCAAAGAGCCACATTTTTCAATAATCCGTTCATGCCGGTTCGGCGCACATGATAGACAAAGCCGGGCAAAACTAAAAAAAATGCCATAAACAGGCCAATAAGCTGCAATACACTAAATTCGTCCATGATCTTTATTCCCTGACATTCATTTCTATGTATTATCACGGAGCGATATGAAAAGAGCTAAATTTGTGTAACAACAATTGCCTTCCGACTGCAGGCGGTTTATTTTATCCGTCAAATTTTAGAGATACTGGAGCATTTTGTGTCTGATATTTTCAGTGAAGTGGATGAAGAAGTCCGCAAAGACAAGTCAATGGAACTTTGGAACAGGTATGGCAAATTTGTCATCGCCGGTTCGATCTTGGTCGTTGCGGCGACGGCAGCCACAGTTGGATGGAAAAATTACCAACAGTCTGAATCCCGGGCGCAGGGAAAACAGTTCGAAGATGCTTTGGCATTGATCGGCGAAAAGAAATTTGATGAGGCCTCTTCTGCGTTTGCTGCTTTGGCGGAAACGGGCAGTGAAGGATATCAGGCGTTGGCACTGTTGCGGCAGGCTGACGCTTTGCTGAAGGCGGGAAAAGGCGATGAAGCCGTTGCTGTCTTTGATGCAATCGCAGCCAATGACGCACTTGCTGAAGAATTCCGGGGACTGGCTTCCATCAAAGCTGGTTTTTACCTGTTGGATAATGGAACTGCTGATGATGTTCGCCAGCGTGTTACAGATGCGAGTGCACCGGGGGGGATCTGGTCTGCATTGGCAAAGGAAATTCTGGCGCTGAATGACTTGAAAGCAGGGAAAATCGATGAAGCGCGCCAACAATTTTCTGCGCTAAAAGAAGACGCGTCTGCTCCATCGGGGGTAAAGCAGCGGGCCGCAGAGTTACTGCTGGCCATAGAAAACAAATAACCTGACTGCATTGAGGGGTTCTGGCGTGAAGTTACATGTCCGTTATATGGGAAAAATTGCGCTGTTCGCCTGTTCGGCGGCATTGTTAACCGGTTGTTCGCTGTTGCCCGATTGGCTGGGAGAGGCCGAGGCCCCCCCGCTTCCGGGTGAAAGAATTTCCATTTTGGCGTTGGAGCAGTCACTGGAGCCTGATGAAGGGGTTGCTGATGTAACAGTGCGTCTACCCGCACCATATGTAAATGCAAACTGGCCGCAAAATGGTGGTACGGCCAGCAACGTCATGCATCACTTGACGCTGGGGGATGATTTAAAAGAGGTCTGGCGCGCTAATATCGGCGAAGGCTCTGACGATGAAAGTCGGCTGCCGTCCACTCCGATTGTCGCTGAAGGCACTGTTTATGTGATGGATAGTGAAAGTCGCGTCCGTGCTTTTTCCCAGGAAACCGGTGAAAAACTCTGGGCTGTGAACTTGACCCCTCCTGAAGAAGAGGACGGTGTTGTCGGCGGCGGTCTTGCCGCTGAATATGGCCGTCTATTTGCCACCACGTCCTATGGCGAGGTGTTTTCTCTGGATCCTAAATCGGGTGGAATGTATTGGAAAGCATCGATTGGTGCCCCTTTGCGCGCCGCACCCACAGCCGCTGAGGATTTGCTTTTTGTAACAACCTACGACAATCGTATTTTCGCCCTTAACGTTCTGACCGGTGAAACTGAGTGGAGTTATGAAGGCGGTGTTGAAACAACTGGACTTTTAGGCGCGGCCAGCCCTGCTGTTGAAAAAGGAACAGTCGTTGTGCCGTTCTCATCGGGTGAGTTGTTCGCCTTGCGTGCCAACAATGGTGCACAAGCCTGGAGTGACCAACTCAAACGTAAGCGTCGTTTGAGTTCCCTGACGTCATTGGCGGATATTAACGCTTTTCCGGTGATTGATCGGGGAATGATTTTTGCCGCCAGTTATTCCGGCCAGATGGTCGGGATTGATCTTCGAACCGGTAATCGGAAATGGAGCCAGGAAATCTCTACATTGCAGACCCCATGGGTTGCCGGAGATTTTGTCTATGTGATCTCGACAGACGGTGAACTGGTCTGCCTGTCGCGCAAAAATGGATTGATCCGCTGGGTACGATCTTTGGGTAAATTTGAAGATCCTGAAGAGAAAACAGGTCTAATTGTGTGGTCAGGACCCGTTTTAGCAAGTGATCGTTTGATTTTGGTCTCCAATTACGGTATTGCGGTGTCTGTTTCCCCCTATGACGGCAAAATTCTGGGGAAAGTTGAATTATCAGACACGGCTTCCTTGGCACCCGTCGTTGCGGGAGGCATGTTGTTTGTTCTAACGGATGATGCCCAATTAGTGGCATATCGCTAAGATAATCGATGTCATTTACAGTAGCTATTATTGGACGTCCCAATGTGGGCAAGTCCACTCTATTCAATCGTCTGGTCGGGAAACGCCTCGCCCTTGTTGATGATACGCCGGGCGTGACCCGCGATCGTCGCGAAGGGGAAGCCCGTATCGGTTCGCTTAAATTCAAAGTCATTGACACTGCCGGGCTGGAAGAAGCCTTCGACGATAGCCTGGAAGGGCGCATGCGTCGGCAAACCGAAATGGCCTTGGAAGAAGCAGACGTCGCATTAATGATATTTGATGCACGCGCTGGTGTTACGCCAATGGACAAGCATTTTGCAGGTTGGCTGCGGAAAACAGAAAAACCAGTCATTTTGTGTGCTAATAAATGCGAAGGCCGTATTGCTGAAACGGAAATGATGGAAGCTTATTCGCTGGGCTTGGGTGATCCCATTGCATTGTCGGCAGAGCACGGGGAAGGCATCGGTGAATTATTTGATGCGTTGCTTCCATTTGAAGTTGAACAGGTTCCTGATGTTGCCGCAAAGGACCGTCCTTTGGCTTTGGCCATTGTTGGTCGGCCTAACGCGGGCAAATCGACGTTGGTCAATCATTTGATCGGCGAAGAACGGTTGCTGACCGGGCCGGAAGCAGGGGTTACACGGGATTCGATTTCTGTTGAATGGGAATTTGAAGGTCAAAAAATAAAGCTGGTGGATACCGCCGGTATTCGCCGCCGATCCCGGGTTCAAAAGAAGCTGGAAAAACTGTCCGTTGCGGACAGTCTGCGGGTTATAAAATTGGCAGAAGTTGTCGTTCTGGTGATTGACGCGGATGTATCCTTTGAAAAGCAGGACCTGACCATCGCCGCCCATGTGATTGAAGAGGGGCGCGGTCTGGTTGTTGCTGTTAATAAGTGGGATACCGTTCGGGATCGTAACGCCATGCTGCAACATATTCGCGACAAGTTGCAGATTTCATTGCCTCAGGTGAGAGGGGTTCCCGTTGTTACCCTGTCAGCCTTGACCGGACGCGGACTTGAAAAGCTTTTGCCGCAGGTCATCCGGGTGTATGAACTTTGGAATAAGCGGATTCCAACGTCTCAGCTAAACCGTTGGCTGGAACATATGCTTGAGAAGCATCCACCGCCGATGGCAAAGGGTCGTCGCCTCAAGGTCCGGTATATTACTCAGGTAAAATCGCGGCCACCGACCTTCTCATTATTTATGTCGTCTCGCGGTGAGCTGCCGGAAAGCTATCTCAGATATCTGATTAACGGATTGCGCGAAGATTTTGACATGCCAGCGGTTCCCATTCGGATTGCGACACGAACGGGCAAAAATCCGTATGTGAAAGAATAGAAAAACAGGGCCTGATTAGGGCCCTGTTTTTTTGTCTAATCAGATGTTTCAGCGGTCCCGGATGTTTGTCACGGTCCAAACAAGCTTTTCTTCATTTACCTGCTCGCATTCCAGTCCCAGCATTTCACGGTGGGAACGGATGGCACCGATCCAGAGTTCTTTCCAGCAGGACAAGACAAGGCTGCGTTCGTCCCCGCTCAGGCCTTTTACAATCCGAAGTCCTGTCTGTTCGAAACTGGTCGTTTCCTCTGTTTTGTGATTGGATATCGGCGTGATACCGTCACCCATACCGTTCATCATCTGCATAAGATAGTGTGTTGCGTCTGCCGCATTCCCGTCCACGGTTTTCAGTGCTGCGGCAGTTTGCGCGTAATATTGCAAACCAATCAACCGGGCTGTGATACTCGCATGTTCTTTTGTTTCGTCATATCCAATAACCTTTACAAGTTCGCTCAGTCCGTTGCGGATATACTCCATCGCATAATTTCTATTAGCTTTTTCAAGCCGCTCTTCGCTCCAGTCGGAAGCGGGTGGTTTAGGCTGGTCCTCGGCCTTGAACGGAGGGGGCAGCTCGCCTTTCGCAAACTGCAAGCGTTCATCTTCGGATAAATCGTGATCATATTCCTTGAAATACCCGCAAAACCCGAATTCGCCGGTCATATCTTCGGAAACACAGACATATCCCAACCGCGGGTTTTTAAGGCTTACGCCGTTATGGGCATACCAGCCGCGCAGGAACCCTCGGCTGACGCCAATTGGAACTCCACAGAGGGTCGGACCGTCATACATCCATCGGGGGTAACGGAATCGCACCCACGCCTTTGTTTTACTTTCGGCCATATATTCAACGGGGACGCCACCGATGGAATTGGACAGGACATGGTATTTTGCACAGGCAATCGCGTCTGGTTCATGGGACAGGCCCAGTTTTTCAAAGCTGCTCAGGAATTTGGATAGATGTTGTCGCCGAAACAGCTTGAACATCCACTCTTCCATGACCTCCGGCCCCTTGTGAGTGGATATTCTAAGCTGTAGGCCTAGTAGATAGGCGTGGTGTATGGCAGCCTGAGCCCTAATCGGCTCAACAGTGGCTTGTGTCATCCTGTGTCCTTCCATTCCGTGGAACGTTATTTTTGAACACAGTTTAAGACGCTATCGCCGGGAAGTCACGTGATCAACGTTCCGTTCTGATTGAACTCTGATGATAATGCATCGAGGAACAGATCTGTTTTCTGCTCTGGCGTTGGCAGCGTTGACTGGTCTTCCCCGGGGAAAGCAGACAGACGGAGTTTTGTGGCCGTTGGTCCCGGATCAATCAGGTTGACCTTCAAATTGGTTTTGGCGACTTCGCCTGCATATGTCAGGACCAGGCTTTCAAGCGCGGCCTTGGAGGCTGCATAGCCGCTCCAGTATAATTTATGCTCTCTTGCTGCACTGGCTGTCACAAAAACGGCCCGGCCAGCGTCACTGGCCCGCAGCAGTGGATCCAACGCGCGGAGCAGGCGCCAGTTGGCATGCACGTTTAGTTTAAAAACATCTTCCCAAAGTTTAGGGGAATATTGTGGTGCCGGGGTCAATTTACCAAGGGTGCCGGCAGCAGCTACAAGCATATCCAGCTTCTTAAAACGCTCCAGTAACGGGGCCGCCAGACCATCGATGGCGTCGGTTTCCAGAAGATCAAGCGGTACAAGCGTTGCACTTCCACCGGCGGACTGGATGGCGTCATCGACTTCTTCCAAGCCACCAACAGAGCGGGCAATCAGGATGACATGCGCCCCTTCAGCAGCAAGCGCTTTGGCAACGGCTGCGCCGATCCCGCGAGAGGCGCCCGTTACGAGGGCGGTCTTGTTCTCAAATCGTTTTGACATGGAGTTTCCTAGGATCTTTCGGCCAACCGTGTGAGTTCTTTGTCCGCGCCTGTGTCATGGTCTGTCAGGCTAATGGGGTAATCGCCAGAGAAGCAGGCGTCGCAATATTGAGGTTGCTCATTATTCCGGTGGGTTTCTCCCATTGCGACATAAAGACCATCCAAAGAGATAAAGCTGAGACTATCCGCACCGATAAAGTCGCACATTCCTTTGACATCATACTGCGCGGCCAGAAGTTTCTGGCGTGTGGGTGTATCGACACCATAGAAGCAGGAATTTGTCGTTGGGGGGCTGGCAATGCGCATATGAACTTCTGTTGCGCCCGCATCGCGCACCATCTGCACGATTTTCGTCGATGTCGTTCCGCGAACGATACTGTCATCCACCAGGATAACCCGCTTCCCCTTGATCAGGGCACGGTTGGCGTTGTGTTTAAGTTTCACACCCAAGTGGCGGATCTGGTCTGTTGGTTCAATGAAGGTCCGGCCCACATAATGGTTCCGAATGATCCCCAGTTCAAAAGGGATACCTGATTGTTCGGCATATCCAATCGCGGCGGGGGTTCCGCTATCGGGGACTGGGATCACCAGATCGGCTTCAACCATATTCTCGGTTGCCAACTGACGGCCAATATCTTTGCGGACATCATAGACTGACCGGTTTTCAACAACACTGTCCGGGCGCGCAAAGTAGATATGCTCAAAAATGCAAAAGCGGCGAGGGGGGGTGGTGAAGGGGGATAGACTGGTAAGTCCGTTTTCATCAACAACAATCACTTCGCCCGGTTCAACGTCCCGAATGAAATCAGCACCAATGATATCAAGCGCACAGGTTTCTGAGGTCAGGATATAGGCATCGTCGATTTTACCAAGGACGAGGGGGCGAACACCAAATGGATCGCGCATTCCTACCATTTTTTTACTGGTCTGCGCGACCAGCGAATATGCACCCACAATCTTGTGCATGGCATCTACCATGCGATCCACAACTTTGATTTTCTTACTGTTGGCGATCAAATGAATGATGACTTCAGTGTCCATCGTGGACTGGAAAATACTACCCTCTGCAACCAATTGTTTGCGCAGGGTCGAGGCATTGGTCAGATTTCCATTATGCGCGACTGCGATACCACCGTTGGCCAGGTCTGCAAAAATAGGCTGTACATTGCGTAAAACTGTACCGCCTGTTGTTGCGTATCGGTTATGGCCGAGGGCGGCTGAACCGCTGAGGCTGTTGATAACATCTTCTGTTGAAAAGTTATCCCCCACTTTTCCCATAGCTTTGTGGCTATGAAAATGGGTTCCGTCATGCGAAACAATACCTGCGGCTTCCTGTCCGCGATGTTGAAGGGCGTGAAGGCCCAGCGCTGTTAAGGCACTGGCTTCTTCATGCCCGTAAATTCCAAACACACCACATTCTTCATGTAGTTTGTCGTCATCAAAAGGATTGCAAATGTTGCGAGGGGCGCTTTGCTGGGTCATTGCTTTACCTGAGTACCTTTAGTGAGATTTTCCATTTGTTGGCGGGATTTTGCATCATATCCCTTTTCCAGATTTTCAGCGGCATCCTTTAGTTTGTTTTCCACATCTTCGCGGATCACTTTTGGGATGCTCTCATATTCTTTTTTAAGGCTTTTGCCGGTTTCTGTACCGGTTTCCATGGCGATGCGAAGGTTCTTGCGCATATCAGCAGGCGTCAGTTCAGCAACAAACTCGCCACTGGCCTGAACAATAGGCAGCATCTTCGCATTGAGAATTTCTTTCGGTCTTCCGTCCGGGGGGATAAACTGAACAAAAAACAGCCATGCAATGCCAACGAGGATAATAGCCCGGCCAATTCCGAAAAAGATACCCAAGGATCGATCCAGTGCGCCCAAAGAAGAGGCTTTCACCCGATCAGAAATCGTGTGGGTCAAATAGGAAAGCGTGACAAGGCTGATAATAAAGATCAGGGATCCGGTCAGTATGTCAGCAATCAACTGAATGGTAATATATTGATGCGCGAAAGGTTTCAGTATGGGGAAAAGATAAAGGGTCACAAAAACCGCACCGATCCATCCGGTGATGGATAGAATTTCTTTAACAAATCCCCGGGCAAAACCAAAAATGGCGGAGACAAGCAGAACAACAAGAATGCCTGCATCGGCTATGTTGATCGGCAATTCTTCCATTACTTAACGCTACCTTTCTTACGCATTTACCGCTTCTTTTTCGCGGGTAAACAAGGACACAATCTCAGAAAGATGTTCGACCTCAATTATCTTGATGGTCGGATCCTTGATCTTGCTTCCAAGTGGTATAATGGCTGCTTCAAACCCGAGTTTTGCGGCTTCTTTTAACCGCGCATCCGTTTGACCAACAGCTCGAATTTCTCCAGATAAGCCAATCTCACCAAAAATGATACTCTTTTCCGGTACCGGAATGTCAGAAATTGATGAAACCAGGGCTGCAGCCACCGCTAAATCAGCCGCAGGCTCATTGACCCGAAGACCACCAGCAACATTCAGATACACTTCATTTCCGGCCAAGGATAGACCACACCGGGCATCCAGCACCGCGAGAATCATCGCGAGGCGGCTTGAATCCCAGCCAACAACGGCCCGCCGTGGCGTTGCCTGTTGAGAGGGGGCAACAAGGCCCTGAATTTCAACAAGAAGGGGGCGTGTGCCTTCCATACCGGCAAATACCGAGGCACCACTGATATCTTTTTCCTGATTACTGATAAACAGGGCAGAAGGATTTGCAACTTCCTGCAGGCCCATATCTGTCATTTCAAAGACACCGATTTCATCCGTTGCCCCGAACCGGTTCTTTACGGCCCGAAGAATGCGGAACTGGTGCCCGCGATCCCCCTCAAAATACAAGACCGTATCGACCATATGTTCAAGAACACGGGGACCGGCAATCTGCCCGTCTTTCGTCACATGGCCAACCAGCATAAGCGCACAGTTCAGTTTTTTGGCAAGCCGTATCAGTTCCTGAGAACAGGCTCGAACCTGAGAGACCGTGCCGGGTGCACTGTCCAGATTATCTGCATACATGGTTTGGATAGAATCAATGATAAGCAGATCAGGCGGTGCTGATTTTTCCAAGCTGGTGACAATGTCCCTTAGCGAGTTCGCGGCTGCCAGTTGCACCGGACTGTCTGTCAGGCCTAATCGTTTGGCCCGCATGGAAATTTGTTGGGTGGCTTCCTCGCCGGAAATATATGTGCAGGTATAGCCTCGTTTGGCCATAAGGCCGACAGCCTGCAATAGGATGGTCGATTTACCGATTCCGGGGTCACCGCCAATCAAAATGGAGGAGCCGGGTACAAAGCCCCCACCCAGAACCCGATCCAGTTCGTTTACACCGCAGAAATGACGCTTGTAGTCAGATTTTTCAGCATCAAGGGTGGTAAATTCGAGTTGTCGTCCTTTTCCGGAAGACAGGCCTTTTGGTACGATCTGCTTTCCACCATCTTCAACGATGGAGTTCCATTCACTGCAGGAATCACATTTCCCTTGCCATTTACGGTAACTGGCGCCGCAGGATTGGCATGAAAAATGTTCGGTTGATTTGGCCATTTTTACCTGTCTGTCAGGGTTTCAGGATATCGAGTTCGATGGGGCCGTTTATATCCCCTTTGACGAATTGTTCAACAAATGGGTTTCCACAGGTTTCGATTTCGTTTGCAGGTCCGACCCAGACAACGTTTCCTTTATAAAGAAGAGCGATCCGATCGGCAATTTTTTGTGCACTCTCCATGTCATGAGAGATGGTCAGGGTAGAGGCTCCTAATTCGCGGGTACAATCGCGGATCAGGTTGTCGATCACATCGCCCATGATCGGGTCGAGGCCGGTTGTTGGCTCATCAAAGAATATGATTTCCGGATTGGTTGCAATGGCTCTTGCCAGTCCAACACGCTTTTGCATGCCAATGGATAAACTGGCGGGGTTTTGAGAGGCAATGTCAGGGCCAAGACCAACGAGTGCCAGTTTCTCAAAAGCAATCTTTTTCGCTTTTTTTCTGTCCATGCCTTGCGCTTGAATAAGGCCGAAAGCAACATTTTCCCAAACGGGAAGGCTGTCAAACAGGGCGGCATATTGAAAAAGCATTCCTGTTTTTCGAAGCGTTTTTTCGCGTTCCGCCACCGACAGGCCCACCACTTGCTGACCGTCAATCAGGATTTCCCCGCTATCGGGTTCCAGCAGGCCCAGAATGCATTTCAGCATGACTGATTTTCCGGTTCCCGATCCGCCAATAACAACAAGGGATTCTCCCTCGTGGATATCAATAGACAAATTTTTCAGAACAACTTTTTTGCCAAAAGATTTGCAGACATTTTTAAGACTGATCTTGGGGGTTTTTGTCATGGATCATTAGTCCAGTAACAGGACAGTTAGGAAATAGTCACTGATGAGGATCAGAATAAAGGACGAGACAACCGCGTTTGTTGTTGCGCGACCCACACCCTGTGCGCCTCCTGTGGAGTTAAATCCGTGATAGCAGCCCATTATGGTAACGATGAAGCCAAAGACTGATGCCTTGATCAACCCGGAGATCACATCCCGGGCTTCCAGAAAATCAAAGGTGTTCTTGATGTAGGAGCTTGGATTGAAACCGAGGGATTCTGTGGCGACAAGATACCCGCCTGAAACTCCAATGATATCACCAATTAAAACCAGTATTGGCAGCGTGATAACGCCCGCCAGTACCCGAGGTGCTACCAGATATCGGTAGGGGTTGGTCGACAGCGTCACCAGGGCATCAATCTGTTCAGTTACCCGCATTGTTCCGATCTCAGCGGCAATCGCGGCACCTACACGGCCGGCAACCATAAGGCCACTTAAGACGGGTGCCAACTCACGGGTGAGGCCAATAACCACGATGGTCGCAACAGCACTTTCTGCATTAAACCGGGACGAGCCCACATAGATCTGCAAGGCGAGAACCATCCCGGTAAATAAGGCGGTCATTCCAACAACGGGCAATGAATAGTAGCCGATATTCATGAGCTGTCTAAGAAACAACCGCATGTAAAATGGGGGGAGAAAGATGTTTTTTACGCTTTGAAATGTAAAGAGGGTAAGATGTCCAACCGCAGCCATAAAGCCCAAACTAACGCGGCCAATGGCGGCCAGAAAATTCCATTCCATTTAGTCAAACCTTATTGGACAGCATTTATATACCGTCGATGACTTCGATGTCCCAGTGCTGTCAGGAGTTCGTATGAAATCGTGCCTGCCTGTGTCGCAAGTTCATCCAGATCAATCGCCCCACCGATCAAGCTGACTAACGTACCACGCTGACATTTATCTTCACTCAAACCTGTCACATCAATGGAGATCATATCCATTGAAACACGACCGATAACCGAAACTTTGTTATTTTCAATTGCGCACTCTCCGACGTCGCCCAAAGCCCGAAAATAGCCATCCGCATATCCAACGGAAACGGTTGCTACCCTCGCATTCTCCTTGCAACGCCAAGTGGCACCATAGCCAACGGCATTTTTACTGTCAACGTCATGAACCTGCAGCACTTTCCCCTGAAGGTGAATTACCTGCTTCATCGGGTTTTTCTGGCCGGGAACCGGGTTGCCACCATAAAGGGCAATGCCGGGCCGCAGAAGATCAAACTGAAAGTCAGGGCCCAGAAAAATTCCACAGGAATTTGTAAAGGATACCGGGACGTCGTGCAAAGCCGGAGGCAGGAGCGCCCGCAACCGGTGAAGCTCTGACAGCTGAAAGTCGTTATGTGGGTGCTCCGGTGTATCGGCGCAGGCGAGGTGGGAGATTATGTACCGTATCTCCAAACCGTCTAACCAATGAGGGTTTCTATTAAGTTCTTCTATATCGCTTTGCAGTAACCCCAAGCGGGTGATGCCCGTGTCCAGATGGATCATTGCGGAAAGGGGGCCATGCTCTTTGGTTGCTTTGGACCATCTGTTTATTTCATCAAGGCAATTCAGGACGGGGGTTATCCGCTCATCAATATAGATATTCTCTGCGCCGTCAAATAAGCCGCCAAGGACAAAAATCTCGGCTGCCGGCAGATATTTTCTAAGGCGAACCGCTTCTGACGGAAGCGCCACAAAGAATTTTCGGCACCCGGCAGCGTCCAGTGCCAAACCGACTTCTTTTAATCCCAGCCCGTAGGCGTCGGCCTTAACCACAGCCGCACATTCTGCCATTTCTGATTGGCTGGAAAGAAAACGATAATTTTCTTGTAGGGCGCCAAGATCTACCGTCAGGTAAGACCCTGCAAGAAAGGGGTCCATTAGTGATGCTCCGGTAAATATTGATCCACAGCCAAATCGCCAAACCGCGTGAATTCGGGCTGGAACTGCAATTTGACGATCCCGATAGGGCCATGACGTTGCTTACCAATGATCACTTCCGCCATGTTGTGGACGCGTTGCATTCGTTCCTGCCATTCCAGATGTTCAGGGGTGCCTTCACTCGGTTCTTTTCGGCCTTCGTAATATTCTTCACGATACACAAACATAACAACGTCCGCGTCCTGCTCAATTGAACCTGACTCGCGCAAGTCGGAAAGCTGGGGGCGTTTGTCTTCCCGGTTTTCAACCTGACGACTAAGCTGGGACAGGGCAATGACTGGAATGTCCAGTTCCTTCGCGACCGCCTTCAGTCCTTGTGTGACCTCTGAAATCTCTTGAACACGGCTGTCGGATCGGCCAGAGCCCTTCATCAATTGCAGGTAATCCACAACAATCAAGCCAAGTCCATGACTTCTTTTCAGTCGGCGCGCTCGCGTTCTAAGCGCGGCAATGGAAATGGCCGGGGTATCATCGATATAGAGAGGGCATTCAGACAAGAGCGCACTTTGCGGTACCAGCTTGTTGGCAAACTCTTCATCCGTCAGCTCGCCGCGGCGCAGTTTCTCCGAACTGATCTCCGTAGCCTCCGCCAGAATACGGCCGACAAGCTGTTCTGCGGACATCTCCAGGGAGAAGAAGCCAACAGGCGCCCCTTCGGCACCCCCGGTGTCCCTGTACGCCTTCGCGGCATTGTAGGCGATGTTGGTTGCAAGCGAGGTTTTACCCATCGACGGACGTCCCGCCAGAATAAGCAAATCTGATTTATGTAACCCGCCCAGTTTGCCATCCATGTCCCGAAGGCCTGTTGTTACCCCGACAAGGTTACCATCCCGTTGGAAGGCTTCTTCGATTGATTTGACGGCGTGGCCAACAGCCACTTTGATCGGGGTGAGGGCCCCTTCATGGCTTCCTGTTTCAGCAAGTGCAAATAGTTGTTTCTCAGCATTTTCAATCTGGATGGTGGCTGTATCACTGAGAGACGCCTCAAAGGCTGTATTAACGATTTCTTCGCCCAGATCGATCAATTCGCGGCGCATCGCCAAATCATAAATGATTTTACCGTAGTTTTCCGCATTGATAATTGTCGTTGCGGAGGCCGCCAGTTTTGCCAGATATTGTGCCCCGCCAATATCGGACAGGGCCTGGTCATTTTCAAAATACGACTTGAGTGTAACCGGGTCGGCAATTTCACCCCGTTCGATCAGTATGGTTGCGGCGTCGTAAATACGGGAATGCACAGGTTCGTGAAAATGTTCAGCCTTCAAAAAACCGCTCACTTTCGCTGCCGCTTCGTTATTAACAAGGATCGCACCGAGCAAATCCCGTTCTGCGTCTGAGTTATTGGGAAGCTTTCGATAGGCAGGTGACGCGGAATTTCCGTCGGCGTCCTGATCCGGAGTGTAAACTGTATTTTCCATGACGGCAGACTACCACATTTCTTTGAGGCAGGTCATTGTCATCTTCAGCCCAATTTTTTAATTATGTGGATAACAGTTATTCACAGCCTGTGAATAATGTGGAAAACCAAAGGACGTGCTCTTTAAATCAGGCTCATCAGAGCAAAAAAAACGGCGCCTACACTGTGGCACCGTTTTTTTAATAATGCTGACTTCAACGATTATGAATCGTCTTCATCTTCATGTTCGTGCTCAGCAGTTGATTCAAAAACATCTGAGACAGCTTCGTCACGGCTATTGAGGGCAGCTTCCGCGGCTTCTTCAACAGATTCGCCACGTGCCTGAATTACCGCTTCTTCCTGTGAACGAGCAATGTTCACAGTAACTGAAACAGTTACTTCAGGGTGCAGGCGAATGCGTACTTCATGCAGACCCAAAGTTTTCAGAACTTTGTCCATGATGACCTGTTTACGGTCAACAGTGAAACCGGCTTCAGTCACAGAACGAGCAATGTCCTGTGTGCTGACTGAACCGTAGAGCTGCTGGCTTTCACTCGCGGCGCGGATCAGAATAACTGTTTCGCCATCAAGTTTGTCACCAACCGCAGACGCTTCTTCTTTGCGCTTCAGGTTGTCAGCTTCGAGCTGAGCCCGCTGCTTTTCAAAAATTTCAAGATTACTCTTGTTGGCACGAAGGGCTTTCCCTTGTGGCAACAGGAAGTTACGAGCGTAGCCGTTCTTTACATTAACGACATCACCCATTTGGCCGAGCTTTTCAACACGCTCCAGCAATACAATTTCCATCAGTCTTCCTCCTGATCGGGAGCCGCGGGTAAGCGACTTCTGAATCCAATCCAACTATCAACCAGCCCTAGCAAGGCAATTACTAAAGCCGGCCAGAACATTAAAATCACAATCAGATATACCGCCGTCAAAACCAACGACCGGTAACTCCAACTTACAGATACCTTATGGATCACAGCCATCCCTTGAAGGAAAAAGGCGATTTCCAGTGCTACAATGATCGCTCCCAGAAATGGATTTATCTGCTCAAGCACGAAGCTTAGAACAAGTCCCAGAATCGCGATAATCGCCATCCAGAGAGGTAACATAAATCCGGAAAATTCCGGGGTAGGGCGTACGTTCTTTTTAAATCGAACCAGAATACCTTGTGCAAGGCTTCCGCTTAGCAAAAGAACAACGCCCCAAATGGGACCAAAGAACTGCGGCATGAGCCAAACCAGTTCTTCCGCCGTCATAACGACCTTCAAACCACTCTGTTTATGAACCTGCTCCAGCATTAATTCACAAAGGCGAATAACAGCTGTCCGAAGTTCATCATCCATGTACAGCAAAATAAGCGCCATACTGGAAAGAGCGATGCAAACCAAAACCCAGCAGACCATAAGGTTGGAAGCCGGGTACCAGTTTACTTTACTTTCATCCTCACGCCATAAAAGCGCCTGTCGTACAAGAAAAACGATAGGCAGGCCGCAAGTCAGAACATAGGTAACACCGAATATCGGGTTTATGACAATCGCGGCGAAGACAACTGCGGTCAATACCGAGATCGAAACATTTGCCAGACCAAACCCTAATCCTGAAAGGAACAAAGGTAAGGTAGACAAGGTCATCAGGGCCAATGTCTGAAAAGCGTTCGCCGACCCAACCGGATTATTCGCACCGGGAACCGTAAGGTAGAGGATGCAAATACTGGCAATGCCAAATACGACGCTAAAACTGAGATCCCTGATCATAAATCCTTCAATCCGAAAAGTGTGATCCTTTCGGAGGTACCTATTTTACAACAAACGGCAGCAACGCGAGGTTGCGGGCCCGTTTAATTGCAGTTGCCAATTCACGTTGTTTCTTGGCTGAAACAGCAGTGATTCGGCTTGGCATGATTTTACCACGTTCGGAAACAAAGCGCTGAAGCAGCTTTACATCTTTGTAATCGATCTTTGGTGCACCTTCACCTGAAAATGGGCAGGTTTTACGGCGGCGGAAAAATGGACGACGTGCATCAGACATTATTCTTCCCCTTCTGCAGCAGTTTCAGTTGTTTCAGTGGTCGCTTCTTCTGTTGCGGCCTCTACTTTAGGTGCTTCTTCATCATCACGATCGCGGCGTGAGCGCTGGCTCTTGCTTTGCATCATGATAGAATCACCGTCTTCCAATTCGTCGACACGTAGTGTCATGTGACGCAGAACGTCTTCGTTCAGAAGAAGATTCCGTTCCATTTCCTTAACGGCAGGAATAGGAGCATCAAGATTTAGAAGAACATAATGGCCCTTGCGGTTTTTCTTTACTTTGTAGGCCAGGTTCCGAAGACCCCAGTTTTCTACTTTAGCAACTTTTCCGCCGCCTTCAGTGATGAAGTTGGACATTTCGTCTGTCAGAGTTTCTACCTGTTGGGTAGAGATATCCTGACGAGCAATAAATACTGTCTCGTAAAGAGGCATTGTTAAAAGCTCCTTATGGCTTATAAAAATCTGGTATTCACACAATTGCGAACAGAACAGATGTAGCCGACCTCCGCCGGCAAGGAGTTATTGAGGCCGCGGACTATACAGATTTGGGCAGTTTAATCAAGTAGGCTTGACAGGAAAAACTGAAGTAATATGACTGTCACATAAGACTCTCAATAAAATCGGATCAAATATTTATGAAACGTGCATTTGTTTTCCCGGGTCAGGGTAGCCAAACAGTCGGTATGGGCCAAGAGCTCGCCGCCGCTTTTCCTGTTGCCGCGCAGGTCTTTGAAGAGGTCGATGACGCTCTGGGACAGAATCTGACAAAGTTGATGTATGAAGGGCCAATGGAAGATTTGACCCTGACAGAGAATACCCAACCAGCGTTGATGGCGGTCAGTGTTGCTGTGGCCCGCGTTCTGGAAAGTGAAGGGAAATTCAAGCTAAGCGAAATTTCTGAGTTCGTAGCTGGACATTCGCTGGGAGAATACTCTGCGCTGACGGCTGTCGGTTCGTTACAGCTTGCAGATACAGCACGGCTGTTGAAAATCAGGGGCCGGGCGATGCAACAGGCTGTTCCCGTTGGCGTTGGCGCTATGGCCGCGTTGCTTGGGATGGATATCGGTCCCGTTGAGGAGCTGGTCAAGGAAGCTGCAGAAGCGAGTGGCGACGACGGGGTTTGCGTTGCGGCAAATGACAATGCCGATGGACAGGTTGTTTTGAGCGGAAACAAGGAAGCGGTCGAACGCGCCATCGAACTTGCGAAGGAAAAAGGCGTTCGCAAGGCAATGTTGTTGCCTGTAAGTGCCCCGTTCCATTGTCCGCTGATGCAACCCGCTGCGGATGCTATGGTAGAGGCGCTGTCATCTGTCACCATCGCACCGCCAACTGTGCCGCTGGTTGCGAATGTCACGGCTGATCAGGTTAGTGATCCTGAAATCATTCGCAAACTTCTTGTTGAGCAGGTTACGGGTCGGGTTCGCTGGCGCGAGTCTGTTCTGTATATGGGGAATCAGGAAATCGAACAATTGGTCGAAGTTGGTACCGGTAAGGTTCTGACGGCAATGGTTCGTCGTATCAATAAGGCGATGACAGGAACTGCCGTGCAGTCACCTGCTGATATTGAGGCCTTTTTACAAACCCTTTAAAAGACAATCAGGGACTTGGGAGAAATAGATGTTTGACCTTAGTGGTAAATGTGCGCTGGTTACGGGTGCATCGGGCGGTTTAGGGGCCGCGATTGCGCGTGATTTGCATGCTGCCGGTGCTGTGGTGGCTCTTTCGGGGCGTCGCAAGGAGGCGTTGCAGGAAGTTGCGGATCAACTGGGGGACAGGGTGCATGTTGTTCCGTGTGACTTGGGTGACATGGACGCCGTTGACAGCCTTATCAAGGATGCAGAAGCAGCGATGGGGCAGGTGGATATCCTGGTCAACAATGCTGGTTTGACGAAAGACGGTCTGGCCATGCGGATGAAGGATGAAGACTGGGACAGTGTTCTTGATGTTAATCTGAAAGCTGCGTTCAAGCTGTCAAAGAACTGCTTGCGCGGAATGATGAAACGGCGCAATGGCCGCATTATTGGTATTACTTCCATTGTTGGCGTAACCGGGAATCCCGGACAGATGAACTATGCCGCGTCAAAAGCGGGCATGATCGGGATGTCAAAATCACTGGCGCAGGAAGTGGCCGCGCGGGGGATCACGGTAAATTGTGTGGCTCCCGGTTTTATTGAAACAGCCATGACAGATGAATTATCTGATGATCAAAAATCCAATTTGCTGGGTGTCGTTCCTATTGGAAGACTGGGGGATCCAAAGGATATTTCCGCAGCTGTCCTGTATTTAGCGTCTGATGAAGCCGCGTATGTTACAGGCCAGACAATCCATGTGAACGGCGGCATGGCCATGATTTGAACAAAATCCGCTTTTATCTGATGCGTCAGAAAAAAGCGGATGATGACAGGTTTTCTTTGCATTAACTGTAAAGTATGTTAGGAACGCCGACAAAATTACATGACCTCTTGTTGCTTGTTTTTTTCGCATACTGGGGGTAATGAAGACTATTAACTATTTGCCGGAATATCTGAGGATTTACTAATGAGTGATACAGCCGCACGCGTAAATGCAATCGTAATCGAACACTTGGGCGTTGAAGAAGCCAAAGTTACTGAAACAGCAAGCTTCATTGATGATCTTGGCGCAGACAGCCTGGACACAGTTGAGCTGGTTATGGCTTTCGAAGAAGAGTTCGGTATCGAAATTCCTGATGATGCAGCAGAAAACATCAAAACAGTGAAGGACGCTATTTCCTTTATTGATGCGGCTCTCTAAGTCGATAGAGTGTTGAAACTGGTTTAATTTCTTTCTTCGATAGGTTTTGGTATGCGACGTGTTGTTGTAACAGGACTGGGTCTCGTGACGCCACTGGCGAACGGTGTGAAGCCTAGCTGGAACAGACTGATTAATTCAGAGTCTGGCGCGGGTATGATAACCAAATTTGATACGGAAGGTCTGGCTGTAAAGTATGGCTGTGAAGTTCCTGTCGATGAAAGTCATCCAGATGCCTTTCGGGCCGACGATTTGTTGGCCCCGAAAGAGCAGCGCAAGCTAGATAGTTTTATTATCTATGGCATCGCGGCTGCGGAAGAAGCGATTATAGATTCTGGTTGGAAGCCTGAAACAGAAGAACAGGCTTACCGGACCGGCGTTTCAATTGGTTCAGGTATCGGTGGATTGCCGTCCATCGAAGAAAACTCCATCAAGCTTTTTGAAAAAGGACCGCGGCGCATTAGCCCGTTCTTTATTCCAGGCGCCCTTATAAATCTGGTGTCTGGTCAGGTTTCCATTCGTCATGGATATAAGGGTCCTAATCATGCTGTTGTAACGGCTTGTTCAACAGGGGCCCATTCCATTGGCGATGCCGCTCGCATGATCAAAGATGATGATGCGGATGTGATGGTTGCTGGTGGTGCCGAAGCGGCCATGTGCCGGATCGGGTATGCGGGATTCTCGTCTGCAAAGGCCTTGTCCTCCAATTTCCATGATGATCCG
The DNA here is from genome assembly GCF_026409565.1 of Sneathiella aquimaris. Lineage (NCBI taxonomy): Bacteria > Pseudomonadati > Pseudomonadota > Alphaproteobacteria > Sneathiellales > Sneathiellaceae > Sneathiella > Sneathiella aquimaris. The sequence goes on from NZ_CP112881.1 coordinate 1,605,998, forward strand.
ACCCGTGCATCCCGTCCTTATGACAAGGAACGCGACGGATTTGTTATGGGTGAAGGGGCCGGTGTTGTTGTTCTTGAAGAATATGAACACGCTAAAAAACGCGGCGCTAACATTTATGCGGAAGTGATTGGGTATGGCTTGTCAGGCGATGCTTATCATATTACTGCGCCAGCCAGCGATGGCAGCGGCGGGTATCGTGCCATGCAGATGGCTCTGAAAAAATCTGGCTTGAACACAGACGAAATTGGCTACATTAATGCCCATGGTACTTCAACACCACTTGGTGATGAAATTGAAGCTGGTGCCGTCAAACGGTTGTTCGGTGCCAATTCAAACAGCCTAGCAATGTCTTCGACAAAATCAGCCATTGGCCATTTGTTAGGGGCCGCGGGTGGCGTTGAGGCGGTGTTCTCAATTCTTGCCATGACGGAAGGTGTTTTGCCACCGACCATTAACCTGGATAATCCATCAGACGGTCTTGATCTGAACCTTGTGCCGAATGTGGCGCAGGAAGCAAAAGTCGATGCGGTTCTGTCTAACTCGTTTGGCTTTGGCGGTACAAATGCCAGCCTTGTTATGAAACGGGTTTAACCCAGGTATTCAGGGGTCATTATGAAGCGGTTCTTCTTCTTCATATTGGCCCTTTTTATTCTCTTCAATTTAGTACTTGGTGGTTTGGCCGCCTATGGCTGGGATCTGTTTACAAAGCCGGGACCCCTTGCGACCGAAACTGAGCTGGTGCTTAAAAAAGGGGCCGGGCTGCGCGCCATTGCGGCCCAGTTGGAAGCTTCTGGCGTCATTCACGATGACATCGCTTTCATGTTTGGTGTTCGTCTTAACGAACAGGGGAAAAAACTCAAAGCAGGCGAATATCTTTTTCCCGCAGCCATTAGCGGTGAAGACGTAATGAACCTACTTGTCGCCGGTAAAACAATCGCACATTTCATTACCATTCCTGAAGGGCTGCAAAGCCGTGAAGTTGCGGCTCTTATCCGGAATGCGCCTGTTCTGGAAGGCCCCTTGACCGTCTCAATTCCCGAGGGTTCAATCCTCCCCGAAACGTATCATTTTACCAGAGGGGACACTCGAAACGATCTGGTGAAGCGGATGCAGCGGGCCCTTCAAAAGACGCTGGACGATTTGTGGGCATCTGCGCCAAAAAACCCTTTGATAAAGTCCAGGCAGGATTTGTTAATTCTGGCGTCAATTGTCGAAAAAGAGACAGGCGTTGCATCGGAGCGGGGTCGGGTTGCGGGGGTATTTCTCAATCGGTTAGCCCGTAAAATGCGGCTACAGTCAGATCCAACGGTCGTCTATGGGATAACCAATGGTCAGAAGGATCTGGGGCGCGGTATTTCTAAAAAGGATCTGGCGACCGTGAACGACTATAACACCTATATCATACCATCGCTGCCTAAAGGTCCGATCTGTAACCCCGGCCTTGATAGCTTAAAGGCGGTGCTCAATCCTGTAGCGTCCAAGGACCTTTATTTTGTCGCCGATGGAACCGGCGGGCATGTTTTTGCAAAAACCCTTGCTGAACATAATCGCAACGTCCGAAATTGGCGCAAAATCGAAAGAAGCCGAAAAAAATAATCCGCTGAAAAGGCACAGATACAAGCCTAAGACGTCTTGTATGCAGGTCTTCAATAAAAACGGTGTTGGATTATGTCGGTTACAAATGATTCTATTCAAACTCTGTTAAAGCAACGCCGCGAATTGCGTGAGTGCTTGAAAGAGCTGCGGGTCGAAATTTCCAATTTAAACGGCAAAGCGCAAACCCTTTCCGATGCGGCACTGGCGGGAAATGCCCCGCCAGGTGCTGTTGTGGTGCAGGATGGGGAAACCGCCCGGATTGAAGACCAAAGCGGCTCTGTGACAGACATTGACGCCACAAATGCCCCTGAATTGTCCCCGGTGCCCTTGGGCATGGGGCAAAAGGCCGATGCGGTATCGGAGAACCTGATGGGTGAGGGAGACCCGAAGGAAACCAAAAGCGAGCCGGCTTTATTGTCTAAAGAGCAACCGCTAGAGACGCCGGCCGAGACGCCTTCGCCTGCGCGGAAGAGGGATATTGAGGACGACGCCGATGGCAGGGACCTTGATCTTGAAGAATTGATCACGCAGGCGTCGCTGCTGTGTGGGTATTTGTTAAATCATCCCAGTCAGATCGGGCATGCTAAACTTGAACAGCTTGATCTTGCCTTGGACAGTTGCTTGAAAACTCAGGACGAGGCTTATTCACAAAAACAGATTTCTGAGTTGAAAGCTGCATTTCGCGCCGTATCAACGGCTTGTTTTGACGAACAACGCGTAAATGGGCAGTCTCTCCTTGATAGTGAAGGATCAACAGGCTTGTTATGGGGGGTGCCCTTTTTAATCGGTATTTTAACGCTGATCCTGTTCCCGCTTGTTCTGCTGTTGCAATCGGTGTCGGCCCAAATGTTTGTCGATACTTTCGCGCAACAGGTAAGCCTTTTGATGGACGCTTTGATAACCGCCTTATGGGGTGGGGTTGGGGCTCTTTCCTGTACAAGCTGGATGATTGCAAGAAAAGTTTGTAAGTCTCAGTTTCTCCGGTCCGACTATCCGGACATATTCCTGCGTTTTGCCCTCGGCGGTGTCTTGGGACTGGTCGCATTTCTATCACTTCTCTGGCTTACACCGGTGCATGATTTTTCCAGCACCCTGATTTTTTCAATGGCAGGGTTCGCGTTTGGTATTCCTTCTGCGCGCTTTTTCAGTTTTTTGTCAAAGCTTTTTGTCGGTGCTGGCGCCAACAAAAAAAGATCATGAGTTAACGCCGAGAGCGCGTTGCTTTCTTGTCCTGAAGTCGAATTAAAGTTATATACTTTCACCGATTTTATTTTAGGAATGCGAGGCAACGTGAGTTTAAAGAGCATGACCGGCTTTGCCCGTTCCAGTGGCAGCATGGCCGACTTCTCCTGGTTGTGGGAACTAAAAAGTGTGAACGGCCGGGGACTGGAAATACGTTGTCGGGTGCCCAATGGCTTCGATGCCATTGAAACCACTGCCCGCAAGCAGCTGAAAGCGACCTTTCACCGCGGTAATATCAATCTGCATTTGCAGCTTAACCAGAATTCAGGACAATCTGTTAATCAGGTGAATATGCAATTCCTTGAGGAGTTGCTGGAACTAGCCTCTGATCTGGTTGAAAAGGGGAAGGCTGAAAAGCCGAGAGCTGATGGCTTGCTGGCGCTGAAGGGCGTGATTGAAAGCAGTGACCAAACAGAAGATGAAGACCAGCATGCTCAGCTAGAGCAGGCATTGCTTGCCTCTTTGAATGAGGCAATAGAGAAACTGGATGCCTCCCGGGCAGAGGAAGGAGCACAGCTTCTTAAAATTCTGCTGGGACAAGTTGATGAAATTTCCGATTTGGTTCAAAAAGCTGAAACATCGGCGGCACGGCGACCTGAACGGGTTCAGGAGCGGCTGCGCAAGCAGATAGAGATGATCCTGAGCGATGGTGTCGCAATGGATGAAGGGCGGCTTGAGCAGGAGCTTGCCGTTCTGGCGACCAAAGCTGACGTCGCGGAAGAACTTGACCGTTTGCGGGGGCATATTGAAACGGTTGAAGGGCTGCTAGCGAACAAACAGGATGGGCCCATCGGGCGGCGTCTGGACTTTATTTGCCAGGAATTTAATCGGGAAGCCAATACACTTTGCTCAAAGGCCGGGGACAAAGAATTGACCAAAGTGGGGCTTGATCTGAAAGTGGTCGTTGATCGCCTTCGTGAACAAACGCAAAATATCGAATAGGACAAGACGTGTCAGAAGTTGAAGTAGAAACGATTGAAATTGAACGGCGTGGCTTGATGCTGGTGTTATCCTCACCGTCTGGCGCCGGAAAGACCACTATTTCCAGATCTCTTTTGGAAGAAGATGACGACCTGTCCATGTCGGTTTCTGCCACGACCCGCGCCCCGCGCCCGGGAGAGGTGGAAGGCAAAGACTATTACTTCATGCAACCTGTGGATTTCAATTTATTGATTAACCGGGATGAGCTTTTGGAACATGCCAAAGTTTTTGATCATTACTATGGCACCCCGAAGAAGGCCGTTGAAGAGGCCTTGAAGGCCGGCAAGGACATTCTGTTTGATATTGACTGGCAGGGCACACAACAACTGGCCCAGAAGGCTGGAGACGATTTGGTCAGTATCTTTATTCTACCGCCATCAACGCAGGCATTGGAGCAACGCCTGAAAACGCGGGCACAGGATAGTGACGAGGTCGTTGCCAAAAGAATGTCAAAGGCATCAGAAGAGATCAGCCACTGGGCGGAGTATGATTACGTCGTGGTCAATGATGATATTGAGCGTTGCCGCTCCGAAGTCAAAGCAATCCTAAAGGCAGAACGGGTCCGTAGAAATCGCAGAACCGGCCTTTTGACATTTGTGGAACAATTACGCGAAGGTTACTGACGCGCCCGGTATATTTCTGATAGCCTGCAGAAATCTTCGACGGAAAGCTCTTCGGCTCTCAATGTCGGCTTGATCCCGGCAGCTTCCAAAGCCTCCTCTGCCGAGCCGCCAAGGCTCTTCAGGCTGGCCCGCAGCATTTTTCGCCGTTGCCCAAAGGCAGCGGCAACAACTTTTTCCAGAGTTTTGAGATCTGCAGGGAAATCCGGCTCACTTTTGGGGACCAGCTTTACAACCGTACTGACAACTTTGGGCGGTGGGGTAAACGCCTTTGGCGAGATATCGAACTGTTTGGAAACAGTGCAAAGCCACTGACTGATGATTGATAAACGGCCATACGCTTTACTGCCCGGCGACGCAGTAATCCGGTCTCCTACCTCTTTTTGAAACATCAGGGTCATCGACTTGAACTGGTGCCGGTTTTTCAGCCATTTGATCAACAAGGGGGTGGCCACATTATAAGGAAGATTTGCAATAATATGGGCCCGTTCCGGCAGTAATTCATCTTCTGATATTTTAAGGGCGTCGCCTTCAATCACGGTCAGGCGATTGTCAAAGGCTTCGGAAACTTCAGCAAGTGCAGCGAGGCACCGCGTGTCTTTTTCAATGGCGAAAACCTGTTTTGCACCTTGCGCCAAAATGGCGCGGGTGAGGCCTCCGGGACCGGGCCCGATTTCAAGAACAGTTTCGCCTTCAAGCCTCCCCGGACAGCGCGCTATCCTGCCGGTGAGGTTAAGATCCAGCAGGAAATTTTGCCCCAGAGACTTTTCTGCGCGAAGCCCGTGGCGGTTAATAACCTCCCGTAACGGTGGCAGCGACGAGCCGTCAGTCATCCTGAATTCCTTGTGTGAGACGCCATTTCACCGGCCAATTTAAGGGCTGCAATAAGGCTGGCTGGGTTTGCAATGCCTTTGCCTGCGATATCTTCTGCGGTCCCGTGATCCGGCGAGGTTCTAATGATTGGAAGACCCAGCGTTACATTGACCCCGTTGTCAAAGTCGATGGTTTTGATGGGGATAAGCGCCTGGTCATGATACATGCAAATTGCGGCATCATAGCCGGCCCGTGCCGCCGCATGAAACAACGTATCCGCCGAGCTAGGACCCGTAATATTGAGGCCTTCATTTCGCAGTTTATGAATAACCGGAATGATGACTGTCTGTTCTTCATTGCCAATGCTGCCCCCTTCGCCTGCATGCGGGTTTAAACCCGCAACGACGACGTTGGGTTTTTTTAATCCAAAACGGGTTTTCAGATCTGCTTCTGTGGTTCTGATAACATGCTCAAGAAGGTCAGGTGTCAGGGCCGAGGGTACATCGGTAATCGGAATATGAATGGTCGCGGGGACAACTTTCAAGCTGTCACACGCGAGCATCATGACGGCCTTTCCCGAGCTGTGGGTCAGTTCCGCAAGATATTCCGTATGGCCCGGATGCTGAAAACCTGCATCATATAGTCGCTTTTTTTGGATCGGATTTGTGACAACGGCGTCTACCTCGCCCGACAGGCAAAACCGGACAGCGGTTTGGATGGCCTGTAATGTTGCCTCAGCCTCGGTTGACGCAGGGCCGGTATCATAAACGGGCAGCGCGTTTTCAAAGACAGAAGGGGCATTGCTTAGATCGCCGATAACCTTGAAGGGAATGACATCCTGTAGACTTTTTTCAATAATCCGGCGATCACCGATCAGGCAAAATACCGGAAGAGAGGTCTCCCGTCTTTTAGACCAGGCTTTTGCGGAAATTTCGATACCGATCCCTGCAGGGTCGCCCATGGTCAAAGCCAATATCTTTTCCGACATTGTCCCGTCTTTCTATAGAGTGAACATAATTAACGTGTCTCGATGGTGGCTTCCTGTTGCAGGTCTTTCAGATACCGACGGGCACGTGCCTCGATCCGTTTAACACCGATCATCTGACGGATGGCATCTTCGCTGTCTCCCTGACTATTCTGGTCACGGCGATCACATACTATGAAAATACGATACTTATCTTTGTCCAAAAACGGCGCACTTGCCTGACCCGGTTCCAAATCCTTTACAAGGTTTCGGAATTTTTCAGGTAGGTTTTTCAATTGAACGCGACCCATTTTGCCACTTTCAGTCGTCGCAATTTCGCTGAGCATCGCCGGTACATAATTGCAGCTATCAATGAACTTGCTTAGCGAATTGATCAGCTTTACCTGACTGTTTTCCTGCCCGGTCTTTTTCGCGGGTGTCAGCGGGATGACGAGCTGGCTTAGTTCCAGCGTCGCGTTGCTGGTTGTGTCGCCCAAAATTTGACGGATGTCACGAACAGCAATCATGTAATAGCCATCCGATGTCCGAATGGCAGAGGAGACACGCCCCTTTTTGATGCTGCCGACTTCTGCCGCAACTTCTGGCGGCAGGTCTTCAGCCATCGTCCAGCCAATGTCACCGCCTTTTGCAGCTGTTGGTCCTTGACTGAATTGCGAGGCTATCCGCGGGAAGGGTGTGCCACTTTTCATCTGTTCCCGCAACTGACCGAGCAATTCCCGGATCTTAGGCTCGTCCGTTTGTCGTTCCACAGGGACATAAATTTCACTGATCAGGTACTCGTTTTTGCCTTTGTTTTCGCGCATTTTCTTTTGGGCAGCTTCGATTTCCTCATCTGTGACACGAACCCGTGGGCTGATCCGACGCCGGATAACTTTATCCCAAGCCAACTGTCCGCGAATTTGCTCCAGCAGGGTATCGATGGAAATATTACGATTTGCGAGGATCGTATCCAGTTGTCCTGAAGGAATGTTATTTTGTTTTTCCAGGCGATCAACGGCCTGGTTCATTTCCAGATCTGTCACAGTGAGGTTGTAGCGCGCGGCCTCCTGTAACTTCAGGCGTTCGTCAATCAAGCGCCGCAAGGTTGGATTGACCAACTCCTGACGGGCTTTTCGGCTATCCCGAATGCCAGACATCAAAATTGTCAGTGAAATCCGTTGAACCAGATCATAACCGGAAATTACTTCATCGTTCACAACAGCGACAATTTTCTGCACCTCTTGCGCCTTGACTGCCATAGCATTCAGGGAAAGAAAGGCGGCGACAATAAGGGAGCCTATTAATGTGCGAAGCGTGATCATTCGAGTTCTCGATACTTAACTTAATCAGTTGTTAGACAGCAGTCTGAATTTACATGAGGATACCACCACATGCAGGGATTTGTGAACCTTATCAATTGAACGGAAGCAATCTTATTCTGAAACCAACTTCTGTTGAAGGTTTAACATTCCGGTCGCGGGTGAATTTACGTTTAAGTTCGATCGCAAAACCAAAGCATTCGTCCAGATATTCCAGACCCAGTTGAGCATCAATTGACCCGCCGTCACTTTCCAGATTGCGGCGATACTGGCCATATGTACTCCAAAATTCACTCAATTTTATACGGCTCGCTGTATAAACCTCGTTCCGCTTTTCAACTTCAACAGCTGAAAGGTCATCCCGCAAGCGAAGATAGCCAACTTCAAACCAGGTATCATCTGTTCCAAGGCGAAATTCAATTTCATTTCGATCAAGGTTAAGGTCATCCTGATCAATCCGCACCCGTTGTGTATATTTAACAAAATCCGTGGGTTGTACTTCTAGTCTGGCGACGTAATCAGACAGTTCATCCTCAAGCCCGGTTCCTTCGTCAAAGCTGGTTTCATTGTCCAGATGCAGGCTTTGGCCCAACAACAAGGTCGTATAACCACCACCAGAGCCATAAAAGCCCAGATTGATGCCATAGTTCAGGCGAGGTCCTTCCTCAACACGGTCAAGGCCCGCATAGCGGTTGGAGCCGAAAAGATTGGTGTCATCAAATTCAAAGCTGAGACTGTCTTCGTTTGGCGTGTTTTTACTGCCAAGCGCTTCTGACCATACTGCTTCAACCACAGGCTCGATCATTTGACGGGTATTTCCGGCGTGGCGAACAAAAGGGTAATTCCATTTTACAGACAGAGACGGAATGATACGGCCGGTGAAATCATTTGTTGTTTCACTTGTCGTATCAAACGGGTTCTCCAGTTGGTCCTGGGTATAGTAGAGGTCACCACGAATATTCGCATCCAGAGTGATGACCTGGCCGCTGGGCGTTGTATAGGGCAGATGCCAGCCGCCACTCGCTGATACTCTCGATGTATCCTGTCCCGACGTACGGAACAGCGTCAACGCATCGACATTCGCATCAAATCGCGCACCGTATCTATCTGGTTCGCCCACATAGGAATATTCAAGCCAGGCCGGCACGATTGGAATGTCACCCGAATTATCGTCTGCGTTCAGACCCTGGAAGCCCCAGGCACTTATTGACGTATAATTTCGGCCTCGCAAGCCTTGTATATAAGCTGTTGACGTGAGCGTATCCGCATCACTGATGTCATACTTTTCAAGATAGGTATCGTCGTTGGTCACGAATGTGTCGAAGCCCCAGCTCCATGTTGAATTAACTTGGAATTGGCCGTTGCCGCGAAAATGACCCAGAAATTCTTTATCACCGGTTTTGTCATCATTATTATCGCGCTCCTCCACATAGGTTAAGGAGCCGTCCAACTCAATATTGCCTTTTCTGAAAGCCTGCCGGTATTCCGTTGCAACCTGAAGGCCGGCTTTGGTTGTCGCTGTTGGTGTGACAGTCAGATCCTTGTCTTCGGAAATCACATAATAATAAGGAACGGATATCCCGTAACCCAGATCAGATGAGTTTTTAAACGAAGGCGCCAACAGGCCACTTAGTCGATCAACGGTTGGGTCCGGATGACTGAAATAGGGGGTATAAAGAACAGGAACGCCATAAAATTCCATAACGGCATGCCGGTATGTAATGGTTTTGGAGAGCTTGTCATGTTCGACTTCTGATGATTTCGCCTGCCAAAGAGGGGCAGCGTTGCGGTCGGTCTCACAAATCCGGCAGGTACTGTAGACCGCGTTGTTCATGATAACCGTGTTTTCGTCTACTCGAACGGCGCTCTGGGCCGCCAGTCTGGAATTATCTGTAAACAACACCCGAATATCCCGGATTGCCCCGGTTTTCAGTTCGTTCTGTAATTCCACTTTGTCCGCAAAGACAACTTCACCGCTTGGTTCCAGTAAGGCAATGTTGCCGACGGCCTCGATTGTATCCTGACGGACGTTGTAAATGACTTTGTCTGCTTTGAGGACCCGCTCTCCCTGGACAATCTCCACGGAGCCAATGGCTGTGACAATTTCGTTCTGCTTGTCATATTCAATTTTGTCAGCAGAAAACAACGACTCTTTATCAAGTCCGGGAACGGACGGCTGATCTGCTGCAAAAGCGCCCGGCAGATGTGCGATCGTCAGCATGGTTGTTGTCAGGAGGATACCCAATAATCCCTTCATACGCTTAACCATCCTCCAAATGAAACATCATCGCCAGTCCTAACAATGTAATCGTGATTGCAGGTGACCATGCCGCGAGGGGGATAGGAAGGTTTCCTGACATACCAAGTGCTTGGATAATATCGGTAAAGAAATAAAATACAAAGCCTGTTGCAATTCCGGACATCACAAGCAGTCCGGTATGCCCTCGTCTTGTCGCGCGCAGACTAAAGGTCGCTGCGACCAGAACCATGGCTAGAAGCAACACGGGACCGGCAATCAGGCTATGCCAGTATAAACGATGGCTGAGCGCCGAGAAACCCGCCTCTTCAAGAGTGTCGATAAATTCAGGGAGGTCCCAGAAGGACAATGTCTTGGGAGAGGCAAAGCTTTCCTGAATTTGATTGACAGTCAGCGTCGTCTCCAAACGCATATAATCCTTAACAACACCCGGGAGGTCTGGGCTTGTCATCAGAACATTATCAAGATCCCAGTAACCTTGCCGAAGGCGGGCGCGTTCTGCTTCAATCCGCCCGGTAAACTGTTCGTTTTTATCATACTGGAAAATAATCACATCCGTCAGGTCGACACCTTGATTGATCGCGCTTCTGGCATGGATGACAGAGAGACCGCTGTCATCTACCTGACGTAACCAAAGATCTTTTGAGGAGATCATGAGGAGATTGGTGCGTTTTTTGAAATATTTCGCATCCATTTGCGCAGAATAGGATTCCATTGTCGCCGCCACGGGATTGACGACTGTCAGGACAAATATGCCAAAGAACAGGGAAATCATTAAACAAGGTAACAAAAATTGCCAAACGGACACGCCGGTTGCCCGAATAACCGTGAGCTCGTTTGTACGGGACAGCCTGAAGAATGTCAGCATGCCGCCAAACAGGGCAATAAAAGGCAGCAGTTTCTGAGTGAGGTCAGGCAGGCGCAACAAGACCATCTGCAGGACGATAAAAACCGTAATGTTGTCTTTACCGCTTGCTCGGCGGAGAAGTTCAATCAGATCCGCTAAAAAGATAATGGAAACCAGAACCCCTAGGATAATTCCCACATTTTTTAAAAACTGTTTTCCCATATAAAAGGAAAGTGTCCCCCAAAGCTTCATCAGTCGGCGCTCCCGCTTAGCATGGTTGCGCTGTTACTTGCAGCCGGTTTTGACCGGAAGAAATTTCCGCCGCTTGCCAAATGGGCGGTGATAGCCGCGGCAACGATGGGCGTGACGTATAAAATCGGCGTTAGCCAAGGGGCACTGCCCGCAAGACTAAATAAGACCATGGCGAGGACAATCAGCAATACGCCCGATACGGCAGCTGTTAATATGGGTTTTATGCGACTTCTTCTGGTAAATTCGCCTGTATTTACTCCGGCGATCCCAATAAAAATAAGACTGATGGCATAGAGCGGTAAAACGATGCGCTGATGAAGCTCGGCCTTGATTTTGTTGAGATTTCGGCGCGTGTCTACAGAGTCTTCCGGCCATAGCAGCTCATTCAGGTACCGAGCGTTTGGTTCCAGCCATCTGACACCGCCCTTTTTCTCAAACTGGCTGATATCCAATGTATAGTCATCGAAATACAGAATGCTGAGTTTGGCGAGGTCCTTTTTTACTTCCTGCAAGTTGCCCTTTTTCATGACGAAGCGCGGTCCACTTTCGGTTTTTACAAATGCACCTTGCTCGGCCATGTAGGTGACCGGCTTTGTTGGATCGCGTTCGTCATGAACAAGAATGCCCAGCAGTTCCCCCGTGGAGGACTTTTCCCGGATATAAACGGTAACACCCCGGGCCAATGTATTGAACACACCTTCGCGCAGTACAACAGACGCAAGACTTTCCCGCCATTCGACCCTGAGTTCATCCAGGACGCGAATGCCATAGGGGCTGAGCACAAAGCTGATGATATACAGAAACAGCATGACCGAAAACCCCAGATACATTGCGGGTTTTGCGAGCGCCCATTTGCTTAGGCCGGCCGCCCACATAACGACCAGTTCGGATTCTGAATAGAGTTTGTTAAAGGCAAACAGAGTTCCAAAAAACAGGCTCAGAAGGAGTGTATATTTCAGGATGCCCGGCAGCAGCAGTACTGTTAAATACAGAAAAGTCGAGATCGGTAATCCGTTGATCAGTTTTTCAACAAACTTTAATGACTGTGACAGCCATATCACCCCGGTCAATGCGAAGGTGATAAAGATAAGCGGAGCCAACATTTGGCGGATTATGTACCGGTTCATATTCGTCATGGGCGGAAGTATAGCGAATGATTTTTTATTCGCCACACAGAAGCATCATAAATGCACTGAAAATTCGCTGAAAGACGAACAAATAGTCTGAAAATGAAAGAGGTTAGTCGTTGGATGTTCTTTCAAGGGGTGAAAAAGGACGTCATTGCCGGTTGCGGCAATCGGGATGCTGGGGTAAGGATTAAGGTCAGATTGAATTGAAATATGAAAACATCCAAAAGAAATTAGGTATTGAAAATGAAATTCGCCTTTTCCGAAATCTCACTTCCAAAGCGTGGATCGTTGGCTGTTCCGGTCTATGCGGATAACAGTTTTTCTCCGATGACCAAAGAGGTCGATGACTTAACCGGGGGCGTCTTGTCACGTGCGCTGGAAACCAGTCGATTTAAAGGCAAAAAAGGGGATTTGCTGGAAATTCTGGCCCCCAATGGTCTGGACGTTTCCCGTGTGGTTCTGTTCGGGATGGGAGAAAGCGAAAAAATTGGTCAAACAGATCTGGAAGATCTGGGCGGACGCCTTGTTCAAAAACTTAACAGTTCCGGTGCACGGAATGTAACGGTTATTCTGGATGGGTTAGGGGAATGCGCTGTCAAGGATAGTGACGCCGCAGCCTTTGTGGCTTTTGGCGCTAAATTGGCAGCTTACCGTTTTACCCGCTACAAAACAGAAGATGATCCTGCCGCTGAACCATCTCTGGTTCGGATGACGGTTGCCTGTAAAACATCCGCCGGTGCCCGTAAAACATTTATCGACCTTGAAGCTGTTGCTGAAGGCGTTTTCATGACACGTGATCTCGTCAGTGAACCTGCAAACACGCTGCATCCTGAAACCTTCGCCGAGCGATGCAAAGAGTTGACCGACCTTGGTGTTGAGGTTGAAATCCTTGACGAAGACAAAATGCGCCGCTTGGGAATGGGTGCCCTTCTCGGCGTTGGCCAAGGCTCTGTGCGAGAAAGCCAGATGGTTATTATGCGCTGGAACGGTGCATCTGGTAAGAAAAGCGCCCGTAAACCGATTGCTTTTGTTGGTAAAGGTGTCTGTTTTGATACCGGTGGTATTTCTTTGAAACCGGGACCCGGTATGGAAGAAATGAAATGGGATATGGGCGGTGCCGGTACTGTTACAGGTCTCATGAAGGCGCTTGCCGGGCGAAAAGCCAAAGTCAATGTGGTCGGTGTTATTGGTCTGGTGGAAAATATGCCAGACGGTAATGCGCAACGCCCGGGCGACATTGTGACTGCAATGTCAGGAACCACGATTGAAATTTTGAATACGGATGCCGAAGGGCGCTTGGTTCTGGCCGATGCGCTTTACTATACGCAAGACCGGTTTGAGCCTGAAATCATGATTGATCTGGCTACGTTGACGGGCGCTATTATTATTTCGCTGGGGCATGAAAATGCCGGGCTGTTTTCAAATGACGATGCGCTTGCTGATAAAATCTATCAGGCGGGGACACGTGTCGGTGAAGGCGTCTGGCGTCTTCCGATGTCTGATAAATATGCAGAACAGGTGAAGTCACCGATTGCAGACCTTCAGAATATCGGGACCGGGGGGCGTGGTGCAGGGTCCATTGTCGCGGCTGAATTCCTGAAAAAGTTCGTGGGTGATACACCTTGGGCACATATTGATATTGCAGGTATGGCCTGGTCCAAGAAAGACACGCCAACTGTTCCAAAAGGCGGAACCGGTTATGGCGTTCGTTTGCTCGATCGGTTTGTTCGGGACAATTACGAAGGGAAATAAACGCCCTGATGACAGAAGTCAGTTTCTATCATCTACAGGCTGAGCCTCTAGAGCGTGCCCTGCCTCGGTTGCTTGAAAAAGTAAGTGAGCGGGGTATGCGGGCGCTTGTTCGCTTCAAAACAGAAGATCTACAGGATCAGTTGAATACAGCGCTTTGGACTTATTCCGCAAGGTCATTTTTACCGCATGGCACTGCGCAAGATGGACCAGCAGACCAACAGCCAATTCTTCTGGCGCTGGAGGAAGAAGAAAACCTGAATCGTTCGGATGTATTGGTTTTGTTGGAAAATAGTGACGCCACCGATCTAAATGATTTTGAGCGGTGCCTGTATATGTTCGACAGCAATGATGACGCGGCGCTGGACGCAGCCCGTGATCGTTGGAAACAGTTTAAATCTGACGGCGTGAGCGTTACCTATTGGCAGCAGACGGAAACCGGCTGGCAGAAAAAGGCCTGACCCGCAGGCCACCCGGATCGGCCCCAAGCCGTCCCTCAGAGGGACGGACTTTTCAGGCTTTCCAATTCATCAGAGGCAATCATCCACTGCTCTTCGGCAGCCTCAAGGTCACTTTTTAATTTTCCGATTTTTTCAACCAACTCGGCCTGGTAGTCTGCGCCCTTGTCATAAGTTTCCGGGGACGCCAGCACGGTTTCAAATTTTTGAATATCTTGTTCTAGTTTTTGAACAACCTTCTCTAACCGATTGACTTCTTTCTTCTTTGGGGCAAGCGCTGCCCGCGCATTGGCGCGAGCCTGTCGGGCTTCTTTGTTGCTTAGCTTAGGCGCAGCGGGCTGTTGCTGGATGGCTCCCGGAGGCGCCATTTTTTTACCTGATGCCGCCGCACGTGCCTGATCAAGTACATATTTTTTATACTCTTCCATGTCGCCTTCATAGGGCGCGACACCGCCGTCACCGACCAACCAGAGACGGTCAGCCACCAAACTCACCAAATGAGGATCGTGACTGATAAGAAGCACAGCACCGTCAAATTCGTTCAGGCCCTGAACCAAAGCTTCGCGCGCATCAACATCCAGATGGTTTGTCGGCTCGTCGAGGATCAGAATATGTGGTTTTTCGATAGAAAGCAGACAGAAGTTCAGACGAGCTTTTTCACCACCGGATAATTGCGCAACAGCTACATCGGATTTGTCTCTTGAAAAACCGAACTTGCCGAGTTTTGCGCGAACCTTTGGTTCCGTGGCGTTGGGCATGATTTCAGCAAGATGCTGATACGCTGACTCGTCAGGGCGCATTTCGTCCAGCTGGTGCTGGGCAAAGAAACCGATTTTAAGCTTGTTGGACTTTTGCAATTGACCAGACTGTGTTTTAAGGCGTCCGGCGATGAGCTTGGCAAAAGTGGACTTACCATTTCCGTTTGATCCCAACAATGCGATACGGTCGTCCATATCAATTCGCAGGTTGAGGTTTCTTAAAACAGGTTTGTCTACCGTATATCCGACCTGACAATCTTCCATTGCCAATATTGGCGAGGACAGCGGATCAGGTGAGGAGAAGTCAAAGCTGACTGTATATTCTTCCATTACGGAGGCGATGGGCTTCATTTTTTCAAGCATTTTTACACGGCTTTGCGCCTGTTTGGCTTTCGATGCCTTTGCCCGGAAACGATCAACAAAAGATTGCAGATGCTTTCTTTGTGCTTCCTGTTTTTTGGCCATACCGGCCGCTAAGGCAAGTTTCTCGGCCCGGGTTTTCTCGAAGAAATCATAGTTGCCCGAATATTTATGAAGCTTCAGCTCTTCCAGATGCACAATGGTTTCTGCCACGTTGTTAAGCAGATCGCGATCATGACTGATGATAATCAATGTGCGTTGATAGGAGCGTAGAAAATTCTCAAGCCACAATGTGGCCTCAAGATCGAGATAGTTGCTTGGCTCATCAAGGAGCAGTAGATCAGGTTCCGCAAAAAGCGTTCCAGCAAGGGCAACCCTTGTTCGCCAGCCACCAGAGTAAGACGCGCAGGAACGTTGCTGTGCGTCGTGATCGAAACCAAGACCTGCCAGAATTTTTGCGGCCCGGCTTTCGGCTGTGTGCGCGTTGATGTCTGCAAGGCGGGTGTGAATTTCGGCGATCCGTTCCGGATCCGTTGCTGTTTCGGCTTCTTCCAGCAGGGACTTTCGTTCCAGGTCCGCATCGAGAACAGTCTGCAGCAGGCTTTCCGGACCGGAAGGGGCTTCCTGGGGCAAAATACCCAGCCGTGCGCCGTTCCGCAGGCGAATGTCGCCGCTGTCATGATGGAGTTCCCCGGTGATCAGCTTGAACAAAGTGGATTTACCCGTCCCGTTGCGACCAACAAGGCCAACCTTGTGTCCGAGGGGAATATGGATGGATGCCTCTTCAAGCAGAGTTCTGCCGGCAATTCTGAATGTAATATCTTGGATTTGTAACATGGGAGGGTATCTATCAGGCTTTATAGGATCAGAACAGGAAAATAGCCGCCTATTGGTGAAAAAAACCGTAAATCAGTTGCAGGGCGCGGCTAGTCCCGCTATAAGGCGCGCAATAACGAATTTTTCCCAACATAACCAGAGTGATCACAATGGCTATTGAACGTACATTTTCTATCGTAAAACCAGACGCAACCCGCCGTAACCTGACAGGTGCTGTTTGCGCCAAGCTGGAAGAAGCTGGCCTGCGCATCGTCGCGCAGAAGCGTATTCAGATGACCCGCGAAAATGCAGAAACTTTTTACGCAGTTCACAAAGAACGCCCTTTCTTCGGCGAACTTGTTGATTTCATGATTTCCGGTCCTGTTGTTGTACAGGTTCTGGAAGGTGAAAACGCGATTGCTAAAAACCGCGAAGTTATGGGTGCAACAAACCCAGCTGACGCTGCGGAAGGTACAATCCGTAAAGAGTTTGCAGAAAGCATCGAAGCAAACTCAGTACACGGTTCAGACAGCGCAGAAAATGCTGCTATCGAAATCGCGTATTTCTTTGCTGGCGCTGAAATCGTTGGCTAATACGGACGTCAATCCGACTAAGAAAGGCCCCGGTTCTCGGGGCCTTTTTTCGTGGTTCTATGGTTCTGTTATTCGCTGATCGTTTTTTCAGCTTCAGAGAATAAGGCAATCGGTTCTGCTGCTTCGCGCGGGTTATCACTATGTTTGCAGTGACCATCAATTTTGGCACCGGGTTCGATGCTTAAAGATGAATTGATGACATCGCCCCGAACGCTGGCTGAGCTGGAAATAGTTACACTGTTACCCTTGATGCCGCCATCGACCTTTCCGCGTATTAATATTTCACCCGCATCGATTTCACCTGTCACATGAGCGGTTTCCCCAATGCAAAGGGTTTCCGCTGAAATATCGCCTGTGACAATGCCATCGACCTGCAATTCACCATCGCAATTCAGGTTTCCCTCAATCACAAGACCTTTTGCGATAATGGATGGCATCCCATCCTGTGGCACATTACTTTTACCTTTTTTATCACCGGTTCCTGAAAACATTCGGGTGTTCCTTTAAGAATGGACTATTCGGTTTCTTTCGGGGCTGACTGGAAGGCATAGTTTCCTGCTTTAAAAAACTTTGCCGGATCCTGTGGTTTACCGTTGTATCGAATTTCGTAATGGACGTGGCGGCCCGTGCTTCTGCCGGTTGACCCCATTTTACCAATTTTTGTTTTGAACTCTATCTGTTCACCGCGTTTAACATATATTTTCTTCAAATGCGCGTAGCGGGTTTTAAAGCCCTGTCCATGGTCGATCTCGACCATCAGGCCATAGGCCCCATCCCGGCCTGCCTTACTGACCACGCCCGGCGCAGTTGAATAGATAGGTGTGTTTTTTGGGCCGCTGATATCCATACCCGCATGAAAGGCCCGTTTCTTGCGAATGGGATCCCGACGCATGCCGAAACTTGATGATACAAATCCAACATCCGTTGGGCGGCTTAAAGGAATATTTTTCATGATGGAGTTCAAAGAGGTCCATTTGGCCAAGCTCAGTTCCATCTTCTGCGCATTGTCATAATAGTCCTGTTCGGCTTTCAAAGCGTTCTTTGCGCCAGACAGGCCGTAGTAGGGGCCGCCTTTTCCTTCAATATTATCCAATGACAGGATATCGTCCGGATCAAGCCCTGTTAGGGTAATGGTTTCCTTCAGGGCATCAATTCCCTGCACAGCCTGTTCATGAACACGGGCAATCAATTCCTTGTTTTCAGTGGAAATTGTATGCAGGCGGGATTCAAGGCTGGCAATTTGCGATTTAAGTTTGCGCTCCGCCGCCTCTTTTTTCCGCTGGCTTTCTTCAAACGCATTTAACCGTTTTTTTGTTGATTGAAGGCGATTGTAAATTTCGTCCTTGCTCGATTGAAACATCTGGAGTTCCCGGTTAAGGGAAGACAGCTTCTTTTGGGCAATCAGTTTGGCTTCGGCAAACTGGTCGCGCTCTTCCGTGGTATGGTAGAGCGCTTTGTTCATCTTTGTGATTTCCAGAGACAGATTTTCGCTGCGCTCATTCGTCATTTTCAGCTTGTCAGTCAACAGACTGATCCGGTTTTCCAGATCGCGCGCATATTGATCCCGGCTATCAAGATCATGGGCCGTTTGTTTGAGGTTGGCGGCCGCTGTCTGAAGGGTGCTTTCAAGCGTTTGACGTTCCGTCAGAATTTCTTCCAACCGGGCATATTGTTGATCCAGTTCGGTTTTGGTGAGCTGTAGGTTGGATCGAGACAGCAATAAATTGGAAGAAACAGTGCGGACTTTTTCCTGCAATAGATCCAGCTGATTACCCTGAAAAGCAAGCTGGTTGCTTTGTTGAGTATGGCTGACAAGTAGTCCGGCAACCAGTGCCAACGAAGAAAAACCCAAGAGAGCCGCAGACATTTGTGCCCGGCTACTGATCTTGAAATGCTTCAAGTGACCTTGAGAACTGATGATGATTTGACGTTCAACAAAAATCCTGCTTATCACAGGTCTAAACTTCATGAAATTCCCCATAGAATTGTCTGGCATAATCCCCTTGCCAAGCCCGCGCCTATTAAACTGATTTTTAGAAAAAATTCAACTCTTCCACGACGGATTAATGAATAAGAGAGGAGATGTCATGGCTTGATGTTTTCTTTGAAAGAAAGCGGAATATAGTACTCTGACGGCATATCGGCCTGTTGCCGTGCTTCCTCATTAAATGGTGGTTTTAAAAGGCCTTTGAAGTTCTTTCGAACTGTTTTCTGCCAGTATTCTTTTGGATCTAAATTAGTTTTGCGGCACATAAATTGAAACCACCTGTTGCCTGTCGCCACATGTCCGATCTCTTCTTCCAGGATAATTTGTAGGATATCGGCACTTTCCATATCGCCAATTTTCGCGAATCGCTTGATCATGCCCGGTGTTACATCCAGGCCTCTGGCTTCCAGAACCATGGGGACAACTGCAAGTCTGGCAGATACATCATTCCGGGTGGTGAAGGCGGCTTCCCACAACCCGTCATGGGCGGGAAAATCACCGTAGCAGTAGCCAAGTTGCTCAACACGATCGGACAAAAGGCCGAAATGTTTACCTTCTTCGTCCGCGACACGCACCCAATCGTCGTAAAAGGCTCGCGGGAATTTCTCCTCGGTAAAACGGGCAATCATATCCCACGCAAGATCAATGGCGTTTAATTCAATATGCAAAACGGCGTGCAGCAGGGTTGCCCTTGCTTCTGCGGATTGCCCCCGGCGCCTGGGCATTTCTGTTGGGGAGATGAGCTCGGGCCGGGGAGGTCTTGCTGGACGGTCGGGGATGCCAGAAGGCGTTCCAACCGGCATTAGCGGGTCCACACGCCAGGCTTCCGCCGCCCGGCGGCTTAACGCTGCTTTTTTAGCAGCATCAGCGGTTTTCAGAACCTCTAGTGCCAGATCACATAATGTTGTCATGAACGGCAAACTTAACGTTCTTTTGCGGCGTCCAGCACAGCCTCGACATGTCCTTTGACTTTAACTTTACGCCAGATTTTTTGAACAATCCCTTCGGCGTTAATAAGAAAGGTAGCCCGTTCAATGCCCATATATTTTCGGCCATACATATTCTTTTCGACCCAGACACCAAAGGCGTCGCAGGTTTCACCGTTTTCATCGCTTGCCAGAATAACCGATAGATCATGTTTGGCACGGAACTTTTCATGCTTTGCAATCGGATCCTTGGAGACGCCAATGATTTTTACATCCAAAGCGGAGAATTCTTCAGCCAGTTCGGTGAAGCCTTTTGCTTCTGTCGTGCAGCCCGGCGTGTCATCCTTAGGATAAAAGTACAAAACATATTTTTGTCCTTTCAGCGCTTCTGATGAAAGAGTGCCTTCTGTATCGGTTGGCATGCTGAATTGGGGGACCGGTGTACCTTCTTCTGTCATTCTTGCCTCTTTATTTGAACGGTTTGCTGTTTCTCACTTAGCAGTGACAGGCTGCATATACAAGTCTACCCTCGGATTGGTTCGCAAGCGGATCGCAAAATGAACAAAAAAAGCCCGCTTTTACCAAGCGGGCTTTCTGAACGCATTGAGTGCGGTTTAGACAGCGCGAACATCTTTCAGGAAGTTGTCAATTTCTCCCTGGAATTCTGTTGTCACGTCTTCAAGATTAGTCGCTGTTTGTTCGACCGTTACAGAAATTTCACGGGTATCAGTCGCGTTGTTCTTGATGGTACTTACACTGCTGGCAACATTCTGAGCCGCATCTGCAGCCTGTTGAACGCTACCGGAAATCTCGTTCGTTGCGGCAGATTGCTCCTCCATTGCGGCCGAAATTTCTGTGGAAATATTGCTGACGCTATCGACGATCTCACTGATTTCACTTAACACAGCGACAACCAGATTTGTTGCGTTCTGCATTTCGTGGATCTGACCGCTGATTTCCTCTGTTGCTTTTGAGGTCTGTGTTGCTAAGGATTTAACCTCGCTGGCAACCACGGCAAATCCTTTACCGGCTTCACCCGCTCTTGCCGCCTCGATCGTTGCGTTCAAGGCCAGCAGGTTGGTCTGGTTAGCGATATCCTGAATAAGATCAACGACGGTTTCAATTTTTTGTCCTGCTTCGGACAGGTCTTTTGCATAGTTGGTACCGCGATGTGTGTCGTCGACAGCCTGTTTCGTTACAGTATTTGATTTCTGAATCTGTCGGCTGATTTCCAGAATAGATGCGCTTAACTCTTCTGTTGCAGACGCGACAGAATTCACGTTTCCGCTCATCATGTTTGAACGGCTATTCACCGTCTCGGCAAGGCTGCCGCTTTCTTCAGACTGACGTTTCATTTCAGAGGAAGCATTTTTCATCTGCGAAGAGGACGAAATCAGTGTTTCCATTGCTTTCGACACCTTGGCATCGAAATTCTGAATGATATCGTTCATCCGGTTGGTTTTTTCGGTTTGCTGTTTTAGGGCACGCTCCTGATTTTCGGCTTCTTCTCTTTGCAGCTCTGCCTCTCGCTTGCGTTGTTCTTCTTCTGCGCGCAGCTGTTCCAGTTTCGCTTTTTCGTTTGCTTCGGTCAGGCGAATATTCTCGACAGCGTTATTGCGGAAAACTTCCAAAGCTTTGGCCATGTTCCCGATTTCGTCTTCTCGGTTCAACCCAAATACTTCGGTTTCCAAATCACCTCCTGAAATCGTTTTCATGGTATCACCAACGGCTGACAGCAGGGCCCGAAGGCCTTGCGCAATTAATCCGGTGACAATCACCATGAGAAGCCCGGCAATTCCAATCGCCCCGAATAGAGAATAAGTGATGGTCGTCGCCGTCGATTGGGTTTCCAGGCGTTTTGCCGCAGCATATTCATTAAGAGAGGATTCTAGAGCTTTGACGCTCTCTTGAGTGGTGTTAGAGATCCCTTCGAGATTTGATATCTGTTCGCGCAATGTTATCCAGCCTGCGGCCATCGCATCAAACGTTTGTTTGTAGGTGGTCATCGCATCAATTAGTTTCTGTTTCTCATCAGCCGAAAACGACGTTCCTGCCAGTTGCGCCTGAAACTCTTCAAACCGGGTTGCAAGACGGCCGACATATTTGGGATCAAAACGAAGAAGGAAGTCTTTTTCATGACGGCGCATCATCAGCATTGTCACGGTTAGAGTATCGCTATTGGATTGTTTCAGCAAATCTTCGATACTACGGACTGCATTTCTCGCCTCTCCTTGAAGTCCGCTTTTTTCACTTAGGCCGACCTGCTGGAATGTTGACACTGTTTCGTTAAATGCAGTTGCATATGTGTTAATGTTGTTTTTTAGGTCGGAAATCTGTTCTGCATAGTCAGAATCAGATAAGCGTGTCTCAAAGGTTTCTATAAGGGCATCGATATTGCGTATGGTTAGAATGTGTTTCTCCGAATCTTCTAAATCTCCATGGAGAATGAAATCCTTTTCCTCTGTGCGAGCCTCCAACATTAACCGTTCCAGTTCCTGTGTCAGGCTAAGACTTTCTCGAACGCCCAAATAGTCTTGTTGGTTTTCAATGTTCTTGTTCGTTCCAATGAAAAAGATGGCGGCGATAATAATGAGACCTACCAAGGTGATTATCAATGGTAGAAACAATTGATTTCTAAGTGAGAGATTTTTGAACACAGCGATTCACCCAATTTAAAACTTCCTAATATTAGTCTATTTAGACTATTAGAGATTAAGGAAACCTTTAAATTTTTGATAAATTTGGGTAATTGTGAAAACACTCATTGAATAGGCAGGTTTCAAACAGTAAACCGAGTTTAGTGAGGAGGTTTTTGGTAAATATAGGAAATAAATCAAAACTCTGAGGTCTTTATATTTTTAACGTTCTTCTTTGTTTTTACAATGAACACCGAAGAAAATTATATAGTTGCAAGTAATACTACCGAAAGAAGAATTGTGAGCGTTACCGCACTGAAAATTCGGGTTTTCTTATTCTGATTTTATTACTTTTGAGAAGAGAGCTGTGATTAAAGTCTGTTTTTTCACCACGGTGTCACATAAGTCTTTAAAATCATGGCAGTTGACGGCTGCGGCCAGTGCCGTTTTTAACGGACTGGGTATGGCATCCGTCACAATCCGATCTTTTAGAGACAGGCGGATCAGCCCTTGAAGATTAAGGTAAAACTTCATGGTATCACTCAGGGTCTGGGTGTCCTCCTGGTTCAGAATATTGGCTTTGTTCAACGCCTCAATGCTCTCGATTGTATTCGGTGATAATACTTCCGGGTGGTTATGTCCGTGCACAAGTTTCAGGAACTGGCAAATGAACTCCAGATCCATAATACCTCCAGGATGGTGTTTTAGAGCCCAGACCGGTTTGCTGGAATGCTCTTTATGAAGTCTGTTCTGCATTGATTGCACATCGCGTGAAATCTGCGCACGGTCGCGCGGCAACGATAATATTCTTAATAAGGCGGCATCCGCTTTTTCAATACACTCCCAATCCCCAGCAACAGCGCGAGCGCGGGTTAAGGCTAAATGCTCCCATGTCCAGGCATCTTGTCGATAATATTTCTCAAACCCTTCGAGGCTGAGGGCGAGGGGGCCAGACTTTCCATGTGGGCGCAGGCGCATGTCGACTTCGTAAAGTGCTCCCTCGCCAGTGAGGGCACTTAAACTGTTGATTAAGCGCTGGCTTAACCGGGTATAGAATAAACCTGCGGGAATTGGCTTTTTGCCATCAGTCATCGTTGTTTCGCTGGGCGCATCAAACACAAAGATCAAGTCTGCGTCTGAGCGCGGGGTCATTTCCCGGCTACCGAGCTTACCTGCAGCTATGACTGCAAAACTGCCGTTGGGGACGGTTCCGTGTTTTAATTCCAGTTCCTGTTCGACGCGCGGCAACAGGCTAGAGAGGACAACTTCGGCAAGGCGGGTGAGAGCGGCGCCCGCAGCAACCGTTGCGCCAAGATTACTGCCATGTTCAATATTATGGAGGATCTGCACACCAACCCGGAATTTCAGATCATTGAGCCAACGTCGAGAAAAGTCCAGAATGTCCTGAAAATCCCGGGCAGTCGACAGCATTAATTCCAGATCCTGCTGTAATTCATATTTGTCCGGGATTGGGTCCATGAAATCAGAGGATATTACACCATCTAACAGCAATGGATTATGGGCCAGTCGATCCGCCAGGTCTGGCGCCATTCCCATGATTTTGGCGACAAGTTTCAGCAGGCTTGGATGAGCACTGAACAGGGAAAAAAGCTGAACGCCCGATGGCAGTTTCTTCAGGAATGAATCAAATCGTAGAAATGCTGCATCTGGATTGGCGTTGTCGGCTAAATCTTCCAGAATGGTCGGCACCAATTTTGTCAGTAATTGCTGTGCCCGCACTGTTCTGGTGCAGCGGTAGCGGCCGTGATGCCATTCGCGAATAAGCTGATTAACTCTTTGCGGTTCTTCATATCCAAGACTGTTTAGCGAGGCCAATGTTTCCGGGTCGTCGTCTGATCCGGTAAAAACCAGTCGCAAGCTTGGCCCGTCTGTCTCTTCTTCAAACTTGAAAAGGTTATCGTAATGGGTTTTGACAGTTTGCAGCGTTGTTTTCAACATGTCTCGAAATTCATCGGGATTGTCATATCCCATGAAAACACCCAGTTTATTCAGGCTTTTTGTGTCAGCGGGTAGTAATTGCGTTTGTTCGTCATGGATCATCTGCAGGCGATGTTCCAGCGTCCTTAAAAAGACATAGGCATTTTGAAGATCCTCTTTAACGGTGTCGGTTGTTTTTCCGGCATCTGTAAGATCTTGAAGCGTCACCATTGTGGACGGGGATCGAAGGGCAGGGTTTCTGCCCCCTTCAATAAGCTGTTGAGTTTGACAAAAGAACTCGATCTCCCGAATGCCACCTCGGCCGATTTTAATATTATGGCCATCCAGTGATATATCTGCGAAGCCTTTATGAGCATGGATCTGCGACTTGATCGCCTGAATGTCGGCAATGGCAGCAAAATCCAGAAATTTGCGCCAAACAAAGGGTTTTAAAAACTCGATAAATTCTTCACCCGCATGGATATCACCGGCAATGGGTCTGGCCTTGATCATGGCGGCCCGTTCCCAGTTTTGCCCCTGACTTTCGTAATAAGTATGTGCGGCAGCAAGGGAGAGGGCAATAGGCGTCGCGCCTGGATCGGGGCGCAGGCGTAGATCGGTTCTAAAGACATATCCATCGGCTGTCCGTTCCTGCATCATTTTGATGAGATTACGGGTCATGCGGACCATACAGTCGCCCAAGGATTTTCGGCCAGTATAGTTCAGCAAATCACTGTCAAACAGAACGATCAGGTCGATATCGCTCGAATAGTTCAGTTCCCATGCACCGAGTTTTCCCATGCCCAGGACGATCAGGCCGGATCCCAGGCAGGGGGTTTCAGGATGCGGCAGAAGGAGATCGCCTTTATCATGGGCGCTGCGTAATTGTTGGGAAAAGCAGGCTTCTACCGCATAGCTGGCAAAATCTGCAAGTGTTCTGGTGATTTTTTCCAGCGGCCAAACAGATGAAATGTCAGTAATGGCGGTCAGCAATGCGATTTGTTTTTTCGCGCCTCGCAAGATTGACATGACCTGTTCCATACTACTTGTTGGAGACAGGGTTTCTTCAAGTTTATTGTAAAACCGGTCAAGTGTGTCGTCCGGCCCATCCGTCAGGATTTCGATAAAAAACTGAGGATCCGAGAGCAGGCAATGGGATAAATAAGGACTGTTCCCAAAAATTGCAGCCAACAAAGATTGAACGGCCTTTATTTCGCCATATTTTCGGGCAAACTCTTCAATACTAGAATTGGTTTTTATTTTGTCCGACCAATTGTCCATTCCAACTTTCAGATATTCTTCATTACCCGGGTTAGGAAGGGACATAAATTCCTGAATGAGTTTCAGTTTTTCCGTGTCAGGCATGTTCTTTACGCTCGAAATCAGTCATAGTGTTTGGAATATGGCGTTGATAGCATTATCCCGTCTTGGTGAACCCTATTTGTGAATAACACGTTTTGATTAAAGCATCTGCAAAAATACTTACCCGAACTTTTTTAAGTGTGCTTGTTCTTTTGGCGCTGGTGGTGTTTCTACTGGTCGGTGCATTAAGCTATGGGCCCATATCGTTTTCTTTCGCAGCGCCCTATATCAACCAGCTGCTGGCCAGTCAGTATCCGGATATGGAATTTGGGTTTAGTGACTTACAGTTATTATGGGACAGCGAAGATAAAGATCTGGTCTTCGGTGTGAATAATGTTTCGATCAAACGCAACGACGAGCCGATTGCTCAAATCCCTGCGGTTACGGTGACGTTTAGCGGTGAAGCGCTTGTGAAAGGGCGGATTGCCCCTTCAGGTCTAGAGTTTTCAGGCCTGAAAGTCTTACTGACACGCGAAGAAAGCGGCGCCATTCGGCTCGGATACAGTTATGACGAAGAAAGATCCAATAAAGCGGTTTCAATAGATCAGCAGGATCAGGCTTCGCTTTTGGTGATCCATGATCTACTGAACAGTCTGGGAACGCGGAAATCTTCGTCCGACTTAACGGCCTATCTGGAACGGCTGGAGATATATCAATCCGGATTATTTATTGAAGATGAAAAGCTGAATAAACTGTGGCGGGTTACATCTGCCAATATGGTTATCTGGCGGACGGAAGAAGGTTTAACGGGAAGACTGCAAGGCGATGCTCATATCGGCGATGAAAGTATCAACCTGATTGCAAACGCGGCATATTCGCGGGATCGGTTCACAACAGTTGTGAATACGCGTATTACTGACTTTCCGCCCTCGATACTGGCCAAAGAAATTCCAGAATTGGACATTTTGAAAGGCATTTCGCTGCCCGTAAGCGGCGACATCAATATTTCCTTTGATCCTGCGTTTACCCCCCAGCAGGTCGGTTTCAAACTTGAAACAGGTGAGGGGCAGGTCGATATTCCCAGTCTGTATACAGCCCCCCTGAATATACAATCTGTTCGAGCCGAAGGCCATACGGCGGCGCCCTTTGATGCCATCAACCTTAATTCGGCAATTATCGAAGCAAAAGGGCGGGGCCCAACGATCACAATGAGCGGGTCTTTTGTAAACGATGCTGAAAATGGATTAGGGATGTCTATTGAGGGGTCTTTACCGAAGCTGTATGCCGACGATCTGCCTGTCTATTGGCCGTATTCCGCAGCAGTAGATGCCTATAAATGGGTGACAGCAAAAATCAAGGACGGGATCGTTCATAACACGACATTTCGGATGGATTTGCCTGCCGGCGCGATGAAAGAAGGTATTATTCCGGACGGGGCAATAGAGTTGAAGTTTTCGTTCGAAAAAGCAAGCGCGGATTATTTTGCTCCGTTGCCGAAGGTCACCGATGTTTCGGGGAATGTGGTTCTGACCGAAAAACAGATCCACATCACGGACCTGTCTGGAACACTGTTGGATATGGACTTACCCAGCGGCAATGTCCTGATCTATGATTTTGAGAAGAAAAATCAAACCGCGGATATACGGTTACAGGTAAAAGGGCAGAGCAAAAGCATCTTTGAGTTTCTGGACCGAAAGCCATTGGAGCTCGTGACAGATTATGGAATTGTTCCCGATAAGATGCAGGGAGAGGGGGTCGTCGATGCCCGTTTTGTCTTTCCTTTGCTGGATAACCTGACACTGGAAAAAGTGGTCTATGAAGCGTCAGGTAGTTTTAAAGACGCGTATATTCCGAATGTTTTTCAGGACATTAATCTGGGCGATGGTGATCTGGACGTCACTGTGTCAACAGAGGAAATCAATGTATCCGGCCCCGCCAAATTGAACGGCAACCCGGCTCAAATTCTTTTCCAGGCCTATTTGCGCGGAAAGAAAAAAGGCGTGCGTCGCTATGAGGTTCAGGCGAAACTGGACGAAACAGCCCGTCAATCACTGGGAGCCGATCTGGATTTTATAAAAGGGTCTGCCGGTGCTTCTTTAGCGGTGGATGTTCAGCCATCGGGCAAGGCGACAGGGGTAGTCACACTCAACCTTCTTGAAACCGATATTTCCTTTGACGCGTTGCATATTCATAAGCCTATTGGTGTTACGGGTCTGTTGGGGCTTCAGTTTGCAACGGACGGGACGGGAAAAACGGACCTTTCCAATGTCCGTTTATCCGCAGATCAACTTGAACTTGTTGGAAAAGGATCGTTTGATCAAGATGGATTAAGCTCGTTTGCAGTGGACAGGCTGATTGTCGGGGAAAGCGACCTTGCGCTTAATGTAAATCGTGTCGCCGCAAATGAATATGCTTTGAATGTGTCCGGGCCAGTGCTGGATTTGCGTCCTTTCGTTTTGAAAGAGAAGGTTGCGGAAGCAGACGGTATCTCAGAAAAAACTGAGGATGTCGCGGACGAGAAAGCCCTGATTTGGAATAGCAATATAAAAATTGGAACGGCTTTGTTAGCGGGCGGCGTTGCGTTAAAAAATCTGTCGGGACAATTATCGGCCAAAAATGATGTAATCCAGAAGGGCGACATTGCTGCCAGATTTACGGACGAATTCGGAATTTCATTTGCTTTACGCGAGAACAAAAACGGGCGGCAGTTTGAATTTCAGTCTGATCATGCGGGCTTGTTGTTGCGTGGGCTGGATGTCTATGACAATGCCCGTGATGGGACTCTCGAGGTTTCCGGTATGATCAATGATACCGGAGAAAACAGCCGCACCACCGGTGTCATGTCGATGAAAGAGGTTCGTATCGTGAAGGCCCCTGTATTGGGTAAAATACTGACCCTTGGCTCGCTTGGCGGAATTGTCGAACTTTTGCAAAATGACGGTATGACTTTTACGACGGTAGAAGGACCCTTCGTCTTTCAGGACGATGAGCTGTCGACAAAGGATTTTCGTGCAGTTGGATCGATCGGTATTACCTTTACGGGGAGCATTGATCAGAAACAGAAGACAATCGACGGCTTTGGGACAGTTATTCCGTCTTACACATTGAATTCAATTTTGGGGAATATTCCAATCCTTGGGCGCTTGCTGGTCGGCCGTGAAGGCGAAGGAATATTTGGCTTTTCCTATAAGGTCAAGGGAGGGTCAGATAATCCTGATATTAGTGTGAACCCTGTGTCAGCGCTTGCCCCGGGAATTTTGCGCCGCATGTTCTTTGAGCCTTGGGGAAAAGATGCGGAGGCACCGACAGTGGTTACACCAGAAGGTCAGGAAATCCGCGAAGAGGAAGGGAAGCCTTAAGCCTCCCTTCCTTCCGTCGTTCAGGCAGGCAAGATCAAATGATGCCGTTTTTTACCAGCAGACAATTTGATCCGACCTGTTTCATTGACGTCGGCTGACGTGAGTATCCGTTTTTCGTCTGCGACTTTTTCGTCATTGACCCGTGCACCGCCACCTTTGATCAATTTGCGTGCCTCAGAGCTGGACTGGGAAAGGCCAACACGGTTAAACAAAGCAAAGGCTGGAATACCTTCGTCCAGTTCCGATGTCGGAATTTCAGTCGTTGGCAAACTTTCCGCTGTTTCGCCCATTTCAAAAGTCTGACGGGCTGTCTCGGCTGCGGCAAGGGCGGCCTCCTCCCCATGGGCAAGCTTCGTGCATTCCCCCGCCAGAATTTTCTTGGCATCGTTCAGTTCCGCACCTTCGAGCGCTTCAAGCCGAGCGATTTCATCCAGTGGCAATTCGGTGAACAGACGCAGAAAACGACCAACATCGGCGTCTTCTGTGTTTCTCCAATACTGCCAGTAGTCATACGCAGAGAGCATATCTTCGTTTAGCCAGATTGCCCCGGATGCCGTTTTTCCCATCTTCGCCCCGGAGGACGTTGTCAGAAGCGGCGTCGTCAAACCATACAGATTAAAGTTATTGGTTCGGCGTCCAAGTTCAGTGCCATTGATAATGTTGCCCCATTGGTCAGAGCCGCCAATTTGCAACATGCAATCGAACCGTTTTTTCAGTTCTACAAAATCGTAGGCCTGCAGGATCATATAGTTGAATTCAAGAAAACTCAGGGATTGCTCTCGATCCAGACGGATTTTGACACTCTCAAAGCTGAGCATGCGATTGACTGAAAAGTGACGGCCATACTCTCGCAGAAACGGAATATATTCGAGCTTGGCCAGCCAGTCGTCATTATTGACCATGACGGCATCTGTCGGTCCGTCTCCGAAGGTAATGAACTTTTCAAAGACTTTTTTGATGCCGTTCATATTGTCCTGAATGCCCGCGTCATCGATCAGTGGCCTGCTTTCATCGCGGAAAGACGGGTCCCCAATTTTTGTGGTGCCACCCCCCATAAGGACAATCGGTTTATGCCCCATTTTCTGCATAAGACGCAGGATCATGATCTGCATCAGGCTACCAACGTGGAGACTGCGGGCCGTACAGTCAAAGCCGATATACGCTGTCACCGTCTTTTCATTAAAGGCGGTGTCCAATGCCTCCAGATCGGTACATTGGTGCATGTATCCACGTTCCTGGAAACTTTTCATGAAATCTGAGCGTAGGTCGGTCATATGACTATTTTTACAAATGTTGTTGAAAGGACCTGACCTGTAGCACATTATTCAGTATCTTTCCAAGTATTGGTTTTTGTGGGCAATATTCCTTATGACTAATCGACAAGAAGAAGCAATTTGGGCCGTTGGGTTGATGAGTGGCACCTCTATGGATGGGGTTGATGCGGCAATGATCCGGACGGATGGTCATACGGTATTTGAAGCGGGTCCTACCCAATCAATTTCCTACGAACCTGATTTTGCTCAGCAGTTTAAACGCTGGCTTGGCAAAAAGAACGCACCAGACGCAGTCGTTGATCATTTCACAAGGTTAAATGCCGAGGCGGTTGACGCCGTTGTAAGAAAATCGAGCGTACCAGTATCCGACATCGGAGTTGTCGGCTTCCACGGACAAACCTTGTTTCATGATGCGCCAAACGGGATCACCGTCCAGATTGGAAATGGTCAGTTGCTTGCTGATCTTACGGGTATCGATGTGGTCACCGATTTTCGTACGAATGATGTTAAATCAGGCGGCGAAGGTGCTCCTTTTGCGCCGCTTTACCATCAGGCATTGGCGACTGATCTGACCCTTCCGGTTATGGTTCTCAATTTGGGAGGCGTTGCGAATGTAAGCTATGTTGGCACCGATATACTGCTTGCATTTGATACCGGCCCCGCCAGTGCACTGATTGATGATTGGGTGCAATTGAAAGGGGGCGGCCTGTTCGATGAGGGCGGTAAAATCGCGGCCCGCGGAACAGTGGATCAAACCGCACTTGCAGGGTTGATGGACAATCCATACTTCAACAAGCCGGCACCCAAAAGCCTCGATCGCAATGATTTTTCGATGACACCAATAAAGAGCCTTTCGATAGAGGATGGGGCCGCGACGCTCACTGAATTTACAGTTCAAACAATCGCCAGGGCGCTGGATCATTGCCCAACCGTGCCAAATCGCTGGCTGGTAACCGGTGGCGGGCGGAAGAACAAGACCATGATGGAGGGCATAGCCAACGCGGTTGGTGCGGCCGTGGAGCCGGTGGAGGCCGTCGGTTGGAATGGAGATGAGTTAGAGGCAGAGGCATTTGCCTTTTTGGCTGTACGAAGCCTGAAAGGTCTTCCATTGAGCCTGCCTACGACGACCGGGGTTCCAATGCCGACAACGGGTGGTCGGCTTTTTCAGATCAGACGGGATCGTCAAGCTGGATAGCTGCCTGGCTTGCTTTCGGGCTTTTATCGACGTTCCACCATAGGGGTTCCCTTTATTTGGGCGAAAACCTGCCCCCCGACCTTAAATCCGAATTTTTTGGCTGATCTTGCAGAAATACGGGCGATTAGCTGTATATCCTCACAATCTTTCAGATGCAGGAAGACGGTTACACGCCCGTTTCCAATTTCCATAATCTGGTGGATCTGTACCTCTAGAATATTCAGAATGGTTGTTTCCGATGGATAGTCAGGGGACAGACTGACGTCCCCTGCCGAAATACGGACCCGATGGGTTTGCCCAGAGCGGCCAATCTGTCCGGGAAGGAATAGGCTTTGAGTACCGATTTTGAATTCTGTAAGAGCATCTTCCTGAATGAAATGAACCAGGTCGGCCTGCACAATTGTTGCAGGGTTCTCTTCTGAGGCGAAGGGCAGGGATGGATCACATAAAACATCTATTAAAGGGCCAGTCGTGACGACCTTACCCGCCTCCATCAAAACCATATGATCAGCAAGACGCTCAATTTCAGCAATATCATGGCTTACCAGAATAATGGGGATTGAAAGGGTTTCTTTCATCGTTTCGATATACGGGATGATGTTGTTCTTTGACTGTTTATCCAGGGCGGATAAGGGTTCATCCATCAGCAATATATCAGGATGGGTCACAAGGGCCCGTCCAATAGCAACCCGTTGTTTTTCACCGCCCGAAAGAGACACTGTTGATCGGTCCAACAGCGGCCCAAGGCCCATTAGGGAGATGATCTCTTCCAGGTTAATTGAATGACCATTTTTGGACGCTCGTTTCATCCCGTAAGTCAGGTTTTTATGGACTGTCAGGTGAGGGAAAAGAGCGCCATCCTGAAATACATAGCCGACCGACCGTTTATGGGGGGGCGTAAACTGTCCCGGTGCATTCCACACATGGCCGTGTAGAGAGAAGTGACTGTCCGGCATCTCCATGAGCCCTGCCATCCAGCGTAAGACAGAGGTTTTACCGCATCCTGAGGGGCCAAATAAAGCCGTTATCCCATGCCCGGGAAGAGTGGCTTCAAAATCCAGACGGAATTGTCCAACCTCTCCGTTAACGCGGGCGTTGATGGAACCGCTCATTGTTCTCTCCTCAGCCGTTTTTCAAGCATCATCATGAAAAGGATAACAAGGAAAGAAAAGACCAGCATTCCGGCAGAAATCATGTGGGCCTGATCCCACTCCAAGGCTTCAACATGATCATAAATGGCAATTGAAAGAACCCGTGTTTCGCCGGGAATGTTACCACCGATCATAAGGACAACACCGAACTCCCCAACTGTGTGGGCAAATCCCAATATGGCGCCGGTCAGCAGGCCTGGGCGAGCCATTGGCAAGGCAATTGAAAAAAATGCATCCAGGGGCGATGCACGCAGCGTTGCTGCCGCCTCCATTGTGCGTTCGCTTATCGCATCGAACGCGTTGCGAACCGGCTGAACAACAAAAGGCAGCGAATAAAGGATCGACCCAATCACCAGGCCTTCAAAGGTGAAGGGGAGGGTTTTGCCAAACAGGGTTTCAAAGAATTGCCCGACGGGGCTATCCGGACTAAGCAGGAGAAGAAGGTAAAAACCAAGAACGGTGGGCGGCAGAACAAGCGGTACGGCAACAAGTGCGCTGACACCTTCTTTCCACCAGGCGGTACTGCGGGATAACCACCAAGCCAGTGGTGTTCCCAGAAGCAGTAGAAAAAACGTTGTCAAACTTGCCAGTTTCACCGTAAGCCAAATGGTCTCAATCATCGACAGTCACGCAATCCTTCGCCTCTAATTTTCGCTCTTCAGATCAGTACCATACCCATACTGCTGGATAATGTCCTGACTTGTTTTAGATTTCAGGAATTCGAAAAAAGACCGTGCCGCCGGACTGTTCCTCCCTTTTTCCAGAATGGCCGCATCCTGTTTTATCGGCTTGTAGTATTCGGTCGGAACGATCCACCGGGAGCCACTATTCAGATGAATAATCTGGGAAAGCGCGACAAAGCCAGCCGTTGCATTGCGGGTCGCAACAAATTGAAAGGTTTGGCTAATATTTTCGCCCATCACAATCTTGTTTACCAGCGCTGCCGTTAGTCCAAGACTTTCAATCGCTTCAAAAGCGGCCCGGCCATAGGGGGCTGTGTTCGGGTTGGCAACAGCAAGCCTTTTGAAGGCGCTATCGGTTAAAGAGGCTGCGGGATCCTTCTGGATAAATGATGGGTCAGCACTAAATAGCGACAATTTTCCAATCGCATAGGTAAAGCGGTCATTGGCCGATGTCTGGTTTTTATTAATTAACTGATCGATCGCATTTTGGTCCGCTGACAGGAAAACCTGAAAGGGCGCGCCGTTGATGATCTGGGCGTAAAACTTCCCCGTGGAACCAAAGCTTAAGGTGACCTTTTGACCGGTACTTTGCTCAAAGGCCGCGGCAATTTTCTTGGCGGGGGCCAGAAAATTTGAAGCAACAGCGACATATAATCTGCTTGTTTGTTCTGCATTTGCCGGAAAAATAGCGCCAACAATACAAAAAACGGATAGGGCAAACAAAATGAGCCGGGACCCTGACGTGGCTGGGAATGAGACTGTTTTTTTCATACCGAACCATAAAGCGGCTGAAACGCCGGGAAAAGAAATAAAAAAAGCGCCGTATTTCAACGACGCTTTTTGCAGGGGATTAACAGCCTAGTCTTCTTCAGCGCCATTTAATCGCATGTCCAGATAGCCATCCACAGATTCCATCAGATTAGGCAGCGTTTTTTCAAAGAAGTGATCTGCGCCTTCAACTTCATCATGATGAATGGTGATACCCTTTTGAGACTGCAGTTTTTCAACAAGTTTCAACACATCCTTTTGCGGGACCTGCATATCGCGGGTACCATGAATGATAATTCCGGAAGACGGGCAAGGTGCGAGGAATGAAAAATCATACATGTTCGCGGGCGGAGCAATCGAGATAAAGCCTTCAATCTCGGGACGCCGCATTAAAAGCTGCATGCCAATCCACGCGCCAAATGAAAATCCTGCAATCCACACCGCTGGGGCATTTGGGTTATGTGTCTGCATCCAGTCGAGGGCTGCTGCGGCATCAGATAGTTCACCAATTCCCTGATCGTAGTCCCCCTGACTGCGTCCAACACCACGGAAGTTAAAACGCAGGACTGAGAAGCCCCGGTTTTTGAACGTTGTAAACTGGTGATAAACAACCTTGTTATTCATCGTTCCACCAAACTGCGGGTGAGGATGAAGGATCAAGGCGAGAGGAGCATTCGGCTCATCTGAATGGTGATATCGGCCTTCGAGGCGGCCTTCTGGTCCGTTAAAAATTACGTCAGGCATCTAAAGTCCAGGTTCCTTTGGTCCGACAAAATACTGTGCGGACGACTGTTTATGGTGTGATGAGGGTCAACAAAGTCCTGAAATTGAGCCGCAAAAGACTGCTGGTCTCCTTGACGAAACAGGCATTTGCTTATATTTCAATTTATGTCAGGTGCTTTTGTCGCGTCTCATCCGTTCCGTCATAAAGGCGGCACAATACAGAAGGAAGTAGCAAATGTTCAAGCATATTAGCGAAGATCTTGCTGGTATTATGGAAAGAGACCCGGCCGCTCGCTCTAAATTTGAGGTGGCGCTGCTCTATTCTGGCTTCCACTCAGTGCTGTTTCACCGTGTTGCTCACTGGCTCTGGAAACGGAACTGGAAGATCCTTGCACGTCTCATTTCGCAAGTGAGTCGCTTCCTGACAAATATCGAAATTCATCCAGGCGCGACGATCGGTAAGAAACTGTTTATTGATCACGGTTCCGGGGTCGTGATTGGCGAAACTGCTGAGATTGGTGACGG
Source organism: Sneathiella aquimaris (assembly GCF_026409565.1). Taxonomy (NCBI): domain Bacteria; kingdom Pseudomonadati; phylum Pseudomonadota; class Alphaproteobacteria; order Sneathiellales; family Sneathiellaceae; genus Sneathiella; species Sneathiella aquimaris. The sequence goes on from NZ_CP112881.1 coordinate 1,641,220, forward strand.
TGTCACGCTTTACCAAAGTGTAACATTGGGGGGTGTTTCCCCCTCCGTTGATTCTGACTCGCAACGAAATGTAAAACGGCATCCGACCCTTTGCGACAACGTAATTGTCGGGTCCGGTGCCCAGGTTTTGGGACCAATAACAGTAGGGCGTTGCGCCCGTGTCGGTGCGGCCTCGGTTGTGACGAAAGATGTTCCCGAATGTGTGACCGTAGTGGGGTCTCCTGCCCGGGCAGTTACGGGCCGAAAACACTCTGGACCAGATGAGAGATTCGCAGCTTACGGTATTGGGAACGATGAATTGCCCGATCCGGTTTTCAAAATCCTGGACGGTTTGCTGGATAAAGTTCAGTCTTTGTCGATGCGCGTTAATGAACTTGAGTCTGAATTGGATCAGGAACGAAACGCCCCTGTCCTGTTAGCCGAAGATCTGGATATCAAGATCGAAGAGGATCTTAAACCAGATCAGGATGTTAAAGGCTGACATTCTCTGAATAAATAAAATCCCCGCCATTAATGCCTTGCCGATCCTATCGGCAGGGCATATTTTCTTGTCATGAAAAAAACAGTCTATCTGGATTATAACGCGACGGCTCCCATCCGCTCGGACGTGATTACGTGTGTGTCTACGGTGATGGCCGAATGGGGCAACCCTTCCTCGGTCCATGCGGCTGGCAGAAAGGCGAGGGGGCGTGTGGAAACGGCCCGTCGTCAAGTCGCCCAATTGGTGGGCTGCAAGCCTCAGGAAGTGATATTCACATCCGGCGGCACCGAAGCCAATAATCTGGCATTGAAAGGGTTCCCTGCCCATCAATGGATTGTTAGTCGGGCCGAACACGACTCTGTATTGGCCATGGCGACGGACCATGATGTCCTTCTGGTGGATCTGGAGTCCTCTGGCAAACTTGATCTTCAGGATTTGAAAGAGAAATTAACGGCGGCCAGCGGGCTTGCACTTGTTTCTGTCATGTATGCGAATAATGAAACGGGTGTCCTGCAACCCCTCCGTGAAATTGTCGAACTTGTTCATGAATTCGGTGGCATTGTTCATACCGATGCCATTCAGGCGGCTGGGAAAATTCCGATTGATTTTAAGGCGGTAGGGGCCGACATGATGTCCTTGTCCGCTCACAAGATCGGGGGGCCTCAAGGGCAGGGCGCATTGATCGTTCGGGAAGGTTTAGCCATTAAATCAGTGCAAAAAGGGGGTGGTCAGGAACTTGGACGCCGGGGAGGGACGGAAAATGTGGCCGGAATTGCCGGTTTTGGCGTAGCGGCAGACTGGGCCTTGCAAGAGCTTTCCGGCCTGAGCGAAATTCGCGAACTGCGAGATGAAATGGAAAAAAGCATTTGCGATGCGGTGCCGGATGTCCGTATTTATGGTGTAGAACAATCAAGGCTTCCCAATACAAGCTGCCTGTCAATGCCGGGGGTTTCGGCGCAGTTGCAGGTAATGAATTTTGATTTAGAAGGCTTCGCAGTAAGCGCCGGATCAGCTTGTTCGAGCGGAAAAGTAAAGGCTAGTCACGTGCTGAGGGCGATGGGTGCAACGGAAACGGAGGCTGATCAGGCGATCCGAATTAGTTTGGGACGCTTGACGAAACGCGCTGAGATAGACACATTCATAGAAACTTGGAAAAAAATCTACCGGTCCAAGTCAAAGTAGAAACTAGATGGAGTAAGGCACCAAATGCCGAAAATGACATTTGTAAAACCTAATGGTGATCGGCTGGAAGTGGAGGCGCCATTAGGTGTCTCAATTCTGGAAATTGCTCAGCAAAACGGGCTTGATCTGGAAGGTGCCTGTGAAGGCAGCCTTGCTTGTTCCACATGCCATATCATTGTGGATGCCGAAGACTTTGACCGTTTGATGGATGCAACGGACGATGAAGAAGATATGCTGGACCTTGCCTATGGTTTAACAGCGACCTCGCGTTTGGGATGTCAGATTTTGATGTCTGAAGAGTTGGATGGCCTTATTGTCAGCTTGCCAACCAAATCAAACAATATGATGCTTTAATGTCCTTTTTCACAAGATTACGAGACGATAACGCTGATATCTGGTCGCGTTATGTTGGTCATCCTTTTGTTCAGGGTTTGCAGGATGGTACCTTGCCGAAACCGGCTTTCGAGTATTATCTGAAACAGGATTATCTTTTCTTGATCCAGTTTGCGAAGGCATATGCCTTGGCGGCGTATAAATCAGACACGCTGGATCAAATGAAAGCAGCAACGGCAACAGTTTCTGCGCTTATCGATACAGAAATGGCCCTGCATATTGAATATTGTGCGCAATGGGGCATCTCTGAAAAAGAGATGCAGGAGATTGCAGAAGATCCGCAGAATATGGCCTATACGCGCTATGTACTGGAAAAAGGTCATTCTGGCGACATTCTTGATTTATATGTTGCCCTGTCCCCCTGTGTCATCGGGTATGGTGAAATCGGTAAGCTTTTGGGCCAGAGTGCGCGAACAAAACGCGAGGGAAATCCCTATCTTCCCTGGATAGAAATGTATGCTGGAGACGATTATCAGGCAGTTTTCAGATCCGCGATCGAACAACTGGATGGTTTGGCTGAAGAACGGCTTACACCGGCTCGTTACGCGAGTTTGAGCAAGACCTTCGCCGAAGCGACCCGTTTGGAAGTTGGCTTCTGGCAAATGGGGCTGGATGTCTTGAAGAGTTAATAAAGCGCGCCTTCCAATTCCCATAAAACAGGGAAATCATCAGTAAAGGCTGAATGGGTTACAAGTTGCTTTCCGTCCCAGTGGTGCAGGAGCATTTCCGGCGGCTCTGCTGTTGTGGCAAGTCGTTCTTCGTCACTCAAGTGAAGAAGAACCCGATGGGAAGTTGATGGGCAAACCTGGGCCATGACTCCATGAAACATACTTTGAATGGGGCGGTGGATGTGACCACAGAATATGCGCATCACCTGAGGGTGATTTTCAAGAACCCGCCCAAATTTTTCAGCTTCGTTTAATCCCATGCGATCCATCGCGACGATCCCTGTTTTAAAAGGCGGGTGATGCATGAAGATTACTGTCGGCATGTCCGGCTTTTCCGAAAGGGTTTTTTCAAGCCAGTCAAGCCGCTGCGCGCAAAGAAGTCCGTTGGGACAATTTTCAATGTTGGTGTCCAGCATCAACATTCGAAGGCCCTGTTTTTCAACCGAATACTGAATAAAATTGTCGTCCGAAAGATAAGGCTCAGAACCAAAAGATGCGAGAAAATTTTCACGATTGTCGTGATTTCCAATCCCTAAAAACGTAGGAATGTCAGCCATTTGAAGTACTTGTTTAAGGATCTTGTACTCGTCCATCTGACCGCAGTTTATCAGATCACCTGTTAAGAATATGGCGTCCGGTTTTGGGTCTAACCGGTTAATTGACTCTATGGCGGTTTTCAGTCGTTTTTTCGTTTGATACAATTGTTCAAAATCAGAGTCAGGTACTGAAATATGCGGGTCACTGATCTGTACAATAATCATCAGGCGTTACTTTCACGGATGAGCGATAACATGTCGCGTTTGCGGACAAATTTGCGTCTGGGCGAGGGGCCCGCCGCAGATTCTTTCTCCGCCATATCAATTTTTTGCCAGTCTTCGAAAGAGACTGTTTGGATGTTGTTTTCGCGGACATAGTCATCAAGACCTTTCGGTCCGGGTTTGGAAGAGCTTGTATCATCGCATCGATCTTTTAAAATACGATCGACAACAGCCTGACTATCAAGGCGATTTGTACCTATTGTACCAGAAGGGCCGCGTTTTGCCCAGCCGACCACATAAAGTCCGTCATCAACACGTCCTTCTGTATTCTTGATTTTCCCATGCTCGATGGTTAATCCGTCCAGCATTGTCATTTCATACCCGATGCATGTCACGAGAAGGTCGCAGGGATATTCCACAAATTCGCCAGTCCCAACGGCTTTTCCGTCTTTTATGACATTTTTTTCCAGTCGAACGGCTTCAATTTTGTCGTCTCCAAGGATTGCAACCGGAGACAGGTAAAAATCCAGTGAGAGTTTCCGAGCGTTCCCTGAGGGAACATTTTGTGAGTATTCTCTTAGGAGATCCAGGTTGGTATTAACGACCTTATCGGTTTTCTTATCGCCTGAGTTAAAATGTTCGGGAATGACTGACGCATCGCAATAGGGGATGGCCCCATCCATTTGTTTTAGTTCTGACAGCTCTTTGGAAGAAAATTGAGCATGTTCTGGCCCACGGCGTCCGACAATACGAATGGTTCGAACTGGACTTGAAAATATATGTTCGCCTGCATGCTCAGCCAGATCCGATTGTGCCATTTCTTTCGGCGTTCTAAGCATTACCCGTGCGACATCCAGAGCCACATTTCCATTGCCAATGACTATAGCGTTCGTAATGTCCAGATGAGGAACCGCATCCCTGAACTCAGGGTGACCATTATACCAGTAAACGAAGGTTTGGGCCCCGAAAACACCTTCGAGGTCTTCGCCCGGAATGCCGAGCGTCCTGTCTTTTGGTGTGCCAACGGCAAGGACAACAACATCGTATATTTCTCGTAACATGGCAATCGAGATATCGTCGCCCAATCCCAGATTTCCGACAAATCTGACATTGTCATTTTCCATGATCTTGTCGTAAGCGCGAGAGACGTTCTTGGTGGTTTGATGGTCTGGTGCAACGCCTGCCCTGACCAAGCCGTATGGGGTCGCCAGTTTATCAAGAATATCGATTTGGCATCCCGGGCATTTTGAATTCAATGCCCCAGCGGTATACATTCCCGCCGGACCAGATCCTACGATCGCCGCTTTTAAACCACCAGCCATTTTCCTCCCCCAGATTAGGTTGTTTTTCTTAGTCCCTCGAACCGTGTAAGAAACTCTTCTGACGCTTCGGGTAACTTTCCGGTATTAGTTTCCAATGTCTTCAGTAAATGCTCTTCAGCTTTCTCCCAAACTGCAAGGTAAATGTCCTTAAACAGCAGTCGTGCTTCGTTTCCGCTCCATCCTGTTGGCAACAGTACCTCTGGCAGCAATGGATCTTTCAGCAATGCTCTTCGATAATCATGCACCAGAAGCGTGCGAACAATAAAACAATTTTTTGCGTTTAATTGTGGGTGTGCGGACAAACCCTTTAAAATAGGCGTAAAATTCCTGATAAACTCTTTGTAACCTTCTTCAATTTTATCAATGTCCCACCCTTTTTGGACAAGAACCTTTAAAGGGGTCCCTTTGAAAGCGGAAAGATTTGTGGCTTTCAGGACAGCCACATGATTTTCGATTTCCAGGTCTTTCAGCAGTTGTTGAAGGGCGCTTAACTCTCCGCCCGGATGGGCAAAAATACCGGATCCGAGATCACCAAACCCCTGCCATCCCAACTCAACCTGTAACTGTTTCCGCTTCTCATCTGACAAAGCACGCCGTTCTGTAAAGACCAGTGTCCAGCTTTCATCCCAGTTTGGACCGGCCAGTCGGTAGATCCTTTTTGTCGCTTCCTCGAAACGATGTTCGCCCGTTCGGGTTAGTGTGTAGTAGCTTTTGCGTCCTATCTGATGACTGTCCAGAAGCTGATCCTGTTTAAGTCTGAAGACAGAGGTTCTGACCACTCGCTCATTCAGACCCAGATCGTTTACCAGATCGATGAGGCTTCCCAGCCAAACGGTGCCGCCATGAGGAGCAACGGAGTCGCCCCAAACGGTGACGAGCAGGGAACGGGCTTTCAAATGAAGGGAACTGGGCAGGTTGTCGATTAATTCAGTTAAGGACACGAACGATTTTATCCATTTGCAAGGAGAGTGTGAATTTTATTATGATACACAGGTTAGTATTTTCTGTATCACTTGGAAAGATGCTTTATGTCCCTTCGGTATGAACAGGCCGAAACGCTGTTAAGTGCGATTGGCGTTTATACGACCCTTGCAGAATTTGACCCGCTTTTCACCGGGACGATGCCCATTGATGTGGATATTGAAACCAGTGATATTGATGTTATTTGCCAAGTGGAAGATCACCTTGCCTTTGAGAGGCTTCTGCAGGAAAATTATGGCGATCAGGAAGGGTTTTTCTTTTCTTTGGCCGAAAATGCAGCGGGATATAGCCTATGTCGATTTCGCTGTCTTTCCTTTGATCTTGAAATTTATGGCCAAAACATACCGATAAAAAAACAAAATGCATGGCGCCATATGGAAGCAGAGCGCAAATTACTGGTGATCGGCGGCGAGGACGCCAAAGCAAGGATCCGCGCCTTAAAAAGATCCGGCTTGAAGACTGAGCCTGCCTTCGCCCGCTATTTTGCCTTGTCGGGAGACCCTTACCAGCGACTATTGGACTTTAGTGATATGAGTGTCTCCCAGGTTATGTCGGCGTTATCAACCTAGTCTGCCATAGAATGTCTTACGGGCCGATTCAGAAAGAGCAATACCGGGTTGTGCGTTATACGCCAAAACAACCAGTATCCGGGTTTTATCTCCGATCACGGGGGCGACCCGATGCAGGGCGTTGCGCCCTCTGAACAGGACCAATGTTCCGGGCTCCATGGATAGTTGTTTATAATCGACTTTTCCGTCCAGCACTTGTTCCACGGCATCGAAATTCATCTCGCCAGCATCCGCATCACGGACATTTTCGACATAGTCAAAGGTGCCACCAGCTTCTGGTTTCTGGATCATTAAGGTGGTTGCAAAAGAGGAATTATCAAAATGCCACCCGAGTTCCTGACCATTGCTGGCATAATGCACATTTATAGACGACAAAGGGTCTGCGTAGGGAAAGAGCGCCGCTTCGTTCAGAACAGCACACAGGAACTCTTGAAACTCGGCCGCATCATACATTGTTCTCAAAGGGGACGCTTGCGGGACGATATCATCTGTAATGCAGCCTTTTGAGGAAATAACGTTTCTGTTTCGCGGATGCCTCATATCGTATTTGTTGTCAGGCGGTGTCAGGTAAACATTATGTTCCTGCACGCAGAAATAGGCTTTGTCTTTATCGGCTTCCGATTGGGCCCGGACCGCCTCAACTGCCGCCGTTTTCATAAAGTCAGGAAGAACAAGGGCCCCTTTTTCTTCCAGTATTTGTTGGGCGCGCGTTTGAAACTTCGGGTCTGTGATATCGTATTTTTTAAAATCGACGATTTCTTTTAGGTCCATCTGCTTTCCTTTTTTCCGATTGCCGACACTATAGGGTTTGTCTATCCTCCATAAAAGTTCGTAAAATAACTCAATAAGAACAGTAAAATATGGTTAGATGGTTCGTTATACACTGAAGCAATGCTATTATTTTCGGGCGGTCGCAACGCACGGGGGCATTGCGCAAGCGGCCCGCAAGCTGAGTATTTCACAGCCTGCCATTGCGCAGGCCATTGATAAACTTGAGGATATTACCGGTTTGTGTCTGTTTGAAAGGCGACACGCCAAAGGGCTTATATTGACCGATCAAGGGGACGCCTTTCTTGCGCAGGCGGAGCATTTATTGCAGGTTGCCGAAGCAACAGAAAAAGAGATTGCTGATATCAAAGCTCATCAATCAGGCACAATTCGAATAGGGTGCTTCCAGTCGATTGCGCCCTTTTATGTTGCACGTTTGATCCGTCGTTACCACGGCATCCAACCCGGAATTACGCTTGATATTCGGGAAACTCTGCAAGGGGATATTATTTCCGATTTGATCTCCAAAGATTTGGATCTGGCCATTTTATACGACTTGAACCTGGATCCAGAACGGCTGGAATGGCATATTTTAGGACGCCACAAACCATACATTCTATTATCAGCGACCCATCCACTTGCAGCACAAAAAAAGATATCCCTTAGATCGTTAGCAGCAGAAGGGTATGTCTTGTTTGATGCGCCGAACAGCCGGGAATATTTTTATTCGGTTTTTGCATCCCTGCAAATTAACCCCAAGGTCTCCTTTCGGGCGACGTCATTTGAAAGCGTTCGTAGTGCTGTTGGACACGGATTAGGCTTTTCGTTAATGGCTATGCGAAGCCCACATTCCAACACTTATGACGGACAAGCTGTGGTCGCCGTGGAAATCGAAGAGGATATCGCCCCCATAACGGTGGTTCTCGCCCATAAATTGGGGGAGCCACTGGGGCCAATCGCTCAGCGGTTCAAAGCGTTTGTCGAAGCCGAATTTGATAAAGAACTATAATTGCTGTAGTTCCTGACCCAATTGATGGTGCTCGGCCATTAAGGCATCAATATCCAGATTTGGTATTTCGCCGTTTTTAACCCGCCATTGGCCGCCAACCATCAAATGGTCAGCTTTGTGTGCACCACACAAAAGTAAAGCCGCGAGGGGGTCTCCTGCTCCTGAAAAACGCATTTCGTCCAGCTTGAAAAAGGCAATATCTGCCTGTGCGCCGACCTCAAGACGACCAATGTCGCTGCGCCCTAAACAATCGGCAGAGCCTTGGGTTGCAAAACGCAGGGCCGAATGATGTGTCATTTCATTAGCGTCATAAAGAAGCCGTCCAATCAACATCGCCTGACGAACCTCCTGAATAAGGTTCGAGCCATCATTTGAAGCGGAGCCATCCACACCCAAACCGACAGGACACCCGGCGTTTTCAAGTTCCAACGTTCGGCAAATACCGGAAGAAAGGACCATGTTTGATGATGGGCAATGGGTTATGCCCACTTTTGCTTTTCCAAGACGGGCGATTTCTTCGTCGTTGAAATGTATGCCATGGGCAAGCCAGGCATTGGAGGACAGCCAGCCCACCTTTTCCAGATAGTCGACAGGCCGTAATCCGAACATTTTCAAGCAAAAGTCAGTTTCGTCATGCGTTTCTGCAAGGTGGGTGTGAAGGCGGACATTATATTCTGATGCAAGCTCGGCAGATGCCTGCATCAGGTCTGTACTGACCGAAAAAGGAGAGCAGGGGGCCAGCGCAACCTGCAGATACGCACCGTCTTCGTTTTGATGATATTTCTGAATAAGGCGTCGACTGTCATCCAGAATTGTCTGTTCGTTTTGTACGGTTGATTGAGGGGGGAGCCCGCCTTGATCTTCACCCAGACTCATGGAGCCGCGGGTTAGATGAGCCCGTAAGCCAAGTTCTTTAACCGCTTCGACCTGAATATCGATGGCATCGGATAATGGGGCCGGGAACAGGTAATGATGGTCCGCTGCGGTTGAGCATCCGGACAGCATAAGTTCGGCCAATGCCAATCGTGAGGCACTGGCAAGCATTTTAGGGGTCAAGCGGGCCCAGACAGGATACAGCGATTGTAGCCAAGGAAATAACGGTTTGTTCAGCGCAATGGGGCAGGCGCGCGTCAGTGTCTGGTAAAAGTGATGATGAGTGTTGATCAAGCCAGGTATCACGACATGCTGGCTGGCATCAAAAATATCCAAGTCGGGTAGGGAAATAGATTTTGGGCTTTCCCCAAGACCAACCAATTCCACAATGGTGTTGTTTTTAACAATCAAACCACCGGCGCACTTGCTGTTTAATATGGCGAGGGGGTTTTTAATCCAGATTGGTTTTTGCAAGACACTCGTCCTTCACTAAATTTGTGTCAGTATTTCATATTTTGTTGGTCTTAGAAATGGAGGCATGCGGATCTTGTATCTTTGCCGTAAAATGATGTTTTTTGTGATTATTTTTTTCTTCTGAAATAATATTATTACTCTTGCTATTGCCCAAATGTTCAAGAGCCCTTAAATTCGCGTTATTATTATTCCCCTCAAAGGTCAGTATTGGCCTGTAAGATATTTTAGAACGTCATGCAAAATCTTGATAATATTGAACTTCTAGACAAGTTGCCACCAGAAAAGAAGCTGGAAATCTCTAGTAAATGCAATTGGAAAAAATACACTTCCGGTTCGCAAATACTGGAAAAATCAAGCACGAGCAGAGATATTTTCTTTGTCGTCTCGGGCAGTGTCAACGTTGTGAACTATGGTGTTTCCGGCCGGGAAGTTGCCTATGCGACAGTTGAGGCCGGTCAGTATTTTGGGGAATTATCTGCCATTGATGGCAAGCCGCGTTCGGCAAATATTATTGCGAATAAAGAATGCCTGCTTGCCTCATTGTCTCCTGAAAATTTTAATGAGCTTTTGTTGGAGCATCCGGAAGTGATGATGCTGGTCATGCAACGTCTGGCCCGTATCATTCGGATAAATGACGATCGGATTTTGGACCTGTCTACGTTGGGCGCTGTTCAGCGGGTATGTCAGGAGCTGTTGCGGATGGCGACACCCGATCCAGTTACACCGGGATCCTGGTTGATTTATCCCATGCCAACACAAAGTGTTATTGCAAGCCGTGTTTCGACTACGCGAGAGACGGTCGCACGTGTTATCGGGCAATTGACGGGGGATGGTCTTATTCAGAAGCGTGACAAAAGCATGTATCTGAAAGACAAGGCAGGGATTGAAGAGTTTATCAGTAGTCTTGCTGTCTCTCCCGGAAATGTACCACGCTAAGAAGTTACTGTATTAAGTGGCTTGGACCTCAAGCCACTTTTTTATCCCCTTCGCAGCTTTCATTCCAGTGCTGAAACAGGCTTGAAGCAGGTAACCACCAGTGGGTGCGTCCCAGTCGATCATTTCACCCGCGACGAACCACCCTGGACGCTGAACGAGCATCAGATCTTCATTAAATTGGTTGAGAGCAACGCCGCCCGACGCACTGATGGCCTTTTTTAAAGGTTGATAATTGGTGAGAGGAAGGGGGAGGGATTTAATGAGATGCGCGATTGCTTCTGGCGATGCTGTTCGAATATCGTCCCCAAATTCATTTAAAAGCGCAATTTCCAACGGCGACAGTTTTAAGCGTTTTCGCAGGAAACTGGACAAAGTCTGTTTTTTACGAGGAACAGAAAGGCGCGTTGCCAATTCATCCCGAGACAGGTCAGGACGTAGATCGAGCAACAATGATGCGGATCCGGTGTCTTCAATTGCGGATACCAGCGACCGGCTAAGGGCATACACAGCGCCCCCCTCAATCCCGTAACGGGTAATCATGGCATCGCCGCGGGCAGTTTCTTCCTTAAAGGTGAAACGGATATTCTTAAGAGCAGAGCCCTCATATTTAAGGAGAAATGAAGACCAGCGAATATCAAACCCAGTGTTCATGGGGCGAAAAGGCGTGACATTGATGTTCTCTTTTTCGAAGGTGGGCACCCACGCGGCTGTTGCGCCAAGGTGAGGGTAACTTGCACCGCCCATGGCAAACAGGACAGCGTTACTCGAGACAGATCGAACTTTCCCATCATTTTCGACAATTACATTGCCCTGATCATCAAAACCGGAAAACGCGTGCTTCAAGTGAACTTCGACACCGGCTTCAACCAGCGATTTCGTCCAGGCGCGCATCAAATTTGTTGATTTCATTTCTCTTGGAAAGATACGTCCACTGCTACCGGTAAAGGTCTCAACGCCCAGCTCTGCCGCCCAATTCTGCAAATCTTCAGGAGAAAAATCCTTCAGTGATGGGCTTAAGAAGCGTTCCGCACTGCCGTATCGTGTTTTAAACACGGCGGCCTGTTCCGAGTGGGTGAGATTAAGCCCACCGCGTCCGGCAATCAGAAACTTGCGCCCAACGGAGGCCTTATGTTCGTAAAGATGAATATGCAGGTCTTTAAACCGGCTGAGAAACTGAGCGGCGATCAAGCCGCTGGGACCACCACCGATAATCGTGACTTGCTTGCGCTCAGTTTCCATAACCTGTCATTTCGCTGGAATAAAACTTTCCGAGCATAATGCCTTTATTTTTTATACATGTCTTCCGGGGCAACAATAACGTCACTATTGATTGAAACAGTATCGTCCACGACAGAATAAAAGAAGCAGTTCCGCCGGCCCGTATGGCAGGCAACCCCTTCTTGATGGACCTGAAGCAAGATAGTGTCCCCATCGCAATCGACGCGAAAATCCTTCAACGTCTGGATATGACCGGAACTTTCTCCTTTGCGCCACAATGCAGACCGGGAACGGGACCAATAACAGACCCGCCCGGTGTTCAGTGTTTCCTGAATTGCATCAAGATTCATCCAAGCCATCATCAGGATCTCCCCTGTATCATGCTGCTGGGCAATCGCAGGTATCAAACCCTGATCATTGAATTTAAGAATCTCAACCAGTTTTTCGTTCATAAGAAGTATCCAGATTGATCGATGGGAATAGCGATGATTCGCAAGTTTTATTCAAAAAGTATTATAATTTAGCCCTGAGACGGTCGAAACCCTCTGACAAATCTTCAATCAGATCGCCTGTATCTTCAAGGCCGATATGGAGCCGGATTAAGGGGTTTGTATTGTCCCAATTAGTCGCTGTTCGCGAGTGTGAAGGATCCGCATATAGGATCAGGCTTTCATAGCCTCCCCAGGAATAGCCCATACCGAAAAGTTTCAGGTCATCAAGAAAGGCCGCCAGTGCTTCTTTTGGAAGTTTGTTCAAACGCATTGAAAACAAGCCGGAAGCCCCCAGAAAATCGCGCTTCCATAAATCATGCCCTGGATGGTCAGAAAGGGCGGGGTGGAGTACAGAATGTACTTCTTCTCTGCCTTTCAGCCATTCAGCGACCTTGATGCCATTTTCCATATGTTGTTTAAGGCGTACTGACAAAGTTCTAAGGCCACGCTGCGCCAGATACACATCATCCGGACCAGCTGTTTGCCCTGAAAGGTTAGCGCCTGCCTGCAGCGTTGGCCACGCCTCTTTCGTCGCGGTTACAAGACCCATCATCACATCTGAATGGCCGACGATATACTTGGTTCCGGCCTGAATGGAAACATCGACACCATGCTCAAAAGGCTTATAGAACAACGGGGAAGCCCATGTATTGTCCATCATGACGATGGCACCGGCCTTATGCGTTTTATCAGCAATTGCAGGGATGTCCTGGATTTCAAAGGTTTGTGAACCGGGCGATTCAACAAAGACAATCCGGGTGTTGGGGCGAATGAGTTCTGAAATGCCGGCACCGATTAACGGATTATAGTAAGTCACTTCTACACCAAACCTCTTCAGGACAGTTTCGCAATATGTCCGGCTTGGGCCATAGACACTGTCTGTCATGAGGAGGTGATCACCTGCTTTTAAAAATGCCTGCATAGCATGGGCGCAGGCAGCAAGACCCGACGGAAAAATCTGACTACGATATCCCCCTTCCAGTTCCGCCACGGCATTTTCAAGGGACCAACTGGTAGGGGTGCCGACGCGTCCATAGGTGACTGCCTGTTTTCCATCATTGCGATCCTTGAAACGGTTTTGCAAATCTGAAAGAGAGTCAAACAGCACCGTAGAGGCATGATAAACCGGTACATTAACAATACCATAGTTGCTTTCAGGATCACGGCCAGCAACTACCAGTTTTGTTTCGTCTTTCATAAAAATCTCCGTATGCAATTCAAGCTACATTTATGGATGATGAATATAGGATTGCGTGAGGAGAGGAAAGACGGAAATTTTATTATACCGGACGTAAAAAAAAGCGGTTGTTTATGAAGAAACTAAAATTTTACGTTGACGGTGCAGACAAAAATATTATCGTCGTTATGTATGGGAGCCGAGATTTGGGAAAACTGGCTTCCTCTGGTTTCGATCAGGCTGGTTCTGAAATTTTGTTAGAGCCACAAAATTGAAAATAAAATAGACAGGAAGGTATTTTATGAAAAAGGCGAGCTTTATTGCTGTCGCTACAGCAGCTACATTTATGGCCGGCGCAGCAAGCGCGGGTACCCTGGATGACGTGAAAGCCAAAGGCTACATTCAGTGTGGTATCACAACAGGCCTGGCCGGTTTTGCCGCTCCAAACGATAAAGGTGTTTGGGAAGGTTTTGACGTGGATTTTTGTCGGGCGATGTCCGCCGCCGTCTTTGGCGATCCAAACAAACTAAAATATACGCCTACGACTGCTAAAGAACGTTTCACAGCACTTCAGTCAGGTGAAATCGATGTTCTTGCACGGAACACCACATGGACTTTCAGCCGTGACGTTAATCTTGGTTTTGAGTTTATTGGCGTGAACTATTATGATGGTCAGGGCTTCATGGTTAAGAAAGCTCTTGGCGTCAAGTCTGCAAAAGAACTCGACGGTGCTCGTGTTTGTTTGCAGTCTGGTACAACAACAGAACTGAACTTGGCTGACTATTTTGCCTCTCAGGGCATGAAGTACGATTCAGTGTTGTTTGATACAGCAGACGAAGTTCGTGAAGCTTATATCAAAGACACATGTGACGTATACACAACTGACCAATCAGGTTTGTATGCTCAGCGTTCTGTTATCGCCGACCCTGAAAACCACGTTGTTCTTCCAGAAATCATTTCAAAAGAGCCACTCGGCCCACTTGTTCGCCATGGCGACAACAACTGGGGCGACATTGCTCGCTGGACATTGAACGCTCTGATTATCGCTGAAGAACTCGGTGTTACTCAGGCCAATGTTGACGAAATGAAGAACTCTAAAAACCCAAGTGTTCAGCGTCTGCTGGGTTCCTCAGGTGATCTGGGTTCACAACTCGGCCTAAGCGCCGATTGGGCTTACAACGCGATTAAAGGCGTTGGTAACTACGGCGAGATCTTCGCGAAACATCTCGGTGAAGGAACATCTCTGAACATTTCTCGTGGTTTGAACGAGTTGTGGAGCAAAGGTGGTATCCTGTATGCGCCTCCAGCACGCTAATAGCGAATAGCTGATTTAAAAGAGTGTGTGTCTCCACCGAGGCATGCACTCTTTTTACTTGGGGCCAATGTCACTAAAATGTGAAGGCCTCGTAGTTTAAGTAGCTACTCCCAGAAGGAGCCGCCTTATGACTGTTGACGCAACCAGTCAACAACAAGGAGCTGGAGTTAGCATGTTCAGAGATCCGAAAGTACGCGCTGTGTTCTTTCAGATCCTGGTTATAGCATTATTTCTAGCCTTTGTTTTATATGTTGGTAACAACACAATCGATAACCTGGAGAAGCGCGGTATTGCTTCCGGGTTTGGATTTCTTTCACAGCCGTCAGGGTTTGGTATCGGTATTGTGATCCTGATGGATTACAATGCACAGACATCTACACATGGTGATGTTCTGTTAATTGGTATCATCAATACACTGACTGTATCTATCGCCGGTATTATTCTGGCAACGATTATCGGCTTTATTTTTGGCGTTCTTCGGCTTTCTAAAAACTGGATCGTCAACAAGATTGCCGCCGTTTATATCGAGGTAGTCCGAAATATTCCTCTGCTTGTGCAGTTACTGTTTTGGTATTTTGCCGTTCTGAGTGTTTTGCCCGTTGTAAAGGACAGCATTAGGATTAGTGACAACCTGATTATCAATAATCGGGGTGCCTATTTCCCAAGTGTTGTACCGGAGGCCGGTTTTTGGGTTGTCCCTGTCTGCTTTGCAGTTGGTATTATCGCCACCTTCTTTGTAAGACGTTGGGCCCACAAACGGCAGGATGAAACAGGCGAGCAGTTCCCAGTTTTCCTAACGGGGTTTGGCCTGATTATTGGATTGCCGATTATTGGCGCTCTTATCATGGGTATACCATTTACCTTTGCTTACCCATCAGCCAGCCGCTTCAATATTACGGGTGGTTGGGTATTGGAACCTGAATTCCTGGCAATGGTGTTCGGACTAAGCATTTATACCGGCGCGTTTATTGCTGAAATTGTTCGTTCTGGTATTAACGCGGTGAGCCATGGTCAAACGGAAGCTGCCCATTCGTTGGGTATTCGGCCGAGTTTGACAATGCGTCTTGTGGTTTTGCCTCAGGCCCTTCGGGTTATTGTACCGCCATTGACAAGTCAATATCTGAACCTGACAAAAAACTCTTCGTTGGCGACAGCGATCGGTTATTCAGAGATTACGGCAATTTTCGCAGGAACGTCGCTTAACCAAACGGGTCAGGCAATTGAAATTATTGCGATGACAATGGCTTTCTATTTGACCATTAGCTTGCTGATTTCAATGTTTATGAACTGGTATAATAAACGCATTGCATTGGTGGAGAGGTAAGATATGGCTATTGTAAAAACTGAACGTCATGCTGAACTTCCACCCCCTGTATCGCAAACCGGGATCATTGGATGGATGCGGGAGAATTTATTCTCCGGCTGGCTAAACAGCATTCTGACACTCGTGTCTCTCTATGTTGTTTGGGAGGCTTTAGGCGCAATCATCAGCTACGCTATTATTGATGCAAATTTTGTCGGCACGACCAAAGATGATTGTACTGGAGCAGGCGCTTGCTGGGTATTCATCAAGGCCCGTTTTGGACAGAATATGTATGGGTTCTACCCGGAAGGAGAGCGTTGGCGCATTGATGTTGGGTATGTATTGGGGGCTATTGGTCTTTTCTTCGTCTTGACGGACTTCATAAAAGACAAAAAATGGCCTGCGCTGTACCTATTCGTGATCTACCCAGTGATCTGTTACTACCTTTTCTACGGAGGACTTGGTTTAGAGGTCGTCGAAACGTCCCAATGGGGCGGACTGTTTCTGACACTGGTATTGGCATCTGTTTCGATTTTTGTTGCTTTGCCGCTTGGTATCGTTCTGGCATTGGGGCGTCGTTCTGACATGCCTGTTGTTCGAATGATCTGTGTCGGCTTTATCGAATTGATCCGCGGTGTTCCACTGATTACGGTTCTGTTCATGGCGTCTGTAATGCTGCCTTTATTCCTGCCTGAGGGGCAGAATTTTGACAAGCTGATCCGTGCCATGGTGGGTATGTCCCTGTTCTCCGCAGCCTACATGGCGGAGGTTGTAAGAGGTGGCTTGCAGGCTATTCCGAAAGGACAGCTGGAAGCTGCTAAATCTCTTGGACTGGGATATTGGCAAGCAATGGGCCTTATTATCCTGCCGCAGGCGCTTAAAATTTCCATTCCTTCCATCGTGAATACTTTTATTGGTCTTTTCAAAGATACAACATTGGTTCTGATCATTGGATTGCTGGATTTGCTAAGTGTGGTGAAAACAGGAACGACAGACAAAAACTGGCTTGGATTGGCGACTGAAGGGTATTTCTTCGTAGCCGCTGTTTTCTGGGTATTTTGTTTTGGTATGTCACGGTACAGCATCTGGTTGGAGAACAAACTCCACACCGGACATAAGCGATAGGGAGGCTAGCAAATGAGTGATGCAGCCATGCAGAAGACATCGGAAGACGTTGCAATCCAGTTGATTGGAATGCACAAATGGTACGGTGAGTTTCATGTTCTGAGAGACATTAATCTGACTGTTGAACGGGGCGAGAAAATTGTTGTTTGTGGACCTTCCGGGTCCGGTAAATCAACAATGATCCGTTGTATCAACCGCCTTGAAGAACATCAACAGGGTCAAATTATTGTCGATGGAATTGAGTTGACGAATGATGTGAAAAAGATTGATGAAATCCGCCGGGAAGTCGGGATGGTGTTTCAGCATTTCAATCTGTTTCCGCATCTGACTGTCTTGGAAAACTGCACTTTGGCTCCAATTTGGGTTCGGAAAACACCGAAAGCTGAAGCTGAAGAAATAGCTATGAAGTTTCTGGAACGGGTGAAAATTCCGGAACAGGCTTTGAAATATCCAGGGCAACTTTCAGGTGGACAGCAGCAGCGTGTTGCGATTGCCCGTTCACTTTGTATGAACCCTCGTATCATGCTGTTTGATGAACCAACCTCGGCCTTGGACCCGGAAATGATTTCTGAAGTTCTGGATACGATGATTAGTCTTGCTGAAGAAGGCATGACCATGATTTGCGTAACCCATGAAATGGGTTTTGCAAAAACGGTCGCTGATCGCGTGATCTTTATGGATGCGGGTGAAATTATCGAGCAGGCTCCGCCTCAGGAGTTCTTTGATAATCCACAAAGCGAGAGAACAAAGCTGTTCCTATCCCAGATATTACACAATGGGTAGAGGATAATAATCCAAGAAAAAGCCCCGGTTCGTCCGGGGCTTTTTTTTATGTTTTTTCACGGACCTAACTGCCGGAATTCAGACTTTTCCAGAATTTTGTATTTAGTTTTCCAATAAGCTGGTCATGGGACGAGCCCAGACATTGCCGCAACGACCAGAAGCCGACTTTCGTTTCATAATCACATTGTTTCAAAGCTTTTTGAGCAAGATGGGTCGCTTGTTTTGAGTATCCAGCGGTTGTAATTATCGCTTGAAATGCATCTTTCGCCGCTACCCTTTGGCTGGCTTGGGCGCGGCCCCGGATTGGAAGTCTGTTGAGGGTCAAATTAACAAGACGTGCTGCATCAGCACGGTCTGTATCATTATCGACAAGGTGCCCCGCGAGCAGTCGCAATGATTGGACTGCAATCAAGATATCAGTATCAGTCTGCGGTTTCCGATCATTTTTTATCGGAACAGGGATCGCTGTTGCTCGCTCTGGGACGCTGACATGCAGCGCTGTTGGCGCGAGTGATTTAACATCCTTTTGCAGAATACTGACCCGGATGGAGGTGTGGCCCCTTGCAGTTTTCATGGAATAAGGCAGGCTTGAGATGTCGACATTCTCACCAGAAGGGGTCGTTGCAGAAAGCTGTATCGGGGCACTGTCATGAAAATAGTAGTGCGTTCCGATTTGCGGGGAGGCCCGATGTTCCTGCAAGCAAATGGCCGTGAGTTCTGCCGTGCATTCCCCTTTCTCACAATAGAGGGGAACGGGAATATCCGTTGAGGCAACAGCAAGGATTTGTGGTGCGCCATAAGCCGGTGTTGCCATGAATGCAGCACCTGACAGAATTGATATCAGGGCAATGAGGCGCAGTGAAGAGGGGGCGTGATGCATCATCTTTACTCTCCAGTTTTTTCTATTATATAAGAGTATTCTTATCTTGCGATTGCGTCAAGCGTGGCGGTTTTACTGTAAATAGGGAAAAAAGACTTGTGGATTACATTCAATAAACCTTATGGTAGAATAAGAGAATATGTATAATCTAGGCGATACCCGTCATTGGGAAGGGGAACGATCTGCCGTATAAAATTATAATACTGGCCACACAACTGATTGCTGCTGTATTTGGCCTTCTATTTTTTTGGGGCTATGTCGAACTGCAAAACGCCGTTATCTGTGAACGTGTAGGGGTGTCGCTGTGTGTTATGGCGGCGTCTCTGCAAATATATTTTGCGCTGTCGATGATCGTTATTGGCTGTTTCTTTTTGTTCTTGTTCAAGGCATATAAAACCGATTAGCGTGACATATTATGAGGTCTGGCAAGCCAGATTAAGCCAGCTTGCCAGACAGGAGTGCTACTCCGGAATCGGTTCAATCAATAAATCCCGTTGCTTATATGGAAAATATCCGAATCTCTGATACAGGGGCAGCGCCTTCGGGTGGTCCATTGTGCAGGTGTTGACTGTGATGCTGCTGGGGTTACGAAGCCAAGCGTGCTGGATCGCCCAATCCAAAAAGTAGGGGCCGAGTTTCATTCCGATAAATTCGGGCATAATACCAAAATAGGCAAGGTCTACCGCATCGGGGAAGGCCTTATAATTCAGTTCCGCATAACCAGCAGGAACTCCTCTTACATACAGAACAAAGACTTCCGTCTCTTTGCTTTCGAGAACTTCCTTCAGTTCTGCATCAGATAGCTTTTTCCGGTCGATCCAACCCCAGTCTCTTCCGACCGCATCATATAGAAAGCGATAGAAGGAGACCGTTGGTTTTTCCGCTTTCAGTATGGAATGCGGAATGGCAGGTTTAGGGATTGCCTGAGGGACTGGTTTATCGGTCATCTTCAGATATGTTATGGTCAGGGGCCAAAGACCGTCCTGATTTTCTTCTGGTTTACGTTGCAGGACCATTATTTTTCCCCGACTGATAATGGCATATCAGTATCCAGTCCCCATTCGGTCCAGGAGCCATCATAAACCGAGACCCGTCGATGACCGATCATATGCAGGCCAAACGCCAGGACGCAGGCCGTGATACCAGATCCGCAACTTGTAATAACCGGTGCCTTTGGGTCAATGCCGACTTTTTCAAACTCGACCTCCAACGCGTCACTATTTTTTAAGGTCCCGTCATCGCTAATAAGTTGATTGAACGGCAGGTTCTTCGAATTGGGGATATGTCCGCCTCGCAAACCTTCACGCGGTTCTTCTTCCGCACCGGAAAAACGACCGGCGGATCGTGCATCGAGAACCTGCTCTTTCGCGGTTTCAAGGTTTTTACGAACCTGCGCTTTTTCGCGAACCATCAAACTGTTAAAACGAGACGTGAAGTGACGTTCAGCCGGATGACTTGGCAGATCACTTGTTTCACGGCCTTCGGCCAACCATTTTTTCATCCCGCCATCCAGGATCGCCACATCCTCATGGCCAAACAACCGGATCATCCACCAGGCACGGGCAGCGCTGCGAATGCCTGAACCATCATATACAATTATTCTGTTGCCGTCCCCGAGGCCCAACCTTCTCATGCGGCTGGAGAATTTTTCAGGAGAGGGGATCATATGGGGAAGGGGGTTATCAGTATCGGAAATTTCGTCAATGTCAAAAAACACGGCGCCAGGAATATGAGCGGCCTCGAATTCTGCTTTTGGATCCCTGTTCTCTGCAGGCAGGTACCAAGAAGCATCGACAATACGGATATCCGGTGCATTGATATGTTGGCTCAGCCATTCAGTAGAGACGAGGGAAGTTGGATTGGCGTATGGCATAGTAATTCTCTGTTTTAAAGCGCGTTGATTATTCGGCGAAAATCAGGGATACCCTGCGATTTTGCCGTCCCTTTTTTTCGATTTTCCGGACTTTTACAGCCCCGATTTCCTGTGTGTTCTTTACGTGCGTTCCGCCGCATGGCTGAAGATCCATATCGGCGATCTTGATCAACCTTACTTTTCCACTGCCGCGCGGAGGCTGAACCGATAACGTTTTGACGAGTTCGGGATTTGCATCCAGTTCCTCATCGGTGATCCAATCAAAGGTAACCGGCTCATTTTTGTTGATGAGAGCATTCAGCTTTTCCGTCAGGTCTTCTTTATCCAGTGAGGCTTCCGGAAGATCAAAATCAAGCCGGCCCTTTCCATCGGAAATCTGCCCCCCGGTTACCGGATAGGGCATAACCGCAGATAAAATATGAAGACATGTATGCATACGCATCAGTCGGTAGCGGACATCCCAGTTAATCTCCGCTGTGACGGTGGCTCCTGGCTCAGGTAGGGGCTGACCTTCTGCGGGGACGTGGACAATTTGATCCGGGCTGTCCCCTTTTACTGTTGTTGCAATTTCAATGCGGGATCCATCTGCCAAGATCAGTGCGCCGCAATCACCCTGCTGGCCACCGCCAGTAGGGTAAAAAACAGTTTGATCCAGTATAATGCCGCCTTTTTCATTTATTTGGACGACGGTGGCGTCGCAGGTTTTTTGGTAGGCGTCTTCGCGAAAAAGCGGCACTGTCATT
The DNA here is from genome assembly GCF_026409565.1 of Sneathiella aquimaris. Classification (NCBI taxonomy): domain Bacteria; kingdom Pseudomonadati; phylum Pseudomonadota; class Alphaproteobacteria; order Sneathiellales; family Sneathiellaceae; genus Sneathiella; species Sneathiella aquimaris. The sequence continues at coordinate 1,662,542 of NZ_CP112881.1, forward strand.
AATACTTACTCCTGTTTTATTTGGCGCTGCCCTCCAGCCAGGGAGCGACAGGCAGATTATTCTTTCGTAGCATATCAACGTCCATCAGCTTACTAAAGTATTTTTGAGCCGTATCGCACAGTATCGTAACAATCGTATGGCCAGGCCCCATTTCCCTCGCCATCCGAATGGCTCCCGCGACGTTGATGCCTGATGAAATGCCTAATTGCAGACCTTCATGAATATTGAGATCATACAGGACGTTCAGCGCTTCAACATCGTCAATCTGATAAGGCATGTCGACGGTTAGGCCTTCAAGATTGGCGGTTATTCTGCCTTGCCCGATGCCTTCAGAGATGGAGCTTCCCTCGGCTTTTAATTCCCCGTTTTTGTAATAGTTGAAAAGCGCGGCACCCAAGGGATCAGCAATGCCGATTTTGACGTCTTTTTTACGCTCCCGCAGGGCATCTGCTATGCCAGCCAGCGTGCCACCACTGCCGACCGCACAAATGAAGCCGTCAATCTTTCCGTCCAGCTGGCTAAATATTTCGGGGCCGGTTGTTTCAAAATGACCTTGCTTGTTCGCCACATTATCAAACTGATTGGCCCATATTGCGCCGTTGGGCTCTGTTTTGGCGATTTCTTCTGCCAGTCTACCCGAATATTTTACGTAATTGTCCGGGTCCTTGTACGGCTTCGCTGGCACAAGGCGTAGATCAGCACCACAATAGGAAAGCAGGGCCTTCTTTTCGTCGGTCTGGGTTTCTGGCATAACAATAATGGTTCGATACCCACGGGCATTGGCGACAAGGGCCAGGCCGATGCCTGTGTTTCCCGCTGTGCCTTCCACAATGACACCGCCCGGTTTCAATTTGCCGGATCTTTCTGCATCCAGAATAATTGCAAGAGCCGCGCGGTCTTTTACGGACCCTCCTGGATTCAGGAATTCAGCTTTACCATAAATTTCACAGCCCGTTGCTTCAGACGCTGCTGTAAGGCGGATAAGAGGCGTATTGCCAATACTGTCTACAAAGTTTTTGCGAAGGGTCATGATACTTTTCTGTGATTTGTTTTAAATAACTATTTATTACTGTTATTTATTACTTATCCCGAATTACTTCAAGGGCAATCAGATAAATCCAATATTTGCTCTGGTTTTAAATGCCTCGGTTTCGGGCAGGGGAAGAGGGTGTGATTAGGCGCGGGCGTTCAAATTGAAGCCGAAAACCATCAGATTTCAACGGGGAAAATGGAACGATCCTCAGGATTGTTGGTACTTGGCGATGATAAGGGCTTCTGCGTGGCGGCAGGATTGATCGGCCGGAGGATGGCTCGCCACGGCAACAGCTTGCGCTGTCTTAATATTTTCATTTGTCGGGTATATTTTTTTGAACCGATCGTTTGTGTCTGGCTGGCAATCGCATTCAAATACGCAAATATGAAGGACGATTTGCGGTGCGGTTAGCTGCGTTTCTTCCAGCGCAAACTTCTCAACACCCGGAAAAGTGGAATGCCGGGGAAGGGTTATCGTATAGTGCCTGGAGCTCGGCCATAAGTCGTAGATATTTTCCAGTTTCACAAAGTGCCCTACAACTTTGATTGTCTCCGTACGGGGCGTGTCCTGAAGGTACTGAGTTGGTTTTTCCTTCTGGATATTCTCCAAAATAATACTGCTGTCGAGTTCGAGAAAAGCCGATAATGTGGGTATCTCATGAGCCTGAATTTTTCGTTTTCCCTGAATAATGTCCGTTATTCTAGGGCCCGGAAGGCCGAGCCTTATCGCTAAATCCCCTTTTTTCTTGTTCAGAAATTTGAGTCTTTGCGCAATCCAAAGTCGTTTCATGGTGTGTCTCAATCAACAGGTGCTATTAGTCTAAATTTACAATAAACGTAAAAATTATTGACGATGAGTTTTGCCTTATATATCCTATTAGTGGAATAGTACTTTCTATTAAAACTATGTATGTGAGAAAATTTCTCCTTTTGCGGGTTTATCTTTGGTTGTTTAAGTCAGTTTTTTATGTTGGTAGATTGGCAGATTATTGCACGAGACTCCAATTTTTCTACAAAAAGTAGAGTTGTACAGCCAAAGGGTATTACTCAATTCACCTGTTCCAGGGGTGATAAGGGATCAGAGGGAATTTTAGTTCAATGTTTATTGCTTGATATGGTTTGACTAGATTTTGGGGGAATGAAAATCGTGACAAAAAGTAAAGTGGGAACCTGTAAAGAGTATTTATCGGGTGTAACTTCAAGGGTCATTTCGGCGTCACCCGTTAAATATGCGGCAAATGACAATATTTCGGACAAGGAAATTGCGGAATGTTTGCGTCGTAATCAAATGCCTCACGGCCAAAAAAGAATGCGGCGGCAAGATAAAAGGCTTTGGGAAGCAATGACCGATTGCCAGTTTAGGTCGGCCCAGCAGCTTTATTATGGCTTTCAAATGCTTGTGTCCGGTATTGGGTATAGAACCCAGGTGTTTGATACTCTTCCAAAAGGGAAATTGTATATACCAGATACACGATCAGATCTGATTGATCGATTTACTGCATGGGCCAAAGAAGCCCGATGTGAGGATATATCAGTGGGCGACATTCTGGATATTCTGGCATTTGGCCATAGCTGCCGTGATGTCGACAGACTGAAAGCGCGGCGTAAAGGGTATGCAAAGGTGAACTTGATTGCAGGTCTGGATCTGTTCGCCGGTTTAGTAGAAATCAATTATAAAGAGAATAGTTGTTGACAGGCCGGGGTCTTTTCTGTACTATATTATTCAACGTCGAAAATTGGGTCCACAGCTATCACAAGCTGAGGGCCTTTTTTTATGGGAAAAATCCAATTTATACAGGCACTTAAGGTTTAGTCGTTTTTTTTAAGAAAATCGAACTGAATTTACGTGAAAAAAAATGATGTTGCCGATAAACTTTTAAGTTGAAGGTGGAGGATATATGACTAAGCGAAAAAATTCGCTTGAATGGCTCCAGAGAATAATCGAAGAAAGATTGTTTACGAATAACTGGACGCGAACTGTTTTGGAAAAGTTGGAACACTCGACCGATAAAAAAACAGTCCTTTCTTCTTTAAGCAGCGTTTTCAACAAACGAGAATATGAAAAAGTCCGCCAGTTTCTGGCGGACTTTTTTGCTGGTGAAATTGTCGATATTGCGGATGGCGCTGAAGTGGACAAGGAAGACGACACGCCGCCGCAATCGATCGCAAAGGCGAAACTTCGGATCGAAACCAGGAAATGGTTGATGGAACATCTGTCACCCGAAAGATATGGAAATTCTAAACCACAAAAAACCGCAGATGCAGTCCGCTCATTTTTTAAAGCGAAGGTCTATTTACCCGACAATGGCAGAGATTAAACCACAACCAGGGCCACAAGAACGGTTTCTATCCAGCAAAGCGGATATTGCCATTTACGGTGGCGCGGCGGGAGGCGGCAAAAGCTTTGCGCTTCTTCTGGAGCCACTCAGGCATGTAACAGACCCCTTGTTCAGAGCCGTTTTGTTTCGCAGAACCGGCAAGCAAATAAGAGTGGAAGGGGGACTGTGGGATGCGTCCCGTCAGATATACGGGGCACTGGGGGCGGCTGCAAAAGAAACAGATCTGTTATGGCGTTTTCCAAGCGGTGCAACGATCAGTTGCGGATATATGGAGCATGAAAAAAATCGATTTGATTGGCAAGGAACAGAGATAACCTATATCGGCTTCGACGAACTGACCCATTTCAGCCAAAACCAGTTTTTTTACCTGCTGAGCCGCAATCGATCGATGGCCGCTATCCGTCCTTATATTCGGGCAACCTGTAATCCGGATGCAGACAGTTGGGTCGCCGGTTTTGTACGTTGGTGGATAGACCCCGAAACGGGTTATGCCGACCCGACAAAATCTGGAAAGATCCGTTGGTTCGTCCGGGATGGAAATGATCTTGTTTGGGGGGATTGTCCAGAAGATTTGTTGGTGGATTATCCCGATCAGGTGCCCAAGTCTGTGACATTTGTTGCAGCGTCTGTTGATGATAATGCCATCCTTATGGCACGGGATGCGGGATATAAATCAAACCTTGCAGCCCTTGATCGGGTTGAAAGAGAGCGCCTGCTGCACGGTAATTGGAAGATTCGGCCCGCTGCGGGATATTATTTCAAGCGATCCTGGTTTTCGATGACACGATCAATCCCAGTGACAGAAGCGTCGGTTCGCGGCTGGGACTTGGCGGCAACGGCTGAAACTGAACGGGAAAGCGGTGACTGGACCGTTGGCGCAAAAGTCAGCCGCGACACAAATGGCGGGTATATTGTTGAACATGTCGAGCGGTTTAAAGGATCTCCGGCAGAGGTCGAAGCGCGAATAGAAACGCGGGCTAGAGAGGATGGCCAACAAGTCCAGATCGCATTACCACAGGATCCCGGTCAGGCTGGCAAGGCCCAAGCCGCCAGTATGGTTCGGCGGTTAAGTGGTTTTCGGGTTCGGGCAACCGCTGTGACAGGCTCTAAAGTTACCCGGGCGGCCCCGTTTTCAGCGCAAGTGGAAGGGGGAAATGTGCGGTTACTTGAAGGAAATTGGAATGAGAGTTTTATCAACGAATTGGAAGGCTTTCCGTCTGGTCGGCATGATGATCAGGTGGATGCCGTTGTCGAGGCTTTTAACGCACTAAATTGCCGAAAAATAAAACAGCAACAGGAAATGTTTTGATGAATAATCCATCGACGCCGTCTCCCCGATATCTAGAAATGCATAAGAAATGGGAACTTCCTCTCAGCTTGATGGGGGGCACGAAGGCCATGCGACATGCAGGTCAGCTTTTTTTGCCGCAGCATCCAGCTGAAAACAGCCGGGTCTATCAGGAGAGAGCAAGAAAAACGGTGCTTCGGAACTATTTTCGAAAAACCGTTCATAAACTGGTTGGGCAAATATTCGCAAACCCGTTAAAGGCGTCTGCGGATATGCCGGAAGTGATTGCCACCTATCTTAAAAATGTCGATTTGACAGGTCGCGGATTGAACAGTTTTGCCCAAAGCTGGTTCGAAGATGCCCTTGTTTGCGGGATGAGCCATGCCCTTGTTGATTTTCCTGTGAACGGGGACGCAACGGGATCAAGAAAAGGAGCTGACAGTAAGGCGCGTCCCTATGCCGTTCATATACCTGCAGCCAGCCTGATTTCGGCGGACTGGTCGGTGACAGCCACTGGCTACCGCCTCGACAAAATCAGGGTAAAGGAAGAGACCGCAGCCTATAGTGGTCAGGGGTCGGCGTCCGATGTTCAAATAAGAGAAATAACCCGTGATCATTGGGGGGTGTTCCGACAGGCCAAAGCAGGGCAATGGCAATGTGTGGATGAAGGTCAGAATTCTTTGGGTAAAATTCCCCTGATAACCCTGTACACCAACAGGACAGGATTTCTGGAGGCAACGCCCCCGTTAGAAGATCTGGCTTGGCTGAATTTGGAGCATTATCAAATTCGATCTGATCAACGTAACGCATTAAACGTCGCCTCTTTTCCGATCCTCGCAGCGTCCGGTTATGATCCAGAAGTTGATGGCCCCATAGAGGTTGGCCCCAATAAGGTACTGACAACGTCGGACACGGACGGGAAATATTATTATGTTGAAAGTAGCGGGGCTGCTTTGGAGGCGGGCTCGAGGGAATTGCAGGATCTTGAAAAGGCAATTAACCAATTCAGTTTACAGTTTGAAACCGGGCATGTAACGCAGACAGCGACCGGTCGAACACTTGATGCTTTGGAGGCCTTGTCGCCGCTTGTCGCGATGAGCAACGAGCTGGAAGATGCCCTGAATGCAATGTTGGGCATGTTTGCCGATTGGAAAGGCTTAAATGAAACCGGTTCGATCACGGTGTCCAGACAATCCCTTGAACGGTCCTATTCTGGCCAGAACCTTCAGGATCTAATTCTTTTATTTGATCGTCAGATCATCGATAGAACCGGGTTGGAGCGGGAGCTCGCGGCCCGTGGGATTTTGCAAAGTAGTTTGGACTTCAACAGTCACCCGTCTCAATAAGAATAATATGCCGTGTTGATCAAGCCTCCTTTTCAGGGGGTTTTTTTATGAAAGGAAACCTATGTTCGATTTTCCATTGCTGATTGAGAGTAAAGATGAAATCCCAACAGAATTTCAGCCTCTTTATGAGCATAAGGACGGAAAGTACCAGCTGCTATCGGTACTTTCCGACAAACTGACAGGACAACCCGTTTCTTCGGATTTTCTTCAATTGCAGAATGCACAGGAAGAAACCCTGCAGCAGCTTAAGGAAAAGCAGGCGCAGCTGACAGGGGTCAAAACCCGGTTTCAGCAATATTATGCGGAAAAATCCATTTGCGAAGCACTGGAGCAAGCCAATGGTAGCAGCGCACTTCTGCTCCCTCATTTGCAAAAACAACTGCGGGTGAAAGAAGAAGGGGAAGACTTGTTGCTTGAGGTCCTTGATCATGAGGGGACTCCGCGTCTGACCGATACTGGGGCGCCATTTCAGTTGCCAGATCTTATCGAAGAAATGAAGGCCTCCTCGCTTTATGAAAAAGCGTTCGAGGAAAAAGGCGTATCAGGAGGGGGAATGGTTTCCTCTGGTTCTGCGACGGGATCATTTTCCATCAATCGCCAGGATCAAACTGCTCTGAACTCCCAAATTGAAGCCATTGCCGCAGGAAGAGTGTCAGTAACCTGATAACCGGCTTTTTATCAGGATTTGTTTTTACCCAACTTTTATCTTGGAGAAAATATATGTCTAATGATGTCTCGGCAGTAATGCCAAAAATTCTCGCTCGTGGTCTGATGTCTTTGCGGGAACAGGCAATTATGCCCCGACTGGTGAACGGCAATTATAGTGCCTATGCCGCCGAAAAAGGCGATACAATTGATGTTCCTATCCCCGCAGACTTAACAGCTGAAAATGTAACACCGGGGAGCACCCAACCCGCACCAACCTCTGTTGCATTGCAAAAAGTCCAGATTGAATTGAATAACTGGAAAAAAGCGAACTTTCATTTGACAGATAAGGAAATGATGGAAGTTGACGGACGGGAGAGTTTTTTGCCGATGCAGGCAAGTTCTGCGATCCGGGCGCTTGCAAATGCGGTCAATCAGTCAATTCACTCAGAATATAAAGGGGTTTATGGCACCGTCGGTGTGCCAGGGGCAACGCCTTTCGCCTCCACGTCCAAGGATGCAACCAATGCCCGGAAACTTCTACTGAAACAGCGGGCACCCAAAGAAAACCGATACGGCGTTCTCAATTTTGATGCGGAAGCAAATGCATTGGATCTTGCTGCATTTGCGGATGCGGATAAAGCGGGAGATACGTCGGCAAAGCTGGAAGGTGAAATTGGCCGCAAATATGGGATCAACTGGTATAGCGACGATCATGTGGCCCGACATGAAACAGGGGCCAGCGGTACGCCGCTGGTTGTTGCATCTGGGTCAGGGGGAAATCAGTTGGTGCTGGACGGCCTTATTACCAAACCTGCGATTGGGGATGTCTTTACGGTCGACGGTGATGAGCAGCAATATGTGGTTCGAAGCGCCACAGACCTGTCAGTTGATGAAAGCACATTGACTATCTCACCAGCGCTTAATCCTGGATATTCTGATGGAACTGCGGTGACATTTTTAGCCAGCCATGAAGTCAATCTGGTCTTTAACCGGGACGCCTTTGCTTTCGCCAATCGACCGCTCGCGCAAAGCAGTGCTGAAAATGGTCTGGGCAATCAGATTATGTCCATGACAGACCCTGAAACCGGGCTGTCTTTGCGATTGGAAGTAAGCCGTCAATATAAGCAGGTTGTGTGGGAATTTGACATTCTGTGGGGGGTTAAACTTGTACGCCCAGAACTGGCCGTGCGCCTTGCGGGTTAATCGGTAAGGAATAGAGGGCGAAAGCAGGTTCTTTCGCCCTTTTTTTATGGGAAGGGCATTGAAAAATGACATTTATTGTCGAAACAGGAACGGGCATATCCCAGGCGACGAGCTATCTTTCGCAAGAGGTTGCAGATGCACATTTTACGGCCCTGGGGCTGGCGGAATGGACGCGCGCCAATGACGCGAACAAACGGCGGGCTCTCATGCAGGCAAGCGCCTATGTCGATGGGTATGTGTATGGCGGCAGTCTATTGAATGTGGCTCAAGGGTTGAGTTGGCCTCGGCAAGGGTCGCATGATCGGGAAGGGCGGGCTTTAAAGGGGTTGCCACATGCGCTTAGAACGGCGGTTCTGGAAATGGCGGCCCTGTATATTGCGAAACCCCCTGCGGCCCAAGGCGCTTCCTATATTATCCGGGAAAAAGTCGGTCCCATCGAACTTGCTTATTCAAAAAGCAAGCAGCAGCCCAGTTTTGTGTTTCGGTTGCTCCAGCAAATTGGAGCACGACCACCGATGAACATGGTGCAAAGGGGATAAAATGGACCAAGATGCAATTCAAAGCGCTATCCGGCGGGTTTTTGAAAATGTTGGAGATGTTGCGATCTCGTCGCATTTAGGGGTTCAGGAATTCCCGGTCTATCAACCCGGATTTGAACCTGAACCAACGCTGACTGAATATTCAGTCCGTGTCATTCCCATAAAAACGCCAGTATTAAAGTCGTTGATTGCCACTGACTTGATCGATGACGAAGGGTATCAGATTGGCTTGATGGAATGCGAAGATGTGGTTCCAAAGAGTGGGGATCAACTGAGAATCCAGGGCACTGTGTTCAGTATAATCCAGGCCGCTCCTGTTGATCTGAATGCCGATCTTTTATTTGAGGTTTGGTATCGATGAGCGTTCAACTTTTATTCGTCGGGGATCGCAGGAGAAATACATGAGCTATCGAAAAATTCGAGCGGCGCTGGATCAGTCTCTTCAAGACTTTGCCGGGCCCGAGATCGTGTTTCCGTCGACTGCCTATAAACCGGCTCATGGACAGGATTTTATCGAGGTTGATTTTAATCCAGGCACTTCAAAGTCGGTCTTTTTAGGTCCGTCAGTCGATCGGGAATATCGTGGTCAACTTCTGTTATCCATCCGGGCCAGGACAGTTTACGCGGCGATTGAAATTGCAGATCAGCTTCGGGCCCATTTTGCCTCCGGAACCGTTTTGGCGTTCGAAGATTTAAAGGTCACCGTGGAAAATTCACGGCTTGGTAAAAATCGCGGAGGCGTGAAGTTTGTCGCTCTTCCTCTTTCTGTCAACTGGCGCAGCTATTTTTAGGAAATCACATGGTCTATTCAGCACAATCGCAACATGGGATGGCATATATCAAAGAAAGCCTTTATGGCGAAGTGCCGTCCAGCCCGACAATGACAACCCTTCGACATACGGGATGCAGCCTTGCATTAAACAGGACCTCAATTCAAAGTGATGAAATTCGCCCGGACCGGCAAATGGGACATTTTGTGCCGGGGCAGACTTCGATCAGCGGGGATATCGACTTCGAGCTTTGTTATGGTTCGCATGACGATCTTCTGGCCAGTGCATTTTATGGTGACTGGGTTGGAGATACATTGAAAACGGGAGCGTCGGAGAAAAGCTTCTCCATCGAGCGGATCTTTGGCGATGTCGGGCATTATCAAGTTTTCTCTGGATGCGTGGTAGATGAATTTTCGCTGAGCGTGCAACCAGACAGCCTTGTTACTGGACGGTTCTCGATTAAAGGAAAAGAGCTGGCGATTTCAGGAACGCCTCTTGATGTCGCGCCGATCACTGTCTCCAACCATACCCCGATTGATAGTTTTAAGGGGCAGGTTCTTGAAAATGGTGTTGAACTGGCAATTGCGGCCGGCATTGATCTGAAAATCGAAAATAATGTTGAAAGCGTGTTTACACTCAGCGATGAAACATCGATCGGACTTACCGCTGGCCGATCCCGTGTAAGCGGTGAGCTGACCGCGTATTTTTCAAATGATGCCTTGCTTGATCGGTTTATCCAGAAAACACCCAGCAGTCTAGAGATTGCGTTGGTGGGGGACGGCGGTCGGTATGAAATTCACCTTCCAAACATTTTGTATATGGGCGCAGACATGCCGGTTAAAGGGGATGGCGCTGTCATTTTGACCTTACCGTTTGTTGCCCAATATGACGACGTCGAAGGCACAAATATTAAACTGACAAAAACAGCGATTTAAGGAGACCTACATGCTTGCTCACTCCATATCTGATTATGATCTTGCATCTCTGGATTTTTCAAAACAGGCAGAAACCGCGGCAAGAATGCAGCTTAAACATCCGGTGACCGGGGAGGCCTTGCCCACCTGTATCTGGTTGCAGGGAATTGATGCCCCAGCCTATCGGGAAACTCTCAGGCGACAGATCGATGAGCAAATTGAACAGGGAAGAGAAGAGCTGAAAGCGTTAGATCTGGAAAATCGCCATCTTCAGCGTCTGGCTGCCTTAACCGTGAAATGGGAACAGGTGACTTATCACGGTAAGGACATCGTTTTCAGTACGGCCAATGCCGAAAAACTTTATCGGGAACAGGTTTGGATCCGCGAGCAGGTGACCCGATTTGTCGAGGATCGTTCTCGTTTTATTTGAGCCTGACCCGATGCTTGGAAGAATTCTTAATAAGCAAAATTGCCGATGAAAAAACGGTCAACAAGCATGGGGTCAGGCAGGAGCAGGCTTTGCGTCAGGTGGGCGTCATGTCAAGTTCACACCGGAGGAAATTGCCGAATGCCGCCTGTCACTTGTGGGATTGGTTTTTGATCCTGTTGGACATTCAGGCGGCCTCAGAGGGTGGATTATTAAACTGGGTTCCAGTTCTGGAGCCAATTATCGGGTTGTCTCCCCGGCCTTGGGAGGTGCGCGCGCTTTGGCGCTTATTACTGGTTTGGCGCCTGAACAAAGAAACCTGAAGGAACATACGACAACGGCTTTGCGGCCGTTTTTTTGTGGGGAATTGAAATGGAAACAGACTTGTCGGAATTGGAAATCGAGGTGGAGACTGCGCAAGTTGACCAGGCAATACAGCGTCTGGATGAATTGCATAAAAAGAGCCTGGAAGTTGAAAAGTCTGTTCGCGGCCTTTCTTTTGGCAAAAGCTTGGGATCCCTTGAGGGGCTGTTTGGTTCGGGTGGCGGAGCCAGCCCAAAACTGGCTGGATCATTGGATTTTCTGTGGCTTCAGGGATCTAAAGTTGCAACTGATCTAAACCGGACGTTTGGCGCAGCTTTTGATGATTTTATTGTGAAGGGTAAAGATGCAGAAGCCGTTCTTAAGGGGATGGAAAAAAATCTTCTCCGTTTGGGCACCCAGTATTTTACGGGAAAAAGCGGCAACCAGGGTCTGTTTTCATCGCTGTCGTCTTTTGCAGGTAACTTCCTGACAGATATATTTCCCGGTTTTGCGTCTGGCGGGTCATTCTCAGTCGGCGGTGCTGCCGGGAAAGACAGAAATTTGGTCGGGATGCGATTAACCCGCGGTGAGACAGTCACAATAAAAACGCCAGCGCAACAGAAACAGGAGCCACTGAAAGACAGCGGCGGCGCTGTTTCAATAAACTTCCAGATACAGACCCCGGATGCCGATAGTTTCAGGCGATCGCAGGCGCAAATTCAAACGGCGGCCTTGACACAGGCCCAACGTCTTTTAAAGCGAAACGGATAAGATATGAGCTTTCATGAAATTAGATTGCCAACCCGGATTTCCTATGGGGCCGTGGGTGGACCGCGTTTTTCAACCACCATACAGCTTCTCAACTCCGGTCATGAGCAGCGAAACATCAATTGGTCCGTAGCACGCCGGGAATACACGGTTGATATAAGCCCAAGCCGGGCCAATGAATGGGAGGCGCTGCTTTCTTTTTTTCATGCCCGGCGCGGCCGAGCCTATGGTTTCCGGCTAAAGGATTTTTCTGACTACAAAATTCGGAATGAAAAAATAGCCTTAGCGGATGGTGTTTCAAGCCGCTTCCAAGTTCAAAAAAATTATCAGGATAGTGATGGTTTCGCGCCGGGATTTATCCGCATCATCAACAAAATCGTACCCGGAAGTGTGACTGTTTTTTTGGATGGGGTCGCGCAGTTTGGGAACTGGACGATCAACGACAATACCGGCTCCGTAGAATTTAATTCACCCCCCGCAGAGGGGACGGAAGTTTCAGTGAACTGCGAGTTCGATGTGCCTGTTCGGTTTGATACGGACCTGATGGAGGCCAGTATTCCCGGGCCTGATATTCATCAATGGCAAAGCGTGAAAATGATTGAGATACGCCAATGAAGAATTTGTCGAATGAAGTTTTATTGCATATAAAACAAGAAGTTACGTCAATTTCCTCATTTTTGGTGATAGATCGAAAAGACGGTGTTTCTTTTCGGTTTACAGACCATGATCAGGATGTCCACATCGCAGGCGAACGATATATTTCGGCAGAAGGGTTTGATCGATCGGCGCTGAAAGGAAGCAGCGCCAGTGATACGGATGACCTTGAAATTACCGGTATCCTGAGCAGCGAATACCTTCAGGAAGAAGAGTTAAAGGCCGGACTGTTCGATTATGCCGAAATAAGATATTTCCTTGCAAATTGGCAGGCTCCTGAACAGGGGTTAATCCCTTTGCGAAAAGGGTGGTTGGGCGAGGTCCGCTGGTCTGAAGGGCTGTTTACAGCTGAAATACGCGGGCTTACTGATGCCTTGAAGCGCCAGATCGGAAAAATTTATGCGCCAGAATGTCAGGCCGATTTCTGCGATGCTGCATGTCAGTTGGACCCATTTCTGTTTCGGCATACTGATACAGTTGCGGAAATCAAGAACACTAATGAAGTTATTTTAACCGGTTATCAGGGGGATGTAGAGGCACTGTCGGGAGGCATATTGTCTTTTGTTACCGGATTAAACGCAGGCGGTCATTTTGAAATTGATGCCTGGGATCCAGTAACAAAAACACTGACCCTTTTTCTGCCGCTGCCTTTTAAAGCAGAGAGTGGGGATACGGTTTTTCTGGTTGAAGGCTGCGATAAACGCTTTGCCACCTGCCGGGACAGATTTGAAAATCAATTGAATTTCAGGGGCTTTCCCTCAGTCCCTGGAACGGACAGTCTGGCAGGACCAACCAATGGATCATAATTCGCAGCTGATTGAAACAGCCCGGAAATGGATTGGCGTTCGTTGGGTTCATCAAGGACGTAGCCGGCAACAGGGGGTGGACTGTGTCGGGCTTTGTCATTGCGTTGCAACAGAATGCGGGATCAGTGTGCCCGATATTCAGGGATATTCACGCCGACAGGATGGTAGCGCTTTAATGGCGTTATTGAATACGTCCTTGGCGTCGATCCCCGTCCGCGCGGCAGGGGTGGGAGATATCGCTGTCTTTAAGGATATGGGCTACCCGGTTCATATGGGGATCCTATCCTGCCAGTCCGGTACAGCCACCGTAATTCATGCCCATGCAAGGCGGCGTCAGGTTCTGGAAGAAGCGCTTGCACCATACGGCCAACCATTTGCCTGTTTTCGTATTTTAAAGGGAGAAAAATAATGGCGACATTGGCGTTAAGTGTGGCGGGCGCTGGCTTAGGTTCAGTGACCGGGGTCGGCGCGGGAGCAGGCTGGCAACTGGGCTCGGCACTCGGGCAGATATTTTTTCCTGATCAGAAAAAGCAGGGCCCAAGCCTGACAGACCTTAAGTTTTCAGGAGCCTCCTATGGCGCATCTATACCCACAGTGTTTGGAACTATGCGGCTTGGGGGAAACCTGATCTGGGCCGGACCTTTGGAAAGCCGGTCATCGGCTCAAGAATATGGCGGTAAAGGGGGGCTGGGAGGCGAGACCAAGTCTTCTTCGGGATATAAATACTATGCCAGTTTTGCCATCGGTCTGGCACAAGGGCCTGTTGGGGAAGTGTTAAAAATCTGGGCGGATGGGACCGTCATTTTTGACATGACAGCAGCTGGTTCAATTCGGGCACCGGGGGTTTCATTTCGCTTTTACAAGGGGAGTGAAGACCAGATACCCGATGGCATCATTGTCAGTGAAGAAGGAATTGCAAATACACCGGCCTACCGGGGTGTTGCGTATCTGGTATTTGATAGCCTTCCGTTGGAGGCTTATGGCAACCGAATTCCCAATATTGAAGTTTTGATGAGTATGGAAGGGGTTCATCATTTTCCGCTGGAGGAAGGGGCGGTTGTCTCAATCGATGCATCCTCCCTTTCCTACGATCCGATCCGCGAAACAGTTTACACATACGAAGTTACAGGCGGTGTCGACCGTTTTCGAAAAATCGAAGGGCAAAGCCTTGTGGTACAGGCGAGCGCCGAAATTGGAACTGAATTTCCGCGATTGGCCACCAGCACAACGGGATTGTCTCGTGATCGGAATGGCAATTTCTGGATTGGGTCAGGCTTCGCCTTGTTACCCGGTCGTCGTCTGTCCGTCTTTAGCGGTCAAGGGTTTACAGAAGTTGGAACAACCGAATTGCCCGGGCATATCGGTGCAGTCAGCTGGTCTACGGATGTGTTGGCACCATCGAACGGCAGTCTGTTCCAAGTGGCAGGCTCTCAACAATCAGGTCAGGTTGTGCTGTTTGATCAGCATTTGGACGTCATCGATTTTCACACTGTGGAGAGTCCGGTCTGTACGGGGGGTGTCACGGATCAATTTGAGACAGCGTGGGTAGCAATGTCGGGCAATATTTCGGCGTTTCCCTTTGAAGACCTTCAAATTTGCAGCATGCGTTTGAACACAGCCCCTTCGGAAACTGGCACTGTCTATAACGGTGATTTTCAGGTTCATACAATACCGTCAGCCGCGCTGACGCCCGCGGGTGGAGGCGGCAGCGAAACAAACAACGTGACCCGGTTGGTGGCAATACTGGAAAAACGCAGGGAACTGGTTTTTCAAAATGACGAACGCCTCTTTAAATGGTCGATGGATACGAAAAATGTGACGGTTGTCAGGGACAGTAACTCTCTGGGGCTGTTATCGCTTAATAACACGACCAATGAAGACGAGCTGGTATATCTTCATGGCGGCCAATGGCTGGTTTATCTCGATGCAGAAACGCTTGAGGAAACGGAGCGAGTTGATCTTTTAGCCTTCGACGGCGTCGCCGATTTCAGCAATTATATTTACGATGCGCAAACGGATAGTGTTTTGCTGTTCGCAACGTCAGCACCTGTGCGCAGGCTGTTTCTCCGCCGCCGGTACGGTAAGGACGCCGTTCTTTCGGAGATGGTTCAAAACCTGGGAAAAATGGCAGGACTTCTTCCAGAAGATATCGACATTTCAAAACTTTCGGGGTCTATTCCCGGATATATTCTGAACCGCAATATGACAGTTCAAAATGCGCTGGAACCCCTGATGGTTGCTGGTGATTTTGATCTGTGTGAAAGTGGGTATCAGCTACAATTTGTCCCCAGAGATACGGGCCCTCAGCATAATCTTTTTCTCGAAGAATGTTTGTCCCCGGTATCGGATGAGCGCCTTCAGGAAAGTGAATTGCCGGGTACGATTTCCATCAACTATATGGCGGCCGATAATGGCTATCAGCTAGGGGCTCATCAAGCGAAACGAAGCTTTGCCCCGTATTCAACAATGTTTGGGCGAAATGCTGTCAATCATGATCTCCCAATGGCTTTGACGGCACCGCTCGCAAAAGCAACCTGCCGTCGGATCCTATATTCTGCCTGGACAGAGCGTCAGCAGTTTTCTGTTGCCTTGCCGACGCGCTACCTTGCCCTTGATCCAACCGATCTTTTATCAATTTCCACGCCGAAAGGAGAGATGAAAGGGCGCGTTGTTCAAGCGGATTTTGGCGCTGATCTTTCCCATCAGGTCAAAGGCGTCGCGGTGGGCGGGGCACCTTCTGGAAAATCAACACTTGCGGATACGGGCAGCGGGTATCAACCGATGTCAATCTCTCGCCCAAGTTCGGCAGAGCTGTTCGTCCTTGATATTCCCTTGCTGCGGGATGAGGACGCGACGGGAGGAAGCGGAAGCAGGTATTATTTTGCGGCGGACGGAAACACGACCCGTTGGCAGGGAGCGGCCTTGTTTCGCAGTGATGAAAGTGGCACGGCATTTTACCAACGGGGCAGTGTACAAAATGAACCGGCTTGGGGAATTGCCACAAGTGTGCTTGAGCCGACACAAAATCCCTGGCAGACAGATTATAAAAATTCCGTAGTGATAAACATGTTGAACGGTGAAGACCGGCTAGAAGAAGTGACGCGGGATTTATTGCTCAGCGGGGCGAATGCCATGCTATTGGGGCAGGAGATTATCCAGTTCCAATCTGTAGCGCTTCAACCTGACGGGAGGTATTTGCTCAGCAACCTATTGAGGGGGCGCAGGGGAACTGAAGGGGCGATGCAGGCGCACAGAGTGGGCGACGTCGGAATTCTTCTTCAACCTGAAATCCTTGGGCGCGATATTGCACCACTCTCCATGCTTGAAACTACCTTGCAGTTCAAGGCCGTCGGGGCGGGCCAACTGACCGAAGATGTCCGGCCTTCCTTCAAGAAGCTTACAGGAAATGACTTGAAGCCTTATGCGCCGGTTCATTTTTCAGCAGTTCGATCGGTTTCTGGAATAACTTTTCAATGGCAACGACGGACGCGGATCGGCGGCGGCGCGCTGAGCGGTAATGTCCCCCTTTCTGAGGCCTATGAAGCCTATGAAATCGAAGTGTCATCTGCGGGGAAAACGGTGTCCAGATTTATTCGAGATGCGACCACCTTCGATTATTCGCTGGCGGCTTTCAACGATGATTTCAATCAGGTGCTGTCAGAGATCCCTCAAATAGATGTCACAATTTTTCAATTATCTGAAGCCGTTGGACGCGGCTTTCCAGCAAAGGAGACCTTTTAAATGGGAGCGTTAAACCTGCCGCAAATTGCGGAAAATCAAGCGGCGGCCTACATAACGTCCAATGATGCTGACAGTCTACTGGAAAAAGCGTTGTGCAATGCCGGCGCGGGACTGGATGCAGGCGGCGGAGACATCAGTGTGTCAGAGCAAGTTTTCAGGGAAAGTTGGTTTCATACGATTACGGGAGCTGCAACGGGAGGTTTTTCAGTAACCCTTCCCGCTGTTGCCCGCCCCTTTATGATGTCTAACGCGACCGGTGAGGATGCCACGCTAGTGACAACCGGTAACAGTCTTGTTTTGCCATCGGGCGAGACACGCCTGTTCTATACGGACGGCAGCCAACTGTATCTACCCAGTGATACAACCGGCCTTGCAGGTGGGGCCATTGCTTTTGCGTCTGCTCTCGTTTCTCTTTCGGCAGACGTATCAGTGCCAACGGCCACGAATACCATCCTGAACTGGGATATTGAAAATCACGATCTTGATGGTCTTCATGATCCCGTGGTGGATACGAGCCGATTTACGGTGCCCGTGGGAATAAGCCGTGTAATTCTGAGTGCTCAGGTCCGCTGGGACACAAATACAAGCGGCACCCGGGAAATAAAATTCTACAAGAACGGTAGCAGTGCTTATGCCGGCAGGGTTTTCCTTCGCAGAAATGCGTATTCCGAACTGCTTTTGAATGTGGTTTCCCCCCCGTTGAACGTGACAAATGGTGACTATTTCGAAGTGGCTGTTTGGCAAAATTCCGGGGGCACAAGGCAAATACAACAACATGACAGTACATGGTTTTCAATCCAAGCATATGCGTAGCAGGCATTCACCTTCAAGTGTGGGAAAAGTTATGGAAAAACTAGAGAATGAAATCGGAACCATGAGGGTCCGAATTGAAAATTTACATTTGGGTATGGTGGAGTTGCGCGAGGACGTGAAAGCCTTGAGCGGGCAGGTCAGTATGGGGCGTGGGGCTTTGAAGTTTGTTGGCCTCACAGGCACCGTCATCGTTGCGTTAATTACATTCATTGCCTGGTTGGGGCAAACCTTCAAACCATTTGGCATGTAAACGAAAAGTTTTCTTCCGAGGAGAAGTGATTTGGATAATCTGGATATGTTGAATTTAGACAGCGGGCTTTTATTGCAGGCGTTCAATGGTCTGTCTTTTATCGTTGTTGTAGCGACCTTTATTACGTCTTTTACGCCGTCCCGATCAGATGATCTGGTGGTTGATAAGGCCTTGTCTATCTTGAATATTCTGGCAGGGAATGTGGGCCTCAACCGAAACGCGGATGATAAATGAGAGCCATCGAGGCTGCGCAATGCGCAGAAATTGCCTATCGCGTGAACGGGAAGGGGCCGGCCGCCCAATTGGGGTATCAATATAAACAAATCAGGGCCAACTGTTTACGGGGTTGGATTGGTCATAAAGAGGGCAAGACAGTTGTCGCGATAAGGGGTACGGTTTTTCCGAAAAATGGTCGGTCGACGCTGGAAGAGAACTTATTGACCGATCTGGTTCACTGGTGCGGACCCGGAAAAGTCCATGAGGGCTTTTATCGATTGTTATGGCGCCTTTTGCGGCCGATCAAACAGCATTTGATTGTTGGCAACAGATTGTATTTTACAGGGCATTCGATGGGGGCCGCCCTTGCGGTCTTGGCCGCGAGTGTGATCGGTGCCGATCGGGTTTTTGTTTTCGGCTGTCCCCGTATTGGTGATCAGGAGTTTGCGCAGGAGATTAATCGCACGCTCAGGGTTACCCGTTACGAAAACCGATGTGATCTTGTCACGCGCCTTCCAATTAAAGGCGCCTTAAAACATCCGAGTGGCCGAACAGGCCTTTATAAACCCGTGGGTCGGGTGGTGAAAATGTCTGCCTTTGGGCATTCGATGAAGGCCTATATCAACGGCCTTCAGATGAGAGCGTAAAAGTACCGATTGTTTCAAAATTAAAAGAGGTAACAAATGATAAAAAAAGGACCTGTTCACAGTATCCATGAAATGTTTGACGAGGATGCTGCGGTCGCCAGCGGTGCATTTTCCATACCAGCGAACGATAACTTTCCCCTTCATTTGGTCGATGCGGAGCAAGAGCCGGCAAATGACAATGTAACAGCACTGGAAAGTCAAAGTCTTCTTGCCCAGACAGGTATTACCCCTGTCTTTGAAGAGAGTGAACTTGATCTTGGCGAAGATCGGTTTTACGACGGGCAAACGATCAGAGAACTTGATTTCTCACAAGAGGGATCCGGTGCCCGGGGCTTTTTGTCAGAGGTGTAAAATCGGTTCGGTTTTGCGATTGGTGAACTAGTCGCAAAGCCGCTCCAGCATGCCTTGAACCTGCATGTCGGGCACTTCATTGGCCACGCCATCAAATGTAATGGTGTTTCCATTAACGACCCCTTCAAGGGTAACATTCAGCTTATCCATACCAAAGACAGATGCGGTTGTTAGATCATGTGTATGGCGATCTGTCTTAAGCGTTGCTGAAAATGTCTCGCCGTCCAGACGATAGTTTCCCACATAATAGAGGGCGCCGTTTCCACCTCTCAGGTGACCGTCTCTCAAGACAAACACTGCGGAACCTGAACCAAAAGGGGTTTGAAATTGGGCTTTATACAGACCATTCATACGCATACTTCCTTAATGTAGATATTAGTAATTTTAGGGAGATTTTATGAAAAAAGAATGAAAACAAGATTTTTTGTTTGGTGACTTACCCCACAAAAGGTTGCTGTTGTTTGGCGCTATAGTGGCGCACTTTTTTAGAATCCTATCCAAAAGGATCGCTCGATAATCAGGTGTGCCATGCCTACAGTTGCCGTAACGAATGATCAGATAATTGAATTGTTCTTTGATATGCTCGATGGGGACGAGAGCCTCACTCCGGCAACGCCACCATCTGTTGGAAAACAAATGAGCCGGACTGAGAAATGGCAATTTACTTTGCCCGCCCTGTATGACATCGCCTGTCAGGAATACCCTGATTTTTCGGCCCTCGATTATTCAAAGTTTCGGCAACTGGTTATCGAAAGCCCAGTAAATGAATATCTGGAAGATGCCGGATGGCAGATTGTGCTTCAAAAAGACAATCTTGAAACAGACCAAAATATTTACTGTCTTACTCGGCTATAAATATTGCGTTGCTGACACGGGTTATTGCTTAGGTCAGGGATCGAAAAGACAGCAGAATCAAAAACGGCCGAGAATGTATTCTCGGCCGTTTTGAATTGGCTCCCCGAGCAGGACTCGAACCTGCGACAGGCTGATTAACAGTCAGCTGCTCTACCAACTGAGCTATCGGGGATCAGTTGACCCGATGTGATCGGGTTCGCGGCTTATAGCAATTGCAGATTAGCCTGCCAAGCCCTGATTTTCATTTTTTTTCAAAAAAAAACAAAATTGCCTGAAAACTGCCAAATTCCAGCGGATATTTTTACAGAAGAAGGGTGATTTAATTCTGCCCGCCAGGAAACAGCTTTATTGGTGCATGCTGTTTATTTTTTTATCTGTATTGTATTGGCTTAACGCGTATACAGCCCAAATAGCAGCCGGGATCCAGCCAATGAGCGTTGCCTGAAGAATAAGGCAAAAAATACCCTGAAAGGGGCGTCCGATTGTAAAGAACACAAGAAAAGGTAAAAGTATCGCAATTATCAAGCGCATTATAGAAGTCTCCTAGTCGACAAAGTATTTGAACCAAATTCCAGTTCAATGTCTTAATAAGGATAGTTGTGAAGTAAAGCTACTACCAGAATAAAAAGAAGAACTTGGAAATATGGTGAAAAAGGAAACGGCTCTGGCCGCGCTGGAACAGGAATTTCAGACCGCCCTGACTTTTATGAATCAGCCGGCGAAAAATTGGGTTCATCAACGCCTTGCACCAGATGGCAAAAAAGCGTTGGATGTGGCGATTATTGGTGCAGGGGCTTCGGGACTGTCTGTCGCATTTGCGCTTAAGCGGGAAGGGGTGCGGAATATTGCAGTTTTTGATCAAAATCCGCGTGGGGAAGAAGGGCCATGGGTCACAACTGCCCGGATGCGAACGCTTCGCTCTCCCAAGCATCTTACAGGCCCGCATCAAGGGATTGCGTCATTAACATTCCGGGCTTGGTATCGTGCCGTTTATGGCGAAGAGGCTTGGGAAAAACTGGACAAAATCCCCCGTGAAATATGGATGGCGTATTTGTGCTGGTATCGAAAAATTACCGCACCTTTCGTGCAGAATGACATTTGCCTGAAAAGCCTGAAGTCGGAGGGCGACTTCTGGCATCTTTTATTGGATAGCGAAAACGGAAGCCGGCTACAATATGCCCGTCACGTGGTACTGGCGACCGGCCGGGCAGCCTCTGGTGGTGTTGCGTTACCGCCTGTGGCAGATGCCATCCCAGCCTCCCTGCGTGCCCATACAGAAGATCAAATTGACTTTCGCCAATTGAAAGGGGCGCGGATCCTCGTGGTGGGAGGGGCGGCTTCTGCCGTCGATGCCGCTGCAACGGCTTTGGAGAACGGCGCAGCCCAAGTGGATATGCTAGTCCGGTCTCCTGAATTGCCAACTCTGAACAAGTTTAAATATATCGTTTATCCTGGCTTTATGCGCGGGTTTCACAAACTGCCAGCCGACAAGAAGTGGGCCTTTTTAAAAGAAGGCTTTGATGCAAAGGTTGCCGCGCCGCGAGATTCTATGCTCCGCCTCAAAGCGCATGAGAATTTTAACCTGTATCTCGGCGCCGGACTGATTTCAGCATCCTGTTCAGAGAAGAACCTAACGCTAACAACTCAGCGGGGGCAGTTCACCGGAGATTTCGTCATATTTGGAACCGGTTATGCGATGGATCTTCAAAAACAGCCCGAGCTGGCGTCTTTAGCCGCGGACATTCGATTGTGGAAGGATGAATTTCAGCCACCGTCCGGCGGCGAGGATGATCCGCTTCTAACCTATCCGTTTTTAGGGGACGGCTTTCAGTTTCTGCCAAAGTATGAGGGCGAAAATTGTTCTGGGCTGGACCGGCTTCACCTGTTCAACGCGGCCACAACAATGAGCCATGCCCCTGTCAGCAGTGATATTCCAGGAACAAATATCGGGACGGAACGCCTTGTGGATCATCTGATTGGTCGGTTGTTCTGTGATAACGCCGAGGCACATCTGGAAGAAATGCAGAACTATGCGGAACCTGAATTGCTGGGAGATGAGTGGATCGAACGTTGATAATTGGAGGCCTGGACCGGAATCGAACCGGTGTTCACGGATTTGCAATCCGCTGCGTAGCCACTCCGCCACCAGGCCTCACTTTCAGGAGGCTATCCCTGAAAAGTCATGGCGTTTTAAGTCTTTATCCCGTAGCTGTCAACAAGTGAATTACGCTGAAAATCATAAAAACTGCGGTGTAATTTTATTAGTTTACCGTTTGGTTTACAGTTTTGTCTTTCGCGATCCGCCTACAGGATTACCAAAAGCCAGCAAAAAATGATTGGGCCAATACTTCTCAGCATCTCGATCGCCGGTCTTGATCACTGGTCTGGATTGTTAGTAAACCGCTATTGCAACAGACGATTTCTGTCGTCGGATGGGTCTTCCTCGATAGGGGCACGTCTCGGGGTTTGCAGGCATCGTTTTGTGAGGGGTGCTGACGAAAATATCACGAATGCGCGCCTGTTTGCTAAAAACGAAAGGCAAAGGGCGCTTCTTTCTTGATTTTGCGCAGGAAATTTAAGTATAAACGCCGCGAACCAGTATGGCTCCAGTTAAACCAATGTCATACGATCCGGTCTGATGCAGAGTATAGGAATAACGGGAAATTCAATATGACTGAAATTTACGCCGAAGCACGTGAGAGTATGGTGCTCAGTCAACTTCGCCCAAACAATGTGACCAGTGACAGTGTGGCCGAGGCCATGAACACGGTACCGCGAGAAGAATTTGTCCCCAAAGCCTTGCGAGGTGTTGCCTATCTGGACGAAGATTTGCAGGTGACGGATGACCGGTATTTGATTGAACCTCGGGTCTTTGGACGCATGCTTCAGGCAGCAGACATAAAGAAAAGCGACGTCGCGCTGGATATCGCCTGTGGCACTGGATATTCATCAGCCGTTATTGGTCAGCTTGCACAGGCGGTCGTTGCGATTGATACAGATGCAGAACTTGTTGAAAAGGCATCCCAGACGCTCTCTGCGCTGGAAGTTGACAATGTGGCCGTTGTTGAAGGCGCGTTGGAGGCTGGAAATGCGAAACAGGGACCGTATAATGTGATTCACATTAACGGAGCCATTGAAACCGTTCCAATGAGCCTGATCGATCAGCTAGCCGATGGTGGCCGACTGATTTGTGTCATTGGCGTCAATCCAGGCGTTGCTACCCTGTATACTAAGTTAGGGGACGATGTTCGTGCCAAAGCATTGTTTAATGCCGCTGTACCCGAGCTGGGGAGCTTGAAATCCGAAGCAACGTTTAGTTTCTAAGGAGACTGCGGTATGATGCCGGTCACACTTTGCTGTATTTTGTCTGTAAAGTGTTTGTGAGTAGGGTGTGAACCGGTAGAAAACAGATATCCAGTGATGTGGGGGGCTGGATTAAAGTTTACGGGTGCTGTCCTTCACAAAAACACATATAGTTAAATCAGAATGCTGACTTAACCACCAAAAAGGGCATAGGGAATGAAAAAAGCGATCGTTACGGTAACCTCGGTTCTGGCGATGTCCATGTTCAGTTCAATGGTGAATGCCGAAACTCTGCAAGAAGCACTTGCTTTGACCTATAGCTCCAATCCAACATTGCAGGCGCAACGCGCCAGTGTACGGGGAACCGATGAAGGTGTAGCTCAAGCGCTTTCAGGATGGCGTCCGACGGTCACCGTGGTGGGGGAAGCGGGTGCTGAATATAGTAAAACGTCAACCACCTCTGCACCTGGAGGGGACCGGACCTATAACCCAAGCTCAGTCGCGGTTACTGTTTCTCAGCCAATTTATACGGGTGGCCAGACTGTCGCAAATACTGCCGCGGCAGAGGCGAGCGTGAAAGCCGCACGGTCTAACCTTGATTCCGTAGAGCAATCAGTCTTCCAATCTGCGGTCCGTGCTTATGTAAATGTTGTCCGTGATCAGGCCGTTGTCGATCTTAACCGGAATAACGTCGAGGTTCTGGAGCGTCAGCGTGAAGCCGCACAGGATCGGTTCGATGTTGGTGAAATCACTCGAACAGATGTTGCTCAGGCCGAAGCCCGTTTGGCCGGTGCACGCTCAGACCTCGTCGGGGCAATTGGTAACCTGAAGGTGAGTGAGGCCAATTACGAACGGATTGTCGGACAAAAACCGGGCAAGCTAGAGAATCCGTCATTGCCCGATAACTTTCCTGAATCAATCGACGCGGCCCTTGAAATGGGTATGAATAACAACCCGGATATTCAGGCTGCAAAATATAACGAAGAAAGTTCAAAGCACAGCATTCGGGCGACGTCCGGTCAACTGCTGCCTACCTTGTCGTTGACGGGGTCATTGGCGCATTCAGATGACCAGTCTTCAGAATCCCAATGGTCAGAAAGTGGTTCTTTGACAGCCCGGCTGACGGTGCCGCTATATCAGTCTGGTTCTGTTTACAGTCAGGTGCGTCAGGCACGTCAGTTAAACAATCAACGCAGGATCGAAATCGAATCTGCGGTACGGGAAGTCCGCGAAGCGGTTACGCGTTCCTGGGAACAGCTGGAATCAGCGCGGGCGCAGATAACATCTAATGAAGAACAGGTGCGCGCCAATACGATTGCGCTGGAAGGTGTTAATCAGGAAGCCCAGGTCGGATCCCGGACAACATTGGATGTTTTGGACGCCGAGCAGGAGCTGCTTGTCAGCCAGGTGAATCTTGTCACGTCACGACGGGATGTCAGTATTGCTGTCTATGACGTGTTGGCTGCGGTTGGTAATCTGGGAGCCCGCGAGTTGGGACTAAATGTTGAACTGTACGATCCAGAAGCCAATTATAAACGGGTTCGCAACAAATGGACCGGTACTGACGGTGGTCTGGACTAGGGCGAATAGCACCCACTTTTTAAGCATTCATTAAGTATATGGTACGAAAGTGTTTATGGAGACTGGCCTTTTATGTCATTCTTAGATAAGTTTCGAACTTAATACTTAAATAGTCGTTGGTGATTTGCACGATGAGTGATCCGAAAGCAGAACAAGAACCGACCATGGAGGAAATCCTTGCCTCCATTCGTCGTATTATTTCCGAAGATGGCGATGAAGAAGAAGCCGCTGAAACCGAAGAGGTTTCTGAGGAAGTAGCTGCTGAACCAGCGATGGAAGCAGAACCTGCCCCTGAACCAGAACCAGAACCCGAGCCTGAAGTTGAGGACGATGTCCTCGAGCTTACAGATGAGATCGATGATGATGGTGAAGTTCTTGTAATGGATGAAGAGTTGGTGGTTGAAGAGCCAGAACCTGAGCCAGAACCAGAACCTGAACCTGAGCCGGAACCAGAACCCGAGCCAGAGCCAGAGCCAGAACCCGAGCCAGAGCCAG
Source organism: Sneathiella aquimaris (assembly GCF_026409565.1). Classification (NCBI taxonomy): domain Bacteria; kingdom Pseudomonadati; phylum Pseudomonadota; class Alphaproteobacteria; order Sneathiellales; family Sneathiellaceae; genus Sneathiella; species Sneathiella aquimaris. Next base: position 1,687,831 of record NZ_CP112881.1, read on the forward strand.
AGCCAGAACCAGAGCCAGTTTTTGAGCCAGAAGAACTGCCTGCAAAAAGCGCAATGGACGCTAAACTTGACAGCCTGCTCGAAGAGCCAGTTGTCGCAGCTGCGACCAGTTCATTCGCTAGTCTCGCCGGTGCTGTCTCTTCGTCGCGCGGTATGCCGATGGGCAATGGCCACGCTACCCTTGAAGAACTTGTCCGCGATTTATTGCGTCCTATGCTGAAAGAATGGCTGGATGAACATCTGGCAAGCATCGTACAGCGTATTGTGGAACGCGAAGTGAGCAAGCTCGCAGACCGTGCGGACGATAGCGAATAGGTTCTTGTCCGTGGCTGCGAGCCGACTATACTGGGATTAAGTCCCGGGGGCCATTTGGTGGCTTTTCACCCGATTTTTTGATATATGATAATAAAGAGAGTGTCAGCGATGCTTGACAAATCTTATCGGCCGCAAGAGGTCGAAGGAAAGCTCTATTCCCGATGGATGGAGCAAGGCGCATTTGCATGTGGTCGAAATGATAGTGAAGATGCCTTCACAATTGTTATTCCGCCGCCGAATGTGACCGGTAACCTGCATATGGGCCATGCGCTCAATAATACCCTTCAGGATATACTTGTTCGATTTGAACGGATGCGCGGGAAAGATGTGCTGTGGCAGCCCGGTACCGATCATGCTGGTATTGCAACCCAGATGGTTGTCGAACGCCAGCTCGCAGAGCAGGGCATTACCCGACATGATCTTGGTCGCGAAAAGTTCATTGAAAAGATCTGGGAGTGGAAAGAGAAATCCGGCGGATCCATTATTGGTCAGTTACACCGTTTAGGGGCTTCCTGTGACTGGAACCGGGAACGCTTTACAATGGATGAAGGTCTTTCCAAAGCCGTTCGGAAAGTGTTCGTCCAGCTTTACAAGGAAAACCTGATTTATCGGGACAAGCGCCTTGTAAACTGGGATCCGAAGTTTCACACGGCGATTTCTGACCTGGAAGTTGAACAAAAAGAAGTCAACAGCCATATGTGGCACTTCAATTACCCGATTGAAGGCGGGGACGGCCGGTTTATTACCGTTGCAACCACCCGTCCGGAAACAATGCTCGGCGATACAGGAATTGCCGTTCACCCTGATGATGATCGGTATAAAGAACTGGTCGGGAAATACGTTATTCTACCAATTGTTGGTCGGCGTATTCCGATTGTTGCGGATGAGTATGCGGACCCGGAACAGGGATCCGGTGCTGTTAAAATAACGCCTGCGCACGATTTTAATGATTTTGAGGTCGGCAAGCGGGCGGGGTTGGATGTCATTAATATTCTGGACGAAAATGCCTGTCTGAACGACACGGTTCCAGAAAAATACCGTGGGATGGACCGCTTTGCGGCCCGCAAGGAAATTGTTGCGGAAATTGAAGCCCTCGGTCTGTTGAATAAAATTGAAGATCACACACATATGGTTCCTTATGGCGACCGTTCTGGAGTTGTGATCGAGCCTTATCTAACGGATCAGTGGTTTGCCGATGCTGCTACATTGGCGCAGCCCGCTATTCGGGCCGTGGAAAGTGGTCAGACCAAGTTTGTTCCGTCAAAATGGACAAACACCTATTATGACTGGATGCGGAATATCCAACCTTGGTGTATTTCCCGGCAGTTATGGTGGGGTCACCGTATTCCGGCCTGGTTCGGTCCTGATGGCAAGATTTTCGTTGAGGAAACAGAAGAAGAAGCCTTTGCCGCGGCGGAAGCGCATTATGGCAAACGCGAAGAACTAACGCAGGACAACGACGTTCTGGATACCTGGTTTTCGTCGGCTCTGTGGCCTTTTTCAACACTTGGCTGGCCGGATAAAACACCTGAACTGGATAAATATTACCAGACGGATGTCTTGATCACGGGCTTTGATATTATTTTCTTCTGGGTTGCCAGAATGATGATGATGGGACTACATTTCATGGATGAAGTCCCACCTTTCCATACCGTCTACATTCATGCCTTGGTTCGTGATGAGCATGGTGCCAAGATGTCAAAATCCAAGGGGAATGTTGTTGATCCACTGGACCTTGTAGATAAATATGGTGCGGACGCCCTTCGGTTCTTTTTGTCTGCCAGCGCGGCTCAGGGGCGGGATGTCCGTCTATCTGAACAGCGGGTGGAAGGATATCGGAATTTTACGACAAAACTTTGGAACGCTGCTCGTTTCTGCGAAATGAACGAATGCGCAGTGCCAGAAGGGTTTGACCCTTTCACAGCGGAGCAGCCAGTTAATCGCTGGATCATTGGTGAAGTTGCCAAATGTGAAGCAGCTGTTCGGGAAGCCCTTGAAGGCAAACGGGACGGTTATCGTTTCAATGACGCATCAAACGCGGTTTATTCCTTTACATGGAATGTTTTCTGCGACTGGTATCTTGAGTTTGCAAAAATTCCATTCCAAGGCGATGACGAAGCGGCGAAGGCTGAAACAAAGGCGACGGCAGCGTGGGTTCTGGATGAAATTCTGAAAATTCTGCATCCGTTTATGCCTTTTATTACCGAAGAACTTTGGCTGACATTAGGGGCCAAACGGGATGCGGATTTGGTTGTTTCGGATTGGCCGGTTTATCCTGATACGGCAATTGATGAAAATGCCGATGCAGAGATGGTCTGGGTTCAGGACCTGATCAGCGGTATTCGTGCCGTTCGCAGTGAAATGAACGTTCCTGCCGGGGCGAAAATTCCGATGATCTTCAATGACGGCAGTGAAGCCCACAAGACCCGGCTTGAAAATCATTGGAATGTGATTTCAAGAATGGCGCGGCTCGAAAGCAAGGCGATCGACGTTGCTTTGCCAAAAGGTTCCCTGCAATTTGTTCATGATGGTGCAACCGTTGGTTTGGCGCTTGCGGGTGCGATGGATCTGGATGCTGAGAAAGCCCGTCTGGACAAGGAAATCGGTAAGCTGAACGGTTACATTACCGGTTTGAACAAAAAACTCGGCAATGAGAAATTTGTCAGTGGTGCGCCCGAACATGTTGTGGCGGCGGAAAAAGAAAAACTTGCTGAAGCGGATGTGAAAATGGCGAAGCTGAAAGACGCAGCTGAGCGATTGAGCGAACTTTAAGGCGTTTTAAAATAAATGAAAAAGCGGCTTTCGGGTCGCTTTTTTTATGGCTTTTTACGGCCATCTATAATGAGACGGTTTGTCTCCGTTATCACATTCTTTTCGCTGGTGAAATGACCTTTCATCAGTTAATAGACTGTATGATATCTAACAATTCCTCGCAAACATCAACCAAGTTTTTCATGGGCGTACTGATCATCATCAGTATGTGCGGACCGCTTGGAATGAATATTATCCTGCCTTCTATTTCGTCTTTTCAGCTGGTCTTTGAAACTGATTATGCGATGTCTCAGCTGACCTTGACGGTTTATCTGGCCGCGATCGCTGTTGGGCAGTTGATTTATGGCCCGCTTTCGGACCGGTTTGGAAGGCGTCCAATTGTCATAGCAGGATTATTGATTTTCATCGCCGGAGGTGGGATTTGCATTTTCGCGACCTCTATTGAAATGATGATCGGCGGGCGGATGGTGCAGGCTCTTGGTGGATGTGCGGGCATGGTTATGGGGCGGGCAATGGTTCGCGATCGTTTTACCGCAGAGCAGGCGGCCTCCGTCATCGCTTATATGACAATGGCCATTGTTGTCGCGCCATCATTGGCGCCAATGTTGGGCGGGATCCTGGAAGATCAGGCCGGATGGCGGTCCAGTTTTGCTTTTGTGATTGTGTTTGGTGCTGTCGCTCTGATCTTTGCGTTAAAAGGGGCGGATGAAACCCTGTCCCCGAGGAAACGTCATGAAGCCCATTTTGGTGGCTTGTTTCTTTCTTTTTATTATCTTCTGAAAAATCGCACCTTTATGTCCTACGCCCTTCAGGTCAGTTTCAGTACGTCTGCCTATTTTACGTTTCTAGGTGGAACGTCCTTCGTGCTGATCGATTTGATGGGCGGGACCGCGACCGAACTAGGATTTTATTTCGTCTTGGTTTCAGCATTTTATATTTTTGGCAACTATGTCACGGCTCGGCTTACTGACCAGTTGGGCATTTTCAAATTGATCGTGATTGGAACAGTCATATCATTTTGTGGGCCGCTTCTGATGCTGGTGACTGAGGTGTCTGTGGGCTTGGGCGCGCCTGCATTTTTTGGATTTATGTGTCTGGTAGCGCTTGGAAATGGTCTTTGCATCGCGACAGGCGTGACCGGGGCCATTAGTGCTGATCCCGAAAGGGTAGGGGCGGCAGCCGGTCTTGCCGGGTCTATGCAAATTGGATTCGGCGCTGTCGGGACTTTTGTCGTGGGCCTATTGTTATCCTACTACGAAACAACACCACTTCCGCTGATACTGGTTGTTGGTATCTGTTGCATCGCGGCCTTTTTATCCCTGATGCTGGGGCGGAGTAAGGTTGCAACTGAAAGTTCGTGACAGGCGGGCGTTTTTTGCCTTTACGCTCTGGCGATAATTTCCAATACTCTTCCCAACAAAAGAATAAACAGGGAGAATTGGGAAATGTCTATTTCTCAACTATTAACGCGGGCCGTTCAGGCAAAAAGTACGGAAATTGCGACTATCTGTGCGGATCGTGCACGAAGTTACGCTGAATTTTCAGAGCGGGTGCAAAAATTCGCGGGCGGTTTAAGGTCGTTGGGTATTAGCGAGGGGCAGCGGGTTGCCATACTGGCGCATAATTCCGATCGATATCTGGAATTTTATTATGCCACTCCTTGGGCGGGGGGTGTTTTCGTTCCGGTAAATACGCGCCTGGCCGTGCCAGAATTTGCTTATTGGCTGAACGATTCTGGTTCTGAAATCCTTCTTGTTGATGATGCTTTCGCAGGCATTGTTGATGAACTGAAAGATCAGGTGCCGGAACTTCGGGAGGTCATTTATATCGGTGATGGGACGACCCCGGATGGGATGCTCAACTACGAAGTCCTGGTAGCAGAATCTGCGCCGGTCGAAGATGCCGGGCGCGGTGGCGATGATTTGGCGGGTCTGTTTTACACGGGCGGGACGACTGGCGTATCCAAGGGTGTGATGCTTAGTCACCGGAATTTTGTTGTGAATACCCTGAACGCTATGCCCTGCTTTAATTTTAAAGAAGGCAGCCGTTGGCTTCATGTTGCGCCAATGTTCCATATCGCCGACGGTTGTGCGGTTTTTGGGGCCACTATGGGATTGTCTACCCATGTTTTTATTCCGGGCTTTACGCCACAAGGGACAATGCAGGCCGTGCAGGACCATAAAGTCACGAACACGCTTCTGGTGCCGACAATGGTCAATATGCTCGTAAATGATCCGTCTCTTGAAAACTACGACATGAGTAGCCTGAAAGATATCGTTTACGGCGCTTCTCCGATGCCGGAGGCAGTGATTGTAAAGGCCTTGGACGTCTTGCCAGAGGCTGGCTTCACCCATGCCTATGGTCAGACAGAATGTGCCCCGTTAGTGACGTATACAGGGCCGGAATACCACGTGGTTGAGGGGCCTAATGCCGGTCGGTTTAAATCGGCGGGCCGGGCTGTTTACGCGGTAGAGGTTAAAATACTGGACGAGGCTGACCGTGAAGTTCCTTTGGGTACGGTGGGCGAGGTTTGTGTACGCGGTGATAACGTGATGCTGGGATACTGGAACAAGCCAGAGCAGACGGCCGAGGCCAAACGAAACGGTTGGATGCATACCGGTGATGGCGGATATATGGATGAGCAGGGTTTTGTTTATATTGTAGACCGTGTCAAAGACATGATCATTTCCGGGGGCGAAAATGTTTATTCTGCTGAAGTGGAAAATGCATTGTATCAGCATCCGGCTGTGGCCGAATGCGCGGTCATTGGCATTCCTCATGAAAAATGGGGCGAGCAGGTACATGCTGTTGTGCGACTTCACGAGCCGGAGGCAGTCCAGGCGCAGGAGATCATCGATTTTTCCCACACTCTGATTGCAGGTTTTAAATGTCCACGCAGTGTCGATTTTGTAACCGATGCCTTACCGCTTTCGGGTGCTGGTAAAATCCTGAAAAATGTTATCCGTAAACCATACTGGCAAGGTCAGGATAAATCGGTTAGCTAAAAACGTCTTTCCCGCCGTCATATTCAGGAGGAGAGGGGGGCTTCATTCGGCGCCCTTTTCCTCCCTGCGGCCTTCGCTGCGCTATCTCTGAAAAGCTGGTGTGTAAATGCTGGAGTGATTCGACTTTAACCTGTTTTCTATGTGAAAAATTGTCCAGATGTCACACTATTATGGTTAATAGAAATCCCATTATGGTTAATAAAGCAGCCTTAATCAGCGCTTTTTTGCTTTTGTTTGTGCAACCGAGCCAAAAATCAAAAAATTTTGAATGTTAACGATAAATTAACACTTTGCAGGCTTGTGCGAACTTTTCGAAAAAATATAATATTTTTTAAGTAGAATTTGGCGTGCAAAAATTCTCCACGGACCCACATAGGGTTGACGTTTATTTCGTCGTTTTTTTTTGCTCTTTAGACAGCCCGTCTTGAGTCATTCGCTGCATTTTTTGTTTCACGTAGTAGGTATGTATTCGTTTGTTTAGGGGTTAACAACGGACGAAGGCTTTGTGCGGTCTTGTCCTTTCTAGGGGTATTGATATGGTAAGAAAAACAGTAATCTCGCTTTTAGCGGGTGCTGCTGCATTATTTTCCGTTACGGCGGCTCATGCGGTTAGCACTTTTGACTTTACATCTGGAACGTCCAGCTGGACTTCAGGTGCATTAAGCTATTCTGAAGATGGTATTGGTTTGGACGTGAGTGCGGGTCGATATACAGGGGGAAATGTAGTCGATAGCGGGTATATCCGCCAATATAATTCAAGTGGTTTGGCAGTTTACAGCAGCACATTACTTGATAATCACGAAATCGACGGCTGGAACCACGACGATGTTGCGGTTTTCAGTTTTTCCCAAGATGTTTTCCTGACGAGTGTCAGTTTCAATTACAACTCATCAGATGATCAGTTTGCCTATTTCTTTGATACAGACAATGACGGTACGCTGGAATTGATTAATGCTTCTTTGGATGCGAACCCAACGGATACCTATACATTTGCCGGGTTGCTGCTTCAGGCAGGCGATCTGTTTGGTATCGGCGCCATTGGGTATAATGATGATTTTAAAATCGCAAGCGTAACAGTGTCCGCAGTTCCTTTGCCACCTGCAATGGCGCTTTTCGGCGCGGCTATGGTCGGTTTGGGCTGGTTGTCCCGGCGCCGTAAATCAAATATGAAAGCTGAGTGATAGCTGTTAATGCAGAAGAAAAAGCCCGCTGACCAGCGGGCTTTTTTTTTGGGGGGAACGCGCTAGTAAAGGGCAACCGGATTAATGATCATCTGTACTGTACCGCGGACGCGCGGTTGTCCCAGTACAAACATAAACTCAGTCACGCCGTCTTTCACCAGAGGGCCAGTATTCATGGTTTCCAGCAGATATATGCCGTTTTCTTTCAATAAAACGACATGCCCCCAGAACGGGCGCCCCTCTTTTTGGGGCGGAACCACATCAACGCCCCAAGTGTCCGCACCGACGGCCATTACGTTCTGTGCGGCAAGCCATTCCGCAGCGTCTTCAGAGATCCCGGGCTCCGCACTTGCCCAGGCAGTGGGGTCTGACGAAAATTTGGCGTCTGTCCAGCCTGTATGAAACAGGACAACATCCCCTTCACTAATTTTAACGCCCTGACTCTTTGCTGCGGCCTGAATATCGGCGGCTGTAAAGAACTTGCCTGCAGGCAGGAAAGGCATACCAAAATGTTGCGCCATATCAAGAACGATCCCACGCCCCACCATCGGTGGCATATTGTGCGTTCCAAGCTTTTTAAGGCCCGTAATGGCGGCAAAGTCCTTTTCCTCGTTGCAATTGTAATACATGCCGTTTTGACCCAGATGGCCCAATCCGTCCAGTTGGGATCCAATGCCGAGCCAAAGTTGCATCAGGTCATCGTTGTAACTGCCCTCATAGGCAAACAAACGCTGTCCGCCTTGTTGATTTGGCTGCACAACCTGCAGGCTAAGCCCGCGGGGAGGGAAGGCAGGGGTTTGAGAGTCTATCACAATACCAAGTGGTTGCGTCTTTCCCTGTTTGATCAGTTTCGTGGCTTCCAGAACCCGTTCCGGTGTCACCAGATTGGCAGACCCGATTTGATCCTCTTTACCCCACTTGGAAGCTGTGCAGTCCGCTGCGGCGGCTAAGCCGCCCGTTAGCATGGACAGCCCAACTGTTGCGGGGGCAATTGCCTTTAGAAATTTCATGATTTCCTCCATATTATTTTTTTCTTTAGAAGATAAATCTAATGGTTAATTTCAGCCCCCGCAAGAAAGAAACTCTTCAAATACTAGGTCTTAGTTCAGGTCGCATCCCCTGATTTCTACCCGCCGGGGAGGGAGGTGACTGCTTTCACTAATTCCCATTCCCACAGGAAACAACCGATGTTTATCAAGACCCATTTGTTCAATGAGCTGGCTCACTGATCTGGCGCGTTTTTCCGATATTCTCAGGTTTAAGGCGAGACCACCGGAGGGGTCCGCATACCCTGTTACAATCAACGATTTTTCCCGATCAGTTTTGTATCTCGAAACAAGGCGGGATAAGCTTTCGACCAGGCCTGCATTTTCTACATTGTAGGATCCTGAAACGAACGGAATGACAAATTCCGGTTTTGTTTCCCAGCAATGCTGCGGAATGGATGAGTTTTTTTGAGAGATACTGAGGTCATTTTGATGGCCGGGTAGTGTGTCCCGTTGAAGGCTCAGGATTTTAATTTCCTGACTGGTTTTTTTCATAATCTGATCCAAACCAAAAAGGGCTTTATTTGATTGATCAATCTGCCTCTCCAGGCGTTGAATATTGCGCTCCATGATGGCGACCGACTGGGTGGGCCGCTGATTTTTCTGGTCCGAGTATAATGGTTGAAGGGCGCCCCTCGGCACGGCAAGAGATCGACCGCTTTCACCGTTAAAGAACAGGTCAAAACGGGCGGTGGAAGCCAGATGCAGTAACCGAATTTGCCCGTCAATCGCTTTCAGGGTTACCGGTGTATAGTGAAACACACGGGTCAGGCCAGTGATAAACTGCCGGGTAAGACTGACATCTGTTTTCTCTGGCGGTACAGATGATGCATTGCCATCCGCCATCCTACAGTCCTCTTCCAGAATAAGGGCAGGGAATGGAAAGGGGGACGACTGGCGGCTCGAAGGGTCCGCAGAGAGGGAAAGCGCGCAGGCTCTTGCATACAGGGCCTCACTTCCCGCGTTGTAGGTGGTCCAGGCTGTCACAAGGAAAAGAACGACAAGGGTTGCAAAAAAGCGGTGATTGCCAAGATTTCGAAAGATGAGAAATTGTTGAAACAGGGTTCTGGATGCTTTTACCGGGCGCGCAATTTCAATCGGTTTTGATTTGTCCTTCAGGTTGAATAGCGAGCGGGCAAAGGCTTCACGTCTTTCGCTCATGCTATTCAGATGCCAACGATTGCGCGCGGGAAACCGAACCACAAGCATGACAAGGCTGTTCAGAAAAAAGACAGCGATACTAAGACCGATCAACTTCAGTCGTTCCGTGACAGAAAGGGCATCTGACATGGTGGCTTTAATCATCTGATAAACCAGTAGAAGACTGAATAGCACAAACAGCAGGGTGCAGTATCCTACCCAAAGAATTATAAGAGACAGTGTTGTCAGGCCCCCGAACCGAAGCATATTCAGGAATAAGTCCTCAATGCCTGCGAATGTCAGGTAATTGATATCGAAGATGCTAAAAATGGCCGTGTTGAACACCAATCCGAAAAAAAAGAAATACCCGGCCAACGCGGATAATAGAAGGGGGATCAGAAGTGTTAGATTGTGGCTGTGATTGACCCTCATATGGATGTCGCAGAAAAGCTCTCCGTTAAGCGAACGATTGCGGCATCGGTATCCGGTGCGTGTTCTACCCTGACATTGCATCGTGAAATCCTTACTGACTAAATACGGCTACTTTTCTTTCAGATAGTGATTGCGTCAAGAAATACAAGCATAGGTTGTTTTCGATTATTTTGAGTGGCCATACAGGGCGGTTCAGTTGAGTTATCTACTTGCTCTGTTTTGGGGAACGCGTTAGGTAAGGTGTATGAGTTAGCGGATCTGGCCGAAGGAAAAATAATGCCCCAATATAGATCAAAGACGTCCACACAGGGACGCAACATGGCGGGTGCACGTGCGTTATGGCGTGCCACTGGAATGAAGGATAACGACTTTGAAAAGCCGATTATTGCAATTTCCAACTCATTCACACAGTTTGTGCCGGGCCATGTGCATCTGAAAGACCTTGGCCAGATGGTTGCCCGTGAAATTGAAAAATGCGGGGGCGTTGCCAAAGAGTTTAACACGATCGCAGTGGATGATGGGATCGCGATGGGGCACGACGGAATGCTGTATAGTTTGCCGTCCCGTGAGATTATTGCGGACAGCGTCGAATATATGGTGAACGCCCATTGCGCGGACGCGTTGGTCTGTATTTCCAATTGTGACAAGATCACGCCCGGTATGTTAATGGCCGCGATGCGCTTGAATATCCCTGTTGTGTTTGTCTCTGGCGGACCAATGGAAGCGGGCAAGGGAATGGCCGATGGCAAGGAAGTGGGACTGGACCTGATCGATGCGATGATCCAGGCCGGTAATCCTGAGATTTCTGACGAGCAAGTTGCAGAGGTTGAGCGTTCTGCCTGCCCAACATGCGGATCTTGTTCGGGTATGTTTACAGCCAATTCAATGAATTGCCTGACGGAAGCGCTTGGCCTTGCATTGCCCGGAAATGGAAGCCTGCTGGCGACCCATAGCGACAGAAAACAGCTTTTCCTGGATGCGGCCAGAACAATCGTGAATGTGACACGTCGCCATTATGAGATGGAAGAGCCCGGTTTGTTGCCACGGGACATCGCCTGCTTTAAGGCGTTTGAAAATGCAATGACCCTGGATATTGCCATGGGCGGGTCCACCAACACTGTATTGCATCTATTGGCCGCCGCTCAGGAAGGCGAGATAGACTTTACAATGGAAGATATTGATCGCCTAAGCCGCGGGGTTCCGCATTTGTGTAAAGTCGCTCCCAGCACGCAAGATTATCATATGGAAGATGTTCACAGAGCCGGCGGTATTATGGCCATTTTGGGTGAGTTGAACCGGGCGGGCCTTTTGCATGCCGAGCTACCGACGGTGCATAGTGCAACGATGGGTGAAGCACTCGATTTGTGGGATGTGAAAACAACGCGCAGCAATACGGTTCAGGAATTTTATCGTGCGGGTCCGGGCGGTGTTCGAACAACAGAAGCCTTTAGTCAATCCAAACGGTATCCTGATCTGGATACAGACCGTGAAAATGGTTGTATCCGAACGAAGGAAAATGCCTTTAGTCAGGATGGTGGTCTTGCTGTTCTGTATGGCAACATCGCACATGAAGGCTGTATCGTTAAAACAGCGGGTGTGGATGAAAGTATCCTGAAATTCTCAGGGCCAGCCCGCATTTTTGAAAGTCAGGATAGCGCGGTTCAAGCCATTCTAGGGGATCAGATCAAAGAAGGCGATGTGGTCGTTATCTTATACGAAGGTCCAAAAGGCGGTCCCGGTATGCAGGAAATGCTCTATCCGACCTCTTACCTTAAATCGAAAGGGCTGGGTAAAGCCTGTGCTTTGCTGACGGATGGTCGTTTTTCTGGAGGTACATCCGGCCTGTCCATTGGTCATGCATCTCCAGAGGCGGCGGAGGGAGGCAATATCGGTCTGGTGGAAGAAGGGGATACAATCGAAATCGATATTCCAAACCGGACGATCAACCTTGCGATTTCAGATGCCGATATGGATGCGCGCCGCGCTAAAATGGAGGCTAAGGGCCCAGCTGCGTGGAAACCAACGGAAAAAAGAAGCCGGGTTGTTTCGACGGCCTTGCGTGCCTATGCAGCGTTGACAACCAGTGCGGCCCGCGGTGCCGTTCGCGATGTTGGACAGGTTGAGAAATAACGGTTGATCCACAGAGGATAATCGAAAAAAGCCCTCCCTTTTGAGAGGGCTTTTTTATGCGGTTAACGGAGGGTCTGTTTAAGCTGTAGGATCAAGGTTTTGGAGGCTTTCTTCGTCCCGCTCAGGGGATAACCCAATAACCCGTTTATATAAAAATGAGGCAGAACTTGTTGAAATTGCAAGGAGCAGGGGGATTATCAGAAGATTAGTCAGAATGAAGATTATGACCTTTAAGGCCGCTGGCGTAAAAATCATGCTCAATAACTTCAGCACAAAGAAAGCGCTCAGACCTAGAACTGTTCCAATGAGGGCGAGTAAAACCAAGGCAATGATGAAGGAAAGGATCAGTTTTACACCCTTATTCAGGAAAAGCCTGATCTGGATTGGTTGATCCAGGGCAATTGCCGGATAAATGAAAATGACCGTTACAAGAATGGGCACGAGCAGGAGTAAAAACAAGGGAAGGCCAATTTCAAGCGGAAAGATCTTTCCTATTCCGGCCGCCAGGCTGGTCATACCAAGCGTAAATATCACAGACAGAGCGCCGAATTTAAACTCTCGTTTTCCCAGCCTGTAATTAAACCACTTCTTCTGTCGTTCGGATTGCAGCACAGAGTAGCGATGCCAGGCAACTGCAAACATTGCATAGATAAAGGGCTGCAAAAGATTACCTGTCAATATCATCCAACCACCCAGCCAACCCTGTAACCAGGCAACGATGGAGACCAGGAACAAAATAGGGATGACATGAAAAATGCAATCCAGGAAATGTGCAAAGACAAACTTGGCTGCATCATAAACACAGCGCGTCACACTCAGGTAATTTGTCATTTATTCCCATACCCCAAACAATATTTTCTTTACGTACTATAGGTATCCCTCTGGCCTTTAACAATAAGAGACATTGGCAACGCAAAGGCTGTGTGCGGGCGGGCTGGCCTGTATGGCGGATACACTTAACCGCCCACTAAACGGCGATGGCAAGATGACATTTATTTAGTGATCATAATATTATATTATATTATATTCATATAACGATGAAATCGGGCGGAAGGACATTTAATGTTTAATAAAGATCAATTTATTGAAGATTGCAAAAGCGCGGCAGAGGAAGGGCAGGTTGCAGTAAGGGCCGTTGTGGAGCAGGCGGTTTCTGATCCTGCAGCAATTATGCGGGAATTGGGCACACCGGAGAAGGCCGGGATTGAACCGATTTATCACTCTGACAGTCTGACCATCATAAATTTGGTTTGGCCGCCTTATATGAGTGTGCCGCCACATAATCACAAAATGTATGCAATCATCGGGTTATATGCTGGTCGGGAGGACAACGCGTTTTGGCGAAAAAAAGACCGCGAAATCGAAATCGTGAGCGGAAAATCCATCGGTGTGGGAGAAGCGGTAACACTTGGCCGTGATATTATTCATTCCGTGCTTAATCCAATTAACAAGAAAACAGCGGCCATTCACGTGTATGGCGGCGATTTTATGTCCCCTTTTAACGACCGCACACAGTGGGATTCAGAAACGCTAAAGCCGGCTCCGTGGGATCGCAATGAGGTTCAGGAGCGCTTTGCTGAGTTTGGCCAGCGATATGATCAATGGGCGACACGGGCTTGATCAACGGCGGTTGCTTATGAAGCGGATGAGCTGCATCCTTCAGGTAAGGCCGAGTTCACGTTGTTTTGCCTTGGTCAGTTTGTTGGAAATAATTTTCCATGCCTCTTCAATATAGACTTTTATATCGTCGTCCGACATGCAGCCGGGATCTGTCAGTTGAACCCATTTCGCGCGCGCGAGATAGGGGGCAGGAATGATACCCTCTTGTTCAATCAAAATGGAATAAGATAAGTCTTTGCATTTAAATGAGATTTTTTGGTTTTCTCCGGGGCCCCAGTGGGAGCAGATGGCGAAGATCTTCCCGCCAACTTTCCAGACACTTGCATTTCCCCACTGTATGACATTTGTAGTGGCGGATAGCTGGCTGCAAAAAAGATCGAATTCGTCGCGTGTCATACTGTTCCTTTTCTTAGCATCACGATACTTGTTGCCCGGTTGTAACCAGCATGCGAGTTTTCTCCGGTTTTTGTAAAGCCCAGGCGTGAGAATAATGCCTGATTTTCGGTGAGTTCAATTCGGACTTCCAATTCAATGTCTGGTTTCCCGGCTTGCTGGGCAAATTCAATACAGGCCGTAATCAGCATGGAACCGATCCCCTTTCCTTGAAGATCTGGATCGACAGCCAATTTTCCAAGATAGAAATTTGTTGCCTCTTCTTTCAAGAAAACGCATCCGACCAGTCGGCTCTCTTCGAATGCGATAAACAGTGTCTCTGTTCGGGACTTTGCCTCAAGACTTTCAGCTGTCAGCCTGTGCATTGAGGAGGGAGGGTCAATACGGGTTGCCATATAGGCATAAGATTTTTGTATTAAGGTCAGCAAGTCTTGCCAGCGATTAAAATCATCTGTGCGTATTGATACGGAAATCATTAAAAAGGCCCCGATTATATCACAGCCGAGAGTTTAGCGAGGTAGTTTATTGAACGCAATAAGGGTTAAAGGCCGGGCCGATAATTGAGGGAATTGGTCGAGTTGGAAGCAACCTCTTTTTCAAGATCCTCATCTGTTTGACTGACATAATCAACAAAGGACAGTATTTTGTTTACGGTCTCACCATCGTTGGAAATGGGGCAGCTTACGGTATGAACTTTCAAGAATTCTTTGTGCGGTCCGACATAAGGGATTTCGCTGAAATTAGCAGTTTTGGTGACCACGATTTTTTCAAACGCCTCCCAGATTTTACTACCTGGTTCGCGACCGGGAAAGTTCCGCCAGTTTCGTCGCATGCTATTGCTATTGCTACGTTCCAGAATATTCTCACCCGTAATCATCTCAACAAAATCAAGTGGATCCCGAAGGACATGAGTGACGATTGCAGATGGGAGCAGGGGTTTGAATTGTGCCGGATCAATGTCTGACCAACGGGGCATTTCCCTATCGCCTCTACAAGACATCCAGTAATTGTAACCTTGGCTTACAATTTCAGATATTTGACTGGAACTGGACGTCAGCAACATATTAAAGACCATAACAACAGGATATATAAGGCCTCTAATATAAATTTATTCTGAATAAAAAGGAATATTTTTTTGGTCTATATGGACTATTCGGTCAGGATACGAGTATTTTAGTTCTACTGGCTGGGAAAACAACGGAGGCTGTTGTTCCCTTGTTGATTTCGCTTTTTAGTAGAAATTGTCCGCCATGTGCTTCCGTCAATAACCTCACAAGGCTCAGACCCAGACCTGTTCCCTGATGATTTCGGTTGTATGACGATTGAACCTGCCCAAATTGTGTTTGCACGTGTTTTAGGTCTTTTTTGGCTATTCCGATGCCGTTGTCCAGAACGTTGATGGAGATAGATTTGTCGTCACAAATTTCGATTTGTACTTTGATCCTGCCTTTTGAATCGGTAAATTTGACAGAATTGGACAAAAGGTTCGCTATGATTTGTTTAATCCGAGTAGGATCCCCAATAATTATAGGCAGGTCTTTAGGGATATCCGTTTCCAGTTGTATTTCTCGGTTTTTTGCATCGACAGAAACCATCTGAAGACATGACTTTACAACTGATTTCAGGTCTAGATCCTGTTCTAACAAATTGATTTGGTTGGCTTCGATTTTTGCAACATCGAGAATATCGTTGATCACCTGAAGCAAGTGCGTGCCGGCAGAATTGATGTCACCCGCATATTCAGCTCGTTTTTCCTTTTCGAGCATGGTGTAATCGTCCATCATCAGAAGCTCTGAAAAGCCAATAATAGCATTTAAAGGTGTTCGGAGTTCGTGGCTCATATTTGCAAGAAACTGCGATTTGGACTGGCTGGCTTTTTCAGCGACCTCTTTGGCGGCTTTCAGTTCTGATGTTCTGGCTTCTACCCGTTCTTCGAGGATCTCATTGTTATGCCGCAAAATATTTTCAGCATGGGTTTGTTCCGTAACGTCAGTGTAACAGATAACTAACCCGTCGGTTGTCGGTTGGGCCGTTATTTTAATGTGGCGGTCATCTTTCCGATGGCGAATTGTCGTAAAGGGAACTGCTGACTGGGCAATCTCCATGTATTTTTCGACTTGCTCGGATTGGTCGCCAACCCCGTATTCTCCGCTTTGGGCATTATATTCGAAAAATTTTCGGATTGGTGTGCCGGGAACGTTGAGCGAATTGGGATAGTTTAGAAGTTTGATGAAATTGTCATTACAAGCAACAAGCCGGAGATCTTTATCAAACAGCGCTAAACCAGTTTCTACACTGGTCATGATTGTTTCCAGTGCTGTGGCCTTTTCAGACAGCTCCTGTTCACGAACGGCCAATTGCTGGGTTCGTTGCTGAACCCGAAAGTCCAGGATCTCGTTGGCATTTTCCAATGCTTTACGAGAATTTGAAATTTCCGTGATGTCAGTATAAGTCGAGATCATACCGCCATTGGGAAGCGGTGATCCATCAATTTGCAGGACCAGACCGTCCGGGCGTGTGCGCTCAAAAGAGTGGGGTACCATCAGCCGGCACAAATCTATCCGTTCCTGAACCAGATCTTCAATATCGCCCGGTCCATATTCACCCCGTTTTGCATTATATCTGAAGATATCGCCTATCGGAACACCGGGGATACCAAGATAGCGCGGAAGTTCGAGTAATTCACAAAACCGTTCATTGCTGAACGCAACCCTTAATTCTGAGCAAATGACAAGAACGCCTTGATCCAAATAACCAAAACATGTCAGTGCGAGATTTTCATCCCAGTTACTAGTCACTTAATTTACGCCCCAGACTGAATTAGATTTACGTCCTGTAATACAGGTTATTGTTATGTTTATCCTATTTTATCCTAACTATTTACTAATGGTCAGTTAAAAATCCAAATAAATGTCATAACGTCAATTCGTCGATAATTCTATCCAGATCGGGGTGTGATCGGAGGGTCTTTCCTTCCCGCGAGGACCTTTGGAAATACCAACATTTTTAAGCCTGTCAGTGGCTTCTGCGGAAAGAAGCAGGTGGTCAATCCGGATACCATTGTCTTTTTGCCAGGCACCGCGTTGATAATCCCAGTAGGTATAATTAACATCACGTGTCCAGGTCCGGAACGCATCGGCATATCCCATATTCAGAAGATGCCTGAAGCGCGCACGGCTTTCCGGTTGGGTCAGGGCATCCCCCTCCCACGCTTTGGGGTCGTAGCAATCTTCATCTTGCGGGATGATGTTATAATCGCCGGCAAGCACAACAGGCTCCTCCCACGACAATAACGTATTGGCACGGGCAATCAGGCGGTCCATCCATTCAAGTTTATAAGGGAATTTTTCAGTATCGACCGGATTTCCGTTCGGTAGATATATGGAGGCGACCCGTACGCCATTGATTGTGGCTTCAATATATCTGGATTGCTCGTCAGCATCGTTTCCCGGAAGGCCACGCATCACGTCTTCGATCGGAAATTTGGAAAGAATTGCAACGCCGTTATAGGTTTTTTGCCCATGGGTTTCGATATTGTATCCCAGTTCAGCAACCTCTTCGCGAGGAAACATCTCGTCGATTGCCTTAAGTTCCTGAAGGCAGACAACATCAGGGGCTTCATCCTGCAGGTAATCAACCAGACGGGGCAGGCGTGCTTTAACTGAATTGATGTTCCAACTGGCGATTTTCATTAGGCGGTCCCATTTATATCAAAAAAGCAAATTCTGCCGTTATTGATGACGGCTTTTAGCGATGAATGCAAATTGATATTGTGGACTTCTTAAACCGAGAAAGAAGACCCGCAGGAACAGGACGCCGTTGCATTGGGGTTTTTGATTTGGAAAGAGGCACCGATCAGGTCACTGACATAATCAATTTCGGCCCCTGCAAGATATAGCAGGGAGACACTATCCACCAGAAGGGTCGCGCCTTGATTTTCGACAACCACGTCATCCGGATTTTTTGTGTCTTCCAGGTCAAAGCTATACTGAAAACCTGAGCATCCGCCTCCATCGACGGCAACCCGGAGCATGTTTTTTTCAGATTTCATTTCGTCGACAATAGCATTGATCCGCAATGCCGCGCTATCGGACAATTTGACGGGCGGTTCAGTTGTTTGTGGTGCAAACATTAATATTGCTTCCAAAATAAAGTGACAGACAACGATTTTTACATCTTAGTTGTATCAGGTTTGGACCCTGACCTCTAATCATGTATTAATCCTGATTGGATTTGTCAATCGTAACACATTTGCGCAGAATTGGGAATATGAGCGAAAACCACACGTCGTCTATCCGTCGCATCCTGGAAACGGTATTTTTAAAGCTGATTTCAGACGGTAAAATGGAACCGGACCGTTTAGCTGATCTCAAGCTTCGCCCGCCGTCAAATGAGGGTTTCGGTGATTTATGCAGCAATTGTCTTATGCTTTTTGCACAGGAAGAAGACCTTAAGGGGGAGGACCATGCCGCCTTGTTCATCGAACCACTTAAAGGGCTTACTTTTGTTCAGTCGGTTGATGTTGCGTCAAATGGTTATTTGAACATCACGATTAAGCCGAGCTACTGGTTCGACCGCGTAGTGGGCCTGTTAAATGATTTCAAGGCGTTCGAACTAAGTGCCGCGACGACCCTGAAGGGTCGGCATCAGAAGGTAGAGGTTCCGCAAAATTCAGAGGGTCTTACCAACGCGCGTCGGGTCTGGAATGCTGAGGCCCTTGGGCAACTGGCCGTCAAGCTGGACTGTCAGCTAGTGACAGTCCCGGGTCAGGAGTCGCAGCAGGCAGGATTTCCGGCGCAAGCGGCGATCGCAAAATGCGGATTGGCCCGAACCAGACTGGCCGTGCTTTCTAACGCGCCAGATTTTTCCGTCAATTTCAGCCCTGTATTGGCGATTGATGCCAGTTACGATAATCCGGTTTTTAGTCTGCCCTATGCCCATGCCCGAATTCGATCCATGCTGGCCCGGGTAGAGAAGGTTTCTGCAGACGGTCAGTTGCTTCATCCCATTTCTGACAGTTCCTTTGAACTGAACCAACGACACGAAAAACAAATATTGAAAATGGTCTGTGATTGGCCGGACATTGCTGTTCAAACGTGGGAAAAAAGAGATATGCTCCATCTGTTCTCTTTCCTGCAGGACCTAACCCTGCTATTTTTTGCACTGGTTGAAAAGGAAAGACCACAATCCACTGATTATTTGATGGAAACGGAGAAGGGCGGAGGCCGCCAATTGTTGTTCCGGGCCGTTGACCGATTGATCTGTGAAGGGCTGGGCCTTGTTGATTTCGACATCTTAGAGGAGTTTGTCTAGGTGAGTGATAACTATAATTTTGACGATGACGATGATGCTTTTTACGACGACGAGGATATTCCCTCATTTAACCGCTGGAAGCTGATCGGCGGCGCGCTGACGGTTGTGATTGTCGTCGGTTTTGGCATCGGAATCTGGTACGCTTATGACCAGGGTGTCAAAAAAGGAGTGCAACTGGCCCCACCTATCGTTACCGCGGATACCTCACCTGTAAAAACCATCCCCGAAGATAAAGGGGGAATGGATATTCCGCATCAGGATAAGAAGGTTTTTAGTGTTCTGGAAAATGAAAAAGAAGAAGAAAAGGTGGAGACCCTGATGTCACCGCCAGAGAGCGCTATTCCAGAGCCTGCCCCGGTTGATATTTCCGAAAGCGAGACTGAAAGTGCAGAAGCCAAAGCGGATAAACAGTCTGAGACATTAATGTCGAAAGCAGAGATTGCTCAGAAACAAGCTGAAGAGGCAGCGGCTCTTGCTGCGGCTCAGGCCTCCAAGGCGGCAACAGAGCTAAAGAAAAAACTAAACGAGTCGGTGGCGGCAGTAGACGCGCCCAAGACGACAGACAATACGGCACCGGCTGCGAATACCAGCAAAGCAATGGAGGCACCAAAATCGGTGACCGATGCCAAGGTCGCTGACGTCCCAGAATTAGACACTGCTAAAGAGGTGGCGAAAGCCCCTGTTGTGAAAGAGGCCCCGAAGCCCACCAAACCAGAGCCAGAGCCAGAAGCAAAAACGGCCGTCGCTGAGAAACCTGAACCGGCTAAGGAACTGCGCCCGGAAGACATTGAATTTCGTGTTCAGTTAGGGGCGTTTCGATCGACCGATGCGGCTGAAATAGCCTGGCAGCGTTTCCAGAAAGCCCATGAAGGACTTTTGCGAGGGATCCCGCATCGGGTTCAGGAAGCAGAGGTTAAAGGAAAAGGTCTGTTCTATAGACTGCAGGTAGGCGCCTTTGCTGACAAAGCATCTGCTGGTAAATTATGTGCGGATCTCAAGGCAGAAAAGCAGGACTGTCTCGTTGCAAAGAACTGATATGAAAGATGTGAAGTCGGTCATTTTTTCATGTGAAGGGCTCGTTCTCACGGCTCAGGAAAAGGAATTTTTTGCAAGCGAGAAACCGCTTGGTTTTATTCTATTTGCCAGAAACATAGACAATCCGGAACAGGTTCGGGCCCTTGTCAACGCCCTGCGAGCGTCTGTCGGTCGGGCAGACGCGCCGGTTCTGTTGGATCAGGAGGGAGGCCGGGTTCAACGGTTGCGTTCTCCGCACTGGTTTGAAGCACCTGCGTTCGGATTGTTGGGGCAGTTGTATGATTTGGATGCAGCAAAAGGAATAGAGGCGTGCCGGCTGGCAACGGCCCTTATTTGTGACGATTTGAACGGGGTCGGCATCACTGTTGATTGTTCTCCCTGTCTTGATCTGGCGTTACCCGTCACCTCTTCGGTTATTGGGGACCGGTCGTTTCACGCGGATCCGAATATCGTTGCAAAGCTTGGTGCGGTCGTGGCTTTGGAATTTATCGAAAATGGTATCATTCCAGTCATAAAACATATACCCGGTCATGGGCGCGGAACCGTCGACAGCCACTTGGAGTTACCTGTGGTGGATGCAGGGATAGAAGAACTGGTATCCACTGATTTCGCCCCTTTCAAACAATTGGGACATAGTCCCTGGGGGATGACGGCGCATATCGTTTTCAAGCAGATCGATCCAGAACGGCCCGCTACGCAATCTGCAAAAGTGGTCACTGACATTATTCGAAATCAAATCGGGTTTGACGGGCTTCTTCTGACGGATGACCTGAATATGAACGCGCTGGACGGTCCTTTGGAAAAACGGGCGGAACGGGCGCTGGAAGCGGGCGTGGATGTGGTGTTACATTGTTCAGGCAAGCTGGACGAAATGAAGTCAGTGGCGCAGGCTTGCGGTCCCCTGCAAGACGCGTCTCTGAAACGGTATCACGCGGCGCAATCAATGATCCAGCCTCCTCCCCAAGACACGTTCTCATCATCACAGATGAAGGCGCGACTGGATCATCTTTTAGAGTTGGTAAACTAATTTATGAATATTGAAGCGATTTTGTATCAGGTCTCCGTCTGGTTGATCCCTGCTCTGCTGGCGATAACGTTGCACGAGGCCGGACACGCCTTTGCAGCCTGGAAATTGGGGGACGGGACGGCAAAAGCAATGGGTCGGGTAACCCTTAACCCTTTTAAGCATATTGATCCCGTTGGTACTGTGTTAATCCCCGGAATGCTGCTTTTATTGAAGGCCCCCTTTCTGTTTGGCTATGCGAAACCTGTTCCGGTTAATTTCCGTGCCTTGAATAAGCCTCGGCGGGATATGGTTCTGGTTGCATTGGCCGGTCCGGGTATGAACTTCGTGCTTGCCTTCCTCTTTGCCTTATCCATTCACCTGTTGCCCTTATTGCCGGATGATGTTGCACTTTGGGTGATCGAAAATCAGCGAAATGGCATCGTCTTGAATGTGGTCTTGGGCGTTTTTAACCTGCTGCCCATTCCGCCGCTTGATGGCGGGCGGGTAGCGGTTGGCATTCTTCCAAATTTTCTTGCCATTCCTTTGGCACGATTGGAACGGTTCGGCTTTTTGATTTTAATCGGGTTGATTATTCTTCTGCCAATGGTCAGTAGAAGTTTGGGCATGGAATTTAACCCAATTGGCTGGGTGATGAGCGGTCCGATTTCATTTGTTGTGTCCGCAATTGCCAAGTTGGCTGGTCTCGGCTAAGGTTTTTTATCAGAGCAGATTAGAGGGCTCATGAAAAAACCGCAGGGATTATTCGATAAAGGATCAGAATTTCAGGAGGATGAGCGGCCGGACCGCCCAACCAACGCCCTTGTCGTCGATTTGGAAGGGTATGAAGGACCGCTGGATGTTTTGCTGGTTCTGGCGCGAGACCAGAAAGTGGATTTGCTGAAAATCTCTATTCTGGAACTAGCGGAACAGTATCTGGCGTTTATTGAGGAGCTGCAAAAGTTACGGCTGGAAATTGCTGCCGACTATCTAGTAATGGCAGCATGGCTCGCGTTTTTGAAATCCCGTTTGCTTATTCCGCAAGAAGATGAAGAAGGCCCGAGCGGCGCGGAGATGGCTGAAAGGCTTGCTTTTCAACTGAAGAAACTTGAGGCCATGCGGGGCGCGGCCGAAAAACTGATCAATGGGACTTTGACGGGCCGGGATAGGATGAAGCGGATGCAGGCTGAAGGGGTCACTGTTATTCGTCATTCCAAATATGATTGTAGTCTGATGGAACTGTTGCAAGCCTATGCCGCCCATGAAGACCGAAAGGGCATTCGAAATCCATTGAGACTGATGCGGGATACGGTTTTTACCGTTGAAGCTGCCCTTGAAAGATTGGAACGAATGCTGGGAACCCTGCCTGAATGGACAGAGTTAAAAGCCTATTTACCTGAAGGGTTGAAAGACCCGTTTGCGCTGCGCTCGGCAGAAGCATCAACCCTGTTGGCCAGTTTGCAAATGGTCAAGGAAGGGTATCTTGAATTACAGCAATCTGAAACCTTTGGCCCCATTCGGGTCCGTTCGAGAAAAGAGGGGAGGGATGAATGAGTGTAAATCCAGATCATGTCCGCATGGCAGAAGCGCTTCTTTTCGCGGCTAAGGCACCGTTAAGTGAAGTGGATATTGCCGCTCGTTTGCCTGAAGATGCCGATATCATGGGCGTATTGGAGGTTATTCAGCGGCACTATGAACATAAAGGATTTAACCTGGTAAAAGTTGCCGGGAAATGGACGTTCCTGACCGCTTCTGATTTGTCCTGGTTATTGCAGGATGAGAAAGAAAAAACCCGTAAATTAAGCCGGGCCGCGTTAGAAACGTTGGCCATTATTGCGTATCATCAACCGATTACAAGAAGTGAAATCGAAGAAATTCGGGGTGTTGGCCTTAGCCGCGGCGTAATGGATGTTTTGTTTGACGCAGGCTGGATCCGCCCGCGCGGGCGCCGCCGCACTCCGGGAAAACCGGTTACGTATGGTATTACAGAAGAATTCCTGATCCATTTCGGTTTGGACGACATACGCGATCTGCCCGGCTTCGATGAGTTGCGGGCGGCTGGATTGCTCACGACAGAGCCTTCCGGGCTGTTTGACGACCTTGTGGGGGGAGAGAGCGAGCCCCGCCGTGACATTGAGGAAGAGGAGGATTAATCCACCGGGGTCGGGTTCAGAGTTTGCCGGGTTGCCTCGGTCAGTTGGTTCGGCAGGGCCGACAGGTCAAACCATTTAAGTTCCGCAATGGCTTCGGGTTCCTTGATCAGCGGGGTGCCCGCCTGTATGGATGCGTGGTAAACCGGGGCAAGCCAGTGTTCCCGGTTCTGTGTGTCGATAAATTCCACGAGATGAGCAAGGCCCCTTACTTCTATACGAAGGCCAAGTTCTTCTTTGATTTCACGGATCGTGGCCTGTTTGGTTGTCTCACCGAAATCAACCTTACCACCCGGAAATCCCCAAGAACCAGCTTCAGGATCCCGGCGCCGCTTAACCAGAAGGACTTTCTTGTTTATATCCTGAATATAGGCACCGCAACCTACTCTGGGCTCGTTCTGCTGCATGCTGTATCTCCACTATTCTCCGAGCATACGACCAATCTGTCCATTTCGTGACGATAGGGGTATCAGATGGATTGTGGCAATTCAAAAAGATTTTTTATCCTCCAACAGTGACGAATTGTCGCCTCTGCGACTGATTATTATTTACAGAACGGGCCGGGGGGCTTATTCAGGGCTTATCATGAAACTGGTATAAGAGAGCGTATAGTTTGGCCTTAGCCGATCAGCCATATAGTTTATCGTCTGATAAAGGGCGCCGTCTGCCGTGGGGCCGTTGGTCCAGTGCGGCCTTTTCCATGCTGGTTGCGGCTCTTGTCTCAATCCCTGTCGTGGTCATTTTTGGCTTCTTATTCGTACCTTTTGACGATATTTGGGGCCATTTGGCTTCGACGGTTCTTCCTGTTTATCTGATGAATACCGTCATTCTGGCCTTAGGTGTTGCGGTGCTGGTGTTAAGTATTGGCGTTTCGACAGCCTGGCTGGTGACCATGTATGATTTTCCGGCGCGAAAACTGTTCAGCTGGGCTCTGTTCCTCCCACTGGCAATGCCCGCCTATATTATCGCGTACACCTATACTGGAATGTTTGATTTTGCCGGTCCCGTTCAAAGCTTCATGCGCGACGTGTTTGACTGGGGACGGCAGGATTACTGGTTTCCACCTGTCAGAAGTATTGGTGGGGCAATTCTTATGTTGGGGCTTGTTCTATACCCTTATGTGTATCTTGTCGCCCGCGCCGCGTTTCTGGAACAATCCATTTGTGCACTAGAAGTCGGGCGTACGTTGGGCAAAGGACCGATAGCTCTGTTCTTCAAAATCGCCTTGCCCCTTGCCCGGCCTGCCATCGTTACGGGGTTGGCGTTGGCATTGATGGAAACGCTGAGTGATTTTGGGACAGTTCAATATTTTGCGGTTGATACCTTTACCACCGGAATATACCGCACCTGGCTTGGGATGGGCGAAGCACCGGCGGCGGCCCAACTGGCGGCAATGCTAATGGGCTTTGTCTTTTTGCTGGTTGTTCTGGAACGGGTAAATCGGGGAAAGAAAAAATACTTCCAAACAACAGGGCGGTATCAGGAAATACGCCGCAAGGGTTTAACCGGCGGAAAGCGGATAACGGCCTTCATTGTTTGTTTCATGCCGATCTTTTTCGGATTTCTGTTACCGTCAGGCTGGCTTCTCAATGCAAGCCTTTCTTTTCCGGAAAGCATTTTGAATTCGCATTTTCCTGTTTTGGCAGGAAGCAGTATTATTGTTGCTGCGCTGGCAAGTGTCGCCGCGCTTGTGATCTCTATGCTGCTTGTCTATTCAAAACGACAGGGCGGTCCGAAAAACACAACCTTCATAAAGACGCTGACCGTGCGCATCGCGGCTATGGGATATGCTATTCCCGGGCCTGTTCTGGCTGTTGGTATCCTGATCCCGTTTGGATTTGCCGATAATGCCGTGGATGGTTTTTTCCGTAGTCAGTTCGGTATTTCCACTGGCCTGATTTTGAGTGGCACGCTCTTCGCGTTGATGTTTGCCTATGTGGTCCGCTTCCTTGCTGTTTCCATGAATACGGTCGAATCCAGTGTTGAAAAGGTAACGCCGAACATGGACCGGGCAGCCCGGACAATGGGGGTTACCGGTTTACAGGCAATCTGGCGGGTACATGTTCCGATTATTTCTGGAAGCCTAATGACGGCTTTATTACTGGTTTTTGTGGATGTGATGAAGGAGCTGCCAGCAACCCTGATCATGCGTCCCTTCGGGTTTGAAACGTTGGCTGTCCGCGCGTATGAACTGGCATCGGATGAACGGTTGGCTGAAGCCGCTGGCCCGTCGCTCGCCATTGTTTTGGTGGGTGTCCTTCCTGTCATTATTTTAAGCCGGGCCATCAGTCGGTCGCGTCCCGGACAGGCCGCTGGGCTGGAAAGTTAAGGTCCTGATTTATGAGTAATCTGGTAATCGATAATCTGCAGCACTACAACAATCTGAACTTTTTCGTTCAGATCGAAAAACTTGAAGTGCGTGAAGGGGAAATCGTGTGTCTCTTGGGGCCTTCAGGGTGCGGTAAATCGACAACGCTACGGCTTGCCGCTGGATTGGAGAAACCGGATCAGGGAAATGTGTTTATCAATGGTACACAGGTTGCGGGAGAGGGACTTTTTATTGGCGCCGAAGAGCGCCGGGTTGGACTGGTGTTTCAGGATTACGCCTTGTTTCCTCACCTGACTGTTCAGGACAATGTGACTTTTGGTCTGGATGGCATGTCGGCGGCTTCCAAAAAAGCAATTGCCACCCGGATCCTTGAAAAACTGGCTCTTGCGGGATCGGCAGATGATTACCCGCATACTCTTTCCGGCGGCGAGCAGCAGCGTGTAGCGCTTGCCCGGGCACTGGCACCCAATCCGAAAATCATCCTGATGGATGAGCCGTTTTCGGGCTTGGATGTCGTGCTTAGAAATTCTGTACGGGATGAAACGCTTGCATTGTTGAAAGAAAGCGGCGCATCGGTGATGCTTGTAACCCATGATCCGGAAGAAGCAATGAGAATGGCTGACCGGATCGTCCTGATGAAGAATGGGCGAATAGAACAACAGGGGACACCTGCTGAACTCTACAGTCAGCCAAATAGTGAATTCGTTGCGTCATTTCTTGGGGACGTAAACAAGGTTTCTGGTCAGGTTAAGGGAGAGGTTGTTCAAACGGGCCTCGGTGATATCCCGCTGGCTGAGGGGCAATCCCAGAAGGGAATTGTCAGTGTGTATGTTCGCCCTGAGGCAATTCGCCTTGGTCCTGTCACGGATACGGCGCATCCGTCGGCTGTGGTGGGGAGGATCCGAAATCTGGGCCCGTTCAGCCTGATCGATCTGGAGTTGGACACAGGGCATTCTGTTGTCGCCCGTGCGGCCAGTATTTTGCGACCTGAAGAGGGGCAGCGATATTCTATTTCTCTCGATCTGCGGCAGGTTTTTATTTTTTGATTTTAAAAGACGTCATTGATTGAAATCCTTTTCAAGGTCACTTTTTCAAATTAGGTATCGTATATTCTTTCAATCGCCGCTATATAAGGGATAGGGAGAATGTTTCGCCAGATTAGGTGAACATTGGGAAATTTTTTATTTATGTCGTCTCAAGAATGAGATCGGGAGTTACATTATGAGTATTGGTCCTTGGCAAATTATTTTAATCCTTGTCATAGTGCTCATTATCTTTGGCGCTGGTAAGCTACCTCGTGTTGCAGGAGACCTGGCGAAAGGGATCAAGAATTTCAAAAGCGGAATGAGCGAAGACGAGTCCAAAGAGGAAGCCAAGAAAGAATTGGATTCGACTGAAAGCGCCAAAACGGCTTCTGACGAGAAAGACAAGGCAGCACAAAGCTAAGTGCGCGTATCTAACATTTTCAGACTTTTAAAGGCGAGATGGTGAGCCATGTTTGATATTGGCTGGTCAGAGATGGTATTTGTGGTCGTCATTGCGGTGCTTGTTATTGGCCCCAAGGATTTGCCGCGCTCCATTGCGACCGTCGGAAAATATATCCGCAAAGCGCGCTCTCTTGCTCGTGATTTTCAGTCCGGTTTGGATGATTTAGCCAAAGAAACCGAATTGGACGAAATCAAGAAGGATATCCAGGGGAGTACCGATTTCAACCTGAAAAAACAGGTTGAGGATGCGGTTAACCCCACCGGGAAGTTCGAAGAGATGTTCGATGACATTAAGCCTGAAATAAAGGATACGGAACCTTTAGAAACAAACGCGGCTCCTGAAACTCCTGCCGGAAACTCTATCGCAGGTGATATCAGTCTAGAAGACGCGCCTTCCTCTCCAGAAACAAAAGTTTCCTGAAATTATGCATTCAGAACAAGAAATTGAAGACAGCAAGGCTCCGTTAATGGAGCATATTGTCGAGTTTAGAAACCGCTTGGTCTACTCGGTTATTACACTGCTAGTTACCTTTATCCTGTGTTACATCGTCAGTGGTGAGCTGTTTTCATTTCTGGTCCGTCCGCTGGTTGAAGCGATGGGCGACGATATTGAAGGTCGGCGGATGATTTTTACCGGTCTTCACGAAGCGTTTTTTACCAATATCAAGATTGCCTTCTTCGTTGCTTTATTTGTTTCTTTTCCAATTATCGCGACCCAGATCTGGGCGTTCGTGGCACCGGGCCTGTATAAAAACGAAAAGCGTGCTTTCCTGCCGTTTCTGGTTGTTACACCGATCCTGTTTTTTCTAGGTGGGGCGCTGGCCTATGAAATTGTTATGCCATTGGCCTGGAAATTCCTGCTCAGTTTTGAAACGAGTGGGGATGCGACGATGTATTCTCAGGCGTATGGGGCGCTTATTTCAGAATTTCCGACACTTCAGCAATATCTGCCTGTCCCGTCGGAGCCGATGGCACTACCAATTCAGGCGGAAACCCGGGTTAGCGAATATCTTAGCCTGTCCATGAAGTTGATCTTTGCGTTCGGCTTGTGTTTTCAGTTGCCCGTCTTGCTAACCCTGCTTGGCCGTGTCGGAATTGTCTCGTCAGCAGGCCTGAAAGCAAAGTTCAAATATGCGATCGTTTTCGCCTTTATAGCTGCTGCCGTCCTAACTCCGCCAGATCCATTGTCACAAATCACGTTGGCGATCCCGATCATTCTGCTTTACGCCTTGTCGATTTTAAGTGTTCGCATGGTGGAGAAAAAGCGGGCTCAGAATGAGGCAGAGGAAGACGACGACTAGGCGCTCTCTGGCATTTCAGCAACATTTGTGTTCATACTAATAATTTTATATCAAACGGGTTTCTCGGCTCTGGACTGACAGGGCTGAGGCGCTTATACGTAAGTCTGAACCCTAATTTCCAATCAGTCCTGTTTCGAATGGCAAGAAGATGCTTGATTTAAAATGGATTCGCGAAAACCCTGAGGCGCTTGATGCTGCCTTGAAACGTCGTAAAGCCGCCCCCCTTTCTGTTTCAATCCTTGCAATGGATGAAGAGCATCGTCAGTTGCAGACTAAATTGCAGACCAGTCAGGCCCGTCGTAATGAAGCGGCCAAGGAAATCGGTAAGGCTAAAGCGGCAGGCGAAGACGCGGACGCAATCATTCGCGAAGTATCCGAGCTCAAAGCATCCGTTCAGGAAATGGAAGCGCAGGAGCGGGCGCTTGCTGAAAAAATCGAACTCGTTCTCGCAGGTATTCCCAATGTCATGAAAGAGGATGTGCCGGACGGCGAGGATGAAGCTGATAATGTGGAGCTCCGCAAGGTCGGAACAATTCCTTCTTTTGATTTCAAGCCGAAAGAGCATTACGAGCTGGGTGCTCAGTTGGGCATGATGGATTTCGAAACAGCAGCCAAACTGTCAGGCAGTCGCTTTGTTGTGACAAGCGGACATATTGCACGGCTGGAGCGCGCACTGGCTGCGTTCATGATCGACGTTCATACGTTGGAAAAAGGGTATTTGGAAGTATCACCGCCGACGATGGTGCGTGGACACGCTTTGTTTGGCACAGGGCAGCTGCCCAAGTTTGAAGAAGATCTGTATAAACTGGATAACGACAGTTATATGATCCCAACGGCGGAAGTGCCACTGACCAATCTTGTGCGGGAAAGTATCCTGAACGAAGCGGATTTGCCTAAACGTTTTGCGGCGCATACGCTGTGTTTCCGGTCTGAGGCGGGCTCAGCTGGCAAGGATACTGCGGGTATGTTGCGTCAACACCAATTTGCCAAAGTTGAGATGGTTTCTGTGACCACGCCAGAGAAATCAGACGAAGAACACGAACGAATGACTGCCTGTGCAGAAGATATTCTGAAACGTTTGGGTCTTGCATATCGCGTCGTTGTTTTATGCTCTGGAGATACAGGATTTGGCGCCCGTAAAACCCATGATATTGAAGTGTGGCTTCCTGGGCAGGATACTTATCGTGAAATCTCCAGTGTATCGACTTGTGGTGATTTTCAGGCGCGTCGTATGAAAGCACGGTATCGTCCGGAAGGTGAAAAAGGAAACCGCTTTGTTCACACACTGAACGGATCCGGATTGGCGGTCGGTCGTACCCTGATCGCCGTGATGGAGAATTATCAGCAAGCGGATGGGTCCATCATTGTCCCTGAAGTTCTGCGTCCTTACATGGGCGGGCTTGAAGTAATCCGCTAAACAGACTTTGAAACAAACAAGAAAAAGAAGGTGATATTTTGCGTATATTATTGAGCAATGACGATGGCTTTTATGCTCCGGGAATGGATGTTCTAAAGAAGATTGCCTATTCCCTGTCTGACGATGTTGTTATCGTCGCCCCTGCAAAAGAGCAAAGTGGGGCTTCCCGCTCGCTGACGCTGCATGATCCGCTGCGCCTGACTAAATATTCCGAAACTGAATACGCGGTTGAAGGAACTCCGACGGATTGTGTCATGATGGCGCTCAATCATATTTTCCCCGACGATAAGCCAGATTTAATTCTGTCCGGTGTCAATCGCGGAGCCAATTTGGGGGAGGATGTCCTTTATTCAGGGACTGTTGCCGCCGCCAGTGAAGGGACGCTCTTGGGCGTTCCTGCAATTGCGTTGAGCCAATGTATGGGGAATTCCGAAAAAATCCATTGGGAGACCGCAGAAAAACTCGCGCCGGCGATTATCAAGGATCTGCTGAAACTGGATTGGGGAAACGATGTTCTGATCAATATCAATTTCCCTGCTGTCGCTGCGAAGGAGGTTCAAGGCGTTCAGGTCACACGGCAAGGAAAACGGGATCTGACAAATCTTCTTATCGACGCCCGGACGGATGCCCGTGGCCGCGATTATTACTGGCTGGGATACAGACCATCCCTGGGAAGCCCGTCCGAGGGTGAAGACCTTCAGGCCATTGAGCAGGGAAAAGTCTCGGTAACACCGCTTTGCCTGAACTTGACCAAAGATACATTGGTCTCTGCCCTGCAAAATGCTCTAGACTAGGTGGTATAAGGTCCTGTGAACAACAATGCTGCACAGAAAATTCGGCTGATTATGGAGCTTCGGCGCCAAGGGATTAGTGACACCAGTGTTTTGTCGGCAATTGAACGTGTGCCACGGGAAGAATTTATTCCAAAGACCTTTCGGGATCGGGCGTATGAGAATATCGCCCTTCCTATCCCGAGCGGCCAAACCATCAGCCAGCCCTTTATTGTCGCCTACATGACCCAGATGCTTAAGCCCGATCCCAGACGAAAGGTGCTGGAGATTGGGACAGGTTCCGGGTATCAGGCCGCGGTGTTGTCTCATCTGTGCCGACGTGTTTATTCGCTGGAACGGTTTCGTTCCCTGCAGGTTGAGGCGGTTCGGTTGTTCGAACGGCTGAAACTGATGAACATTACCACCAAACTGGGGGATGGTTATAAAGGCTGGGTCGAGCAGGCACCCTTCGACCGGATCATTGTAACAGCCGCGGCGACTGAAATTCCGGCTTTGCTGGTAGATCAGTTAAATGATGGAGGCATTATGATTTTACCGGTGGGGCCAGAGCCGTCCAGTCAGCAAATTGTCAAGCTGACAAAAGATGCAACCGGTAAGGTTTTGGAAGAAGAGTTGCTCGCGGTTAGATTCGTGCCGTTAGTTCAAGGGCTTGCTGTAGAAACTTAATATATTACAATATATTCTTTATACGTAATTTTGTTGCGATTCGTCTAAGATTCTCCTATATTACACCGTATGATGGCACAAAAATTCAGTTTTGCATTAAGAATGACCGCCAGCGTTTTGCTGATTGCGGGGGCTTCTGGGTGTGTCTACGATCTGTATCTCCCGCCGGAGGGGAGCGCGCAAAAGAACGCGAAGTCGAGCTTTCAGGCACAGCGATCCGGGCAAATTCAGCCCGTCAGCAAAACTTCCAATTACCCGAACGGATATTATAAAAAACTGGCCTATCAGCTGGTAACGGTTCAGCCGGGCGATACGCTGTCCAAGATCGCCTTACGATACGATATACCAACCCCGTCGGTTATCGCGCTGAACAATAGTCAGCCGCCTTATTTAATCCGGGTTGGGCAAAAAATAAAGATCCCGTACTTCCGTATTCATCGGGTGCGGGGGGGAGAGACCCTATATGCTTTGTCAAAAGTCTACGACGTCTCAGTGGCGGAGCTGATCCATTTCAATCATTTGGAAAAACCCTACATCCTGCGCCCTGCCATGGCGCTAAGGGTCCCGGAAAGAGACAAAGGGGAGTTGCGGGTTGCGTCTGTTGACGCCAAAACCTGGCCAGTGACACGCGCTGCTTCTCATTATGAAAAAGAAGAGATTGTTCTGGTGCGGCCGCAACCGCAAAAGACTAATAAGGATTTAAGCACCAAACAGGTTGTATCTGTGGTCCAGCCTCGTCAAACGAAGCCGGTACAGGAATATGCCAGCTTATCGGTGAACCCTGTTTCAACGGCCACTGCCGCAGAGTCTAAGCCCAAGCCAGTGTCATTGCCAGAGCCATTGCCAGAGCCATTGCCAGAGCCGGTGCCGGTTGTTAAATCCGAACCTGTTGAATTGGGCGGTACCGAGATTAAAAAATCTGAACTGCCGCCTCTTCCAAGAAGCCGCTACAGCATCAAACACCCCCCCAACAGATCAGGTAAGATCTTTATCTGGCCGGTCAAAGGGAAGTTGCTCTCAGGATATGGGCGGAAGAAAAACGGTTTGCATAACGACGGTATTAATATTCTTGTGGCCGATGGCACACCCGTTCGGGCCGCAGAGAACGGCATTGTTTCCTATGTCGGAAATGAAATGCGGTCCTTTGGTAATCTGATCCTGATTTCTCATGCGGATGGGTATGTTACGACTTACGGTCATACATCAGAAATACTGGTCAGCAAGGGGGATGTGGTGCGCAAGGGAGATGTGATCGCCCGCGCAGGTTCAACGGGTGATGTTGAGACAACACAGCTTCATTTTGAAATCCGCAAAGAA
Source organism: Sneathiella aquimaris (assembly GCF_026409565.1). Classification (NCBI taxonomy): domain Bacteria; kingdom Pseudomonadati; phylum Pseudomonadota; class Alphaproteobacteria; order Sneathiellales; family Sneathiellaceae; genus Sneathiella; species Sneathiella aquimaris. The sequence goes on from NZ_CP112881.1 coordinate 1,720,673, forward strand.
GGGACGGCATTAAATCCTGCCGTCCATCTTGCGTCACGGTAATCAGTCCAGCGGCGTTTCTGTCCGGCCTGCCAGATCCTGAACAAACTGCCAGGCGACCCGACCGGATCGGGACCCACGTGTCCGGGTCCACTCGATAGCCTCTTTTTTCATGTCATCGTCTGAAACCGGGATGTCGTAATGTGCTATATAGCCTCGAATCATTTCAAGATATTCATCTTGTGAGCAGCTGTGAAAGCCCAGCCATAAGCCAAACCGATCGGACAACGAGACTTTCTCTTCAATCGCCTCGGAGGGCATGACCGCCGTTGCCCGCTCGTTTTCAATCATGTCGCGGCGCATCAGATGACGCCGGTTCGAGGTGGCATAAAAAATAACGTTCGCTGGACGGCCTTCCAAGCCGCCATCTAGAACTGTTTTCAGCGACTTGTACGTGTCGTCATCGCCGTCAAAAGACAAATCATCACAGAATAAAACGCAACGCCGTTCGGTTTTTTGCAGGCTCTGCATCAGCTCTGGCAATGACGGAATATCTTCCCGGTGTATTTCAACCAGAACCAGAGCATCATCCAGTTGCTGATTGACCAGAGCATGGGAGGCTTTGACAAGCGAACTTTTCCCCATTCCACGTGCGCCCCACAGCAAGGCATTGTTGGCAGGCAACCCTTTGGCAAAACGAAGCGTGTTATCCAGAAGGATGTCTTTGACTCTGTCAATGCCATGCAACATGGACATGTCGACATAGTTCACCTTAGGTACGGGGCGCAAAACATTTGTTTCGGCTTGCCAGACAAAGGCAGTCCCCTGACTGAGGTCAGGTTCAGGAAGGGCGGGCGGAGCCAGTCGGTCAAGACTGTCTGCAATACGGGTTAATTGTGTCAGTAAGGCGTCGTTTGTCATAAGTTCTGATTGAAAAGTTAATGAGGAGTTCCAATCTATCCCATTAACTGAAAAAGCACAGTAAAAACTGTTTCGCTCTAAATCGGGCGGCTGTCTGGACATGAACAGTCTGGAATAGCGTCAGGAAATGAGGCAGGTGGGTATTTTGCTGCTTGCAATGAGGGGCAGGACTACTATAACAGTCGTTCAAATATTTTTGTGTATAGCCGCTGAAATCGGGCTATGCGAGGCTATAAAAGTCGTTTTAGAGGGTCAAAATTATGAACCAGGAATTAGCGCAGTTTTTGCCGTTGATCCTTATCGGTGTTGTATTCTACTTCTTGCTTATCCGTCCGCAGCAAAAGCGGGTGAAAGAACATAAAGCCATGGTAGAAGGCGTTCGCCGCGGTGACAATGTTGTCACTGCTGGAGGCATTATGGGTAAAGTAACGAAAGTTCGGGATGACAATGTCGTTCAGATCGAAGTTGCACCTGAAGTGCGGATCGATGTTGTAAAATCTACACTGTCAGAAATTCGCAGTAAATCTGAGCCTGCCAATACAGCTGCTAAGCCGGCTGAAGAAAAAGAAGGCGGGTTTCTAGGGAAGCTGAAAAAGAAATAACGGATATTTGCGATGATTAGCTTCCCCAAGTGGAAGACCGCCCTTGTTTTGCTTGTAAGCATTCTGGGGGTGGCCTATACGATTCCTAATTTTATCCCGGCCGAAAAGTTGGTGGACATGCCTGAATGGGCGCCGCGCCAACATATTAATCTGGGCTTGGATTTGCAGGGAGGCTCTCATCTGCTCATGCAGGTGGACACCGCAGACGTTAAAGAAAAAATGATGGAGGGACTGGCGGATTCTGTTCGCGCCAACCTCCGCGGGACCGAACCAAAACTAGGTTTCAGAAACCTGACCGTGAAGAAGAACTCAGTTACGTTCAGTTTGCGAAATCCAGAAGACCGGGATTTGGTTCGGGAACGGCTGGCGTCCATCTCAAATTTGATGCCAAATGGTCAGCGTAGTCATTTGATCACCGTTGGCGATGATGATGTTGTGACGCTAGAGCCTAGTGAGCAGGCCATTGCGGACCGTGTCAGTGCCGTTGTTACTCAATCTATTGAAATTGTCGGACGCCGGGTCAATGAAACGGGCATTAACGAGCCCACTATTCAGCGGCAAGGTAAGGATCGGATATTGGTCCAGCTTCCAGGTCTTGGTGATCCGCAACGGATCATCGATCTGCTGGGGCAAACGGCGCAAATGACATTCCATCTTGTGGATGTTTCTGCAAGTGCTGCGGTTGGCCGTCCGCCAGCGGGATCCAAACGTCTTCCTGCAATGGAAGCCGGTGAGCCGGACTATGTCATTAAGAACCGGGTTATGGTGTCTGGTGAAAATCTTGAAGATGCTCAGGCCACTTTTCAACAGGGACAACCCGTTGTCTCCATCCGTTTTAACGGTTTGGGCGGCAAGCAGTTCGGTAAAGTAACGTCTGAAAATGTTGGACGGCCTTTTGCCATTGTTCTGGATGGTAAAGTGATTAGCGCGCCTCGTATTAATGAGCCGATTTTAGGTGGCAGCGCGGTGATCAGTGGTGGCTTCAATATCCAGGGCGCTCAGGATTTGGCCCTGTTGTTACGGGCCGGTGCTTTGCCCGCTCCGTTGAAAGTGATCGAGCAACGTTCCGTTGGTCCAGACTTGGGTAAAGACTCTATCGAAGCTGGCAAAATTGCCGGTATTATCGGTATTGTTGGTGTTATCGTTTTCATGATCGTCACATACGGCTTTTTTGGACTTGTGGCCAACATTGCCCTGATCATGAATATGTTCCTGATCGGTGCTTCATTGTCTGTATTGGGCGCAACACTGACGCTGCCGGGTATTGCAGGTATTATCCTGACCGTCGGTATGGCTGTGGATGCGAACGTTTTGATTTTTGAACGGATTCGGGAAGAAATGAGAGTGGGTAAAACGCCACTCAATGCAATTGAATCCGGTTATCAGCGTGCCTTTACAACCATTGTGGATGCGAATGTGACAACGGGTATTGCTGCGGTTATCCTGTTTGTCATGGGATCCGGGCCGGTAAAAGGCTTTGCGGTGACTTTGGGGATCGGCATTATTTGTTCCATGTTTACAGCGATATTGCTGTCACGCATGGTTATTTCCCTTTGGGCGCAACGGACGCGTCCGAAGACATTGAGCATATAGGGGAGAGATCGGATGTATAAACTGAAACTTGTCCCTGCTGAAACAAAGCTGCCGTTTCTACAAGCGCGGTTCATTGCTTTCTTGGTGTCAGCGGCTCTTATCCTTGGCTCTGCCGGCATGTTCTTTGGTGTCGGGCTGAATAAGGGGATCGATTTTGAAGGCGGCATTATGATCGAGGTGGGGATGCCAGAGGCTCCTGATCTTGCAAAAATGCGGTCAAGTCTGGGCTCCCTCGGGCTTGGGCAGGTGTCCTTACAAACCTTTGGTGCGCCGGATGATATTCTGATACGCGTTCAGCGTCAGGAAGGGGATAGCGAAGCCCAGAAAAAAGCGGTTGAGTTGGTAAAAACCACCCTTGAAAAAGAAATATCAGATGAAATTTCTTACCGCCGTATTGAATTTGTCGGCCCGACAATTTCCGCCGAACTTGTCGAAACGGCGATCGAAGCTGTTTTGGTCGCGGTTGTCGCAATCCTGATTTATATCTGGCTCCGTTTTGAATGGCATTACTCTGTGGGTGCGATTGTCGCTCTGGTCCATGATGTGATCTTGACGATCGGTATGTTTGCTATCACGGGGATTGAATTTAATCTGGCATCGGTTGCTGCAATTCTCACAATTGTCGGGTATTCGATCAACGATACCGTTGTGGTTTATGACCGCATTCGCGAGAATTTCCGTCGTTACAAAAAAATGGATGTAAAAGATCTTCTTAATCTGTCCATCAATGAAACATTGTCGCGGACCGTCATGACGTCTTTAACGACATTACTTGCCTTGGGTGCCTTGTTTATTTTTGGCGGAGAAGTTATTCGAGGCTTCTCGACAGCGATGATTTTTGGTGTCGTTGTTGGTACCTATTCATCTATTTTTGTAGCCGCTCCAATCCTTCTTCACATTGGTTTGACCCATCGCAGCGAAGAAGAAGATGGCTTTAAACCAAGCGATGACACGGCTGAAGCGGAGAGTTAATTCTCCGCTTTTCCTAACCGCGGGAAACTATTATGCAGGATATTTCAGGTCTTCCAAAAGAGGGGCAACAGCTTATTAACTCCTATGGAGAAGGCGGGTTTCGTGTTAGCGGCGTCCGTCATGAAGGATCTGTAATTGTTTTTCCAGATGAAACAGCCTCCTGGTCTGTCGCTGATCTTGGCGAATTGACTTTGGAAAGCCTGAACACCGTGATGCAAGCGGTCCCGCCAGTGGAAATTCTTCTGATCGGGTGCGGGGCCAGCATGGGTTTTATCGATGACAGTATTCGCCGGCCCTTGCGCGACAAAGGTATCACGATCGATAGTATGGACAGTGGCGCGGCTGCGCGGACCTATAACGTCCTTTTATTGGAAGGGCGACGGGTCGCGGCCGCTTTGATCGCTCAGTAAGATGAAAACGCAGGCGTTATTCACCGCGCCAAGTGCGGATGGTAACCGTTTTAGCCTTTTTTTTCTGTGCGCGGCTTATCTCTTTTTAATCCCTTATCTTCATAAGACTGTGATGTATGGGCTTCCTCTATTGGAACCCTATGCCTTGTTTCCACTGGCCAGTCCCGTTTCGTGGTTAAAGGGTTTTGATCTCGTTCGCTTCGAGCTTGTATCCGATTTGTTATTCATGAGTGGCTTTTTGTTTATTCTGGGATGCTGGTTTTTTGTCTTGAGAAAAATTCCAGAAAAGACGCTTCAACGCTTAACAATCTTCGTTGTGTCCGCAGGCGTTTATATATTTGCCGTTGCGATGGCGCATGAATTTGGCCGCTAAGTCATAAAAAAGGCACCGAATAAATCGGTGCCTTTTTCGTTTAAAGTGCGGATTGAGTTAGGCGTTTGCCAAATTCTCATTCGCAAAGTCCCAGTTTACCAGGCTTTCCAGGAATGTCGCGATGTAATCTGGGCGGCGGTTCTGGAAATCAATATAGTAAGCATGCTCCCAGACGTCCATTGTGATCAATGGAGTCGCGCCAGATGTCAGCGGGCATTCTGCATTTGGTGTTTTGGTCACTTTCAGCTTACCGCCGTCAAGGACCAGCCATGCCCAGCCACTACCGAACTGTGTTGCGCCAGCAGCTTTGAATTCTTCAACAAATTTGTCGTAAGAGCCAAAGTCTTCGTCGATCTTCGCTGCGATTGCACCGGTTGGTTTACCACCACCATTTGGCGCCATTGAGTGCCAATAGAATGTGTGGTTCCAGATCTGTGCGGCGTTGTTGAAAACACCAGCCTTAGAGGCATCACCAGCGGTTTCTTTCATCAGGTCTTCAAGAGACTTACTGTCATCACCATCCAGAAGATTATTCAGGTTTACAACATATGTGTTGTGATGTTTCCCATGGTGGAAGTTCAGAGTTTCTTCTGAAATATGGGGTGCCAATGCATCTTTTGCGTATGGTAGTTCAGGAAGTTCAAAAGCCATAATAGTCCTCTAGCCTGTTATGGAACGCGGGGCGTTCCTTGTTATTAAGCCAACGAACAGTCAGTGTTGTGACCGCTCTATTCATACAGTCGTTTATATCGTAAAAATATCGGCAGAACATCCATTTTTTTTAATTATTCTAAACAGTTTCTGTTACATAGAGCACAGGCGATACAGAAAGGTGGACGAAACGTGAAAAATGGCGAAGAACGATCCCATTTGGCAGAGGAAGCGCATCGATATGATTATGATCGATGGCTGACAACCCTTTTTGCGCCTGCGTCCATTCGCGAAACACTGTACGCTTTGATTGCCTTCAATATTGAACTGTCGCGTATCCGGGAAACGGTCACCGAACCTTTGTTGGGAGACATTCGCCTGCAATGGTGGCGCGAAGCCCTTGCCGGACTTGAAGCCCACACACCCAAAACACATCCAGTGATAGAAGCACTGGACTTTGCCAATCGTCAGAAACCAATTGATTTCAAACTGATGCAGGACATGGTGGATATGCGCGCAAAAGACCTGGACCCAACACCCCTTAGTAGTGATGCAGATTTTATTGCTTATGCCGATGGGACAGGGGGGGCTTTGCATCGCCTGTTACTAGCAGCGAGCGATCTGGATGTGACGGAGGCCGATGAAGAGGCGGCCGCGGCGGCAGGGCGTTCTTTTGCGATGACAGGTATCCTGCGGGCAATTCCGTTCCACTTTCAGCATGATCTTGTGCTCTTGCCAACAGACCGACTGGAAGAGCAGGGGGCGACACGAAATACGATCTTCCAACAGGAAAATCGGAGTAATTTTTTCAGTATTGTGAGAGAACTTGGGGAATTGTCGCTAGAAGAAAATCGGCGGGCTAAAAAGCTATCAAATAATGGCAGCAAGAACGGTGCTTTTGCACGTAAGATAAACGGAATTACCGGGCTTTATCTGACACGGTTGAAAAAAGCAGGGTATGATCCAGGCGATACAAAAATGCAGATAGGGGCTCCGCGCAAAATTCTGTCCCTGTTTCTAACCCGATAAATACGCGTAAATTGACGCCCGGTTAAACGTTACCCAGACGCCAGGACTGGCTTTGAATGAAATTCTGGGCCAGAAATCTGTAAGTTGCTTTCAGTTGACGCTCGACCTCAGGGTCTTCTTCTGGTTGAAGATTTTTCCAGCCGTTAATCATATCATCCCAAATCATGAACCGTTGGTGCAGATCGTCACGGGTTTTCCGGATATGATCGATTGTCGGATCAAAGTTTTTCAAGATTGTCAGAACTTCACAGGTCTGTGCGTCGATTTGGTCGAAGCTTCTCTCAAAATTATTGATAACCGGCTCAATCAGTGTATGGATCCGGGACAGATCTTCCATCATGCCACGGTCGCGCTTATACACGGTACGGAGCTTGTCGATATTGGTGCTGATCTTCTTAATCTGGCTGTAATGGTCGCGCAGAGCTTCGATGAACGAGAGTTCACGAATAACGTCGTCTACTTTTTCAACCACATCGTCCTTGGTGATACCAAGCTTATCTGCAATTTCCTTGAAAGCCTTTTGCACCTTGTCTTTTGTATGCGGGTCGTTTGCAATGCTTTCCAGTTCACCAATATTGGTGATGATTTCCTCGCTGCCTGCCAGCCATGAAATAAGCTGCATGGTGATACGGCCGCGGGCAATCTGTTTGTGAATTTCTTCAATGGACCAGGAGGCTGATCCATCCAGAATTTCCGTTGGAATGGAATCGTTTGGATGGATTTCTTTCACGAACTTCAAAGAGCTGCTGATGGTACCCAGAAGTTCCGCATCGGTGCTGTCCTTGTCAATTCCAAACTCCTGACAGATGGAGCGAACAGGGATCGCGCCTTTCATTTCACCAAGTTCAACAAAAAAAGCAGGTTCTTTGCTGTCATGGGTCAGCTTGAAGTAAGCCCCCTTAACACCAAAAATCTTGTGTTGAAACGCGAAATGAGTACTAGGGCTCAAGTCACTGTTCTCACTGGTTTTTTCTGCTTCCGACATAGGTGCGTCAGTATCCCTTGATAAACGTGGTCATAAGAACCAATTCTGGAAAACGGTATCCTGAATGTTCTCAGACTAACCAGACATCGTATATAAAAGGTTACCAAAACCACTTTTTAAGCACTAATTTATTCAAACTTTTAGTGTTTAAGTTGATGGCAACAGTTGGAACGTCCGGTTCTTGAACAGTCATCATTATACCGTTTTTCCCGTTATCAAGCACCTGCAATATTTCAGTTGCGTTGTATTCTGATGGTTATGCAGAAAGGGTTTCTTTCCATTCTTCAAAATCAGCTGTCGCTCGCTTCGTATAGGCCTGTTTACGCTCTTTCTTTTTGACCCGCACTTCAAGGGGCGGGAAAAGACCGAAATTGACGTTCATAGGCTGGAAGGTGCTGGCTTCAGCATCACCCGTAATATGTGACATCAGGGCGCCAAAAGCAGTTGTTTGTGGTGGGATCGTGAATGTTTCATTCCGTATCTCCGCCGCAATAAACCGCCCGGCCATCAGGCCAACCGCTGTGCTTTCGACATATCCTTCAACACCGGTTACCTGACCGGCAAACCGAAGGCGCGGAACTGATTTGAGGCGCAGCTGGCGATCCAGAACGACCGGGCTATTGATAAAAGTATTTCGGTGCAAGCCGCCAAGGCGCGCAAATTCCGCGTTCTCAAGGCCAGGAATTTTTTGGAAGATCCGGACCTGTTCCGCATATTTCAGTTTAGTCTGAAAACCGACAATATTGTATATGGTCCCCAGTTTGTTGTCCTGACGCAACTGGACAATGCCATAGGGTTTGACGGTTGGATTGTTGGGATCTGTCAGGCCCACAGGTTTCATTGGACCATAGCGTAGAGTTTCCGGGCCCCGTTCCGCCATGACTTCAATCGGCAGGCAGCCATCAAAATAGGGTGTATCTTTTTCCCATTCTTTGAACTCGGTTTTTCCGCCTTCGTTCAGGTCATTGATGAATTCGTAATACTGCTCTTTCGTCAAAGGGCAGTTGATATAGTCGGTTCCTTCGCCTTTATCATAGCGGGACTGGAACCAGGCAATATCAAAATTGATGCTATCTTTGTAAATAATGGGCGCAATGGCATCAAAGAAAGAAAGGGCATCTGCGCCCGTTGCTTCATGCACGGCCGCCGCCAGATCCGGTGAGGTTAGCGGACCCGTTGCAATCAGGGTGCTGCCCCATTCTTCCGGGGGCAGGCCTTTTACTTCTTCGCGGGAAATTGTGACAAGCGGGTGGTTTTCCAGTTTGTTCTGGACGTAATTGGAAAATTCCACACGATCAACAGCGAGGGCTCCCCCTGCGGGCACTTTATTGGCATCTGCACTTTCCATAATGAGCGAACCAAGTTCACGCATTTCTTTGTGCAAAAGGCCGACCGCATTATTTTCAGCATCGTCCGAGCGAAACGAGTTGGAGCAGACAAGTTCGGCCAAACCATCGGATAAATGGGCATCGGTTCCGCGAACAGGACGCATTTCATGCAGGATAACCGGAATGCCCTGACGGACCAGTTGCCAGGTTGCTTCTGAGCCAGCCAGGCCGCCACCTACCACATGAACGGGTTTGATCTCTTCTGTCATATTTACTCTTTTCGCCGAAAGTGGATTAGGCCGCTTTGGTCTTTTTAGATTTCTTGGTGTTGGATTTCTTCGCTGGTGCTTCCCCTACCGTGACAGGGGGGCGTTTTGCAAGGATTTCCTTCAAATACTGGCCTGTATAACTCGCTTCTACCTCAGCAACCTGTTCAGGGGTGCCTTCTGCGACCAGATAACCGCCCGCATCACCCCCATCAGGGCCCATATCAACAATCCAGTCCGCTGTTTTGATCACTTCCAGATTATGTTCAATGACCAGAACGCTGTTACCCGCATTGACCAGTGCCTGCAAGACTTCCATCAGTTTGCGGACATCTTCAAAATGCAGTCCGGTTGTTGGCTCGTCGAGAATATACAGCGTGCGCCCTGTTGCCCGGCGGGACAATTCTTTGGCCAGTTTGACCCGCTGGGCTTCACCACCAGAAAGGGTTGTCGCCTGTTGGCCGACATGGATGTAACCCAACCCAACCTGTTGCAGGGTTTCGAATTTTTCCCGAATAACCGGCACAGCCTTGAAGAAAATGGCGGCTTCATCAACCGTCATATCCAAAACATCCGAGATGCTTTTGTCTTTGAAGGCGATTTCCAGAGTTTCGCGGTTGTAGCGTTTACCTTTACACACATCGCACTGGACATAGACATCCGGCAGGAAGTGCATTTCGATTTTAATAACGCCGTCGCCTTTACATGCCTCGCACCGTCCGCCTTTTACATTGAACGAGAAGCGCCCTGATTTATAGCCCCGTGCTTTCGCTTCAGGCAGGCCTGCGAACCATTCTCGGATAGGTGTGAAAGCGCCGGTATAGGTCGCCGGGTTAGACCGGGGTGTGCGTCCGATCGGGCTTTGGTCGATATCGACGATTTTGTCCAGCCACTCTATCCCTTCAATCCGATCATGCGGACCGGGATGATTACGGTTATTGTTCAGCTTTTTGGCAATTGCCTTATACAGGGTTTCAATAATCAGGGAGGATTTACCGCCGCCGGAAACACCGGTAACACAGGTGAAAGTGCCCAGCGGAATATTCACATTGACGCGTTTCAGATTATTGTGCCGGGCACCAATAATGCGCAATTCACGTGCGGTTTGCGGCTTGCGTCGTATCGCAGGCAAGGGCACTTCTTTCGTTCCTGAAAGATACTGACCGGTAATGCTGTCCGGGTTATCCATAATATCCTGCGGTGTTCCCTCGGCGATCAGCTTGCCGCCGTGGCTACCGGCTTTGGGTCCCATATCGATGACATGATCGGCTGTCATCACAGCTTCTTCATCATGTTCGACAACGATAACCGAATTGCCCTGATCCCTGAGGTTGACCAAGGTTTTCAGCAGGCGAGAGTTATCCCGTTGATGCAGTCCGATAGACGGCTCATCCAGAACATAAAGAACACCGGTCAGGCCGGAGCCGATTTGAGAAGCAAGCCTGATCCGTTGACTTTCGCCGCCAGACAGGGTTCCCGATCCCCGTGAAAGGGTCAGGTATTCCAGACCTACATCCACCAGAAAGCCAAGACGTTCGTTAATTTCTTTCAGGACGCGTTCGGCAATTGATTTTTCTTTTTCACTCAGAACATTGTTCAGGTTCAGGAACCATTTGCGGGCATCCAAAATTGATTTTCCCGAAACCTCACCAATTTGCAGTCCATCAATTTTTATGGCGAGAGCCTCTTGTTTCAGCCGATGTCCGCCGCAGGTTTTACAGGCAGTTTTATCCTGATATTTTTCAAGATCTTCGCGAACCCAGCTGCTGTCGGTTTCGCGCCAGCGCCGCTCAATATTCGGAATGACACCTTCAAACGGTTTGTTGGTTTTGTATGTGCGCATGCCATCATCAAAAGTAATCTGGATTTTCTGATCACCCGTGCCTTGCAAAACGGCCTGCTGATGTTCTGGCTCCAATTCTTCCCATGGGTCGGTAGTCTTAAATCCGAAATGCTTGGCGAGGGCTTCCAGTGTCTGCATGTAGTAGGGGGCCGGCGTTGCGGACCGTGACCAGGGCGCGATCGCGCCGTCGCGCAAAGATTGTGTTACATCTGGTACCACAAGATTGGGATCGAAATACATTTCGGTTCCCAAACCACCGCAGGACGTACAGGCACCATACGGATTATTGAAAGAAAAGATACGCGGCTCGATTTCTTCGATCGTAAAACCGGAAACCGGGCAGGCAAATTTTGCGGAAAAGATTTTTCTTTCGCTGGTATCGGCATCTTCGACGACAAACAGGCCATCGGCCAATTCTAGCGCAGTTTCAATGGAATCGGCCAGACGTGTCTTGATATCATCATTAATGACGACACGGTCAACAACCACGTCGATATGGTGCTTCAGCTTTTTATCCAGCTCCGGCACATCCTCGATTTCATAGATCTCGCCATCGATCTTAACCCGTTGAAACCCGCGTTTTCGCAGATCCATGAATTCTTTTCGGTATTCGCCTTTGCGGCCCCTGACAATCGGCGCCATCAAATAAAGTCGCTTACCTTCCCCCAATGCCAGAACCTGATCAACCATCTGGCTTACGGTCTGGCTTTCAATGGGAAGACCCGTTGCCGGGGAATATGGAACACCGATGCGGGCAAACAACAGACGAAGATAATCGTAAATTTCGGTTACGGTACCAACAGTTGACCGCGGGTTTTTCGAGGTCGTCTTTTGTTCGATGGAAATTGCGGGACTTAAGCCGTCAATATGGTCAACGTCTGGTTTTTGCATCATTTCCAGGAATTGCCGGGCATAGGCTGAAAGGCTTTCAACATAGCGGCGCTGTCCTTCAGCATAGATTGTATCAAACGCAAGAGACGATTTTCCTGACCCTGACAATCCGGTGATCACAACCAGCTTGTCGCGGGGAATGTCAACATTCACATTTTGCAGGTTATGTTCGCGTGCGCCTCGGATACTGATAATCTTATGCATATGTCGTTTACACCTGAATTCTGGTTTTCTTGGAGCACAAGAATTTATAGGGAATGCGGCTAAAATGCCAGCAGCAATCTTGAATAATGTTGTTATTTTGTTCCTGTTTACCCGTCCTGTGATCAAGAACAACTTTTTGCGCCCGCTCTGTTAGTTTTCTCACAGTTTTACTTCCTCAGGATTTGTAATAAAGTAGTAAAACATAATATAGGGAGGCTGGGGATGGTTATGTTGGAGGCCGCATTGGCCTTTGCCGTGGTCATGATAATCTTTTCGACAGTCGTGACGGGGATCATTGAATTTATTCACCGGATAATGGGAACGCGCCATAAACACCTGAAGCGCATGGTAGGGCACTTGTTTGACCAGTATCTGATGCCCCGTCTGGGACGACATTTGTCCGCCGCCAATGCCCGCGACAGAGAAAAGTTTATACGGGCCATGACTGAAAACCCGATGGCTGAAGCCCCCGAAAAATTTGTTCCCCCTGCCACAGACCTGAGTTCCCTTGGTTTCTTCGAAAAAATTATTCAGTTTTATAGCAGTCTGAAGTCTTTCTTTTTGTTTTCCATGTCTCCTTTTCGCCGAAAAGTGTTCGGTAAAGAGATTGAAGTTCTGACGCCTCTTGCCTTTGCCGAACGTCTTGCCCGTACTGATATTGGATTGGCGATCCTTGAAGAAGGTGAGGAGCAGCTGGAGGCGCTGATCGATGATTTTTCGAGAAGTTTCGACCGGCTGGGACGAACTGCGACCGAGTTCCTGCAAAATCGGGCTCGTTCATTATCCATTCTTGTCGGAATTGTGCTTGCCCTTGCGGTGAGTATTGACGCTGGAAAATTGATGACGGCCTTGGTCGAAAATCCTGAATTGCGAACCGCGCTGATCGATCAATCCGAAGAAGCCATCGAGGAAAACCGTAAAGCATCGCAGAAACTGGAAGACCTTCTTGTCGATATAAAGGCAGGCAAAGCAGAGGCCGTTACCGCGAAGGATATTGTTGAGGCGCAGGAAGCGCTGAAAAACAATGTGGATAGCCTCAAGAAGCAAGGGCTGCCCATTGGCTTTGAAGAATACCCATGGGTAAAGGATGCGCCAGTTGAACCTTCAGGCTATGTCCGATGGTTCTTCATGTGTGTTCTCAGTGGCGTTTTAATTGGGTTGGGCGGACCCTTTTGGTATCGTGTTTTTACCAAAATCTCTCAACTGACAACCTTACTTAAAGCCGTTGGTTTTGGCGCCCGCAAAGAGGTGGAGGAAAGCAAACAGCCACCAAAAACAGCAGAAGAAAAAATGAGGCCAGAGACGGTCAGCGACGCATTTTTGACAGCTGCGCGTAACCACAAAATCGCTCATAAAGCCCGCAACCGTGCCATTTTAGGCGCGGACGGAACACCGCTTTAGAAAGGAAAGAAAATGGATCCGATTTTTGCCATTTCCGCTGTCAGGGCGATTATCCGAATTGGGGATGTCTCAAAAGATGCATTTAGTCAGTATGCGCAGGAAAAACCCATCTTATTACCATCGGGGACCAGTATTCCTCACGACCCCATCATTGCAATTCGGGATATTTGCGAACAATACCCGGCCTTCACGGCGATGTTGGAAAATGACGAAGAATTAAAAAAACGGTGGGCTGACAACCGAGAAACAGAGGTCCCTGGTGCTTTGGAGACGGTTTATCTGGCGGCTGTTCAGTTTGAGGCAGAGCAAAAGGCAGAAAGCCGAGTGGAAGGCGTCGACCCGTCCAACGATTTCGTCGAGGACGCTGACAAATCAAAACTGGCAGCAGGTGCCATGGTTTCCCAGTGGGCGGTCGGTCAGGGACCTGTGTCGCCTGTTGCGCGGGTTTTTGTCTCGCTCGCCGATGTTGCCCTTGAATTTGTGAGCGCGGATCCGTCTATTCTGGGGGTTGGCGGAAAAGGCGAAAAGCTCATCGGTGCGATCAGTCTAGCGGTTTCAGAGGCTATTCCCGATATTGATACGCGGGCCTCCCTTGGGCCGAAAGATCGTTTCGCTGAACGGTTGTCGGGGCTGGCGTTGCGGGCCTGTTTGCAAGCGGTCACGAGTAATCCGGATCTGGTTGTTGAAGAAAAATCTGTCCAGCAGCTTCTTAAAAACAGTTTACCACCGATCATTGCCGCAATGCCTTCCGGGGATGGAAGTATTGCAGAACAAATCAAATGGCATCAGGTGACGGATGCTTTTTTCGGACCAGCATTATCGGCGGCCCTTGATACGATCTCAAACGACCCATCAGCTTTTCTTGGTGGTAGTTTTGATCGGGAAAAAGCGGCCGGGGTGATGGTCACTGGGTTGTTGAAAGCGGCGGCGAAACAGGATCTGGAAACCCGATTTTCGAAAACCGGGGTCATTGAATTGGCGCGCGCGGCGGCCGGTATCGCAGCAGAGAACCCGGCTTTAATTCTAGGGGGACTTCTTGGCAATGAAGATCTGACCGATCCGCAAAAACAGGAAATATCAGAGACCATCTCTGTTCATTTATTCGCGGAAATTTCGGCAACGCTTGCCCATAAAAAGGCTCCTTTTAGTGAAGGGCTTGGGGTTGCGATAGCAGCGTCGATGCTGGAGGGGTTAAAGAAAGCAGGACCCCAAATCTTTAAAAGCGCCCGCCCTTGGGATGTTGTTGCCTCTAAGGGGTTGAACCTTATTCTGGACGGGTTCTCGGATGCTTTGCTTAAACCAGACGGAAGCTTTGTTTCGACGGTCTTTAACAAAGATCAGTTAATTGAACTGGCGCGGGTGGTTGTGGCGCAGGTGGCAACGACCCCTCATATGCTGGGAACGGATAACAAAGACATTCAGCGTGTTATTTCCGGGGTTGCAAAGGCCATGACGGCCGATAAAAAATTACTGCTGACCCGTGAGGATTGGGGGCAGATTATCGCTGTCGCGGCCGAGGAAGCCGCCTTAAATCCCGGACGATTGTTCGGCATTAATGACAAAAATCCTGAAGGATTGCTGGCCACTGAATTGATTACACAACTGCTGGATGTTGCTGCCGAAGACCTCCAGAAACAAACCGGAAAAGTGGGGCCTGTCCTTATTGGCACCACGTTAAGGGATGCCATTACAACAACTCTTCGGTCTGTCGGTGGGAATATTCATGCGGCGGTTACCCATAAAACCAAAATGAAAGAATTGGCACAAACTCTTACGCAAGTCGCGGCGGCGCGGCAATTTGAGATCGGCGGGAAAGAGTGGAAACGCTTGTATATGCATTTACTGCCTGGGGTTTTGCGGGATGGTGTCATTCCGACATTAAGTGCCGAGAAAATTGAAGATATTCTGTCTGCTGGATAAGGGTGCTGAGATGGCAAAAATACTAAAAAAATTGGTCTTTGTGACGGTCTTCCTGATGCTTCAAGGGTGTCAGGCCACAACGTTGCTGGACCTAAATAAAGACTATGTGACACTGGCCGAACAACAGGCAAAAAACCAACATTATTCGAAAGATGGGGTGCCGTATCACGAACAGGAGCTGGTGACCGAAGCCTATGGCCTTGAACTTGAACAATTGGCGTTGAAAGCATTGGAAAGTGCAGATGAAGCAGCATCAGATGCCAAAAGTGCTTCGGATGCGCAGGAGAGAAATAGCGCTCTTCGCAATGAAGCGTCTTTCCTCAATGTGTCAGTTCGAAGTTATCTGTCTTCTGGGAAAGTTGCAGATCACAATGTGGTCTCTGTCGCCAATCGCGGTGTGGATGTGTGCGCAGGGCTAAAAGGCTTGGAAGGATTGCCCACCACATGTGGTTATTTTCATATCGTAAAAATGGTTGCCCTTAATAATGAGCTTGCCCGAAAAACGCGCGCGCTTCTGCGCAAGGCGGCTCTATTAAACCAAGGCGAAAAATTAACGGTTGAAGAGGGAAAAATATTGCTCGGCGCGCATACAGGATCAGTGGCGGCGATTGTTCAACTGGAAAAATTACGATCAGGGAACACAATTAACTGGCAAGAGGCGTCCAAAGGTTTGCACGATTATCTGATCGATGAACAAATTAATTTACTGTGCAATGCGATTACCTATCGGGGGCGTATTCTTGACGCGAAGGCAGGCGATGGTTGGGACCCACTGACCGTTTTGGAGGAGACGAGACCCGCATTCAATGAGGTGAGAGAAGCGCTGAAAACAGAACCTCAGGAATTCAATCGACAAACAGACTGCGATCGGGTGTGATTTCTACTGGTCAGGAATTACTGAAGCGGATAAAGTGCCGTTCAATTTTTCTTAGGTTAGATATAGAATCGAAAGCACGAAGATTATGGCAGGCAGCGTCAATAAAGTAATTCTTGTAGGCAATCTGGGAGCGGATCCTGAAGTTCGCTATATGCAGAACGGAAAACCCGTTTGTAACCTTCGGATTGCGACATCTGAGAGCTGGCGCGACCGCGAAAGCGGAGAGCGCCGCGAAAAAACAGAATGGCATCGGGTGGTCATTTTCAGTGAAGGTCTGTGTAAAATTGCAGAAAACTATCTGAAAAAAGGCTCAAAAGTCTATCTGGAAGGTCAATTGCAGACCCGTCAGTATGAACAGGATGGAATGACCAAATACTCAACTGAAATTGTTTTGCAGGGCTTTAATGCCACGCTCACAATGCTGGATGCTGCAGGCGGTCAGGGCGGCGGCCAGGCGGCTGGCGGCCAAGGCGGTGGAAGCTTTGGCGGAGGCGGCAATCAGGGCGGCGGCTTTGGTGGCGGCTCTTCCGGGGGCGGAAATGGCGGTGGTTTCGGTGGCGGACCATCAGGTGGTGATTTTGATGACGACATTCCGTTCTAAGGAATTGGTTGTTTTTGCTTCGGCAGATACGAATAGAAAGCGGGCTTTTATGCCCGCTTTTTTGTGTTTTCAGGGCTTCCCGCGGAGGAGCGTGACCGTTTCAAGTGCATCGTTCAGACCTTTTAAGCCCCCCTCAACATGTATCCGATCAACCGGGGCAACGCTGTAGTCGTTTGCGTAAAGATCGCGAATATGGACGCTGTCGATTGAAAAGGGCGGTCCCGACATCAGGGATTGATCATATTCATAGCAAATCAGGAATTGTGGGGCCCGATCTGTTATATTGATCAGGTGGCGGGCATAGCGCGTCCGCATGTCTGGTGGCAAGGCGACCAAGGCGGCTCGATCATAAATTCCGTGAACTGTACCCAGATTGTCCGCGTTCAGTTCGAAAATGTCCCCGACGAAAATATCAATATCCGGGGCAGAATACAGGGTCAAAGGTCCTGTTTTGGTGATCGTTGGTTCCAGCGACAGGCCAGAGAACAACTGTTTGATTGCAAGTTCGCTCAGCTCGATGCCCACAACTTTATACCCCTGACCAAGAAGCCAGGCGATATCACCGGTCTTGCCACATAGAGGGACAAAAATTCGGTTGCCCGGCGCAACCTCCAGCAAGCTGAACCTTTTCGCAAGAATGGGATTTCCTTGCTCCTGATGAAACCCCAAATTGTTTGTTTCCCATAAACCGTGCCAAAATTCTGTTTCCATATTGTCTCCATTCCTCTTGAGATATTGCATATTTTAGGTAAGATACAACCTCAAGTTCACTTTAGGTCAAGAGAAAAATGAGCACAGAAATTCTGGATATTGGAGAGGTCTCGAAATTTGCAAAACTGCCTGTTTCGACATTACGATACTACGAGGAAAAAGGCCTGATACAGTCGATCGGCCGGCGGGGATTGCGGCGTCTTTTTGATGTTCAGGTTGTTGAAAGACTGGCGTTGATCACACTTGCCCGCAAGGCTCATTTTTCGCTTGAAGAAATCAGTACCATGCTGGGAACAGACGGCAGTGTTCATATCAACCGGAATAAGCTGAGGGACAAAGCAGATGCCTTGGATCAAACCATTCGGCAACTGACAACGTTAAGAAATGGTCTTAATCACATAGCCGAATGCCGGGCGCCCAGCCATCTTGAATGCCCAAAGTTCAGACGTCTCATGCGCCTTGCAGGTAAAGGGAAGGGGGACGCCGGGCCGAAGAACCCATCGATAAATCTTTAAGGCGGGCGCCGCTCCCCGCTCCTTGAGGGCTGGAAAAGTCTGGACAAGACCGATTTTTGCCGATATCTCATATAAGAGAATATTTCTCATAATAGAGAAAATAAGAGGCTGAATGACTGATACCTTGACGGAAAAATTGGCAGACCGCTTAAAGAATTTGCGGCAGGAACGGGGGCTTTCGCTTGATCGTCTTGCCGGTCAGGCTGGGATCAGCCGCGCAACACTATCCCGGCTGGAAAAAGGGGAAGTCAGCCCGACAACAGAACATCTTGGGAAGTTATGCAGCGTCTATGGACTGACACTTACAAGATTAATTGCCATGGTAGAAGACGGGTTCGTCCCGTTGGTGACGCGAGGGGCGCAATTGATATGGCAGGATGCAAAGCAGGGGTTTACCCGCAGATCTGTCTCGCCACCATCCAATAGTCTGGGGGTTGAAATGATTGATGTTCTTTTGGCGCCTGCCGCTGATATTGCCTATGACGCGCCGCCCCGACCGGGCCTTGAACATCATTTATATTTGCTGGAAGGAGAGATGCAGATCACCCTGGGCGATCATCTGTATCACGTCAAAGCCGGTGATTGTTTGCGCTATCAATTATATGGCCCTAGTCGTTTTCAGGTTCTGGGGAAAAGGGCCGCCCGGTATGTGATGGGCTTGTTATAGGAGAGAGAAATGACAGATATCGTCATACAGAAAGTGGACCCGGAGCATATTAAAAATCTCCCTGATGCCCTTGGAAACCTGTTGAAAAGATGTGTGGATAACGGCGCGAGTGTTGGTTTTATTCAGCCTTTCGAATATCAGGAAGCCCGGCACTACTGGATGAGTACTGTTGTTCCTGCGGTAGAGAGATCACAGATTTTGTTGTGGGTTGCCATGCTGAAGGAGCAAGTTGTTGGTACCGTGATGTTACAGGTGTCAATGTTGCCCAACCAAACACACCGGGCGGAGGTGGGAAAACTATTAGTGGATCCCGATTGCCGGCGAATGGGAATTGGTCGGCGCCTTATGCATCAAGTGGAAGAAGGGGCGTTGCAGGCTGGAAAACTTTTATTGACCTTGGACACCCGCACGGGAGATGTGGCGGAACCTCTTTATCATCAATTGGGATTTCGAACCGCGGGTGTTATTCCAGACTATTGCAAGCGCCCTGAAATTGGTTCTCAAATACTGGATGCAACAACCTATATGTATAAACGAATAGATTAACGGCTATGGCCTTTGCTGGTCGCGATTAGCCGGGCTTCGTGCGTTGATGCGTGCCTTTGGAAGCAAGTGGGCCCAGCGTTAGGCAAATGTTTTGTCGCGCGATTTTTCGTTTGCATCACCGTCTTTTTGAGGGCGATCGGTTTGCGGAAGAAAGATCGTCACAGTCGTTCCATTTCCAACTTCGGATTCCACTGTAATGTGGCCGTCGGATTGTTTTACAAAACCATATACCATGGATAAACCCAGACCTGTACCTTTGCCGACATCCTTGGTCGTATAAAAAGGCTCAAACACATGCTGGATATTTTTCTTTGTAATACCAGAGCCTGTATCAGTAATCGTTAAGTAAACATAATCGCCGGGCTTGATATGCTCTCCGTTTGCCGCGGTCGCTTCTTCGAGAAATTTATTGCCGGTTTCAATGGTGAGCTTCCCACCGGCAGGCATTGCATCTCGGGCATTTAGGACCAGGTTCAGGACTGCGTTTTCCAGCTCACCCGGATCAGCAATGCAATAACCCAGATCAGGCGAGGTAGAGGTATGGATGGAAATGGCTTCGCCAATGGTTCTGGCAAACATTTCAACCATGCTATCAACCTGTTGGCTCAGGCAGGTGATGGACGGCCTGAGTTCCTGTTTGCGAGAAAAGGCCAACATGCTTTTTGTCAATTTCGCACCGCGTTCTGAGGCGCGCAGGATCGCCGTTAGCTGCGCTACCAATTGTTCAGTAAGACTTTCGCTGCTTTCCAGCAGTAATTCAGCGTTCCCCTGAATAACCGCGAGCAAATTGTTAAAGTCATGGGCCACACCACCGGTGAGCTGACCAACGGCTTCCATTTTCTGGGATTGCCTTAGTCTGCTTTCCAACGCAAGTGTTTCCGTTATATCCTGAGACACTCCAAAGACGGAGACCACATTTCCTTTTTCATCATATTCCGGTCTCATTGATCCTGCCATCACTCGAATGCTGCCATCTTCAAGGTGAATCCTTGTTTGGAATTCATGAACCTGTTCCGTTTTGGCCGTTTTTAAAATAGCGGATCTCATCGCATCCCGATCTTCTTCAAGGACGAGACTGATGGCCCGCTCGATGGTCAAAATATCTTTATCAGGATCCAGACCGTGAATTCTGAACAGTTCATCTGACCAGAAAACAGAAAAGTCGGACATTTTGACCCGCCAATGTCCGAAATGACCGGTTTCCTGAGCCAGGGCCATTTCTTTTTCTTTTTGAATAAGGCTGGTTTCGTATTGCCGGCGTTTGGACACGTCCTTGATAATGTTCATCGTTCCCAGCTTGCCATTCCAGATCACAGCCTTTGAATGCATCTCTGTTTGGAAGACTTCACCATTTGTCCGTTTATGGCGTGTTTCAATAAACGGCTGTTTTTCCCCTTTAAGGGCGCTGTTTCGTAAATTGATTACTTTTTCCCGCTCTTCATCATCCAATATGATCAGACTGTCTGAACCGATCATTTCTGACTTGGAAGACGCGCCAAAAATCTGAACAGCACTATCATTGACGTATTGGGTGATACCATTGACCTGAACGATCAAGGCATCAGGGACGAGTTCAAGCAGGTCGCGGTTTTGTTTTTCGCTTTGCTTCAGCGCCTGTCGGGTTTTATCGGTTTCCGTGATGTCCAGCAGTGATGAGATAATGGCATTCCTACCCTGATAATTCACATACGCGCTGGAACAGTTTACGGTTAGGATGTCACCGTTCAATGTTTTGAGGTTAATTTTCCGGGTAACCTTGGTCATCCCATTATTCAATAACTCAAACAAGCTCTCCCGATCTTCTTTTTGGACATAAAAGTCGAAGACATCCATCCCGATTAACGAGGTTTGTTGGGCCTTAAACATCTCGTGTGCATGGGAATTTGCGTAAATGCACTGATTGTCAGCAGAAATGAGAAGGGGAATAGGGGCGTTTTCTATGAGCGAGCGAAACAACAATTCATTCTGAACTGCTTTTTCGCGTTCTTCCACCAGCTCAGTGATATCAGAACGAACGGCAACCGTTTTGTTTGTGTCTGTGAGATAGTGAGTCAGGCGGATGGTCCGGCCATCAATAAACTTCTGCTCTTCCTGATGGCGATGCATTTTAAGCTGTTGCTGCCGCTTTTTAATCCATTTTTCGCCTTCGGTCCTGGCGGCATCCAGATGTCCCGCCTTTTTTTGAAGATTGAGTAATGCCGTATAGGTGGCACCCAATTCGATATGTTTCCCGACAGACGGAAACAGGTCTTTCTGTTTCGAATTATAGGCGACTATTTGTTCATTAGAATCGTAAACGATGAACCCGTCGTCAATGGCATCAAGGGCTTCCTGAAGAATAATGGGGTCTGGGGTAACACTGTTTTCCGCCAGGTGTTTTTGAATGAGAGCGGGGGCCGCCATCTCAAAAATTGTTTTTATGCCTTCGGTTAGAGTGCTTAGATCATTGCCGTCAGGTAATCTGATGGAAAAAGATGTTACATAAATAGGGCTCAGTTTAGCAGTATAACTGATTTTGTTTGCCGCTTCCTCGTTTGCATGCCAACCGAGGGGGGGGCAGGTTTTATCAATCCGTCCTGCAACTGTGTTTTCACCGTCTGTCACAGGATATTGGGCTTGGATCTGTTCTGTTTCAGTCGAATATAAATGAAAGGACAGGTGCGGGAGAGCGAGCCCGATACGCAGGCAATCCAAGCCGTCTTCAACAGATGAAGAGCTGTTCAACTGCCAATCTGAAAACGCTTTTGCTACTTGTGAAACTGAAGGGCACCAAACCATTCAAACATCTACTCCGTATTATCGCCCCAAGGGGACGTTAACAAGTTTGATTAGGTGAATAAACAATATTTTTCTCTATTCGGTTAACAAAATAGAGAAAACTGAATTTAATTTCATAAAACATGCTGATCGAAAAGACTGCATCTTTCCGATCAGCACCAGGAGGATCACAGCATCCGTTTTAAGGTGTTATGTCCGTCTAATAATTGGTGTTTCAGCGCCGCTCCGGCGTGAAAAAGTGCGATGATCCCGATGCCATATGTTACGAAATAATGCACTGAAATAGCCAAATCCCGAGAAGAATTTGCAACCTTAAATATCGCCGGGATATCAAATAACCCAAAGAAGGTAAATGACGCGCCTGCTGACGTGGAGATGATATATCCGCTCGCTGGGGCCAAAAACATGGCCACAAGTAATAGGCCATGCACCACTTTTGCCGCCATGATTTCATACCATAAAAGTTCTCTTTGCAGCGGTGGCTTGGGAGCAAATATTTTCCAGATTAGGAAAAAGCTGGCCAAAGCGAGTGCGAGGCTGCCGATTGACCGATGCAGTTCAAGTCCTTGATGGTACCATTTATCATAGTAACTAAGTCCGACCATCCACCACCCGAGCCCAATAAGGCCGAGTATTGAGGCGGCTATAAGCCAGTGAAGAATTTTACTCACTGGCGTATAGCCTTTTGATGATGCTTCCATCATTAAGCTGATCTGACAGCTACTGACGAATTGCTTCGATATAGAGGTCCAGCTTTACAACTTCAGCCGCAGGGCCAAGATTATAACCCATATCAAAATCCTTTCGGACAAGATCGTAGCTGCCTTCAAAGCCAGCCCGGTATCCGCCCCATGGGTCATCGCCTTCACCGATTTTCTTGATATCGAAAGAAATGGACTTTGTTACGCCATGCAGTGTCAGGTCACCGGTCAGGGTGCCGCCGTTTGCGTCCCCATCAAATCCTGTGCTGACAAATTTGGCTGTCGGAAATCTCTCGGTATCCAGAAAATCTGCGCTGCGCAAATGCTTGTCGCGTTCTGCATAATTGGTATCAACACTTGCCGTATCAATTTCAATCACGATTTTTTGGTCGTTCGCCGATTTAGCAGGATCATAGTTCAACACGCCGCTGATTGTGTTGAAACGTCCAGCCAGCCAGCTGAAACCCAGATGCTGTGTTTTAAACTCGACAAATGAGTGGGTGGGGTCAATGGCATATTCAGCAGAATAAGCCGGACTGGCAACCGCAGCCAAAGCAAGCAAACCAACACACGCACTGGAAATTCTACTAACAGTTTTTGAAATCATACGTTTTCCTTTTTTCTTGAGGTTTTAAGTCTTTAGACCCCTTCAGTTAAGGGGCAGGCGGGGGTTATGCCAGTAAAGAAACCATGTCTCGGAAAGCAAGTTGTATTGCTGTGACCCGGGTCACAGCGCAGCAGGCTGATCAAGTCTGACGTAGGGTCATGCAGCTTTACACGTATTCCCAAACGTGAAAATCAGGAAATAACTGGGGCGCTATTCATTATTTTCTTTCAGCCTCTGGGCGAATTGGCTAGGCTTTTTCCAATAAAAAAATGAGAGGAAACGCTACATGCCCACTCCAATAACCGCCCCGTTCGAAGGGCTGAAAGATGTTGTTGCCTTTGAACGGCAGGCCGAAGATGTTTGGTTGTCCAAGAACAGTATTTACGAGGCTTTTTGTCAAACGGCGGAGCGTTTCGGATCCAAAACAGCGCTAACAGCTTTGCCGCCCGGTGATCCATTAGCGCAAGGGGTATCGATTTCTTTTGATCAATTGCTGAAGGGCGCGAACCAGGCGGCAAATATGTTTATAGAGGCGGGACTGGAAACCGGAGAGACCGTTTGTCATCTATTGCCACTTTCTTTTCAGGCCTTCTATACGCTGATTGGTGCCGAAGCTGCAGGTATTGTGAACGCCATAAACCCTCTGCTGGAGCCTGAACATATTCTGGGGATCGCCGAGGCGGCAAATGCAACAATTCTGGTGGTTCCGGGATCGACCCTAAATGAGGAGGTCTGGCAAAAAGCGTCTTATGTGATCGGTAATCTGCCAAGTTTGAAAGCGGTTTTCGTTTTGGGCAGCGGCCCCGAATGTGACGGTTTGAAAATTTTTGATTTTGATGAGGCGCTGTCCCGTCAGCCCGCGGATCATGTCCATCGTCAAGAAGCCAGGCAGCTGGATGATATTGTTGGTTATTATCATACAGGAGGGACAACAGGGGTTCCAAAGCTAGCCCCTCATACCAACCGTATGCAACTCATTCAAATGGCGTCGACCGGGTTTTTGATGGGGGTCTCCGAGCGGGATGTTATGGTCGCGGGTCTGCCACTTTTTCATATCAGCGGATCGATTGTCAGTGGACTGGTTCCCTTAATGGCGGGGGTTTCGCTGGTTATACCAAGCCCAATGGGCTTTCGTGATCCGCTGGTCATCGGGAATTATTGGCGGATCGTCGACAAGTATCGCGTATCCATTCTGGGAGCTGTGCCAACCATGCTATCGGCGCTTTTGAATATTCCTGTTGGTGACGCTGATATCAGTTCTTTGCGAGCGGGGATGACAGGCGGTGCTGCCGCCCCTGTCGAGGTTTTGAAGGCGATTACAGAACAGACAGGCGTTCCCATGCTTGAAGGGTATGGCATGACGGAGGTGACATCCTTTACCACCTTGCAACCGCGGGATGGCGAGGTGCGTTTTGGCTCCGTGGGTATTCGGGGGCCTTATGTTAATGTCAAGGCGGTTATCCTGGATGACAACGGAGAGATAAGTCGAGAAGCCGACGTGAATGAAATTGGTGTCATCGTTATGCGCGGAACATGCGTCATGCCGGGATATGTGCAACAGGTGCACAATCGATCTGCTTTTCTGGGAGATGGTTGGATAAATTCCGGTGATCTAGGCCGCATAGATGAGGATGGTTATATTTGGTTAACAGGACGCGCCAAGGATCTGATTATTCGCAGCGGCCATAATATTGACCCTTCATTGATTGAAGAAGCGTTACACGAACATCCGGCTGTGGAGCTGGCGGCGGCGGTGGGCAAACCGGATTCTTATGCCGGTGAAATGCCCATTGCCTATGTTCAATTTAAACCGGGTGCCACAGTTACAGAGGATGAATTAAAAGATTTCGCCCGAGAACGGATCGCGGAACGGGCCGCCAATCCAGCGGAAATTCATGTTTTGGGCGAAATGCCACTGACAGGCGTGGGGAAAATATTTAAACCGGCTTTGCGCGCAGACGCGACCAGAAGGGTCTTTATGCAAGAACTTTCGAGCGTGGCTGGACTTTGCGAGGGCTATAACGTGCATGTTGACAATCATCCATCGCTTGGCATGGTGGCTCAGGTGGAACTTAACGACCCGGAGAACAGCGTTCTTGAAAGCCGGATTAAAAATCAGCTGGGTCGGTTTACCATCCAGCATCAAGTTGTCTGGAAGGTGGGGTAAGCGCAACGAATTTCGGTTTATTTTACTGAGGGGCCATGATGTCTGAGGAAAAAAATGAGGATGAACAGGACAATGGTGGCGTTCAAAAAGGACGCCTTGCCATTGCTGTTCTTGGTCTTTTCTTTGCCGGGGTGGGCAGTGTTTTATACGGCTTGCTGGCAAATTTGGTTTTTGGTGCCGAGATATGGAAAGCTCATGTCTTGAAAAATTTTGAAATGATCTCGGGATTGCCTATGGCAGCGGCATTGGCCTTCGGCATTGTTGTGATCTTTCAAAATAATACCAAAGGCCCGGTTTCCGTGAAAGTTGTTGGTCTTGAATTAAAAGGGCCCGCAGGCCCCATCCTGCTATGGGCAATTTGTTTTCTGGTTATTGTCACCGGGATTGCGATCACGTCCAACAATATCTGATTAGGTGGGCAAGGGGATCGTTCGGCCATCCCGGGCGGAAACCGAGGGTAAATCACTGGTGGATTTCCTGCTGTTAGCCGTCCAGTTTACGAGCGGTAAATCTGCAATGATTTTATGGGGGTTATGATCGCCATCGTTCACGTAATACCCTTCCAGGATCGCGTTAAAATTCACTGTGTCTGACACGCCGGGCAGATTGAAAATTCTGCGGGCATAGGGAAATAGAAACGGATAGTCCGCCAGCCGCCGACGGGTGCAGCGAAAGTGGGTTGCGTAGACTGCATCAAATCGTACGAGAGTGGCAAACAACTGTAGATCGCTCTCTGTAAGTAGGTTGCCACACAGAAACGGATTGGTGCCAAGCAGGTCTTCTAAATAATCCAACGTGCTGAATACGTGATCAACGGCTTCGCGGTAGGCGGCCTGGCTACGTGCAAGACCCGCCCGGTAAACCGCGTTAGAAAGTCCATTATAGATCCGGGCGTTCAGGCTATTGATGCGGGCAGACAGTGCGGGAGGATAAAGAGTAAAGTTTTTTTCAGACGCGACCTTATCGAGCCCGCGCATAAGCACCTTTGACTCGTTACAAATAATTTTTTGATCAACAAGATCATAAAGAAGAGGTACTGTAGCCCTGCCGGAATAGGTGGGATCCGTTTTGGAATAAAGTTCGTGGATGTGATTTATATTGCCCTCTATTTTTTCTTTTCCATCCTGATCCGGTAATGCATATCCTTCAAGCCTTGGACCCGCGGCGACCAGTAGGGGTAACCGCCTTTGCAGGCCTTTCAAGGCGCGTACCAGGCTGACCCGGTGAGACCAGGGGCAGCTTTGCGATATAATCAAAATATAACGGCCTTCGTGACGGGCCAGACTATTGATGGTCGCGTTTGAAAGCGGAAGACTGAATTGGCTATCTGTTCGAATAAAGTGACCATTTTTAAAATTTTTTTCGGCCTGGCCTTGCCATTTCCCATTATCAATATAACCCATTGTAATCTCCATTTTTGACTGTATGAAGGAAACAGGATATCAAAACTATAGGACTATTAGTGGTTTCAAAGATGTGTTTTTTGGTTTAATTATTAGACCATGAAATCGATACCTCTTAATAACCTGCATGCTTATTCCGTTGTTTTTGAAGCGGGCGGTGTGCGAGCGGCCGCGCGCGTTCTGGGTGTCACACATTCCTCTGTCAGCCGACATATTCGCGAATTGGAAGCGTGGATGGGGGTGCCTCTTCTGGAAAAGGCCGAAGGTCGCCGGAAGCTGATCTTTACACCTGAGGGGGAGAAGCTGGCGAAAGAGGCGAGTGCCCATTTTTCCGGATTGCAGGCTTCTGTTCAGTCGATCAGGGAGCGCGCCGACCAACGCACAGTGGTCATTGAAACCACGCCGAGTTTTGCGATACGGTGGCTTTTGCCGCGGCTTGGCGAATTTGAAGAAAAACAGCCTGATATTGAAGTGTCCGTGTTGATTGATCAGCGCCAGAAAACACCCTCTGAAGCTGGTGCTGATTTTTCAGTTCGAATGGGCCGTGGACCATGGCGCGAGGTCGATTGTATGGCTTTAATGGACGAGGAATTTGTTCCGGTTGTGTCACCAGATCTTTGGAGAAAATGGGGGACTCCAACCTCGTTGGATGAAATTCAGAATATAAGGTTATTACATGATCGGGACCCCAATATATCATGGCCTCTATGGTCAGAGCAGCATGGTGTCTCCTTGCGCGACCCAAACAAAGGGCCGCGATACACGTCATCTGATCTTGTTTTAAGGGCCGCTGAACAGGGGCTGGGACTTGCTTTGGCCCCTAAAAGAATGGCGGCAGAGAGTATAAAGGCAGGGCATTTGATCGCCCCGCTTTCCTCTGCTTCTGTTGAAATAGGAGACTACTACTGGATTGTTCAACCCAGGATCAGGCTGGGCAGATGGGCCGTTGAACGGGTCATTCAATGGATGCAGGGCCGTGCGGTTGACTAATGCTTTTCAAATGTTCCCCACGCTTTCACTTCGCCGTCATCCATCAGGGTCTCGCCTTGTGCGATAACCGTCGAAAGCATCAGCTCCTGATCGAGGAATAGAAGATCAGCGTCTTTTCCGACGTCCAAAGATCCTTTCTTCTTGCTAAGGCCAAGGGACTGCGCGGGTGAAGAGGTTAAAGGCACAAGCGCGTCTTCCAAAGAAAGTTTCTCCCGTTGGACCATGTCTCTGAATTCTTGCATCAAAGGGTCAAATCCGGCGACACCAATCCCGCTCAATACACCATTCTCATCAAAGACGGGTACCGATCCGTTCGCATCTGAGCTAATACAAATCCGGCTCATATCATATTCGTCCCGGTAACACTCAGCGATCGCTTCGCTTACTTTTTTGCTGCCGCGGGCTCCGCGTTCCGGGTTGATACCAGCAGTTAAATCAATGAACCCGCCTTTTTTTGTCCATTCCAAAGCCTGTTCATACAAGGCGGTGTGGCGATTAACATGGGTTGGGATGAATTGCCGAATAGGAATATCGGTTTCCTCAAGGACAGCGTTCAATAAGTCGAAATTCTTTTTGCCCCCACCCATGTGAACAACGATACACCCCGCTTTATCTGCAGTCAGACCAGCTGTTCTTGCTTCACTGGATACGCGTGCCAGTTCGTGGACGGAAGGATGGGAAGAACGGTGGTCATTAATGGCAATTTTCAAGCCGATCACCGGGTCCATGAACACAATATCCTCGCGAATGCCAACAGTGGCAACCGGGCTTGGAACCGGATATCCACCTGTCAGCATAAACGCGGTAATACCTTCAACATTCAATGCTTTGGTTTTGGCAAACAGGCTTCCAACATGTCGGGTTAGGCAATCTGTACCAAGCAGGCCGACAACGGTGGTTACGCCTCCCTTTACAAGATCACTCAGGTTGGCTTCTGGGGTGCGAGAGGCAAATCCTCCTTCGCCGCCACCGCCAATCAAATGTACATGACCGTCGACAAGACCCGGTGTGACAATCCTGTTTTTCGCATCAATCACTTTCAGGTTCGGAAGACCGTTAAGTGTAAGATCAGCCTCGATCGCGGCAATTTTCGAGTTGGCGATCAGAATATCACGTGTCCCAAGCGGCTTGGGCGTATACAGGTTGGCGTTTTTTATAAGTGTTAGCACGGCCGGTCGTTTCCTTTTTTTAGTGTTTGGTAGTTTTGGACCGGCCGTTCTTTTTTTGCAACCCCTAGACCAGAACTGGCCCGATTTCTCTGTCTTGATATCGCCAGTTTTGTTCATGTTGACTGCTGATATGAACACCGCCAACCCATTTGTCTGTGGGGTTTGCGTTCAACCAGTTTGCCTCGCCAGACAGAAGTTGTTTGCCAAAATCTGTCAAGGACAGAATGTCCAAGCCCGGACCGCTGGCGTTGCTGATTTTGCCAACATGCTTCAGAGCCGGTTCTTTCGCGGTACATAATGCGTCAAGAACCGCAAAAAACATGATATCACCGTGATAAGGTTGAGGGTCCCGATCCGCAATCAGGATCAGAAAAACACGGCGGGCAAGAATTGCTTCTTCTTCAGCGATAATTTCCAAAGCCAAATTTTCTGTTAGCCCCAGCCCGTTTTTTGACGAAGGCAGTTCAGCTAAAAATCTTTGACACGCATTTTGCAACAGGGGAAGAGGGGCGTTCTCCTCTTTAATCAGCGCCCAAAGGGCGTCTGGCGCGGGGTTAGTAACGGCCTCCCAAACAGTGGCCCCGAATGAAATCATCGGCGGTGTTACGGGCATTCGTTGTGAAAAAAGAAGGGCGAAACCTTCCGGCTGGCCAATTTGACCGATGCCGACAAACCGTTTGATCCCGGGAAATCGATCGACCTGTACCAGACTAAGTCGAAACGGAAGGTTCGGACACTTTTGTGCCATATGATGAAGGATATAAGCCAGACACAGCTGGTCATAGGCATCATGCTCGAACCACAGGACAACCTCGTCATACTGATCGCCAAGATTTCTAAGGGTTTGCTCCTCGTCGATCAAGGAGCGCGTCGTGTTGTCAAGGCGTTTCTCATCCAGATAAGGCCCGAGAAACGTTTTGATAAAGCGGCTTCTTTGGGAAAGGGATGCGGGTGCCAGTCGATCTGGGAGAACCGGTCCAATCGTGAAGGGGTTTATGACTTCAAGAAACGGGCCGACCAAATTTGCTTCTGTAAGGGCTGGTTTAATGTCATTCCCGCATCGAATATGCAGGGTTCTGGATGTATCCAGTGGCGCCCCGCTTTCTATTTTTCGGGCTGCGGCCTTCATTTGGGAAAGATGTGATTTTAATCTTGGCCAGCTGGGAAATCCATTTTCCAAAGCAAGAACATGGTGCGCATCGGCAAGGGTCAATTGATCCAGGGGGCGTTGTTTTTGAATGACTTTTGGATGGGTGTTCTCAAATCGTAAAGTCGCTACAGGATCCTTTGATTTTACAGATTTGAGAAGTTTCTTGGCTTGCTTCTTCAACCATTCCAGGGATAATTTCTGGTCCCGCATACTTTGCAACATGATAACTTGCCGGGCATCTAAAAGCTGTGGAGTAAAATCAGGTTTGTCACTGGCAGGATGAAAGAGACGGAAGTCTTCAAGAGCTGTTTCAGCACCATCGTAATAGTCTTGAAGAAGCTGTTCTGCTTTTAATTTAAACTCGGTGCGCAGATCGAGGCTGGAGAGTTTTTCAGACGCCGATAGGCTGACGATTGACGCATCGTTAAGTGATTGCATACGAATTTCCCTTTATGCCGTATCCGCCGAACGTACAGAAACCGTATGATTGGTTTTTATTTCCAGAATATTCTTGTCAGGCAAAGCCTTTTCCGCGGATAGGGTGCATACAAGAAATGCCGGAACACCATAATTGCCGGGCTGTTCGTCTGTCAAACAGGATTTGAAGGTATTAATTCGTAATGTTGACCAGACGAGCTTTGAACGGCATTTCTCCGGTGGTTAAAATAAGGGAAAGGTCGACAAGATTACTCTTTCCTGTGGGTAGTTTCATATTTTCCAGCTCGATATAGATATGCGCCTCTTTCATGTTAAGTGCTTCTTCACTGAGCAATGAAAGCGAGTCCAGTTCTACAAATTTTTGAGGAGCCATGCGGGCCATGATTTTCGAGCCGTCATGAAGGCTGCCGGTTACCCCCATGATAATCAGTTGATCAACCGCCGTATTTTTCAGATTAAACCGAAGGATTGCTTTGCCATCTGGATCGCCTTTTACGGGTGAAATCACAGCATTGCTGATCGCAGCATCCTGATAAATAATCCCATAATCCATGGCCTTTGCGTTGAGAGCGAAGACGAAACTGAAGAACAAACCAAAGGCGACGAGGGTGATTTTCCCCATAACATGCATTCCCGACAAAATTGTGTATATTCCCCTCCATATAGGCGTTTGTTTAAAAACCACCAGTGATGAAGGATACAGAAAATACTGTTTCGGGGCTTGATGGATCAGACAGTGAATAATTCCGTTGGCCAGTCGTATTCTTCGCTTAATGGTTCGCGGAAGGTTACTTCAACCAGATATTTGGCCACACGCTGCGCGTCGAATATCTCATGGCTCCTCTGCCAACCCTTTTGGGCAATTTCCCGGGCTTCGTCGTCGTGAAGGTTGAAATATTCAATTTTTTTGATCAAATCGTCGAAATCTTCATAGAACGCCATTTCTTCATCTTTGAAAATTTTGTCGAACTGTGTTCTGCGATGGATCAGGGTCATCAACCCGTTGCCCATATAATGGGCCATTCTGTCTGAACTGTAATAAGGATCATCCAGCCCTTCGCCCTGACTGAGGTTCAGGCCCATTCGGGCATTGGCGATGAGGTTCTGATAGGTGATCCCGTTCACGGGCGGAACCCCATTGATCCCGAGGATCTTTGTCGACCCTTCCGGAAAATGATTGAGGAGACGACTGGCTACCTGATGGCGTTCCGTTCCTTCACGGGCATTCCCCATGCCGTAGAATAAACGGTATTCAGGATCCGGATTATTAAAGCTTTGGCCACTATCTACCGTTTTGTCCATGACGTTTGGGAAAAAACTGACTACGTTGTTTTTGCGGGCAAACTGGCGAAGTTTTTCGCCTGCTGTCGTAATGAAGACGGCATCAACAACATCAACGCGGGACATGATCCGGTCCACGTTATCCTGATGCCAGATTGCATCCACATTACGGACGATGATTTTAACATGGGGCAGGGCTTTTTTGATCTTTTTCAAGGTTTTGGTAAAGATCTGTTGCGAATGACCAATGATGATCAAGTCGGGCCAAAAATTCTGGGCCGTTTCAAAAAGCCGCTTATTTGCCGGCAATATTCCGAATTTCCGAGACTCGAACCAGCTTGAAGACCGGGCAATGTCGCGATCACTAAATTGATATACCTGATGGCCGTTCCGAATAAAGCCGTTCGCCAGTTTCCGATTGGAATCGTAAAACAGGCCACCATTTGCTTTTTCATTAAAATTGCCGACATAGAGTACGCGCATAGTCATTCAAGCCGTTCTTCTGAATTTACAGTCTTTATCTGGCATTTTCACTAGTTTAGAAGCACTGAGAGCGCAAGCGAATTTTCAAATACGCCAGCGAAGCAAAAACCGCTCCGCGCGCCCGATCAGCCAGCTAACAGACAGACCAAGAACGGAAAGAATGGTCACGCCTGCAACAAGCTGGTCCAGCGCCATCAGATTTCCTGCCAGAAGAATATAGGCACCAATCCCATATTCAGCACCGATCATTTCAGCAGCAACCAGCAGGATAATGCCGATCGATGCGGAAATACGGAAGCCCGATAAAATGGCGGGCATTGCACCAGGCAAGATGATTTTCCAAACAATCGACCACCAGCTCAGGTTAAAGGATTGGCCCATTCTGATCAGTCCGCGGTCCACATTGTCAACCCCGCCATAAACGGCAATAACTGTCGGAAAAAAAGTCCCGAACAGAATGGTTGCAATCTTGGATTCCTCCCCGATACCAAACCAGATGATAAAAAGCGGCAATAGAGCAATTTTCGGGATCGGGAAAATGGCTGCGACAAGCGGTACGATACCGCCGCGCGCAAGACTAAATAATCCGGCAGCTAATCCGAAGGCCAGACCGAGTAACGAGCCTGAAATCCATCCGACAATCAAACGCTGCAACGACGCGGACATGTGCTGCGCCAGCAAGCCTGAGTGAAAAAGCTCCATAAAGGCGTTAAAAGCTTCGGAGGGGGCGGGCAGAACGAGGGGGCTGATCCAGCCGGAACGACTGCCCATCTCCCAAAAGCCGATGAGAAAAACAAACACCACAGGGGCAACGGCGCGCATTGGTTTCGGCGAAAAGCCGCCCCCACGGTAAGGAACCGGTTTACCTTCAGACATGCGCAAGCTCCTCGTCCGCTGCCTTGGCTTCATCCCTCATCAGGGACCAAAGATAGTCTTGTTTTTCTTTTAATTTGATCGGGTTATCCAGGCGTTCTTCCAATGGAACATCAATTTCGACAATTTCGCGGATACAGCCGGGGCGCCTTGAAAGGACAATCACCTTATGCCCCAGCCGAACGGCTTCGTTCAGGTTATGGGTGACGTAACAGGCTGTATATTTTTCTTTCAGCCATAACTCGACAAGATCATCCATCAACAGCTCGCGGGTTTGACTATCAAGTGCTGATAAAGGTTCATCCATAAGCAGGCAGGCAGGCTTAACGGCCAGTGCGCGGGCGATGGCGACCCGTTGCTTCATGCCACCGGAAAGTTGCTTGGGAAGCGCCTCGGAAAAATCTGAAAGTTTTGTTCGCGCAAGGACGTCCGTGATAATTTCATTGGCCTTATGTCCTTTGATGCCGTGATCTTCCAGCACCAATGAGATGTTTCCCCTGACACTGCGCCACGGAAGAAGCGCAAAATCCTGAAAAATATAAGTGAGGGGGTTAAGGCTTTCAGCAGGAGGGTCACCAATTTGAATGACCGTGCCGGACTTAGGACGTTCGAGGCCTCCGATAAAGCGAAGAAGCGTTGACTTGCCGCATCCACTTGGACCGATCAGGCAGACGATTTCTCCTGACGGAATTCGAAAATCAATGTCTTTTAGAACTTCTGTTTCATCATAGGTGTGGGAAATCTGTTTCAGATGCAAATCCATCGGAGGCCTCGGAAAATAAGGGGCGGATCAATATGACCCGCCCGGTACATCTACTTAATCGATTGTTTTGACAAAACTTGTATCGACCATTTTGTCTAATGTCAGGCTCGCAGGGGCCAGTTTGTTTTTCTGGAACCAGGCAAGTTGAGCCGCCACGTTTTTCACGTTGAGCGCAGCGCCTTCGTTCAGGTAAACAGCGCCTGCCTTAATGGAAGGAGCTGCTTTTTCACGGGGACGACTGGCATACACATATTTGTGGATCAGATCGACCATTGCTTCCGTGGCTGCAGGGTCCTTGTCTTGATTTAGCATAACAGCCTGATAATCAGCGATACCGCGTGAATAAGCTTTCAAGAAACGTTTCACGATATCTTTGTTGTCTGTCGTGTTTTTAGTCGACGTAAAGATGGTTGTAACCTGATAATCGCTGATGTCCTGAATTTTACCGATTATCTTGGCAGCGCCACCTTTTGCAAGGCCAGAAGCGATATGCGGAACAATCGCCATGCCATCAACCTGACCAGACTTCAAGGCACCGATCATGGCGCCTACATTCTGCAAGGGCCGCAATGTCATGTCAGAGGCTGAGAAACCGTTATTCTCTGCGATGATACCCGCCATGTAATGAAAGGATGAGCCTTGTTGGGTCATCGCCCAGCTTTTACCCTTCAGATCAGCAGGGCTTTTAACGCCAGCGTCAAATGCCTTGTTTGAAACAAGAATAGTGTTGCCGGGTGTTCCTTTTTTCTCTGACATCAGGCCGCCGATTACTTTAACGGCGCCTTTGTCAGCAAGACTGAAAAAGCCACCGGTCAGGGCAGTGACACCAAAATCAACGGCGCCTGTCGCAATTGCAACGGCAACTGGCTGGGCGGCCTGAAAGAATTTTAGCTCTACATCCAGTCCTTCTTCTTTGAAATAACCTTTTTCAAACGCGATAAAGGAAGGAGAATGCGAAGTGAAGCGGAGCGCCCCAATTGTGATTTTGTCATCTGCCAGTGCCGCGCTGGAAAAGCCTGTCAGGGCAACAAGACCTGCCATTGCACTGAGCGCAAGCCGGCGCGTGAATTTTGTTGGTTTTTGTAACGTCATACCTTTTATCCTCCCAATTAGGGATCATTATTGCGGGGCAGACTACGCGATTGATGGATAGCAATCAATCCTGCGTTTTTCGGTCGGGATATATAAAAGGGGGTAGATTGGCAATAGGGCTAATGGATGTGAGGCCGGAATACCGGCCTCACAAGTGCCAGTTAATCTTTCAGTGCGTTTTTCAGTCCGATAAACAGGCTGATGCACATGAGGAGTAAAACGATGGTAAAGGGAAACCCGGTCGACACGGACATTGCTTGCAACGCCGTGAGGGCCTCTGTTCCGCCGACCAGCAGCAGGGTTGCAGCAACCAGCCCTTCAAATGAGCACCAGAAGACCCGCTGCGAGACAGGGGCATCTGTTTTACCACCCGCTGTGATCGTGTCGATTACAAGGGATCCTGAATCAGAAGAAGTGACAAAGAAAACGAGCACCAGAATAATACCAACGAAGGATGAAATGGCTGTAAGCGGCAAGGGTTTCAGCATTTCAAAGAGTTTAAGTTCAAGGGCCGCATCCTTAACCGGAGCTGTGGCATCCGCAAATACCTGCGCAATGGCGGTTCCGCCGAACGCTCCCATCCAGACCATAGTTACCAATGTTGGAATGATTATGACGCAAAAGACAAACTCGCGAACGGTCCGGCCTTTTGAAACTCGGGCAATGAACATGCCAACAAAAGGTGACCAGGAGATCCACCACGCCCAATAAAAGGATGTCCAACCTTGTGTGAAGTTTGAATCTTCGCGTCCAAACGGCATGGACAGAGGAACCAACTCGGTGAGATAAGCAATACTACCATCCCAAATGGTGGAGAAAATGGTTGCGGTCGGTCCTACGACAATAATGAAAAGCAACAGGAGTGCAGCAATTCCAATATTGATTTCCGATAAAATCTTCACGCCTCCATCAAGCCCGCGCAGCACTGATATCAGCGCAAGGGTGGTAATGAACGTAATCAGGATAACCTTGGCCATATTGCCGGTTCCCCAACCGAACAGGAAGTTGAAGCCGGCAAGAGCCTGTTCCGTTCCAAAACCAAGAGAGGTTGCCAGGCCAAAGAGGGTGGCAAAAACGGCCAAAGTGTCAATTACATGTCCGGGCCAACCCCAGACACGTTCTCCCAAAAGAGGGTGGAAAGCTGACCGCAAGGTAAGGGGCAAGCCCCGATTAAAAGTAAAGAAGGCCAGGGAAAGAGCAACAACAGCATAGATGGCCCAAGGGTGAAGCGCCCAATGGAAGATAGTGGCCGCCATACCCAGCTTTAAGGCTTCGGCATGATCCGCTGCCGCAGCACCCAACGGGGCCCAGTCTGTTCTGACGCCGTTTTCAACAGTAGTCCCGCCAATTGCAGAGCCATAATGGGACATTGGTTCTGACACACCAAAAAACATCAGGCCGATCCCCATTCCAGCAGCAAACAGCATGGCGAACCAACCAAGATAACTATATTCGGCAGAGGCTTCTTTTCCGCCCAGACGGATGCCGCCGAGGGGGGTCACCATGAGTATCAGACAGAAAATAACAAAGATGTTGGCAGCGCTCAGGAAAAACCAGTCAAATGTTGAGGTTAAAAAGGGGCGCAACCAACCAAAAAATTCGGTTGCTTCTGCCTGAAACATCAACGCGATCAAAACAAAGGCAATGATGGATAAGCCAGATACCATGAAAACCGGATTATGAATATCGAGACCAAAAAGGTTTACATTGTCCTGTCCGACTTCATAATCCGTCTCTATATGGTTCGGGTTATTTTGTGTAGTCTCAGTCTCTGCCATGTGAACCCTCCCGTTATGACAGTGTGGCCTTCTATTGAAGGTAATATTATTTTTTTCTTATAAGCACACTATAACTAGCACTGAGAACAGGAGCAAAATGATTTGATTGCGCCGATAAATCTTCTCTAACCGTCACTTTCGTGTCGTTCGTGGGATTGCTTCTTGGCTCAAACTGCATTAGGCAAAGAATGAACGAGGGAGTAGACGAACAGACATGAACGATCTAATGGCGGGCGTATTTGAGGCTTTCAGGCTTCTTTGGTCATTCGATTCCAACCTTGTCGAAATTTCTTTGCGGTCATTACAAGTGTCCTTTTCTGCGGTCATTCTGTCTGCGGCGCTGGGTCTTCCGTTTGGTGCCTGGCTTGCGGTGTCCCGCTTCCGATACCGGCGATTGGCGATCGCCTTGCTCAACGCGCTTATGGGGTTGCCCCCAGTGGTTGTCGGACTGGTAGTTTATCTGCTTCTTTCTCGCTCCGGTCCGTTGGGTGTCTTGAACCTTCTCTTTTCACCGACCGCGATGATTATTGCGCAAGTTATTATTGTTACGCCCATTATCGCATCCTTGACCCATCAGTCACTGCGTGAGTTGTGGTTTCAATATCATGATCTACTGATCTCGCTGCACACCTCCAAACTGCAGCGCATGACCGCTCTTCTATGGGATGGCCGACGGGCTTTGCTGACAGCGACATTAACAGGCTTTGGGCGGGCTATTGGTGAAATTGGTGCAATCATGATTGTCGGCGGGAACATTGATCATCTCACTCGTGTTCTGACAACGGCCATTGCGCTGGAAGTTGGCAAGGGAGATTTCCCATTAGCATTGGGGCTTGGGATTATTTTGATTCTGCTTGCGGTCCTTGTGAATATCAGCATTCATGTTTTGTCCCGCACGGAAAGAGAAGGAACGTGGTAATGACCAGTTTGTTTCCTGTCGCAATGCGGGCTGTGACGGTGGGCCGTAAAAAGGAGATCCTGATCGGCCCGATTGATCTGGTCATTGAGGGGGAGGGATGTACCATTTTAATGGGTCCCAATGGTTCCGGTAAGACAACCTTGCTAAGACTGCTGCATGGATTGGAGCGCCCCAGAAGTGGGGTGATCGACTGGCAGGATAGTTCTGTATCTGCGCAGAAACAGCAATCCTTCGTTTTTCAAAGTCCGACAATCATGCGCCGGTCAGTTTTGGAAAATATTTTATATCCTTTGAAAATCAGGGATGTTCCGCGACGGAGCGCTTTAAGAAAAGCTGAAACCTGGTTGGAAAAAGTAGGCTTGTTATCTGTTATGCATCAGAAAGCCGATGTTCTTTCAGGAGGAGAAAAGCAAAAGCTTGCCGCGGCGCGCGCCTTGATTACCCGTCCGAGCCTGTTGTTTTTGGATGAACCCACTGCCAATCTGGATGGCGCATCCACATTGGCGATTGAGGGACTTGTGCAGGGAGCGATGGAAGAGGGCACCAAAATAGTAATGGCGACCCATGACGTGGGGCAGGCGAAAAGACTGGCGACAGAGGTTTTATTTTTGCATCATGGAAAGCTGAAAGAAAAATCTGAAGCTGCCGCATTCTTCGGAGGCCCAGATACGAAGGAAGCGTCAGTATTCTTGAAAGGGGGAATATTGGTATGATATCGTTTTTGTCGAAGTTACTGGTTTTTGTTCTGATTTTTTCGACAGGGGTGTTTTCGACTCTGGCTTTCGCAGATGACCTGAAATTGGCGGTAACAACCTCATTTCATAACTCAGGGTTGTCTGAAGTCCTCATTCCTGAAATTAAAAAAGATCTGAACCTGGATGTTCATATGCTTGTGGTTGGGACCGGACAGGCCCTTAAACTTGGCAGAGCCGGGGATGTGGATGCGATACTGGTGCATTCCAAAGCGGCAGAAGAGAAATTTATCAGAGCAGGATACGGCACCCATCGGACAGAGATCATGTATAATGATTTTGTGCTAATCGGACCGGAAACCGATAGGCTGGATATCCCGTTGTCAAAGTCAATAACGGCCGCTTTTCAGAAAATTGCTCGAAATGAAGCTGTGTTTATCAGTCGTGGTGACGACAGTGGTACTAACCGCAAAGAGTTGTCCATCTGGCGAATGGCGGGAATTACATCCGAGAAACTTGAAGGAGACTGGTACCGGGCCACCGGTTCCGGGATGGGGGCGAGTTTGAATACGGCAAGTGCAATGGACGGATACATCCTTGCAGACCGGGCAAGCTGGCTAAATTTCAAAAACAAACGGACACTGAAAATTTTATTCTTTGGCGATACCATCCTGTTTAATCAATATGCTTTTATTCCTGTAAACCCGGATCGGCACCCGCACACAAAAATAGATCTGGCAATTAAGCTTCAAGACTGGCTGGTGAGTGAAAAAGGACAAGGGTTGATCGGTCGCTATCGATTGCAGGGTGAACAGCTGTTCTTTCCCAATGCGTTTGAGAAAAAGGTGATGCTCCCTATACCGGAAGGGCAGTCGTAAATTTTATCTCTTCCATTGCGAAATTGGAACTGACGTCGGATAAGGTGACGGACTGAATAAGGCGTCTGTAAAACGTATCATAGGCAGCGATATCGGGAACCACGACTTTCAGAAGATAATCAACGTCTCCGCTCATGCGGTAGAATTCGGTTATTTCCGGAAAACGATCAACGATGGACGCAAATTTTTCAAGCCATTCAGGGTCATGCTCGCTGGTTTTGATATTGACAAAAACCGTTACCGGAACCCCGATTTTTTCTCGATCTACAAGCACAACATGGCGTTTTATAAACCCTGTTTCCTCTAACGATTTGATCCGCCTCCAGCAGGCAGTGCGGGAGCAGCCGACGCTTTCAGAAAGGTCTGCGGCGGAAATCCGGGCGTCTTGTTGAAGGTGGAACAAAATCTTTCTGTCTATGTCATCCATGAAACAAATATCTCATAAATTTTTCAAATTCGAAATAAAAGTGTCGATATTTTAGCATATAACGCGAATTTTGGAACAAAATTCTCTGAAATTAGATCTAATCTACAGTCATTGAGTTGAGAACAGAATGAATTGAGTGGAGTGGTCATGTCAGTCAAAGCCTTATTTTTGGATCATCCAAAATCAGTGAACGAGACATATTTGGAGCATATGCAGATGTCTGCCGGATTTGGTGGCTGGTTGCTGCTTGCAACTCTCTGTGCGTTCATGCATTCTCTTTTTCCGTTTCTGTTTGAAAAAACCGCCAGCAATATCATCCGTCAGTTATATGGCCGGATGGTTGCAAACCGCGTTGTAAAACCATCCTCCCGCGCCGAGGAAAGATCTGCGGCCCATCTGTCATTGGACAGTGCCGCCCTGTAATGCTTTCCGGGCAAGCATAGAAAGCCGTTGACCTTAAGCACGTCAAAGCGCATAAATCCGACTGAGTTTGTCAAAAGGGGAATGCGCTGAAACCTGTATGCCCATCTGGATTTTGAGATGGCGGGTTTCAACTATATCTTGAATGAGACCGATACTTTTTGTGAACGGCGCTGTTCTTGCCATTATTTCCCTGCCTCTGCTTGTTATCGAGCTGTTGAATACTGGCGCTGATTTGCCCTTTGTGAAGGCATTTGCTTTCATCATATTCTTGGGTGTCGGGTTGATGCTGGCCTCCCGTGGATCAGCGATCACATTTACCCATAAACAAACCTTTGTCCTGACAGCGTCAATCTGGGTGACCTTGGTGGCGGCAGCAGCGTTGCCTTTTTGGATGTATGGCATGGCGCTGGAAGATTCAGTGTTTGAAGCGGCGTCTGGCATCACTACCACGGGGGCGACGGTCCTTGTCGGGCTGGATGAGATGCCCCATAGTATTTTGATGTGGCGTGCTTTCCTGCAATGGCTGGGCGGAATTGGTATCGTTGTTACGGCAATTGCGATGCTGCCGTTTCTGGGGATCGGCGGGATGCAGCTTTTTAGGACTGAAAGCTCTGAATCATCTGAAAAGGAACTTCCCTCAGCGGCAAAGTTGGCCTCCACCACCCTTTATTTTTATCTGGGCCTAACGGTTTTATGTGTTCTGGCCTATCTGGCTGGCGGCATGACGGGATTTGATGCAATCGCCCATGCGCTGACAACG
Organism: Sneathiella aquimaris; assembly: GCF_026409565.1. Classification (NCBI taxonomy): domain Bacteria; kingdom Pseudomonadati; phylum Pseudomonadota; class Alphaproteobacteria; order Sneathiellales; family Sneathiellaceae; genus Sneathiella; species Sneathiella aquimaris. The sequence goes on from NZ_CP112881.1 coordinate 1,761,730, forward strand.
GTTAGCACGGGGGGATTTTCCACCCATGACGCCTCGATGGGTTATTTTGATAATCCAGTGATTTATGTTACCTGCATTGTTTTTATGTATTTAGGCAGTATTCCGTTCCTCTGGTATATCCGGGCTGTGAGAAAACGCCAGTTTGGTAGCGAGCAGGTGCGGATTTATACCATCGGCCTGGTCGTTGTGATTGCTGTCTTGACCACCTGGTTGGTCGTTGCGAAAGATGAGCCAGTGGGGGATGCCTTGCTTCATGCAGGGTTTAATGTCATTTCTATTGTAACCACAACTGGATATGCCATTTCTGACTATTCAGGGTGGGGCAGTTTCTCACTGATGGTTTTCTTTTTTCTGATTTTCATGGGCGGATGCACGGGATCAACATCAGGCGGCATTAAAATTATGCGGTTTATCGTCAGTGCAAAAATGGTGCGTCAGATCATTCGCAAACAGATTTACCCTAACGGTATTTTCACAGAAAAATATGACGGAAAAAAAATCACGGATGACGTGTTTGTCGGTGTCGCCAGTTTCGTTTTTGTCTTTGTCGCATCGTTCGTTGTTTTTGCCTTCATGCTGATGCCGTTCGGCTTGGATTTTGATACTGCAGTCAGCGCGTCGGCATCGGCTCTTGCCAATGTCGGGCCAGGGATTGGTACTCAGATTGGTCCTGCCGGGAACTTTTCTGCGCTGGATCCTGCAGTGAAGTGGATTTTGGCCGTGGAAATGGTTCTGGGCCGTCTTGAAGTTTTTACCCTCCTGATTTTCCTGACGCCTCGTTTCTGGCGTCAGTAGTTGGCCGGTTTTCTTATAAAAACCTGGCGATGTAGCGGGCTGCTGGTTTCGTGAAGCTGTTATCGGTCCAGTATTTTGTATGGCTCAGTGGGTTCCACGACGTGAAGAAGCCGCCTACTTCAATTTCGTGCTCTTCTATGACGTCCAGATTATAGGCCGGGCTGATGGCTTTAAGGGGATAAGCGAGAACATCCTCCGGATCATAGTAATTCATCCATTTTGCAATTGACTTTAAATCGTTTGATAACGTATCCGGTGGAAAATCAATAGGCTGAGGGTTCTGGTGGGTAAATGTGAAGAGAGGGATGTTGCATCCAAAGGTTATAATTCCCGCCAGCGTTTTAAACTGCTCGAAATCAGTATCAACGGGAAGGGGTTCATTATTCCTGATCAATTCCTGCATATCCCAAATGTAATTCGACATTATATGCCCGCCCAGCGAGTGCGCCATCACGATCAGTGGGGCTTCTTCCGACCCCAGTTTATCTGTTAACAAGGTCCGAACAGCTGCCCGAACAGTTGAGTGGATGGCCGTATAGGTGGACGTTTCTTTTTTGCCTCTCCGTTGGTAGGCAACCGCGTCTCCCAAAACAGAAACAACGAAATGTCGGATCGCCATCAAGTTTAGATTCTCCTGCTGGCGAGCCCGTTGGAGGTAGTCTCGTTGACGATCAATTAGAATATCTGCCCAATAGATGGGTTGAAACGCGATCTGATCCGTGTTCTTGCCCAAGCCTTTCAAGTGGTCTTTGATTTCTTGTATCATGCCATCCGCAAAATGCTCATCATCCTGTGAACCAATGCCGTGAATAACAAGAATGCCTAATTTTTTGCCCATGCCTGTTTCCTGTTCGTTCGATTCTAAAGATATTAAATTAACTTAATCTGATATAAAGTATAATACTCGGTAAACGATAGAAATAAATGGATAAAAAGAGAAAATACGAGTCTTTACGTCACCCGAAGTTCACCGTTTTGAGTGTTTGGTGACGGCCTGTAAAATTACCGTTTGTTTCGCAGATGCAATAGGTTGCACATAGCATCAGTTTCTTGTAGAACGGAAGGGTGCTTGGACTCATGAGAAGCCAAGTGAAACAAAGTAAGTGATTTGCTGTTTCCGGGGGGAATTCCGAAGCAGTCCAACAGCTGGATGTTACCTTGAACGACGTTACCCTGCCTCCATCCGATAAAGATATCGTACCGGTCACTATCGAAGAAGAAATGCGTAAGTCCTATCTGGACTATGCAATGAGTGTGATCGTCTCTCGTGCGCTTCCAGATGCCCGTGACGGGCTGAAGCCAGTGCATCGACGCATTATTTATGCCATGTACGAAAATGGCTACACCTCCGACAAGCAGTTCAGAAAATCTGCACGTGTGGTCGGTGATGTCATGGGTCGTTATCACCCGCATGGTGATAGTGCGATTTATGACGCCATGGTGCGCCTCGCTCAGAGCTTTTCCATGCGGCTGCCTCTCATTCAGGGTCAAGGTAACTTTGGCTCGATGGATGGTGATAAAGCGGCGGCAATGCGTTATACGGAAGCCCGCCTTGAAAAGGCTGCAGAAAGCCTGATCGATGATATCGACAAGGAAACCGTGGACTTCGTCAATAACTATGACGACAGCGAGCGGGAGCCGTCTGTTATTCCTGCGCGCTATCCAAACCTGCTTGTGAACGGTGCGGGTGGTATTGCGGTCGGTATGGCGACAAATATCCCCCCTCATAATCTGGGTGAAGTGATCGACGGGTCGATTGCGCTGCTGAACAAACCGGAGACCACTGAAGAAGAATTGCTGGAATATGTGCCCGCTCCTGATTTTCCAACAGGCGGCGTTATTCTGGGTCGGTCCGGTTCCATAAGCGGACTAACCACCGGACGTGGTTCGGTCATCATGCGCGCCAAGGTGGATATCGAAGAAATTCGCAAAGACCGTCAGGCTTTGATCGTCAGCGAAATACCGTATCAGGTTAATAAGTCACGGTTGGTCGAACAGATCGCTGATCTGGTTCGCTCCAAGAAGGTTGAAGGTATTGGCGACCTTCGCGACGAGTCTGACCGTCACGGCGTTCGCGTTGTCGTCGAGATCAAACGCGATGTGATGCCAGAAGTGGTCCTGAACCAACTTTATCGTTTTACGTCGTTGCAGACATCTTTCGGTATGAACATGCTGGCGCTTGATCGCGGAAAACCAGAATTGATGAACCTCAAGCAGCTGCTTGTAGCGTTCCTTGATTTCCGTGAAGAAGTGATCACACGCCGGACGAAATATCTTTTGCGCAAGGCAAGAGAGCGGGCCCATGTCTTGATTGGTCTGGCCATTGCTGTTGCAAATATTGATGAGATCATCAAGTTAATCAGAGGGGCGCCGGATCCTGTAACTGCCCGGACAGAGTTGATGGGCCGGCGTTGGCCAGCCAATTCTGTTGAGGCCTTGATCCGTCTTGTGGATGATCCGGAATATCCGATCAATGAAGACGGCACTTATCAGTTGTCGGAATTTCAGGCACGGGCAATTCTGGATCTTAGATTGCAGCGTCTGACGGCTCTTGGCCAGAATGAAATCGGCGACGAATTAAAAGGGCTGGGTGACAAGATTGTTGATTATCTTGATATCCTGTCCAGCCGTCCGCGATTGATCAGCATCATTCAGGACGAACTCCTGGAAATGAAAGAGAAATATGCGACCCCACGGCGAACGCGGATCGAAGATAACGAATTCGAGCATGATATCGAAGATCTGATCCAGCGTGAAGATATGGTCCTGACCGTCAGTCATAAAGGCTATATCAAGCGGGTTCCTCTTTCGACCTACCGGGCACAGCGCCGGGGCGGTAAGGGCCGTGCGGGTATGCAAACCCGGGATGAGGATTTTGTCACTCAGGTCTTTGTGGTGAATACGCATACACCCGTCTTGTTCTTCTCGTCCTTTGGTCGGGTTTACAAAATGAAGGTATATCGCCTGCCACTTGGAACGCCGCAAAGCCTTGGAAAAGCGATAATCAATCTTCTGCCACTGGAAGAAGGGGAGGTTATCTCGACCCTGATGCCACTGCCAGAGGAAGAGGAAAGCTGGAACGAGCTGGAAGTCATGTTCGCCACGTCGAAGGGTAATGTCCGTCGTAACCGGTTAAGTGACTTCTCAAACGTTAAATCTAACGGCAAGATTGCCATGAAGCTGGACTCTGATGATCAATTGATCGGTGTCCAGATCTGTACCTCAGCTTCTGATATTCTTCTGGTGGCCAAGGGCGGTAAATGTATCCGCTTCCAGGCGACTGATGTTCGGCTGTTTAAAGGACGGGATTCAAGTGGTGTCCGCGGGATGCGACTTGCTGAAGGTGACAGCGTTATTGGCGTGTCTATTCTGGGTCATGTGGATCTGGATACAGAACAACGCGATATTTATCTGAAAGCCCGTCGTTCAGCTAATGAAGATGGCACACCGACTGACCTGAACGGGCTGGATGAAGCCCGCTACTGGGAACTGTATGAAAAAGAAGAAGTCCTTCTTTCCATTACAGAAAATGGATTTGGTAAGCGGACAAATGCCTATGAGTACCGGGTTACTAACCGGGGTGGTCAGGGAATTATCAACATCGAAACATCGGATCGGAATGGTCCGGTTGTTGCAACGATGCCGATTACCCCAGAACATCAGATTATGCTGGTTACCAATGGCGGAAAGTTGATCCGAACACCAATTTCGGATATTCGGATTGCTGGCCGGAACACGCAGGGTGTCACCCTGTTCAAGACTGCAAAAGGGGAACAGGTTGTATCTGTAACCGCGCTTGAAGACGGAAAATCTGACGAGGATGGTGATGAGGATGAGAACCTTGTGGAAGGTTCTGTCATCGAAAACACCGGTGAAGGCGTCAGCGAACCCGATCCATCAGACAATAATGAGGAAGAGGGCTCCTGACGATCACGAGCCTAATAGAGAAAGCTAACGCAAGAAATAGCAAATCTGGAAGGAAACTCCGATGACAACTGAGCGTACTGGTTTGTACCCCGGCACATTTGATCCGATCACACTTGGTCACTATGACATTATTAAACGTGCCTCCAAACTTGTTGATACACTGGTGATTGGTGTTGCCATGAACCCGGGGAAAAATCCTCTCTTTTCAGTGGAAGAGAGGGTTTCAATGGTTGAAAAAATGACACGGGAAATTCCCGGTACGAACTTTGAGGTCAAACCATTCAATAATCTGTTGATGCATTTCGCAGAAGATTGTAATGCAAGCATCATTATCCGGGGCCTGCGTGCTGTATCGGATTTCGAGTATGAGTTTCAGATGGTGGGCATGAACCGTCGTTTGAATTCCGAAATCGAAACGGTTTTCCTGATGGCCTCGGATCAACATCAGTTTATCGCGTCCAGTCTGGTGAAGGAAATTGCCTTTCTGGGGGGGGATATTACGAAATTTGTGTCGAAATCTACGGCCGAAAAAATTGTAACCAGGGTCGATAAGATCCTGGCGGATAAATCGAATTAAAAAGGAACCTGCCCTGCAGGTGTAAAGGAGCATATTATGTCAGCAGATCTTGAAAACACACTCTATCTGGAACTTAAAGATGGCCGTGTTGTTATTGAACTGCGTCCGGATCTGGCGCCAAATCACGTGTCTCGCATCAAAACACTGGCGCGTGAAGGTTTCTATGACGGGATCGTTTTTCACCGTGTGATTGATGGTTTTATGGCTCAAACAGGTGACCCTTTAGGAAATGGTACTGGCGGATCCGGTCAAAATCTGGACGCTGAATTTTCTGGTGAAGCGCATGTGGAAGGAACCTGTTCAATGGCCCGTGCTGCGGACCCGAACAGTGCAGATAGCCAATTCTTCATCATGTTTGGCCCAGCCCCACACCTGGATAGCCAGTACAGCATCTGGGGTCAGGTGGTTGAAGGAATGGAACATGTTCATGCGATCAAAAAAGGCGATGGCATGATGAACGGTTCGGTTCAGGATCCTGATAAAATCGTAAGCATGAAGGTAGCGGCAGACGTTACTGAATAGCCTCGGCTTATGCGGGTTTACTGCGAACGGCTTTTCTTCGGAGAAGCCGTTCGTTTCTGTTTTAAGGGCAGGGATTGTTATGCGTGTTGATGACTTTGATTTTACGCTTCCTGAGGAATTGATTGCTGATCGTCCGGTAACGCCGCGCGAAGCCGCACGGCTGCTTGTCGTTGGTGACGAAATATCGGATCATCTGGTAGGCGAACTTCCTGATTTTCTGAAACCGTCAGACGTGGTCGTGTTCAATGATACCAAGGTCATTCCAGCCCGCTTGAGGGGAACGCGCCGCACAGCAAAAATTGAAGTCACGCTGCACAAGAACGTTTCCTCGGATACCTGGCATGCCTTTGCAAAGCCTGCAAAGAAGCTAAAGCCAGGTGACATCATTCGTTTTTCAGACGACTTTACGGCTCTGGTTTCTCAAAAACTGGAGGGCGGGGAAGTGGTTCTGGCATTTTCGGCAGCGGGACCTTTGCTGATGGAAAAGCTGATGGTTTTCGGTGAAATCCCGTTGCCGCCTTATATCGGCTCTATCCGTGCCGTGGACGAGCAGGACAAACAAGACTATCAAACAATCTTTGCGAAAGACGAAGGCGCGGTGGCAGCGCCCACTGCCGGCCTGCATTTTACACCAGAGTTATTGCAGCGGATCAAGGACAAAGGGGTCGACTGTGTTGCAACGACCTTGCATGTTGGTGCGGGCACGTTTCTACCGGTGAAGGTGGATGATACAGACGATCATAAAATGCATGCTGAATATGGTATTTTGACGGAACAGGTCGCTGATCGATTAAATAAATGCCGGCAGGAGGGAGGCCGTATTGTCTGTGTTGGGACAACATCCCTTCGTTTGCTGGAAAGCGCCGCTGATGAAACAGGTCATGTTCATCCGTTCAAAGGCGAGACAGACATTTTTATTACGCCCGGCTACAAGTTCAAGGCGGTGGATATCCTGATGACTAATTTCCACCTCCCGAAATCCACATTGTTCATGCTGGTTTCTGCGTTTTGCGGGTTTGAAACCATGCAGAACGCGTATGCTCACGCAATCGAACATAAATACAGATTTTATTCCTATGGGGATACTTCCCTGCTATATCCAAGATCATGACACAAAAAAAATTCTCATTTGATATTCATGCGCGGGACGGTGCTGCCCGGCGCGGCACTCTCTCGACTGCGCATGGCGACATTAGAACCCCTGCCTTTATGCCCGTCGGCACTGTTGCGACGGTTAAAGGGATGACCCCTGAGGCTGTCCGGGAAACCGGCGCCGATATCCTTCTTGGTAACACCTACCATTTGATGTTACGCCCCGGGTCTGAACGGGTCAAAAAATTGGGCGGACTGCAGAAATTCATGAATTGGGATCGCCCTATTCTGACCGATTCCGGTGGTTTTCAGGTAATGTCGTTGAATGAATTACGTAAATTGGATGAGAACGGCGTCACTTTTAAATCTCACATCGACGGAAAAAGGTTCGAGCTGACGCCAGAGCGGTCGATGGAAATTCAAAATGATCTAAACGCCACAATTACGATGGCGTTTGATGAATGCACACCTTTTCCGGCCGACCATAAGGTTGCCGCGGAGAGTATGCGCCGATCTATGCGATGGGCGAAACGCTCCAGAGAGGCGTTTGAAAACCGTCCGGGTTATGGTTTGTTCGGTATTGTCCAAGGCTCTGTATATGAGGATTTACGTCACGAATCCATTGAGGCCCTTACGGATATCGGTTTTGAAGGATACGCCGTTGGTGGTCTTGCGGTGGGCGAGGGACAGGAAGCGATGTTCAGTACTCTCGAATTTACAACACCGAATATGCCGCAGGATAAACCCCGTTATTTAATGGGTGTGGGAAAACCGGACGATCTGGTGGGCGGTGTCATGCGTGGCATCGATATGTTTGATTGCGTCCTGCCAACGCGATCTGGCCGAAATGCGCAAGCCTTCACGCGCTTTGGCACCGTGAATATGAGAAATGCCCGACATCAGGAAGACCCCAGACCACTGGATGAAATGTGTGGTTGCCCGGCCTGTCGGAACTATTCGCGGGCGTATTTGCATCATCTGTTCAAAGCAAAAGAGATACTCGGCTCTGTTTTGCTTACGTGGCACAATCTTCATTATTATCAGGATATTATGGAGGAAATGCGCATTGCAATTGAGGCCGGGGAGCTTGCCAGTTATGCGCTTACTTTCCATGCCATGCAGGAGCAAGGGGACGTAGAGCCGGTTTAGTCGCCGGCCGGCCCGGCCGTCTCGGGGTTTTTTAGGAGCTGACCCCTGGTGTTTGGTGAAGTGGGGCTAGATGGCCATTCTGGTGCCGAGTATTTCATATACTTTTTCGACAGGTAAGGGCTTGGAAATAAGGAAGCCTTGCCCATAATGGCAGTCCAGATCTCGATATAGGGATAATTGTTCACGCTCTTCAATACCTTCAGCGACAACTTCAATATTCAGGTTGTGGGCGAGGCCAGCAATGGCCCGAACGATCTCGCAACTGTCTTCGTCATTGAGCATCGTGTGGGTAAAAGAGCGGTCAATCTTCAGTTTGTCGATCGGAAATTGATGCAGGTAATTCAGGCTTGAGTAACCCGTGCCAAAATCATCCAGGACAAGCTGAAACCCCAAATCCTTGATTTGATGAAGAATACCCTTTGCGTGGGTCGTGTCTTCCATCAGCACGCTTTCAGTGATTTCCAGTTGAACGTGAGACGTGTTGACGTTGGTATTAGCGATCATCTTTTTGAAACGATCAACGATGTCGGGAACAGCAAATTGTTTTGCTGAAATATTGATGCTGACAAATATTTCAGGGCTTCCCCCTTCAGCGGCAATCTTGTTGAAAGGGGCCACATGGCGGCAGGCCTCTTCAAATACCCATTCCCCCAGCGGGACAATCGCGTTGGTTTGCTCTGCGATATCGATAAAGTGAAATGGGGACAGTAGTCCTCTGTCCGGGTGATCCCATCTTACAAGGGCTTCAAAACCGGCTGTAAATCCGCCTCTTAGAGAAATGATCGGCTGGAAATGCAAAACAAATTCATTTTGGTCAACAGCGCGTTCCAATTCCTCTTTTGTCTTGAAGATTTCCACCAATTCGTCACGGTTCTTATTGACCTTGTCTCGAACGGAGCGTCTGTTCGGAGAGGTTATCTTTTCAGTGCTGCCCTCGTGATAATGGCGCTCTGTCAGGCTGTGGCACCGATCCATAAAGAAATTCAGAAAAAGGCTTACCATCGGATCAGAAAGTTTTGCTTTTTCTTCTATTTCCTCCAGCGGTACAACCAGAAGCAAGCTGTCTTCTTCCGCTGTCGCAACACAATAATGGGGGGAATCAGGAATAACGCCATATTCCCCGAACATTTCGCCCGGGCCGACCGTATATTCCTTTAACACAGAAACGGCATCTTCAATTCTAACACTGCCCTGTTCGACGATATAGGCACACTGTCCTTCTTCGCCTACTGAAAGGATACGCTGGCCTTTTGTGACTTCTATGCGATGCAAGATAATAACTCTTCAGTTGATAGCAATTAGAACAGGAAATTTCTCAAAAAGGAAGATTGAACAATTTCCCTTACTTTTTCGTTAAACTCGGGTGAATGAGGAAAAATATATTCTTTGACAGGGGGAATGTAATCGAAGCTGCCGTTACCCTTAAAAGGGGGGGCTTGGAAAGAGGTTACGGCAGCTCCGATCAACCTTGGACAAGACAATCATCTAGGTTGAATATTAATATATTATTAAATTTTAATAAAAATAATCTATTATATTCTAATAACCTGTTGTTCATTCCGGCGGGCTTGCTCTGTTAATCACTGTTTTATCGCCTTTTTTGCGTTTTTTTTTGGCGCTTGCATTTTGTAAGGCTGAGGCATTTAGCGCAGACTGGGCTTCTTGTGGGTCGAGGGTTCGGTCGATGAATCTGAAAACAAATTCAACACTATATCCCGCTAAAAAGGCGAGCGCCAGGGGACTGAGCGAGGCAAAAGAGGGCTCCAACGACAGTAAGTCAGAATTACCAAGTGCGAGCGGACTTTTCTCGTCATTTTCTGTGTTAAAGAGAAAACTGATCATGATTCCGGCCAAAGGGCCCTGAGTCGTTCGAAGACTGTAGTTGATATAGGAGTTCATGGAAAAGGTGCGTCTGGCAATTTCCTTTGGCAGCTGCCGTAAGATAAAGAAACAGGCGCCAATCAGCCCATAAAGAATAGGCAGGATATATCCGGTCAGGGCGGCCAGAAAATTTCCGGCCGCAACAAATTGTATATGGCGCTGTACTTGTAGAGATAGATCTTGAAAACCGGCCTCCTGCCAGGGTTGACTGGTCAGGAAATTGACGTTTGACCAAGTGCTGTTCCAGTTATCCAAATGATGGAAAGCAGCATCTTTCCATTGTGAATGCTCAATGATTTCCTTCTTCAGGGTTTCTTCCCGCACCTTTTCAAAATTAAAACTGCTTTGAGATACCGCTTCGCTGGCTTCCTGAAGATTAAGCTGTGATATCTCGCGCTTCAGTTTTTCGATGGCCTGACTTTGGGCCGTGATATCATCGACAATCGACCAACCGATATACCAATAAACCTGAACACCAATCAAGAGGGTGAGGGTTATAACAGATAACAGCTTGTAATTACTGGCACATTGACGCGAAAGAGGGCGTCTTGGTCGGCGGGTGAACCATCCTGTATGCTGGGCTGGATCGATCAGGCCTTCGTAGGTTGCGCGGATGCTATCAACGGAAATCGGGCTCAATGTATTGGATATCCGTTGGTAAGCCATCCAAAAATTTCCCTCCAACGTGCTTTCCAGTGGACCTTCCTTTATCGCGTTTTTGGCCTGTATGACGGTCGCAATGGTTTCTTCGTCCAGTTCGATCGCATTTTCCGATGCGGTCATGATAATCAGCACTGCGTTTTCGATTGACGCGGCAAGTATCTGCTGGCTGTTTTCGGCCTTATTCGAAAGCGGTGGTTCAAGAAAACGGCGATATAAGGTTTTTACGAAATCGATGAACGTCATTTTTCAGCCCCCTTGCCCCTAAAGGACGTGACAGCATTGGTTTTGTGAGGGGCCTTGCTGTTATGCCAAACAGTGTTGTACACAGACATAAACGTCAGAAAGGAAAAGCGTTGATTACAATTTATGGAATTCGCAACTGCGATACGATCAAGAAATCACTGAAATGGGCCGATGAACAAGGGCTGGAACATCATTTTCATGATTACCGCAAAGAACCGGTTAGCGAAGAGCATCTGTTGAAATGGCTGGCGGAAATCGATCGGGATGTTTTAATCAACAAGCGCGGAACAACGTATCGAAAGCTGACAGACGCGCAGAAAGAGACGTTGGAAGGGGACGGGGCCGTCTCATTGTTGCAAGAACAGCCCACGATAATGAAACGCCCTCTATTTGATCTGGGCAATGGCGTCTTTGTTGTCGGATTTAAAGACGAACAGAAAGACGCCGTCCTCGCCGCCCTTTAATGGTTTGGCTGAACCGGGTTATTGCAGCTTTTGTATGTAGCATAACACATGATCGATATCGCGGCCGCTCTCACTGAGGGGCAGCGCGATCACTCTTAACGGGCATTCGCCGGTCAAGGTCGGAAAAAATTCAGTTGTATGGGCCGGCTTGCGGGTACTGGATACAGTCTGTCCAACACTTAAGATCCAATCCACGATCATGGGGGTGAACTCAATGCGTCCCAGAATTTCTTCCTCGGATAACTCACCATAAGCGGCTTGCCGGATTGCGTGTGTGAAATCAAATTTCACCTGAAGGCGGCCAATATCCCGGTTGCAATGCACCAGAATACAATTGGGCCAATTCTTGCCGATCACATTCGGGTCCAGTGACCGGTGCGATGGGTAACGACGTCCGCCCTCCCGGATTTCCATCCAATAGCTTAAGATGTCTCCGTGAGTGGCAGGCTTTTTGCCCCAACCATTGGCAGCCGCGACCGCTCTGTCTGCGGACGCCTTACGGCGGTCTGGCGCACCCTTACTCCAGCCTGTTTTGGTCGGACGAGGCGGCTCCGGCAGTGTTTTTTCACGTTTCTCAATTGGCGTCGTATCAAAGTTGTCCAGCTCAGTTGCCAGTGCTGCCAAGCGATCCGTGATATCCCCGATTTTCCGTGAGGGCTCTTGCCCAAGCAGATCCGCCTTTGGTTTTCTGACCTTAATCCGTGTCAGCGACGCCGCGTTCGAGCCGTTATCGCCTTCCTCTTTGTCCAGAATATCTCGCATGGCAATTAATCCAAATGTTAGCTGAAAAATTTATCCTTGATGCAAGCGCAGGCATCGGGAATGAGGTCTGTACCGTGTTTTTCTACATACTCCTTCAACGCATCCTCGATGATTGCCTGTGAAGAAAGGCGGGAATGTGCTGAAATAAGTTTTAGATTGAGATGCTGTTCCGGTGTCATCCGAATGCTCATTCTAACACGACCCAAGGCGTCTTTTCTCATACTGGAAGACGCACGTGCCTGACGGACGACAGTTTCTTCCTTGATTTTAGCGGATTTTGGCGTTGAAACCAGCAAGCCATTATTACTTTCTTGCGGTCCCGGATCAGACACTGAAGCCGATGGTTGAGGGTCCGGATTTGATGAACGGCTGCCTGAATAGATTTTCTTGGCGCGTTCGGACGTTGCCAGTAATTCCTTTGGCAGCATGGATTGTGTCGCTGGCCCAGCTGATCCCTTGGAACTAATTAATGAACTTGATAAAAATGCGGCTTTCATGGGAACTCTCTTCCTTTGGGCACTTAGTTAAAGGCTGTCTGGGAGGTTTGCAGGGTCGGCTTGTTACGCTGTCGGCTGATTTCCGGCGCCAAACCGGCTGGCTTTTTTTCAATGCGGCCCTGAATGTAGCTCCACAGTCTTGCAAGCTCTTCACTGGATTTGGACTGCTCGTTCAATTCCATAACAGTCCGGCCATCAATCATGCTTGAGGCAAAATCCACACGTTGGTGCAGGATCGAGGGTGCCAGAGTACCATGTTGCGATAAAGCAATTGCGGCCTCGCTTGTAATTCGGGCTCTGGGTGTTGCGCCGTTTACGACAAAAACCAGTGGTGTTTCCAGCCCTTCAGCCAGTTCCACAGTCGCCCCTACGGCACGCAGATCATGCGGGCTGGGACGCGTTGGAATGATAAGCAGGTCTGCCAATCCAATCACCGTAGCAATGGTTTCCGTAATTGCCGGTGGCGTGTCAACAATCAGGAGTTTGATCCCCATATGCTGCATCCGGGCAATATCGTCCTTCAGGTTTTCAATTGAGGTTCTTGCGAACAAAGGCGTTTCTGCCTCGCGTTCATTCCACCATTCAGAAAGGCTTCCTTGTGGGTCTGTATCGACAAGCGCTACCGGTCCCATTCCAGAGAGTTCTGCTTGGACAGCTAAATGACCAGCAAGGGTGGTCTTTCCTGAACCGCCTTTTTGAGAGGCTACTGCAATTACTTTCATCTATTTTCTCCTGCCACAGGGAACTGTGTTGTCGAGTCGTTGAAAATGAAAGTATCTGCAAAAAATTAAATTTAATTTACGAATTGGAAAGTAATCGAGTAAAACTCACAGTATATTTAAATAAAATTTTATCCATTTTACGATGAACACGCTAAGTTCGGGGCCAACTGTATATCGGTCCTGATCTTATTGTCGCTGATGTGCCGGTTAGTCTTTATTTTTAGTATACTGGTACTTGAAAACTGGCCGCAACAAAACATTTGTATTTTCAAGTGCCCGTTGAAACAGGCAGCAAAAGATGTCTGAAACTCGCGTTCGATCTGTTCGTCGGATGTTAGCAACTGCTGTGTCTGGCCCTACGCTTCAAAAACTGGCTTTTTAAAATTTAAAATATGAAAAACTGTCAGGCACCCCAGGACGGAGGGTTAGGTCAAATCGTTGAGGCGACACCAACTTCTGATCGTAACCCGCGTAGAAAAAAAACGTACATCCCTTTGGTTGTTCTATCACGCCAGTGTGCCGCGCTACCGGCCGTTCAATTTCAAGAGAGTGCGCTTCGATCGTCCCGTCGAACAAAGCGCACTCTCTTTGGTTTCTTGCAAAAGACAGGTGCCGCCTTAGTTGAATTTCTTGAAGTCAGGGGCCCTTTTTTCCATGAAGGCTTGCATTGCTTCGCGGGCTTCTGCAGATGTCAGGCGGGTACTGAATATCTCAAGCTCTGCATACATGTGTTTCATAACGGATTCGCTGTCATTTTTCAGAAGGGCTTTTGACAGGCGAAGGGCTTCCGGTGCTTTTGCTGCGAGCGCCTTGGCTGTATTCAGCGCGACGGTTTCTAATTGGCCTGCTGGAACAACCTCATTCACGATGCCATAGGCATGCGCTTTTTCCGCATTAAACTTGTCCCCGAGCAGAAGCAGTTCAGAGGCGCGCTGATGACCCATAATTTTTGGCAAGAGAAGACTGGATGCGGCTTCCGGTACAAGGGCCAGATTAACAAATGGAAGAGAAAAAACGGCGTCTTCTGACGCATATACCAGATCACAGTGCAGCAGCATTGTGGTTCCAACCCCAACTGCGATGCCATTCACGGCACCGATCAATGGTTTGCGGATGCTGACGAGGGCTTTCAGGAAACGCTCTACCGGCTTTTCTTCTTCCTGCGTGGCATTTTGTAGAAAGTCCATCAGGTCATTTCCGCTTGTGAAGCTGTCTGCGGTACCGGTAATGATGGTAACACGTATGTCAGGGTTATCCTCTGCCGCCAGAAGACTGTCTGCCAGAACGGCGTACATTTCCTGGGTTAGTGCATTTTTCTTGTCGGTCCGGTCGATTTTCAGGGTTTGAATGCCGTCACTCACGGACACCTTAACAAAATCACTCATTTTTTTACCTTATTGTTTTGGGCTGGTATAAAGAGACATTAACGGATATTTTCCATCAGGTCAGCTATGACGTAAGGGAAGGGAGTGCATTTTTTGTACCCACCCTTGCCGAACAGTTTGAAATCGCGACTTTTTATTTCCACTCCTTCTCTGCCCAGGCAGGTTTCCCCATGCAAGATGCTTTGTTGATTATTAGTTGTATTTTCCTGCTCGCAGGGACAATTAAAGGCTTGGTTGGTATAGGCTTGCCTACGGCTGCCATTTCTCTGACTACGCAGCTTGATGTGGTCAGTGAGCCGCAATTGGCGGTTGCTCTGGTGATCTTTCCAATGATGATTTCAAATGCCTGGCAGGTTTACCGAGGGGGCAATATTGTAAAAACTGCCCGCCAATACTGGCCATTTTTGGTCATAATGCTCATCATGATTTACGTGTTCGCGCATGTGAGTGCGTCCATCCCTGCAGAGAGTTTTCTGATAATCCTTGGCTGTGTAATTGTTCTTTTTGCCCTCACCAGCCTTTTTGTGAAGCCTGTTTATCTTTCCGATAAATATGATCGGCCTGTCCAGATTGCCGCCGGCGGAATATCCGGCATTATGGGGGGGCTTACGGGGATCTGGTCTCCGCCCATGGTTATTTACTTTTTATCGCGCCGCGTGGAAAAAGATGATTTCGTCAGAGCGACTGGTTTTCTGATATTCTTTGGAAGTATTCCTTTGTTTTTTGGCTATTGGCAAAGTGAGATCATGACAGAAGCCGTGGCCATATCCTCTTTATTGCTCACCGTACCGGTTATCGCGGGCTTTACCATCGGGGAGTTCATTCGCCGTAAAATGGATGGCGGCCGCTTTCAGAAAGTGCTGTTGATCATTTTTCTGTTGATGGGGCTCAACCTAATTCGCAAAGCGATCGGGTTCTAACCTTTTTTAATACTGGAACTGCTCGTCCAGAATACGCATTTCAAGGTTATGCTCTTCATCAAACAGCAGTTTGATGCAGATATTCGGTTCTTCCTGGACGGTAACCGTCGCAACATCCCGAACTTCAACGGCATCTGCCACGGCGCTGACCGGCCTTTTCTTAGATTCGATGATCCTGAATTTGATCTGGGCTTCGCGGGGAAGAATGGCTCCACGCCAGCGTCTTGGTCGAAAGGCACTAATGGGAGTGAGGGCAAGGGCGCCCGCATTGACCGGTAAAATAGGACCGTGTGCTGATAGATTATAGGCTGTGCTGCCCGCTGGCGTTGCCACAAGGACACCGTCACAGGTCAGTTCTTCAACTTTTACTTTCCCATCAATTGAAATCTCGATCTTTGCTGTCTGCCGGCTTTCACGCAGCAAGGATACTTCATTGATTGCCAGGGCTTCGGTTACTCGTCCATGCATATCCGTTGCGGCCATTTTTAACGGATGGAGTTTCGTAATGACACCGGCCTGCAGGCGCTCAAACAGGTTTTCTTCTTGATAGTCGTTCAGCAAAAAGCCGACGGTCCCTTTGTTCATTCCATATATGGGAAGACCGGACGCCATATAACGATGCATGCTTTCCAGCATAAATCCGTCACCCCCTAAGGCGACGATGACATCCGCCTGAGAAATTGAATATTGACCATATTGATGGATAAGCCGCTTGTGGGCGGATTGCGCGTTTTCAGTATCGCTTGCCGTGAAGTGTATTTTCCATGATGTCATATTATTTTTAAATCTCTTTGGATGGCAAACGGCGTTATCCGCCGGTGACACTCATGTGGCGGGAAACCGCAGGCTTATGATCAGACGTCCGGTCAATTACGAAGTCATGGCCTTTGGGTTTCCGTCCAATGGCTTCATCAATCGCCGCATCCAACTTGGATAACCCATTTTCAGACCGGATAACCTGTTTCAGATCCGCGCTGTCCTCCTGCCCAAGGCACATATAAAGCATTCCCGTGCAGGTCAGGCGCACCCGATTGCAACTTTCACAGAAATTGTGGGTTAGGGGAGTTATAAAACCGATACGGTTCCCGGTTTCGCCGACCGACACGTAGTCCGATGGCCCACCTGTTTTATAATCGCTTTCTGTCAGGGTCCAGTTTTGTGAAATCCGTTCTTTAAGTTCTGATAATGGTAAAAACCGGTCAGAGCGCAGCTCATCAATGGCCCCCATGGGCATGGTTTCAATAAAGGTGATATCCATATCCCGGCTACCAGCCCATCGGATCAGGTCGTCCGTTTCATGGTCATTAAATCCGCGAACAGCAACAGTATTGATCTTGATTTTCAAGCCCGCATCCTGTGCGGCATCCAGGCCTTGCATCACTTTGTCCAGGTTGCCCCAACGGGTAATATCCTGAAACCGATCCGCATCCAGTGTGTCCAGTGATACATTTAATCGGCGCACCCCTGCGGCATAGAGGTCTTTTGAATATTTGGAAAGCTGGCTGCCATTTGTCGTCAGGGTCAGTTCATCAAGTTCCCCGCTATCCAGATAGCGACCCAGATTCTGAACCAGCTCCATGATGCCTTTTCGAACCAGTGGCTCCCCCCCTGTCAGGCGAACTTTTCGCACGCCTTTTCGAATGAAGGAAGCGGTTACCAGCTCCAATTCTTCCAGGCTGAGGACATCTTTTTTGGGCAAAAAAGTCATGTTTTCAGCCATGCAGTATTTGCATCGGAAATCACATCTATCCGTCACGGATACACGCAGATAGGTTACGGCTCTACCAAAAGGATCAATCACAGCATTCGTCCACTAATCTGTGCCGCGAGGGCGGTACAATTCAACATGCTAACAGAGTATATCTTAATTCTGCTTTTGCAAGTGGCAGACACGAATGTGTTACGAGCTCGTTTGAGAATATTTTATGAGACCGTTGATAAAGTCTTTGTTTTTCAATGCCCGTTTTGCGGCATCAAGCTTAAGGAGGCTGTAAAATCCGACAGCCTGCTCTTTCTGTTCGGCGGAGAATTCATTGCCAGAGTGAAGCGCTGTATTCGTCAGATCAAAAATGGTGGAAAATACAATAGGATCGAGTCCTAGAACCCGGCAGGCAACTGCCAGAAGTTGAGGGTCATCGGCGTAGAGTATTTTTTGGACGTCTTTTCTTGGGACATCAAGCAATTTGGCAAAGGAAAGTTCAAACAGATCGATTTCACCCTGCCTTAGTGATTTCAGTAGAAATCCATTTGAAAGCTCACCTGCGCTGAAAAGCTTGTCGACCAGCATAGAGGAGGGGTCGCTATCGCTTGTAATGTCTTTGACGCTCTGTGCCTGATCATCCGCAGAAACAACCAAAAGATCCGGGCTGATGTCGAAATTGGAGACAATATATTCCCGCAAGGCAATCGACACCCACTGATACATTTTTTGTGCAATTTTTTCAGGTAAAAACGGTCGTTGAAGCAGAGGTTTTTGATATTCAAGAATTGTTTGTGATTGGATGCAAAACAACTCGAGTACGTCTTCTGGTATAGCTGCGGTTTTATTTTCGAGTAAGCAAAGGCACACGTCATTATTGTTTGTGTCAGAGAGTGCGCGGGATACCGCCTCCCCGATATTGTTTCTGGCGGCGACTGCTAGCTGGTGTTGAACAGATCTCGTACGCACAACTTCGCAGAGGTCTTCTTCTTCCAATAAACCACAATCCTGTAGGATCGGTAAGGCAACGTCATATTCTTCATTTGCAAGAAAGATCACAAGATCAATCGGTATGTCATTGTTTTTGCAAATATTTTTTGAGAAGGAGGCTCTAACTGAACGTTCGACATCAGAGGTGATGCGACACATAATGTCAGCCATCAATTCTTTTTCAGCGCGAGAAAATCCCTCTTCCTCACATAGAAAGTTTCCTATCTTTTCATAGAGAAACTTACGTTGTGTTGGGGACTTATCTTCGGCCAGCTCAACCAAATTCAGTATTTGATTAATATTTTGCTGTCCATCAGAACTCACATGCACCTACCTTTAGAAATAAGACTAGGTAACAATATTGTTCGCTGAACGTTAAAAAAAAATAAATTTATGGTAGAACTGGAAAAATAGTTGATTAAGGGGCCAATTATAACATTAAGGGTAGGGCTATTGTAAAACGGCTCCCGTTACCGGGCTCACTTTCGACTGAAATGTTACCCCCCATAAGGCGGGCAAGCTTTAACGAAAGTGTTAATCCCAGGCCTACGCCATCCTCGCCGCGGCTGTAGATACCGTTATGGGCCTGCTGAAAGGCTTCAAATATTTTTTCTTGTTCGGATTTATCAATACCGGGTCCGGTATCCCAGATTGTTACCAGCAGGGCATCGTCCTGAATGACAGTATCGATACCGATGGTCCCGTTTTCAGGGGTAAATTTTACAGCATTTCCGAGAATATTGACGATAATTTGTAAGCATCTTGTTGGATCGACCTTCAAATCGAAGTCTTGATCAATATGCGTCTGAGAAATATCAATATTTTTGTCGGACGCGTGTTTTTGAACGAGAATCACAGCATCTTCTGTCAACGTCTTTAAGGAGGTTTTGACTATCTCCACGGAAATCTTGTCGCTTTCGATGCGCGCAATATCCAGTATATCTTCGATCAGGCTAAGAAGGTGCCGGCCGGAATTCAGGATGTCGCCGACATATTCCTGATATTTTTTGTTAATCGGGCCAAAGGTTTCCATGCCCATTACTTCGGCAAAACCAATAATGGCATTGAGCGGCGTGCGAAGTTCATGGCTCATGGTCGCAAGGAACTCATCCTTGGCCCGCGCCGCGGCCACCGCTTTTTTGGCGGTCATTTCAAGCTGAAGATTTTTTCTCGTAATTTCTGTGACGGCTTTTTCAAGATCGGCACGGGAAGACGTTGCTTCGTCTTCAGCGGCCAGCCTTGCTGTAATATCGTCACTGGTACCGCGATATCCTGTGAAGCGTCCTTTTTCGTTAAAGACCGGGACACCACTGATGTTAAACACTTTTCTTTCGCCGTCCGTTCCAATGATTTGCATAGGGACAGAGCGGAAAGGGATATGTTTGTTGATGGCGGTTTCGGCTTTGCTGGGCATCCCTTCAGAGGAGGAAAAACTTCCCAGTTCGGACAAAAGTTTGCCTTTGAGAAGAAGAGGGGGCAGCCCCACAGCCTGAACCACGCGGTCAGACACATATTTTAAATGTCCTTCTGCATCGGTCTCCCAAATCCAGTCAGAGGCAGCGCGCGTGATATCAAGAAACCGTCGTTTTTCAAGCCTTAGCTTGGTTTCAGCATTTACCTGACGCGTAGAATTGATAAAGGTTCCGCAAATGGCGATGAAGGCATCCTGTTTGTCAAAAACAGGAAAGTGACGCGATAAAAAGTATTCTGTTCCTTGAGGGGTATCCAAAGACACCTGTTTGGTTTCGGCTTCGCGGGTTTTGTTAATACGTTGGATGATCTGCAGATGATCCGGGCTTAAGGCGGAAAAAATCCGGTCAGTTGCCCGCTCCGTCGCGACAGGGCTGAATAGGGAAGAATAACCGGAGTTCACATACAAAATTGTACCGTCAGGCCTCGCCATATACATGGGTTGGGCTTGTTCGAAAATGCTATCAAAGAAATCCCGGCTTACAATATCCTGTAGCCCGGATGTCGCTTTATTGTCCTTTCGTTCATTTCTTGAACGAAGCGAGACAACACTCCCCTTTGACGTCTCTGTCATTCTTTCCCCCAATATGCGTTTCGCACATTGTTTTTACATATCCCTGACGGGTTACAAATAGACGCGCTGTGTATCAAGTTTGTGATTAATTTGATCAACAGCATCTGAATACCCCGTATCGAGCCTCCAGTGCGCTAAAACCTGCTCTGCTTTTTCGGTTTTGAGCCTGTCATAAAAATTCATGACAGTTTCAACCTCAGCAGGGCTTGTTGGTACTTGGTTGCCATTTTCCATTCCGCCCCGACGGGTCAGTAGAAAAACAGCAGAAAAACTATTTCTATCAAAATCGAGCGCTTTACATGTTACGGCCATTCCTTCGGCATTCTTATCAAAAAGGAAGCGGCTCAATGTCTGGGTGCTCAACCCGGATTTTAACGATAGACCGGCAATAAACAGGCGGATCTGTTTGCTTTGAAGGCTTTGAACAAGGAACATTTCTGATAATTCATTGCGAGAGGCAAGCTGGGCCACCAGTTTGTCGGCGTGAGTTTCGCCAAATTCAGCAATAGATGGCTCTTCCTGAAATTCTCGGGTAGCCGATGAAATATGCTGATCCAGAGCAAACTGGTCGATTTCAAAATTCTCGATGATATGGCGGCGAAGCGCGGCGGACACCCACCAGAACATTTGATGTGCCAAAGCCGATGGCAAATCATGACGCGCCAGCAAAGGTTCCTGAAAACGGTCAAGCCGTTTTGATTCCTCAACCAGATAAGCCATAGCTTCTTTGGAAACTTCCGCATCCGAATTGCGGATCAGGCTTTCGATAACATCTTCATCGCCAAATTCGATTAACTGGTCACTGACCGCTTCAGACAGGCCCTCGCGGTTGGAAATAACAAGCAGATGCTCTTTGCTTCGTGATTCAACCAGTTCCATTAAGTCGGGCTCCAGCAAAACACGGCTCTTAAGCAGTATCGGGCGAGCGACTTCTATTGCATCATTGGCTAATAATTTTATAAGTTCGGCAGGGGCTTTACCACTGACAGCAAGCTTTTCGGCCAACGACCGACGGACGTTAAGCTCAATATCCTGAATAAGCTTGCTCAAAATGTCGGAAATATGGGCGCGTTCCTGTTCGCTTAACCGTTCCTCTTCTGCAAGGAATAGATTTGTCATATTGTCAAACAGGCGCTGCCGTGCGGATATACTACCGTCACGCGAAAGGACCATCAATTGGTCAAGCTCAGCTTCTTTACTTTCGGCCATTACGTACTTACCTGTTCTAAATGTACTCTTCGCCAAAACTCGCAAATCGAATCAGGACGAATCATACGTGTTAAGAAAACAATTGAGACGTTAAAAGCTTATAGACTCACACTTTTCTTACAGAATCACTTTCTCCATTTAGATGGGTCGAACGCAATAGTATTATGCCATTTGGTAAATTTCTTGTGAACTTTTGGCTAAAATGTCACAGTTTTCTTAAAATTATTTAAATCTTTAAGTTGAGTCATTGTTTTATTTTTACGCCTTAAGGCCGATAGGCATACAGCGTCTGGTGGGTTGCCTGCCTTGAAGCTACTAAATGTTCATAATGTTAGTATATTCAGTAACTTAGAATATAAAATTCGCCATAAAAAAAACAAAATTTATGGCGAAATAGGGTCCACTGGTCAAAGAACCGTATGTTTTCAAGAGGATCAGCGCTCAAAAGGCCACAGACTATTTTTCTGTTTTTTACAATTCCTTAAGTTTGTTTGGGCAAATTGACGGGCTTGAATACAAAAAATTCCAATTGGTATAGGTGGTCATTGCCACCAAGAGGGGATCTAGTGACTGAAGATTATCGTGAATTGACCAGGCTGATCGAACGTTTGCATCGTCGTTTTCTCGATTTGCTCCGTACAGAGCTAAGCTTGATGGAGATCAGCGATATTAATGCAGTGCAGGCATTATTATTGTCGAATATCGGTGACGAGGAAATCAACGTCAGTGAGTTAATGTCCCGCGGGTATTATCAAGGATCGAACGCTTCGTATAATCTTAAAAAACTGGTCGAGACCGGTTATCTGATTAAAGAGAAATCAGAGCGGGATGGTCGCGCAGCGATGATCCGCCTATCTGATAAAGGGTTGGCACTTGTTGATCGGATTAGCCAGTCAGAAGAAAAACAGGCTGAAATGATGATGCGATCTGATCCTGCGCCGGATCTTGAGAATACACGCAAAGCGTTGCGCCAGATTGAAAGAATATGGACGGATCATATTTTATACCGCGCTTGATTTTTTTACATTACGGTTTTGTTGGCCTGAGCGCCGAGTAGGAACAATTTGCCGACCTTTGAGGGGAGAGGTAGGCATTTTTTTCCGGTTAGGCATTATTTGCCGGGTGCTTGAGCGTTTGTTTTTTGGTTAATCGGCTTAAAACCAACATTTTTGAATGAGATATTGTTGGCATCAAAATTGCGTGTTTGAAATACGGGTAAGAATGCCCGATTGGAAATTGCCGGAACAGGGAATAAAATTTTCCTGATTTCAGGATCCTATTGGTTTCCATGTGAGCATTCTTCTCAGGCAGTAATTGTAGTGGAAGTAATGCTATTTGCTGGTAATTCAGCCATTCGAGCGCATTTCATCCCCCATTCTGGTTGCTGTTCCCCTTCGTTTTACGATAAAGAACGAAGACTTTAACGACTTGGTAACTTTTAGTATTGTATGATTTTCGTTGAATTATTAGGGAGAGGAGTTGCGAAATGGACGTAACCCCGATTTCGAAAGTTGGCTTTGGAATACCGGATCAAAGATCTGAAACCCAGGCTCAGGCTCCAAAAGGAGTAGCTGATTCTGCGAGTGGCATCCCCTCAAAAGAGATGGATACTGCTCTTCAAATTGATGATCCTGTACGCCGTGCTGAACAAGCAATTGGTGCTTTCTTCGAAGATGAAGCAGAGCCCTCAGGCCGTTTTTCGATTGACAGAGACAAAGACAGTGGACGTTTCGTGTATCGCTTGGTCAATTCTGACACAGGTGAAGTCATGAAGCAGTTTCCAGGTGACTATGTATTACGGCGCGTAGCCTATTACAGAGAGCTGGAAGGTCTGGCTGTCGATAGTGAAGCTTGAAAACAGGGTCTGAATACCCTGTTTTCTGTTGTGACTGGTAGAGTAGCGTAGTGATTAAACCACTTCATTATACGCAATCGCTCCACCTAACGTTCTGCTATTCTGTGTTGGCACACTATTTGTCATCGACGCCGCGGCGTTATAGGTAGCGGGCGGCCCTTTCTTTTTAGCCACTTCATCTGCAACCGCTTTTACAAGGCCTTCTGTCACGGTTTTTATCGTCGACAGTTTCCTGAAATGCAGGTCCAGGGCTTCGTAAAAAATCTCACTCGTTGCTTTGAGCCGATCAACATCCGCTTTCGGGAACCGTTTATACCGTTCTGGATCGGCTTTAATTAAGGTCATTTGTTGATTGTAAATCGCAACCAGGCGGGATTTCTCTGCCTGATGATCGCTCATGGCCGCCGGGTTGTCCAATTCCAGCAATTCATTTTCAAATTCCAGGATCTGACACAGGCGCTCTACCTTCTCTGAAAGTTGCACAGGATTGAGGAGAGTAGGGGTGCCGTTTGGTTTTTGGTACGTCATGTTAAATCTCCTGCATCTTAAGAATTTCTCGATAAACAGAGTCCGCCACGCCAATGCCGCCAATTTTACTCATCGACTTTGCGTATTCGTCGTTCAACATGGACCTGAAGATCTTCTCAGATTCTCCACCGCCAAATGTATCATCGGTCTCGATCCCAGCCGACATGTTGTTCAGGATCTGGCTGACAAAAAAGGCTTCGAACTGCTGAGCGGCTTCCATCGCTTTTTTATCAGTATGAACGTTACTAATATTGACGGATTTGCCATTATTGGCCGTTGCCTGCGCTTGAAGCAGCGTGGTGTTTGTTTGATTAACAAGGTTTGTCATTACATCAACTCGATTTCTGCTTGTAAGGCACCCGCGGCCTTAATTGCCTGAAGAATTGAGATCATATCGCGTGGGCCGATCCCGAGAGCGTTCAGCCCGTCCACCAGTTCCTGAAGTCTGACCCCGGGGTTGAGAACCACAAGTTTCCGATCCTCGTCTTCTGTAATCTGAACATTTGTTCTGGGCACAACGGTGGTATCGCCACGCTGGGCAAAGGCGCCCGGCTGAGAGACCTGTGGTGTTTCTGTGATTTTGACAGTGAGGTTGCCTTGTGCAATTGCGACGGTATCAACCTTCACTTCTTTACCGATGACGATGATGCCTGATTGTTCGTCAATCACGACCCGGGCAATCTGGTCCGGTTCGACCATCAACTGTTCGATATCTGTTAATAGGGCGACCATGTCTTCACGTTCACTGCCTTCCAGATTAAGGACAACGGTTGAAGGGTCCGATGATTTCGCGACTTTGTTGCCGATATACTTGTTGATAACCTGTGCAATGCGCCGTGATGTGGTGAAATCGGGATTGCGTAGAGAAATCCGAAGACTGGTCAGAGAGGCCATATCAAAGCCAAGTTCCCGTTCGATCAGAGCGCCGTTCGCAATTCGCCCGGCTGTGGGAACGCCTTTTGTGACAGTTGCGGCATCGCCGCCAGCAGAAAATCCTGCTACCGTTATTGATCCTTGCGCGACCGCATAAACTTCACCATCTGCTGCCATTAAGGGCGTAACAACCAGCGTTCCCCCCAACAGACTTTCAGCATCACCAATGGAACTGATGGTAACATCAATATTTGTTCCCTGGCGGGCGAAAGCGGGAAGGGTCGCGGTTACGACAACAGCCGCAACATTGTCAGTTTTGGTGTTGGCGCCCCGTGTGTTGACACCAAGCCGTTCGAGCATTGCTTCCAGGCTTTGCTGGGTAAACGGAGAATTGTTGAGAGAGTCGCCCGTGCCGTTCAGGCCGACAACCAGGCCATATCCAACCAGAATATTGTCTCTGACACCTTCAAAATCAGCGATGTCTTTGACCCGTGAAGCCCCGATTGCGTCACTCGCGATTGACGAGGTGAACAGGCTTGCGACAAGAACAAGTTTCGCCACTTTAAGAAGGGACAGATATTGCTTCGCAACTTTTTCAACAGTCTTTAATGTCATACTTCTATTCCGTTCTCGGATATTCTGCACTTGAAAGAAGGTATTTTAATTCTTTCGCAAATTAATATGCTAATTTCGTGCCAAGTTTTTATTGAATTAAGTCCTTGTTATTAAAGGAATTATTGTTAGGTGGTCATGGGCAATAAAGGGCTCGTCGGCATTATTTACCGGGTCACCAGAAAAATTAGCGGCCTTGAATACGCGTAAAAACTTGCAAAACCTGCGACAGAGACCTAAAACAGAATGAATACAAACTGTTACAGGATCGAATATGCGTGTCTCTGGACCGGGTCGTGTTGGATCGACGCAGAAATCCAAGGGGAGCAAATCGGCCTCGAAATCGGGGGAGAAGTTCTCTGTTCCTAATGAGGCTCCGGAAACGGTTGCGACTACAAATGTCGCCTCTTCAGCCCCTATAGCCTCTATTGATGCAATCGTTGCCCTGCAAGGGGTGGATGATTCGTCTTCAGGGAATCAAAAGGCGTTGCAAAAAGGGCAGGATCTACTCGATCGGCTTGAGGAAATTCGCCATGGGCTGCTTTTGGGATCAATTCCAGTTGAGCGATTAAAAAAACTTCAGGTTACTCTCGCGTCGTATGATGTAAAATCCGTTGATCCAAAACTTGTGGAAATTGTTGAAGAAATTGAAGTTCGGGCTGCTGTTGAACTGGCGAAGCTGGGATATTAGGCGTCTGTAAAAAGTGACACAATGTTACAACTGTCATATTCCCATAAAATAAATTTGCAGTATAGTTTTCTAAAGGCTAATTGTAGCGCTTATTATGCGTTGCTATAATGGTAAAAATGAATTTGGGACGTCATCTGGAGTAGCGTAATGAATGTTCATATATCAGAGGATTATAAACCTTCCGAAGACGAGCCGTTTATGAACCCTCGTCAACAGGAGTATTTCCGTTCGAAACTGCAGAAGTGGCGGTCTGAAATACTTGCTGATGCCAATCAAACAATTGCCAACTTGCAGGAAGAAACGGTTAAAGAGCCGGATATTGCTGATCGAGCTTCTACAGAATCTGAAAGAGCACTGGAACTTAGAACGCGGGATCGTCAGCGTAAGCTTATCGGTAAAATTGATGCGGCACTTCGTCGGATCGATGAAGGGGTCTACGGCTATTGCGATGAAACGGGCGAGCCGATTTCATTGAAACGTCTGGAAGCCCGTCCGGTTGCCACGCTAAGCCTTGAAGCGCAGGAGCGACACGAGCGGCGTGAAAAAGTCTATCGCGACGATTAATCGCGTTGTGAAAAGCCGGCTTTTGCCGGCTTATATTTTATCCTCTGCCTCGATAGGGCGCGACCCCCTGGTCCGGAAGCCATAGATCTTTCGGCGGGGCACCGGTTTGCCAGAATATATCGATCGGGATTCCGCCGCGGGGATACCAGTATCCGCCAATACGCAGCCATTTGGGTTTTGTTGCTTCAACAATGCGCTTGCCCACATAAATGGTGCAGTCTTCGTGAAACGCACCATGATTGCGAAAGCTTTGTAAAAACAGCTTCAAAGACTTTGACTCGACCAGTGATTGATCCGGGACATAATCAACAACCAGATGACCAAAGTCCGGCTGTCCGGTGACCGGGCAGATTGACGTAAATTCCGGACAGGTAAAACGAACAACGGCGTCTGTGTCGGATTGCGGGTTTGGAACGGCGTCCAGGACAGCATCCTTCGGATGATTGGCTGCCTTCGTATCCTGGCCCAAGGTTGTTGAATATTCAGTATAATCGTTCATCGGCACTCACATATAAAAGGTTGTTAGCCTGTAAATAGGGGGACAATGTCATGGCGACAATAAAAAAGGCGGCAAAAACTGCCGCCTTTTAATAATTTGTGGGATTTTCCGCTTAGAACGGGAAGATGATATCAAAGAGTTGCTGTCCATAACGGGCCTGCTGTACGTCGGTCAGATGTCCGCGTCCACCATAAGCAACCCGCGCTTCAGCAATTTTTGAACTCTCGATGGTGTTCGCTGAAGAAATATCTTCCGGGCGGACAACGCCGGTCACAAACAGATCGCGGCTTTCAAAATTCACCCGTACTTCCTGGCGACCAGAGATCACCATGTTTCCGTTGGGCAGGATCTGCGTAACAATCGCAGCTATTTCAAGTTCGACGGTTTCGTTTCTTGAAACCGCGCCGCTGCCTGCAACTGAATGCTCACTTCCAAGATCTGCAAGGGAGGCTGGGTTGACCGCTTCTGGCAGAACTTTAGCCAATTGACCTTCAATGCCAAGCAAAGAGGTTGCGTTTGCAGATTCAGAAGAGTCCCGCGATGTTGTTGTCTGATTGTTCAGGGTCGCTTTATCGGAGATTTCCACCTTCACTGTCAGAATGTCGCCAATCCGGTTTGCACGCTGATCTTTAAAGAAGGCACGCGAACCCGGCCGCCACAAAGAGTTCGCCTGTTGAATAACCGGCTCGGGGCGCGGCATTGGCATGGAAACAGGTTTGTAGTCCCGGTTGGAAACCGGATTTTCAATTCCCGAAAGGGGGGGCTCGGCGCCGATAGAGGCGATGCGACTGTAGGCATTACATCCTGTGAGCACCAGCAGAGTGCTAAACAT
The DNA here is from genome assembly GCF_026409565.1 of Sneathiella aquimaris. Classification (NCBI taxonomy): domain Bacteria; kingdom Pseudomonadati; phylum Pseudomonadota; class Alphaproteobacteria; order Sneathiellales; family Sneathiellaceae; genus Sneathiella; species Sneathiella aquimaris. Next base: position 1,789,725 of record NZ_CP112881.1, read on the forward strand.
CAAGCAGGCTTTAACGATTGATTTGTTCAGTTGATAAGTCATTTTACTCACTCCACTCTATCAGTTCAGGTTCGCCAGTCTTTGACCGGCTGAGATGATGTGTACTTCTTCGGCGTTGATAATCTGCGCCTGAATGGTTTTTCTGCTGGCGATATTTTCAACCCGGATAATGTCTCCTTCAGCGCCGGGTTCCAGTGCGCGGCCTGTTACGGCAAGCCGGATGCCTCTGCTTTTGAAGATAACAGTGACAAGTTTTCCTTTGGCAACAGTCACTGGATCACCCAGGTTATTGACGGAAAGCTGGTGGCCGGGACGGAGGGTGCGACGGGGGCTTTTCCCAACAATATCCATTGGATCCGTCAGCGTGTTACGGGCCACTTTACTGGCGCGAACCAGAACAAATTCCAGGTCCTGTTCGGTGATCTTTTCGCCGGGCTGAATAAGCCGGTTGGCAACCGGGATTTCCAGTTGGCGGTGAATGCGGCCTGTCAGTTTATACTGGCGGGCGTTAGGGCCGGTGGCCGGTGCAATCAGGACAGCAACAAAGTTATTGCCTCTTTTGCTATAGGACAGGCTGGCAACAGAAATGCTCTGTTCCTCATCCGTTGATACCTGAATATTTGGGTGCTGCGTGGAAAGAGAAAGTTCAAACTGTCCTGTTTGCAGTTCATCTTCAAGCGCGAACCGGATTTCCTCTAGAATTCTTTGCTGCGGAATACGAACCCCGGCGCGTTTGACAACAATCCGGCTGATCGCCCGGCTTGGGCGCCAGTCGAGACCATGTTTGCGGGCGACATAGGCCAGCGAAGAGGCTTTGAAAACAACTTTTTTCCCAGGAGCCGGTGCCGGCGCGATCACATAATCGGCCTTTTCTTCCGCGCCTTCGAACACATCGCCAAACGTAATCTGTTCATTTTGAACAGCGATGGATGGCTTAAGGGTTACAAGTCCTGCGACCGCGGCGGCAATATTTGCCGACATTGCGATCAGGAACGTTAGTGTAAAAGTCATTTTCTTCATAACCTGTCCTCTATTCTAGAGCCCGGTTTCTTAGCGGAGCTGATTTGTAACAGACATCATTTCGTCGGCTGTTGTGATCACTTTGGAATTCATCTCATAAGCACGCTGTGCGCTGATAAGTGAGGTGATTTCACTAACGGAATTAACATTTGATGTTTCAAGATATCCTTGACGAATGGTGCCAAAGCCTGTCGATCCGGGAACACCAATGCTTGGCGTCCCTGAGGCAGGGCTTTCTTTATAAAGGTTGTCACCCATTGGCTGCAGGCCGGCTTCATTGAAGAAGATCGCCAGATCAAGCTGACCAACGGTTTGCATATTTACCTGACCATCCAGCTTCACCAGCACTTCACCACTTGGATTGATTGTTACGTCGATGGCGTCCTGCGGTATGGTGATACTCGGTACGACTGAAAAACCGTCCTGTGTTACGATTTCACCTGTTGGGCTAACCTGAAAAGAACCGGCCCGGGTATAGGCTTCATCACCGCTTGGCAGCAGAACCCGGAAATATCCTTCGCCCTGAATAGCGATATCATAGGTGTTTTCAGTTGCTTCCAAACCGCCCTGATCCGTAATACGGTAAACAGATGCCGTTTTAACACCCACACCGATCTGAATACCGGATGGAACCACGGTTCCTGTATCTGAAGAGGCAGCGCCTGCACGGCGCATATCCTGATACAACAGATCCTGAAATTCTGCCCGTTGACGTTTAAAGCCGGTTGTCGTCATGTTGGCAATGTTATTGGAGATGACGTCAACGTTAAGTTGTTGGGCCATCATACCTGTAGAGGCTGTTCCAAGTGCACGCATTAATCTATTCCTCTATTACTGGATCGATGGAAGTTCTTCGATGGATTTCATCTGCATATCATGTTCGGCATCCAGCAATTTCTGGGCCGCTTGATACGTGCGAAGGATATCCACCATGGCTGTCATTTCGAGAATGGGCTGGACGTTTGATTGCTCTAGGCTGCCTTGCAGAACCTTGGCATCTTCTGATGGACGAGGCCGAATATTGCCTGCATCATAATAACCATTACCAACCTGGGTCAGCAGCTGTTCGTTCTGGAAAAAGACAAGATCAATTTTCTTGGTCTCTTCAATTCCCAGATTAACAGTGCCGTCAGGAGCGATTTCAATATCAGGCTGCTCTTCACTAACCTGAATGCGATCAGCGCCCTCATCCAGAAGATAACCGCCATTTTGGGTGACGACAAAACCATCGGGATCCAACTTGAAGTTACCGTTTCGTGTGTACCGATTGCCGTTGTCCGTTTCGATCGTGAAATAGCCGTTACCGGAAATCGCCAGATCGAGTGGGCGCCCGGTTTGCTGGATCGCGCCTTCGGTTTTATCATGATAAACGCCGTAATCCTGTACATAGGACATGTTGGTCGCTTTAGGATCTTTTACCAGATATTCTTCAAACAATGGATGGACGTTTTTAAACGCTGTTGTGCTCATATTAGCAATGTTATTTGCAGTGATATCCATGCGCCGTTTTAGCGCCATCTGCTGGGACAATCCGATGTAGATTGAATTTTCCATTGTATCTCCGCCTTTCTGGCAAATAATCGTTTGCTCCCTTCATTGCAGAAAGCGTGCCAAAAAAAATATCGTTTATTTTCAATGGGTTGATTTCTTCCTCCGCTCAAAAAGGCGGCGAGTGGGTAGTCAATTACTGCCAGTTGGGCAATTTATGCCTCATTGGGCAGGCGTGGGGGAAATGCCTGAAATTGCTGATCGTTGTGGCGAGGCCCCATGGGTTCGCTAAAAGATTAAATAAATTCTTTCTAAAAAGAAACTTGGCAACTTCTTGTTAACCAAACTTAACTATTGTGTGACTGTAGATTTTAGGAATTTCTCAAAAGGCCAAAGAGATCATGTCAGACGAAGCAGAAACACCTGGCGGTGTTGAGGACGGAACAGAAGCGGTAAAAAAGAAGGGTATGAGCGGTAAGGCGCTTATTCTCTTTATCGTTCTGCCAATCCTACTGATTGTTGGCGGAGCAGCTGGCGCGTATTTTGCGGGAGTTTTCGGCGGTGAAGAACCAGCCGAAGAAGAGGTCGTAGAAGAAGAGCCGGAAAAAGAAAAGGTCGTGGTCTTTTATGATATGCCGGATCTATTGGTCAATTTAAGCTCTACCGGAACCGATACAAGCTTCCTGAAATTAGGGGTTTCGCTTGAGCTTGATGATGAAACAGTTTTACCGGAACTGGAAAAATTACTGCCGCGTGTCATGGATAATTTCCAAGTCTATCTGCGCGAACTTCGTAAAGAAGACTTGCGGGGGTCCGCCGGTATTTATCGGCTGAAAGAAGAACTTCTCTATCGCATAAACAGTTCTGTCAAACCCATTGTGGTGAAAGACGTTTTGTTTAAAGAAATGCTGGTTCAGTAACAGGTGATTTGATGGCTGACGAAGAAGAAATGGATATGGCCGCCGCGATGGCCGCTGAAGATGGTGAAGAAGAAATGGACATGGCCGCCGCCATGGGAATGGATGGCGGCGATGATGAAATGGATATGGCCGCAGCAATGGGCGGTGACGATGACATGGCCGCCGCGATGGGCGGTGGTGACGACGATATGGCAGCAGCCATGGGCGGCGGAGATGACGACGGGGACGGGGGTCCCAGCATTAATGAAGCCGCCAGTGGACAATCTACCCGTGTTCTAAACCAGGACGAAATCGATAGTCTTTTAGGCTTTGATATGGATGGCGACGGATCCGGCGAGAAGTCTGGTATTCGGGCAATTATCAATTCAGCTCTGGTGAATTACGAACGACTTCCCATGTTGGAGGTTGTTTTTGACAGACTGGTCCGGATGATGACGGTTTCGTTGAGAAATTTCACGTCTGATAATGTTGAGGTCAGCCTTGATAATATTACCTCAATCCGGTTCGGTGATTATCTGAACTCCATTCCATTGCCAGCAATCCTGAGTGTTTTTCGCGCCGAGGAGTGGGATAACTATGGCCTGATCATGGTCGATAGTTCCCTGATTTACTCGATTGTTGATGTTCTTTTGGGGGGACGCCGGGGAACAGCTGCGATGCGGATTGAAGGGCGGCCTTATACAACAATTGAACGCAATCTTGTTGAAAGAATGGTAAGTGTCATTCTGGCGGATATGTCCGCCGCGTTTGAACCCTTGAGCCCTGTGAATTTCAATCAGGAACGGGTTGAGACAAATCCACGCTTTGCAACAATTGCAAGACCGGCAAACGCGGCCATTCTGATCAAGCTGCGGATTGATATGGAAGACCGTGGCGGACGGTTAGAGATGTTGTTACCCTATGCGACGCTGGAACCTGTGCGAGAGTTGCTTTTGCAAATGTTCATGGGTGAAAAATTTGGTCGGGACAGTATCTGGGAAAATCACTTGGCAACCGAACTTTGGGCGACAGATGTTGATATTTCTGCCGTTCTGGATGAGCAGCAACTGTCTCTGAACGAAGTTCTGGCTATGGAGGTCGGCGACACAATTATGCTGAACGCTTCGCCAAACAGCCCTGTGGTTCTCAGGTGCGGGGGGATCAGCATGGTGTCCGGTAAAATGGGACGATCGGGTCAGAATATAGCGGTAAAAGTTGATAAAACTCTCCGGTATCTGGGGTAAATGGTATGGCTGATATTTTTACAATTCCCTTATTTTTGGATCTGTTGCTGGTTGGCCTTCTCGTGGCGACAATAGCCTTTTGTGTGCGGCTGAATAAAAAGCTGTCAGTGATGCGGGATGCACAGTCAGAATTGCATAAGGTAGCGATGGAATTTGATCAAGCGATCGTCCGGTCCCGGCTTGGTATTGAAGAATTGAAAAAAGCGAGCAAGGAAGCCCAAACTGAGCTGGATCAGGAACTAGCAAAAGCCAAGCCATTGATTGAAGAACTAAAGTTAATCAACGCGTCGAGTTCGCGTATTGCGGATCGCCTTCAGGAAAAAGTCGGTAAAGTGGGCTTGGCATCTGAAGAAACCAAAATGACCTCAGCTGCTGTGGACGGGATCGATAATTCCGATGATCCGATTAATCTGGAGCCGCGCACTGAAGCAGAGCGCGAATTACTCCAGATGCTAACAAAATCACGATAAAGAGTAGGTTCTAGTTATGAAAAGTCTGCGTATTCTTCCCGTTACTGTGATTGCGATGCTCCTGGTTTTTGGATTGAAATTGGGGTCTGTCTGGACAGATGCCCAGAATGTTATTTTCAATCTTTCAATTTCTGAAGTGCAGGCAAAGGATGAGAAGAAGGACGAGCCGGACGCAAAAACAGAAGCGGCGGGTACAGACACCGCAGCAAAAGCGGATGATCAGGCAACGGAAGAAGACCGGCCTGCCAGTGTGAATGTCACCGATTTAAGTGAGAGTGAGATCGAAGTCCTCCAGCGGCTTGTAGAGCGTCGTGATGCATTGGATCAACGGGACAAAGAACTGGATCTACGGGATAATCTGCTACGTGCAACAGAAACCCGTATCGATGAAAAAATTAGCAAACTCAAGGAGATAGAGAGCACTATTCAGGATTTGCTGAAAACATATGATGATCAGCAATTGAAGAAACTGAAGAGTTTGGTTTCCATTTACGAAAAAATGAAACCAAAAGACGCGGCCCGAATTTTCAACAGTTTGGATATGGATGTTCTTCTGGATGTCACAGGCTTGATGAAAGAATCCAAGCTTGCCGCAATTCTTGGAAACATGAACGGAGAGCGAGCCAAAAAACTGACAGTTGAATTGGCAACACAGAAACAATTACCTGTGGATGCTAAGAATAAAAGCTGATTTTTAGCAATTTTCAAACAGATTGGTCCAGATTTACTCAGGATTAACTTATAATCATTAGCATCAGAGCCTGATTATACGTGTGGCAAAAAAGATAGGCGTGACTATGGATCAAGCAGCGTTTTCAGCGCATCTTTCTGAGCGGGTAAAGACCATCCGTGAAGCACAGGGTGATACTGTGCAAGTAGCGGAAGTGGGTAATTTACTTGAGCATTTGATGAGCAGCATCGAGGGTGACATTTCAGCGCCCGAAATTCAAATTCACACACAAATTATTGAACTTGTTGATTACATTAAAAAGGCCCGCGAAGAGATCTCTGATTTGCAGCCGCATGAAATTAATGAGCAGCATATTCCTGCCGCGACAGATGAATTGACCGCCATTGTTGAAGCGACGGAAGAAGCGACAAACACCTTTCTGGACGCTGCAGAGAAAATTGGCAATATCAGCATGGAACTGGGCGGAGAGCATGAAGAAAAGCTCAATGATATTGTGACCCAGATTTTTGAAGCTTCTAATTTTCAGGACATTACCGGCCAACGTATTAACAAAGTGGTTTCCACCCTCCAATATATCGAAAGCTCAGTGACCCGAATGGCGGAATCTCTTGGGATGCCGGTCCGGGAAGGGCAACCTAGAATTGACGTTTACGCAGAGTCGAAATCCGCAGACGAACGGCCGGATGCAGACTTGCTAAACGGTCCGCAACTTGATGGTGACGGGAATTCTCAAGACGATATTGATGCATTGCTGGCAAGCTTTGATTAGGTATTGATCAGAATGACAGTCGACTTATACGCCCCTGAAAAAAACGAGAAATACGGCGCAAACACACCGATCATTTATGTATCGCTGTATTTTCTGTTGTTGGCTTTTTTTATATATCTGCATTCGATTTCAGAGCCAAAAGAAGAAAAGGTTCAGCAGGTTATCGGCAGTATTGATTTCGCCTTCAAGGGTATCAAACAAAAGCAGGCGACTTCGGAGCCAAAGGAGCTGACAGGGGACGAGTTGGGTCTGGCTGTTTTTCACGCCCAACTGAAAAAAGTTTATGAAACTGCAATTCCGCTGATCGAAAGCAAGGTTAATCAGGCGGGAGACGAATTGCAGTTTGTCGTTCCCGTCAGTCAGCTTTTCTCAAATCAGAGTGCAATCCTTAGAAACACCCGCGATGCGCTGTTTTCAGACGCGGCGATGGTATTGATCAAACGCAGTCATGCGGCCCCGACCGATATGGAAATACTGATTGATGCAGGAGAGATTCTTCCAACCAGTGCAGAACTGAAAGACAATATCAACGCCATGCGACTGAGTAACCTTGTAGAAAGTTTTCTGGATGGGGGCGTTCCTGCCCGAAATATTTTTATCGGTATGAAATCCGGGCAAACGAACAATGTGTATTTCAGGTTTTACCTGCGTTCTTCAACGAAAAGACAGTTTCGCGATGAGGACGGGGGATGAGTATGCCGTTTCAGGAAAGCATCGAAAAAAAGCAGGTGCGTAAAAATACGATGTGGCTTACCTCGCTGGCAGACCTGCTGGCGCTTTTGCTTGCGTTTTTTGTTCTGTTATTTTCGATGAATGAAGTGAAATCTGACAGCTGGCAGGATATTCTGAACACCTTGGGATATCGTCTGAATACACAAACAGAAGCCACGGATGACGGTCTTACAGCGGAAAAAAATGTAGAAATATTCACCGAGCAAAAAGCCTTTGATCTGGATTATCTGGAAAATATCATTTCTGAAAAGATCAGAAGCAGTACAGAGCTGAACAATGTCGAAGTGTTCAAAAGTGAAGACCGGTTGGTCCTGTCCTTTATCGGAAATACCTATTTTCCCTCTGGTGTGAACGAGGTTTCCCCAAAACTTGAAGATGGGGTTCGGATTCTTGGTGAAAGTTTTCGATATGTAAAAAACCGGGTTGAAGTATACGGGCATACCGACCCAACGCAGGCCCTTAATCCGCAAACATTGCTGGACAATAACTGGGGCCTTTCACTGGCACGGGCGCTTGCCGTTGCAGATAATCTGACGAAAGCGGGATATAGCTTTCCAGTGCGGGCCTATGGAATGGCTGACTCAAAATATCATGAGCTTTCAGACATTCAGGATAAAGAGACGCGGTTGTCCTATGCGCGGCGGGTTGATATCGTGATCCGAGAAGCTCAGGGTCGCAGGGGTGGCAAAAAGTAATGTCCAGGATAATTCCGAAATTTATGATTTATGTGACGGTGGGTCTCTGGTTTGCCACAGGCGCGGGCGTTGCGTATTCTGCTGACAAAGTCGACATCCGGGCGGGTGAACATCCGACTTATGGACGCCTGGTTCTGGACTGGAAGAAGCCACAGAAGTTTACAGCAGAAATTCAGGACGGATTTCTCGTGATCCGCTTCCCCGAAGAGTTTGACGCTGATTTATCAATCGCACCGAGGGTCTTGGATGACTATCTAGGCGCCGGCTCCTTTTTGTCTGATAAAAAAGGTATCCGGTTTCCACTGAAAGGCGATTTCTCTTTAAAAACAGCACAATATGGGACGGCCATCGCCTTTGATCTGACGAAGAAAAACAATGCTGCAGCGGGTGCGTCTGCCTTAGCGCCCAAAATTCGGGTTAGAAGTGGGGACCATGCAACCTTTAGTCGGTTAGTCGTTGACTGGCCGGGCCGTACGGATTTTTCACTGGCGCAAAAGGGCGCAGAAGTGGTTATCAAATTTGATAGCGCGGGCGCGTTGCAATTGACATCTGTTAAAAGGAACCTTCCTAAATTTCTGACTAGCGTTGAAACGCAAACCGTCGATGGTGGTACAGAATTCAGGGTGGTTGCCAAACCGGGCGTAAAAGCCAAGGCTTTTAGAAGCGGTAATAGTATTGCAATCGATTTCAAGGATAATGGAACAACAGAATTGGCGTCTGATGAGCCGCCTGCGAATAGCGCGACAGCCCAAGTAGCACTGGCAGCATCGCCCCAGCAAGATCCGAAAACGCCTGCCGCTACGCCAACGGTAGAACCGACGCCTGTGCCAGTAGAGCCCGTTACGCGGACATCTTCCCAACCGGCCGCATCAACTGACGCAATTGCTGCCAACGACCAACCTGAGGCGCCTTCTACGAATGGCACGGTTTCAGCGAATGCGGCACCGGCGTCGCCAAAACCACGATCTCTTATTCCGACGGAGGTTCCAAGGTCTGTTGAAGTCAAACAGATCGATGAAGCGCCGGCTGAAAAACTGATTGTTAAAATTGGTAAATTAAAAGACGGTATTCGCCTTATTTTCCCGTGGAAACAGAGCACGGCAATGGCCTTGTTCGAACGGTCCGGTAAATACTGGTTGGCGTTCGACAAAAAAGCCCAGCTTGATTTCAGAAACATCAAGGGGCCTGTTAAGTTCCTGATCGTCAAGAAAAATCAAATAGCGCATGACACAGCGACCGTCGCCAGCCTTTCCTTGCGTGAGGGGTATGCACCGTCTGTTATGCGGGTTGAAAATGAATGGCGTGTGGATTTTCGTCTGGGAGAAGCGCCGGTTATTGAAAATACGATCGATATTCAGCCTCAGCCTGCCGCACAGGACGGCGCACGGGTCTTTATTCCCGCAGTTAATAACGGTCGGCGGGTTGCTTTCATTGACCCAAATGCCGGCGACGAACTCTATGCGGTTCCATTATATTCACCCAGCTGGGGGTTAGGCGCTACCCGGACCTTTGCCCAGTTTACCATCTTACCATCAGTGCAAGGTATTGGAATGGTGGCACGGGATAGTGCCGTAAAGGTTGCGGTTGAACGCAATGGGGTGTCAGTAACGGCGGAAGGGGGGCTGCAATTAACGCGGACTATCTCTAAAGATGATCTGTTTGCAAGCGGTGATCAGACTGACCGTTTCTCGGGAAAACGGGATAAAGCGCTGCTGGTCAAACTGGATGAATGGGCTCAGGTTCCGCCAAAAGATTTCTGGGAACGCAAACAGCTCTTGCAGCGCCGGGTTGCCAAATTGCCGCCTTCCCGGCGAAATGCTGCCAGATTGGAACTGGCGAAGTTCTTTGTGGCTCATGAATATTTCGCGGATGCCTTCGGCGTTCTGGAGCGGATCCGCAATGATGATCCGCGGGCCGATGATGATGGTATTTACCGGCTGATCCGCGGCTTGTCTTATCTTGGTATGAACCACTTGGAAGAAGCGGAAAAAGACCTGTTTCATCCTGTTTTCTCAGGTGTGGCGGAAGTTGCGCCGTGGCGGGCCATGGTTGCTGCCGGCAATGAAGACTGGAAAACGGCATCTCGCGAAATTAAAGCGGGTCGTGACGCGTTTGGGGTTTACTCAAACGATCTTCAAAACCAATTCCGTTTGCTGGATGCCGAAGCGGCGCTCGAAGATTTTGATATTGAAGTTGCCAATAAAGCGCTTGAAGGAATTAGAACGTCTGTGAGCGAAGGGGCCGATCCTTATGTGGCATCCAAACGCGAGTTTCTCGAGGGGGTTGTCGCTCTTAGATCCGGTGATATGAACCGGGCTATCGATAAGTTCGATCAGGCAATTGCATTGGACAAACGCCCCATTGTCGCCCGTGCAAAATTCGCGAAAATCAATGCTCAGCTTGCGCAAAAAGATATTACGCCGGAAGAAGCCATTGATGAATACCGGAAAATGGAGTTTGCCTGGCGCGGTGATGATCTGGAAATTGATGTTAAGCGTCGGATCGGTGATTTGCAGATCGCAACCGGTCAGATGAGCGAAGGGCTTAAAACTTATCGGGAATTGGTGAAAGTCTTCCCCAAGAATCCAAAATCCCGGGATATTGCGCGGGAGATGTCAGATATTTTCAATCAGCTGTTTTTAGAAGGCGGTGCAGAAAAACTGCCTCCTGTCACAGCTCTGGCTTTATATTACGAATATCGGGAACTTACGCCTCTTGGTAAAAAGGGTGACCAGATGATCCGTAATCTTGCGGACCGCCTTATTCGGGTGGATCTGTTGGATCAGGCGTCCCAGCTGCTGGACCATCAGGTGGTTTTCCGTCTGAAGGGGGAGCTGAAATCCTATACCGGGACAAAACTGGCGGTGGTTCACCTTTGGAACGACAAGCCACAGGAAAGTCTGAATACTCTTCAAAAGACCCGTTGGAGAGCGCTGCCTGAAAGCGTTAAGCAGGAACGTCTTCATATTCGTGCAAGAGCCCATTCTGACCTTGGTAACTATGAAGAAGCGCTTGAGCTACTAACAGATGATAAAAGTGAGAAGGCGGATCTGTTGCGGGCTGATATTTACTGGAAATCCAAGAACTGGGGAAAAGTGACGCAGTCTTTGCAAAAATTGCTGATTGCAAATGGTGCTCCGAAAGCCAGGAAACTTGAACCTATTGACCGTCAACGCTTGATGCAGCTCGCTGTTGCCATGAGCCTTGATAATAATGATGCAGGCATTCGATCCCTTCGTCGGGTCTATCGGAAGAAAATGGTGGATACGCCTGATTTGGATGCCTTTGATCTGATCACGGAAGATCCTGATGGATCTGAAACCGAATTTAGGAAAAAGGCTACGGCGATTGCCAAGATCACCCAACTGGAATCTTTTATGGCGGGGTATCGGGAGCAACTTAAAAAAGGCGAATTCTGGGCGACCAATTAAGCGCGTTGCCGTTTGATATTCTTACGGGTCAGTAAGGCGCCTGATCACGCACTGTTTTTCTTGGTTTCGATCGCCAGATTTTCAAGCCACCGGGCGGTGTTGTCACTGGTTACACAGGCACCGCGAACCAGTTCGTCAAAATGGCGGATCAAGGCGAAAACCCGCTCTCCTTTTGGGAAGACAAAATAGCGTTGTCCAAGGTAAAGGGCGGCCCTCATATGCCCGAAAACCAGAATGGGTGACGAATAGAAGGAGCGCCCGTCATAGAGGTGCAATCGAACGCCGGGATATAATTCTCTACAATAATCGGAAAGTTTTTCGATCTGTTCCAAGCGGTCTTTTATATCCAGCCCGCGCCAAACCCCGTTTCCTTCCGCAAAGTCTTGCAGCGTTTGTTGTGACAGAGCAACTTCCAGTTCACTTTCTGGTCTGCGAAAAAACGACAATTGTTCATCGGTGATGATTTGCGCCTGATCCGCGGTTTTTGACGGGTGAATGTCGAACTCATAATTGATGACCGCCGATGTTTTCATGGGGGTCGGCAGGGAAGAGGGGATATAGCGGATTTTATGACCCAATGCTTCCATATGCCAGCGGATGATATTCTTATCAAGTGGGTGCCATCGTTGAGACGGCGTCAGTTCAACCGCCTGTTCCAAAACCTGAGACGAAGGCCGGGGGTCATCAGCCAGGCCCAAAAGCCAATCACTGCTTATGTTCAGTGCCTGACATAACAGGGCGAGTGAATGGCCGTTAGGGAGGGTTGTACTGTCTTCTTTCAGCATTTGAGAGATCGCAGATCTGTCCAGACCTGCCTTGTCGGCAAGGGCGGATTTTGACAGGCCGGATTGTAGGATTGCTTCCCCAAGTCGTTTTCGAAAGAGAATTGCTGTCTGCCGTTTATCCATTATGTCTACCGACTAATTTGTATATTTTCAATTGTAGTGAAAAAAATCAACAATTGGAAATTTAATTCATCATCCTCTCGTGGTTCGTCCTATCCTATTGATATACAATCAGGTTTCGTTGCTATTATAGAGGGGTAAATTGAATGGAAACATCAAAAAGAACGTTAGTTAAGGCCTTCACCTGGCAGATTTCCGGCCTTTTCGTCATGATTTTGATTACGTGGCTTTTTACTGGATCCGTCAACACCTCGATCGGAGTCGCCATACTGTCCTGCGTGTCAGGTATGATATTTTATGTCCTGCACGAGAAAGCATGGCAACGGGTGGCGTGGGGCCTCAAAAAACCTTTTCGCATTGACGGATGAGACTTACGCCGCGGCAGAATTTTCAGCGTGATTCCACTCTTTTATTGATTGGCGCATAATCTGATAAGCTGAACTTAGGAACAAGGCTGCCATAATACCGGCAACGACTAAATCAGGCCACGCAGTGGCCGTCCCCCAAACACCAACAGCGGCGATCATCACAGCCACATTTCCAATCGCATCATTGCGTGAGCACAACCAGACAGAGCGGACATTCGCATCACCATCCTTGTATTTGACCAATAACATTACGCTCAGCATATTGGCGCAGAGGGCTGCAAAACCGATAATGCCCATAACCTCGGCTTTTGGTACGCCAATTACGAACACCTGATAGAGTGTTGATGAGAATACCCAAACCCCCATCAAAAACAGGCTAAACCCTTTTAGCATTGCTGTTGCTGTGCGTGTTTTTAGGGATGCCCCAATAACCGCAAGAGAGATACCATAGGTGACAGCATCACCAAAGAAATCCAAAGCGTCGGCCTGAAGCGCCTGAGATTTAGCCATTTGACCGGCTATCATCTCAACAATGAACATGCCTGCATTGATGATTATGACGGCCCAAAGGCGTCGCTTATAATCAGCAGACACACCTTCAAAATTACTATCATGGCCGCAACATCCACTCATAAAAGTCTCCTATCCGGATCAACAGTTTCTCTACTCTGCTTAATCTAGGGGCTCTAGTCACTATAGGTTCAAGATGTTTTTTTATTTTTTTTGTACCGCTGAGGAATACCCGGCAGTTTGGTCTGAAACTCTGGTTGTTTGTTTGTAGATCCTTCGCGCCACCTCCCTTTAGCTCTTATCCAAACCCCACCTTTGCGGCACTTCTCACTTGTATCAGAGTAAAGGCTGTGTCATGTCACTGGTAATAATCAGTATAAAGGAGAACAAAATGACTGGCTTGTTACCCGATGTCGATCCAGATGGGTTGTTAGAATATTCTGTTGTGTTTACAGATCGCTCTTTGAACCATATGTCGGGATCCTTTCAAACAGTCATGACCGACATTTCGGCGACGCTGAAGCAAGTGTATAATGCTCAGCATATCGCGATTGTGCCCGGCGGAGGCACCTTTTCCATGGAAGCCGTGGCCCGGCAATTTGCGGGCGGGGAAACTGTTCTTGTTCTTCGGAACGGATGGTTCAGTTATCGGTGGACCCAGATTTTCGAGGCCGCCGGCATTCCTGAAAAAGAGCTTGTTTTAAAGGCGCGCCAGGTAAACTCAGACCCGCAAGCGGCTTTTGCGCCAGCACCCATCGAAGAGGTTGTATCGGCGATCAAGGCGGAAAAGCCTGCGGTCGTTTTCGCTCCTCATGTCGAAACATCGTCTGGTATCATTCTGCCTGATGCTTATTTGAAAGCGGTTGCAGACGCGGTTCACAGTATTGGTGGTTTGTTTGTTCTGGACTGTATTGCCTCTGGTGCGATCTGGGTGGATATGCAGGAAACAGGGGTTGATGTCCTTATCAGCGCCCCACAGAAGGGATGGAGCGCGTCGCCGTGCAGTGGTCTGGTGATGCTTAATGATCAGGCGAAGACTGTGGCGGAGCAAAGAACAAGCAGTTCTTTTGCCTGCGACCTGAAAAAATGGCTTCAGATTATGCAAGCCTATGAAACAGGGGGGCATGCCTATCACGCAACCATGCCAACCGATGCGCTCAAAAAATTCAGAGATGTGATGAAAGAAACCGAGGCTTATGGATTTGAAAAAATCCGTGAGGAACAATGGGCTCTGGGGCGCGCAGTTCGTGAATTGATGGGCAAGAAACAATTCCGCAGCGTTGCCGCTGATGGATTTGAAGCACCGGGCGTGGCCGTGTTCTATACATCCGATCCAGAGATACAGAATGGCAAGAAATTTGCGGCGCAAGGGATGCAGATTGCGGCGGGTGTGCCGTTGCAGTGTGATGAGCCTGAAGGGTTCTCGACCTTCCGGTTGGGTCTGTTTGGACTGGATAAATTACACAATGTTCAACGGTCTGTCGATAATCTGGACAAAGTGTTGACGCAAATCCTGTAATGAACAAAGGCGCGGATTACCTGTTTTTTCGCGCCTTTCGAACTTCTGCCGCATAGTGTCCTCTCTTGCGGTTAAATGCATCTCCCGGATCGATGACAGTTTGTTGAAAAGAGTGCCAGTCGGCGTCTTCAATATCGCTCAGGCTGGATACCAGCTCAAAGTTTTTCAACGCTCTTTCGTCATAGGTTTGTCGCATTAAAGGCTGCACTTGAAACAAGGGCATTTCCCGTTTGATCAGGATCGGCACATCTGTTTTCGTTAGGCGCAAGTTTGTAAATAATGGACCAAACCAGCGATCTGTTTCAATAATACCTTCGAAATGTTCATAATTCTGGCTACCCGGAAGGTTGGCAGGGGCGCGCACTAAGAGTGACCAATCGGGCGCAGTCTGGGCGATCAGGCCGCTCCAGATTTTAAGAACTCCTGGTTCGGGTGCAGCAGAAAGAAATGGCGGGCAATAGCCGCGCACTTTGTCCGGGCAATGCTGGTTGAACTGGTGTTCGAAATCAGGATATTGTGCTGCATTCAGTAAATACCAATCATCGGTCTCGCCATACTGCCAGTAAATATCAGACCCATCCCATAAGACGTGAAAATCCATCGGCGCAAAAACATACCAGCCAAACGCAGAGGCGGATGTCATCGGTTCGCAAAACCGAAAGGCTCTTGTCGGGATCAAGCCGCCAGCAGATCGATCCGCTCTTTGAGGGTTAGGGCAGTCAGGGATCAGCCGGAAGAATTTGATAATTTGGCCCGGTGCCATTAAAGGCACCGGATCAATATGTTTTTCAGCCTGTTCAAGAGGCATGGATACTCTTCCTATAGGCTTTAGATCTTAAAAGCAGGGCTCATATTTCCCAAGCGTGTTTTACCACTATCACGGGTTGCTTTAGGGGAAGTAGAAACCTTAAAGGCAGGGCTCATGTTACCAAGGCGTACTTTTCCTGTATCTTTGGTTGCAGAGGATTGCGGGGCAATTTTTTTAATCATTTCGGTTTTCATAATTACTCTCCTTTGGTTCGGTGAAAGGATCATAAAAGTGTCGTTTCGCCGTTGTAAACAGAAGGTGAAACATTCTGATTTTTCGGCGTGAAGTGGGGTAAAACCGGTATCAACAGAAAACGAATTAACGAAAATTGGATGAAGAAGATTAGAATAA
Source organism: Sneathiella aquimaris (assembly GCF_026409565.1). NCBI lineage: Bacteria > Pseudomonadati > Pseudomonadota > Alphaproteobacteria > Sneathiellales > Sneathiellaceae > Sneathiella > Sneathiella aquimaris. Next base: position 1,805,625 of record NZ_CP112881.1, read on the forward strand.
AACAAATACTTTAAATTATATAAATCAATTATTTAATTTAAAGTATTAATGTGAAAAATTGATTGTTTGGGCGATGTGTAGAATTGAATTCTATTAATTCTACCATTTTTTATGAAGCTGAAAAATGCGACTTTATGGTGTTAAATGAGTTCCATATTCTTTATTTTAGAGCTCTCATAATACTGGTTTACGGCAGGATAAGTTTCACCTTTTTGGCATATTTTGTCAGGATTATATACGGTAAAATACGTGCCCAAAAAATACAAACAATTTTCCTAAAATTATCGATAATGATACGTATGATACACCACTGTAACATTTCGTATAAGTTGTATTTCTTTAAGAATGAACAGGAAGATTAGGCAGGAAAGTAAAAAACAGAAGCGAACACCGCTACTTACAAATCTGAATTAAGTAGTATGCCTTCTTAATAGGTTATCAGTGAAAGAAACTGATTAAACCGAATCCCGTAGATCCGGTTTAATCAGGTATTACAGGGACGATCTTTTTTGCCGGTGTTATCGTTCGTTATTTAGAATGCTGGCGAAGAGCAAAGGATCGACATTGCCACCAGATGCGACAGCCACGGCCGTTTTGCCTTTCAAATCCAGTTTTCCGCTTAAATAAGCGGCTAAGGCAACAACGCCGCCGGGTTCGACGACGATCTTCAGATAATTAAAGGCAACGCGCATGGCTTCCGTTACTTCCGCCTCGGTTAATACAAGACCACCGGTCACGTCCTTCTGAAGGATTGGAAAGGTAATGTCCCCCGGAGTGGGGGTCAGGATGGCATCACAAAGACTGCGGTGGTCACCAGTGTTACTTAGTTGTTTGCCTGCGGTTAATGACCGGGTCGTATCGTCAAAAAACTCTGGTTCGCAGGCGAATAACTGTGTTTTAGGGCTCAGATGTTTGATGGCAAGAGAGACGCCAGCCATCATGCCGCCGCCGCCGCATGGCGCGCAAACATAGTCAGGGGTCAGGTTATGACTTGCCAGCTGCTGGATGATCTCCAACCCAACGGTCCCTTGTCCGGAAATTACATCTACGTTGTCATAGGGGCGAATAAGGGTGAGGTTATTGTCGTCAGCGATTTTTTCCCCGATGGCTTCTCTGGATTCTGTATATCGGTCATATGTGATGACCTCCGCGCCATAACCTCGTGTATTTTCCACTTTGATGACGGGCGTATCCTTGGGCATCAGGATCGTTGCTTTTGTTCCCAGAAGGCGGGCAGCCAAAGCAATGCCTTGAGCGTGATTACCACTTGAAAACGCAAAAACGCCATTGGCCAGTTGGTCTTGGTTTAAGGATGATATCGCGTTATAGGCACCTCTGAACTTGAACGAGCCTGTATGCTGCAATGTTTCGCATTTAACAAATAGTCGACCACCCAGTTTTTCGTTCAGGGCAAGTGACTCGATCAGAGGTGTTTTTACGGCAATCGGCGCAAGCCTCTCTTTGGCTTGCTGAATAGAATGATAGGACGGTGCTGAGCTAATCTGTGTCACGAGATGGATCCATTTGTTAAGAGGTCACGATGGGAAGTCAGAGGCGAGCCCCTGAATAGGCCAACAGTGTTACCATATTTGGAATGATGTCCAGCCTCTTTTTGGTTTCGCTGTGTCGTACGGTAAGAGAGCAGGAGGATTGAGCGTTAAAAAAATTACGGGGGAGGTGGTTTCGATCTATTGAATAAATCAATCCCTGAGGAATGGTGACAGTTTTCCTGCATCTCGCCTATTATCAGCGGAGCATTAGCCAACGGCTCCAGGGGTATCGCTGGAAATTCCTGCGGGGGATGCGAGCTGAATGCCACGCCGCCGCCCAGGCGGGGGTCAGTTGGCGTCCATGAAGGCATCAATTACAGGGATTGCCTCTGGTTCATCCAATAAAGGCACATGTCCTCTATTTTGTAGCTCAAGCGTTTGCAGGTCTGGTTTTACTGCCTTCATTTTTGCAAAAACCTCAGCGCTTAAAACGTCTGACAGCGCCCCCCGAATTGCGAGCGTCGGAATTGGCTTCAGGGCTTCAAAGAAAGGCCACAGATCAACGGCCTGTTCCTCACTTAGCTGCTCCTTTAAAGCGACCCCGATCGCAATATCATAATTAGGACGATAGTTGCTCTGATCTTCGTCCCAAGTAAAAGCGGGAACGGTTATGGCTTTCCATTGTGCATCCGTGATGTCGGGGTAAGCTGAAATATATTGTGATTTTTGTGCCTGCACAGCATCTTCGATACTGGGATATCGGACATCATTTCCCACATACCCGGCAATGCGATCTCCGCCAGAGGATGCTACTTGCGGTCCAATATCGTTGAGCAATACGGCCTTGAAATATTGCGGAGCCAAGGCCGCGAGTGCCATGCTTAGTATGCCTCCCAGTGAAGTGCCAACAAACACAGCATTTTGAATGCCTTCATGGCCGAGAAACGTAAAAATATCCCCTAGATAGGTTTGTGGGTTATAGTTGGCATGGGCCGGGTCATAGTCAGATTTTCCGCGACCTCGATAATCCAATGCATAGACGTTCCGATCTTTGCTATATCGTTCTGCAAAGTTATTAAAATCACCACTGTTGCGGGTCAGGCCAGACAGACAGATAACGGGGCTTTTTTGCCCACTGTCATCCGTCCCATAGACCCTGTAATACAAAGTCAGGCCATCATTGGATTTATATGTTTTTTCTGCATAAGACATAGAGTTCGCTCAGTTCAATTCACGAAATTCCCAAGATTGGGAGCATTTGTGACAGGTTTGTAATCTGGCAGTCCGGGGTGGATGGAATTTGTTCATCTGCCTGCCCAAATCGGTTGCACCATATGGTTTGAAAGCCAAAATCCTTGGCAGAATAGGCATCCCAACCGTTTGATGATTGAAAGGACATCTGTCCTGCTGCCAGTCCCAGTTGGTCGACCGTCAATTGATACACAGAAGGATGAGGTTTGAAAATACCGATATCTTGGACCGAGTAAATGCCATCCAGCACACTGTTCAGTCCCGCGTTATCCACAGCGGATTGTAACATTTCGGGCGAGCCATTGGATAGAATAGCGGTCTTTAATCCGGCATCCTTCAGTCTTTCCAGGGTCTGCTTCACTTCGGGATAGGCGTCCAGCTCCAGATAAAGGTTCATCAGGCGTTCTTTCTGGGCATCGTCCTTGATATTCAGGGATGCAAGAGCAAAGTCGAGCGCATCTTCTGTTATTTTCCAGAAGCTGACATAGTTATTTTGCAGGCTACGTAGCCAGGTATATTGAAGCTGTTTCGTGCGCCAGATCTCGGAAAGTTTTTCCCAATTTTCTCCTAAATTTTCCTGCTCTTTACGGGCCGCAGCATTCACATCAAACAAGGTGCCATAAGCATCAAATACACAGGCATGCACATCGTTCAGTCTAGTCATAATACTGTTCTCTTTTTATAGTGATTGCGCCCACTTGTTATATGTTTCGCCCAATTTTGGTTTTGCAAGATAGACATTGCGTTTTTAGAATGTGGGGCTCCCCCGAGTAAGGTCTGCATCGATTTGTACCATTCTGTATCCGGTGTTGCCTAAAAGTTGCCGGTAAACCTGCAGGTTCTCCAAAACCCGCTGGACATAATTGCGGGTTTCACTGAACGGAATCAATTCGATCCAGTCGATAACGTCAATGTCTCCCGTACGGGGATCGCCCCATTCGCTGATCCATTGGCGAACTCTGGAAGAGCCCGCGTTATAAGAGGCAATCGCCAGAATGTAGGAACCGTCATAGTTGTCGATCAGGCGTCCCAGATATGTACTGCCCAACAATGTATTATACGCGGGATCAGATGTTAATCGCGACTTGGCATACGGAACTTTAAGCCTCCGGGAGACCGCCCGTGCCGTCGCTGGCATTAGTTGCATAAGTCCGCGCGCGCCGGCATGAGAGATGGCATCTTCAGCAAACGCACTTTCCTGACGGGTAATCGCCAGGATAAGGGGCACTTCAATAGGTGGATTGTCAGGCAGTGTCGTTGTTGTCGGCCAGGCAATGTCAGTGAGTTCAGTTCCGAGTTGGGATGCGCGTTTTGCAACCGTGACCGCATAGTCCTGCCGCCCGATTTCTTCTGCCAGCTTTGCCAGATATACATATTCTTCGGTATTTTTCGCCTGCTCCGTCAGGCGCAATAGAAACGGACGTGCCTTTCTGGCATGACCCAGTTCCGCAAGATGCTTGGCCACCATAACCAATTCATTGTCTTCAAGCCTGGCGATGGTGTCCTGTCCCGGTTTCCGCGTTTTACGGATGGCTGGCATATCCGTATAACCCAGTTCATTCAGTGCAACCTGACCATAGAAGGTAGAGGAATATTTTATGGCTTCGCTGTACCAGTAACGCGCAGATTTTTCATCCTTCAGGATAGCATTCGTTCTGCCAAGCCAATAGGCCCCGCGCGCCCGGCTGATGGGAAAACTGACATTGTTATAAAGCCGCTTGAAATGTTTGTGGGCGATATTGTAATCGTGCAAAAACCGCAAGGAAATCCATCCAGACATCCATTCTGCTTCTGCATATTTTCCGCCACTCTTTAAGCCATGTTTGCTGACCAGGTTATACGCATCACTTATATGCCCCATACGCAACAGTTTGCGGGCCTGAATATGGCGTTCTGTCCACCATTTTTCGGGGCGCGGCGCATCATCACCAAACTGGAGAAGAATTTCCTGCGCCTCATCATGTTTGCCTTTTCGGCGGCGCCATTTTGCTCTCTCGAACTGAAGGCCGGGATCGTTCATCAAATTCTTTGGTATCTGCGCGAGGGCACCGTCAACATTTTTTGCCATACGCATCAAGCGGATACGGGCCACGGCCAGCTTTTTTGTGTTTTTGCTGACGAGGTTGAGCATTCGGATGGCGTCAACCGGCTTCCTGTCCCATAGCAACCGATCCAGCCTCGCTTCATGAAGGTCCGTTGACAGGATGCTTTTGTGATCTTTCAGGAACTGTTTTTCGTGCTTTTCGCTAAACGAGCCTTCAATCCACGCTGTTTTGATCCACTCAATCCCTTTTTCAGTTTGTCCGTCGGCGATCAGGGATTCACCATAGCGCAGCATGCCCATCCCCGTTGTTGGTGTTCTGTCTGCAAACCAGGAAATCGTGCGTTCCACAGGGACAGGATTAACCAGAGCCTGTTCCGCGCGTCGCATTAAGGTGTCTCTGTAGGGCCAATGAGGGTTGTCGACAACGAAGGAAGTAATGTCATCAAAGCTGGCCCCCCCTTTGTAGGCGCGCACGTAACTCCAGCGGATATATTTGGCCGGCAGTTGATAGGTTGCTTTTTCCGCTTCGGAAATGGCTTGTTGCCAATGACGTTTTGAAAGACTGTTAAAGGCGCGGGTATAATGCTTAAGGTCGTCCTTTGAAAGGAGGCCTGTTGTATATTCCGACGGCAGGGCGATCAGCGCGTCTGGCTTTTGTCTGGGAAGCGGTGTTCCGGAGGATTTGGTAGCGGCCGCTGGAATACGAACGCTTGCCTGCTGAAAATCAAGTTTGCGCGGAGTAGGGATCGCACTCACCTTGTGCCGCGGTACAGGCACATGACGGCTCTGACGATCAATGCCGTCATCATCGATTGCCTGCAGCGGGGCTGATTGTTGGGCGGCAACAACGGCCGAAGAGAGTGAAAAGGCCACCAGAAAGGAACTGCCCAGCACAGCGCTAGTGAAGTTTTTTACGAAGGGTGGCACGACACTCTTTCTCCTTTGATGGTTAGTCAAAAACGAGTTTACCCAAATTCGGTTAAGAATTGTTCAAACTTTTGTTCACCATTTCGTATATGTGTTTTGACAGCTCCGGCGTTTCCAGAATGCGTTGCAACTGTTCTTTCATCAAACCCTGCCGATCCTTGTCATAGCGACGCCATTGGCCCAGCGGACTGACAAAGCGTGCACCAATCTGCGGGTTTGTTTTGTTGAGGTCAATTATACGATCAGCAAGGAAGGCATAGCCGTCGCCGTTCTTCGCATGAAAATGAACAGGATTGGCCGAAGCAAAGACACCGATCAGTGACCGTACCCGATTAGGGTTCAGCATGGTAAAGGACGGGTGCTTCATAAGGGCTCGAACATCATTCATGGTGTCCTCGCGGGTCGCCATCGCCTGCAAACTGAACCATTTGTCGATGACCAGGGCATCGCCCTCCCAGCGACTGTAAAAATCGGCTAAGGCCTCTTCCCGGGCCGTTCCGGCGGTATTGACAAGCCGTGCAATCGCAGCGACCCGATCGGTCATTGAACGGGCTTGGGCATATTGTTTGGACGCCAGTTTTGTATAGGTCCCTCTTTCGGTCGCACATAAATAGGACAGAGCCGCGTTTTTAAGTTGCCGGGCACCGGCCGTGTCAATTTCGTGGTTATTTTCATAAATATTCAGAAGCGCTTCTTCGAAGCGCTCTCCAATATAGCGCGCAGTTAATTTTCGGGTCTGGTGGATGGCGTCCACATCAACAATCAGCATTTGTTGACCGATATAGGTTTCCCCGGGCAGTGATAAGGCGGAAGCCCTGAATGCAGGATCCAAAGAGTTGTCCGCAATCAGCTCTGCAAATGCGCTGATGAAGGTTTCTGAGGGTCTGCTCGGCGCTGATGTGGTGGCAAAGGTTTCTATTTGCTCCAGCAACATATTTGTGGCGAGCCGCTGTCCTGCTTCCCACCGGTTAAACGGATCACTGTCTTTTTTGAACAGAAGATCCAAAGCGGCATCCCCCGGGTTATTGCCAAGTTTAACCGGCGCTGAAAATCCTCTGAATAACGAAGGAACCGGCTTTTCAGCAATATTTTCAAATCGGAATTCCTGTGTTTTTTCCCTGAAATCCAAAAGCGTGTCCTCAGGCAGAAGGTCGTTGCCGTCCTTATCCAGAAGACCGATCTTGAGTGGGATATGCAGGGGGTCCGTGTTGGCGCCTGCTTTCTTGTTCTTCTGCGTCAGAACCAGCACATAAGTCTGGTTTGCTTGGTCATAGCGCTCCGTCACAGAAATTTCAGGGGTTCCCGGTTGGATATACCAGCGGCGAAACTGCTTAAGATCAACGCCTGATCCATCTTCCAGTGCGGCGATAAATTCTTCTGTCGTGACAGCCTCACCATCGTGACGTTCAAAATACAGGTCCATCCCTTTGCGGAATTTTTCCGCGCCCAGCAGGGTATGCAGCATGCGGATGACTTCCGCCCCTTTTTCATAAACAGTGGCCGTGTAGAAGTTGTTTATCTCCACATAGCTTTGGGGCTGAATAGGATGGGCGAGGGGCCCCGCATCTTCTGGGAACTGTGCTGCGCGCAATCGTTGGACGTCTTCAATCCGTTTGACAGGGGCGGAGTTCATATCCGCAGAAAACTGCTGATCGCGGAAAACGGTCAGTCCTTCTTTCAGGGTCAGTTGAAACCAATCCCTGCAGGTAATGCGGTTGCCCGTCCAATTGTGGAAATATTCATGGGCAATGACGCTTTCAATGCCGTCAAAGTCAGCATCCGTCGCGGTTTCGCGGGACGCCAGAACATATTTGGAATTAAAAACATTCAGGCCTTTGTTTTCCATAGCGCCCATATTGAAATCGCTAACAGCGACAATCATGAAGATATCCAGATCATATTCTCGCCCATATTTCTCTTCATCCCACTTCATGGATTTTTTGAGCGATTGCATCGCATGGTCACATTTGTCCTCGTTGCCTTTTTCGACGAAAATCTGCAACGCAACTGTACGTCCGCTCATCGTTGTGAACTCGTCATCAACGCGGGCAAGGTCGCCTGCAACCAGGGCAAACAAATAGGCGGGTTTCGGATGAGGGTCGACCCACCGGTAGAATTGGCGTCCATCGTTCAACAACCCATGGCCGTCAAGGTTCCCGTTGGACAGCATGACCGGGTATTTTGTTCCGTCCCCGATAATCGTCGTCGTAAAAGAGGCCATGACGTCGGGACGATCAAGGTAATAGGTAATCTTGCGAAACCCTTCCGCTTCACATTGTGTACAGAAGTTACCGCTGGATTTATATAATCCTTCCAGTGCGGTATTTTCCTGTGGCTTGATCAGCGTAACGATCTGAACAGAAAAATGGTCGGACGGTGCCAGAAAACTCAAATCGGTTTTCGTCTGGGTATAATCGGTCGGCGCCAGTTTGACGCCGTCGACCTGAATGGATTGAAGCTCCAGTTCTTCACCGTTCAGCCTGACCTGATTGGAGCCCAGACGGTTACGTTTAAATTCCATTACTGATGTTACGGTTGTTCCTTCTTCTTCCAACACAAAAGTGAGTTGAACATCCGTAATGGTGAAGGCGGGCGCCTGATAATCTTTTAAATAGATTGTTGCGGGCTGAACGGCAGTGTTTGACACGTGTTTAATACCTTTTCTAGAGTGCGGCTGTTAGGATACTCTGAATGAGGGCGCGATCAAGAGGTGATCTTATAGACAACACCTGTATACATCTTCTTGATTTTCAAGCTTTGATATGACGATTGCAATGTTTCAGGGGGAATTCGTCTTTTTGCTCGTTCAGTGCAGGAAAAAGTTCAATTGAAAGCAGGGGAAGACTGTTTCTATTCTTGAAATTTGCTAAATTGAAGCCTTGTATTGCAGTTACTTCTTGCCAAGTGTCGATATGCGCTTATAACTCTTCCGTTCAGCTTCTTGGGATGAGAGAGGACGCAACCCAAGCTGAATAATGTTTTTGGCTAGATTATAAGGAAACTGTCATGTTTAGAGGATCACTCACCGCTCTTGTTACTCCGTTTGATGGAGAGAGCGTGGATGAAAAGTCGTTCCAATCCTTTGTAGACTGGCAGATAAAATCCGGAACAAAGGGTCTTGTACCGGTCGGTACAACGGGAGAGTCTCCAACTTTGAGCCACCCGGAACATGATCGTGTTGTAGAGCTTTGCATTGAAGCCGCTGATGGGCGCGTTCCTGTTATGGCCGGGGCGGGATCAAATAACACCGCCGAAGCAATCCGTTTGAGCCAGCAGGCCCAGAAAGCCGGAGCCGACGCTGTTCTGATTGCGATGCCTTACTATAACAAGCCAACTCAGGAAGGCATGTATGCCCATTTCGAAGCATTGAATAACGCTGTCGATATAGACATATATATCTATAATATTCCTGGGCGCAGCATTGTCGATATGGCACCTGAAACAATGGGCGAGCTGTCCAAGCTGAAAAATATCGTTGGTGTAAAGGATGCCACTGGCGATGTGTTTCGTGTTTCCAAGCAGCGGCTGCATTGTGGTGCAGACTTTAATCAGCTTTCCGGCGAAGATGGGTCGGCAATCGGTTTTAATGCGCATGGCGGAAATGGCTGTATTTCTGTGACGTCAAATGTTGCACCGGCGCTGGTTTCTCAAATGCAGGAAGCAAGTCTTGCCGGGGATGTTAAGGAAGCGATGCGAATTCAGGATTTGCTGACCCCCTTGCATACGGCAATGTTCATTTATGCAAGTCCGGCCCCGGTTAAGTACGCGTTGTCCCTGCTGGGTAAATGCAAGCCAACCGTTAGGTTACCGTTGGTCGAGACGCCTGAGATTGTTCAAAAAGAGATCAAGGCGGCCTTGCAATTTGCCGGGCTTCTTGACTAACCCTTAAGACGTTTGGAAAATGACAAGTAAAACCATCGCGGATAACCGGAAAGCCCGGTACAATTATTTCATCAATGATGAGTTTGAAGCTGGTATCATGCTCGTTGGTACGGAGGTGAAAAGCCTTCGTGCCGGCGGTGCAAATATTCAGGAATCATACGCTTCTTTTGAAAATGATGGTTTGTATCTTGTGAATGCGCATATCGCTGAATATGACTTTGGAAACCGATTTAATCATGCGCCTTCCCGGCCGCGTAAACTGTTGATGCATCGGCGGGAATTGGCAAAGCTGGAAGCACAGGTGCAACGAGCAGGCAAAACATTGGTACCGCTTTCGCTTTATTTCAATGAACGCGGCAAAGTCAAAGTAAAGATCGGCTTGGCCTCTGGTAAAAAGCAGCATGATAAGCGCGCAACGGAAAAAAGCCGTGACTGGAATAGAGAAAAGCAGCGCTTGCTCAAAAGTAGCAGTTAGCTTGTTTCAGTGACGACGGCGCTACTGTAAATAACGTGGCTTTGGCGGCTGTTCGCCATCTGTATTTTCAAGGTTTACATTCCCTGAAAAATCCAGTCCGAGAGACTGGTTTTTAATCCAAACCACATGCCCTGTTTTTTCTTCGTCAAATAACAGGGAAGAGCGAATTGTCACCGGTGTCCCTACAGGCAAGTCAAGTGGAACCCAAAGTCGGGCACCACCTTCGCTGAAATCCAGTAAATTCCCGTTAAAACGACTGCTGCTGACGAGCACGGTCGCCGGGCAATTTACCGGCAATCTTTCAAATTTACGGACAGACTGTTTTGGCAAATCGTCATTTTGACATATGGGTAACGAGCCTAACGGCAGATACGCCAGCGCTTGTGGTGAATAATGCGGCTCTTTGCGTTCCTTTGACTTGACAGAGACATGAATTTTTTCGGTGCCCGCTTTTTGTATCCGTGAAAACGCCGCGTCGGCCTTGCCGACAGCGCGGATTTTTTCCCGTTGACCAAGACGGGCTTTTACTCGGCTTCTCCATGTATCGGGTGTAATACAGCCAAGTGGATCCGGCGAGGTCAGGTCATCCAGTTTTTCCTGATCAAAATTAAGGCCGTGTTGGATGGCTTTTCCGATCATCCATCTTAAGGCTATATCAGACAACCGGCTGTCTCGCTGACCACCAGTAACATTGGAGTGTTTGCCTGCAAACCATACCTGTTCAATTGAGGTGAGGTGATCGGAGTCAGATCCTAACAGGACATTTGGTTTGAAGTCTGTATTCACTTCGTCAAGGGCGAGCGCCTGATAGACGGATTTAGTGTTGGCGGAGACCCGTTCTCTATGGAATTCAGACCATAAACGCGTTGCAGATCGAAGCAGGAAGGAAGGAGCTCCCATATGCCCGACAGGGTCCCAGCATCCTAGAAATGTAATAGGAACCGAGCGAGACTCGAATTTTGATCGCAGGGCTTTGCCGGAAAAGCCATTGCGGGCTTTTTCAGATAATCGGCTGTAATTATAGGCGTCCATGAGACCACTGTTGGAGTCAATATGGAGAAGGCCGGAAATACTGATCATTTCAGCCAGGCATTGCATGGTGAAGGCGCCGCGCCCCGCTCCGAAAAGATAGATTTCATCGCCATGCATATAGTTCTGCATTAGAAACTGATAGGCCGCGAAAATCTCTCGGCGTAACCCCAGACCTGTCAGGCGGGAAAAGGCCGTGGTAAATCGCCGGTTTTCAATTTGATCATTTTGCAGGAAGCTAATCTGTTTTTCATGTGAGGTGGTTTCAGGCAGTAAGCATTGAAAGGCCAGCGTCGCATTTCCAGTGACGGCCCGCTTTCCACTTCGTTGCTGGGGTTTAATCCAGCTATGGTCATTAAAAACGACCAGTTTACGTGTCATCAATCCTACCCCAAGAAGTGTCTAGATGCTGTTGAATAACCCAGCACCATAGGCACGCGTACCCCCATGTCTTCAGCGAAGAATGCACTCAAATTCGATAACAATTAGTTAAAATTTTATCAAAAATTACGGTATCCCTATTTTATCGCATATTAGAAAAAAGTAAAACCCACCACAGGCGAGGCGGGTTTTTTGAGGGTAGAAGTGTATGTTTCGATGGGATCAGGCAGATTTTTCCATATCGTCATATGGATCAAACCCGTCGTCGTAATCGTCATATTCATCATAGTCAGTACGGTCTTCAGTGGATACGGCGCGGCCTATTTTATTTTGGATATCTTTAAGCTCTATAAAGAAATCAGCCTGCCGTCTCAGTTCATCTGCAATCATTGGCGGGTTTGTTTTTACTGTACTTGCAACAGTAACGCGGACACCCTTTCGCTGGATGGCTTCCACCAGACGACGGAAATCACCGTCACCAGAAAACAGGACAGCATGGTCGATACGTTCGCTTAACTCCATCATGTCGATGGCAAGTTCGATATCCATATTGCCTTTTAGCTTGCGGCGGCCTGTTGCATCGGTGAATTCTTTGGTGGGTTTTGTGACCATGGTAAAACCATTGTAATCCAGCCAGTCCACGAGCGGGCGAATGGGGGAATATTCCTGCTCTTCCATTAAGGCTGTGTAGTAGAAGGCTCGCACCAGGCGACCTTTATTCTTGAATTCGCTTAGAAGCTTTTTGTAGTCAATATCAAAGCCCAACGAGCGGGCTGATGCATATAGATTTGACCCGTCGATAAATAGGGCCGTTCTTTCTTCAGCGTAAAATGTCATGGGATTTGTCCAGAATTCTTTATTATTTTTGTTGGTCATCGTATCGGTCTTGTGAGATACCGGCACTTATATGCATAGCAAAATCGCATTTTTTGCACCAGCGATAATTTTACACTGCCTATTTCCGGGGGCAAAGATGCCTCTGGAAATGATAAGCAGGTAAGCGGGGCTTTTTTGTCCGTTTAAGGTTTGAGGTACTAAATGATTTTTATTGGGATGGGTGCCAATTTGATGCATCCGGTTTACGGTGAGCCTGTCAACAGCCTTAAAGCGGCTATTCGGACACTGGAGCAACCCGATCTGATGGTGATTAAACGCTCCAGTTGGTACAAAACAGCGCCGGTTCCGGTTTCAGATCAGCCGTGGTTCGTGAATAACGTCATCGAAGTTGAAACCTCTCTACCCATGGAGAGGGTGTTAAGCCGCCTGCATGAGGTCGAAAAAGAATTTGGCCGGGTAAGGGAAGTTAAATGGGAAGCCCGGGTTCTGGATCTGGACCTTTTGGCCTATGATAACCAGATTACGCTTAATCAGGATCAGACCAAGGGCAGTGTTGTCCCGCATCCTTTTATGCAGGAAAGGGCCTTCGTTCTGGCCCCGTTGGCGGAAATAGCCCCCGATTGGGTTCACCCAACACTGCAACAATCTGCGGCAGAGTTACTGGCTCGGCTGAGCCCGGTACAGGCGTTTGAAATTGTGCCAGATTAGGAACGCCACCTAGAGGCCGAAAAAAAATGCCTTTTTAACGGAAAATAGGTCGCTTGGGCTTGCATATTTTCCGCTAAGGGAATAAGAAGAAGTTTAAATCATATACATTTGGAGTATTGTTTATGGCTCGCGTGACCGTTGAAGATTGCGTCCAGAAGGTTCCTAATCGTTTTGAACTTGTCCTACTAGCTGCCCGTCGTGCGCGCGGTATTGCGGCAGGTTCCATGCTGACTGTTGATCGTGACAACGATAAGAACCCTGTTGTTGCACTTCGCGAAATTGGTGATGAAACCATCGATCTTGATGATCTGAAAACAAGTCTGGTCCATACACTTCAGCGGCGTGTTGAGGTTGATGAGCCGGAAGAAGACAATATGGCAGCATTGATGAGCTCTAGTTCAGAATGGGCTGGAGTTGTACAGGAAGGCGAGCCAGCCGAAACTTTTACGGCAGACGAAATCGGTGCGACTGAAACAGGCGCAGAAAAGCCTGCAGCAGATACGACCGAAGATCCATTCTCATAAGATTTTAAGTTATATCTAGTTAATGGGGGCGGAGCGTTGTCTTGGCAATTCTCGGCCCCTATTTCTATAGAGTGAGAAGGTTCGGTGTGTCCAGGAGAGTGAGCGCGGATAAAGTGAATGTTAAGACAGGTTGAGCTTGTAGAGCGCGTTCTTAGTTATGATCCACAGGCGGATGAGGATCTCCTCAACCGTGCATATGTATTTACTGTCAAAACCCACGGCAGTCAGATTAGAGCCTCAGGCGATCCTTATTTCTCACACCCCATTGAAGTTGCCGGTATCCTCACCGAACTGAAGCTTGATACAGCGACAATCATTACTGCCTTATTACATGATACGATTGAAGATACAGTCGCCACTCATGATGAGATTCAACAGATATTTGGATCTGAAATTGCCACACTGGTAGACGGCGTTACCAAACTGTCCCAGTTGGAATTGCAATCGGATCGGACCAAGCAGGCGGAAAATTTTTCGAAATTGCTTGTGGCAATGTCCAATGATATCAGGGTGTTGCTGGTAAAACTTGCGGATCGACTGCATAATATGCGGACCCTGCATTTTATCAAGAAACCAGAGAAACGGTTGCGAATAGCAACAGAAACGATGGAAATCTACGCGCCGTTGGCGGAGCGGATTGGTATCCAGAATTTCAGGGATGAACTGGAAGACCTTGCCTTTGTTGAATTGAACAACGAAGCCCGCCGCTCGATTTTGCGCCGCCTTGAATATCTTCGTACAGAAGGCGAAGACCTTGTCGAGAAAATTGTGAGTTCGTTGAAAGACGATCTGAGTGAAGCGGGATTTCAGGCAGAAGTTTCCGGCCGGGAAAAACGCCCTTACTCCATTTGGCGAAAGATGGAGAAAAACAATGTCGCGTTTGAACAGTTATCCGACATCATCGCCTTCCGGATTATCGTCTCTACCGTAGAACAGTGTTATCATGTGCTGGGGAACCTGCACGCGAAATATGCGATGGTGCCGGGACGTTTTAAGGATTACATTTCGACGCCAAAACGCAATAACTACCGATCCCTGCATACCACAATTATCGGCCCTGAACGGCAACGCATTGAAGTTCAGATCCGAACCCGGGAAATGCACGAAACCAATGAATATGGTGTTGCGGCTCATTGGCAGTATAAGCAGGAAATTGGCGACGCGGTTATTGAAGGACAGCAGTATCGCTGGCTGAGGGAACTTCTTGAAATTCTGGAAGAAGCCTCTGATCCAGATGAATTTCTGGAACATACCAAGCTTAATATGTATCAGGATCAGGTCTTTTGTTTCTCTCCAAAAGGAGACTTGATTTCCCTGCCTGCGGGCAGCAGTCCCGTTGATTTTGCCTATGCCGTTCATACACAGGTCGGTGATACCTGTGTCGGGTCCAAAGTCAATGGTCGTATGGCGCCTCTCAGGACTGTTTTGCATAATGGGGATCAGGTCGAGATATTACGATCCAAAAATCAGACACCATCACCGACTTGGGAAAGTTTTGTTGTTAGCGGGAAAGCCCGATCTGCAATTCGCCGGTTTATCCGGCATCAACAACGCGATCAGTATGTGGAATTAGGTCAGTCTATCGCCGAAAAAGCGTTCAGAACCGAAGGGAAGCCGTTTACTGAAAAAGCTTTGGCACCTGTGCAGAAGGTTTGGGGGCTGGACAGCATTGAAGACGTCTATTATTCGCTCGGGGACGGCACCCATACAGGGCGGCAACTGCTTGAAATCGTCTTTCCGGGCGAGAAGAAAAACCTCGACGACAAAGACATTCTTGCGCTTAAAAAATCAAAACCGGCAAAACGTTCAAAAGACCGGCATGCTGTTCCGATCAAGGGACTTATCCCGGGCATGGCGATGCATCTTGCGGGCTGTTGTCATCCGCTTCCCGGGGACAGGATCGTTGGAATTGTCACAACAGGTAAAGGCGTCACAATTCACACCATTCATTGTGATACATTGGAACAGTTCGCAGAGGTTCCTGAACGTTGGCTGGACGTTTCCTGGCAGACAGAGGGTCACGAAAGTGAACAGCTGATTGGCCGGATGAATGTTGTCATGGCAAACGAGCCGGGGGCGTTGTCCAGTATCACATCCACAATTGCTGCGAATAACGGAAATATTAATAATCTGGTGATATCAAATCGCAGTGAGGATTTCTTTGAGATGCGGATCGATGTACAGGTCCGCGATGTCAAGCATCTTACCAACATAATGGCGGCCTTGCGGGCTGATCCCGTGATCAGTTCGGTTGAGAGAGCCACGAATTAAGGAACCACTTTAATGACACATGACGACGTATTGGATCATTTTCGGGAAACTGAAGCATTGCTGGAAGGTCATTTCCTTCTGAGCTCTGGATTGCATTCCGATCGTTATTTGCAATGTGCAAAAGTGCTGATGCACCCAGAGCGGGCCGCGATCCTATGTCGGGCGCTGGCGGATAAAGTCATCGCGTCCCTTGGGGAAGGGGCCGTTGATGTTGTTGTTGCACCTGCCATGGGCGGTGTGATCGTTGGCTATGAAATGGCCCGCCAACTGGGAGTTCCGGGGATGTTTACGGAACGTGTCGACGGTAAATTTGAATTTAGGCGCGGTTTTGAACTTAAAAAAGGCGCCCGAGTGATTATGTCTGAAGATATCGTGACGACAGGAAAATCCAGCCGGGAATGTATTGATGTTATTCAGGCTGCTGGCGCGACCGTGGTTGGAGCAACCTGCTTGATCGACCGATCAAATGGATCTGCTGATGTGGGTGTACCACTCTTTTCTCTGATGGGAATGGATGTCAAAACATATGAAGCTGACAAATTGCCACCAGAGCTTGCGAAAATACCTGCCATAAAGCCGGGTAGCCGCAATCTTAAGTAAAACAAGAGACCGCAGATGTTCAAACGGAACTCCAAACCAACCACTATAATGAAGGTGGCTAATTTTTTCTGGCCGTCGATTGGTTTTAAAAGATCGACACAGTATCTGGGCTATCGCCTTGCGCGGTTGCCGGGTACACCTTATTCGTTGGCGGCTGGATTTGCGTTTGGAGCGGCGATCTCGTTTACTCCGTTTGTTGGGTTTCATTTTCTTCTTGGCGGTTTGCTTGCGTGGATGTTCCGGGCAAATATTATCGCTTCTGCTATCGGTACGGCCGTTGGCAATCCGTGGACCTTTCCTTTTATCTGGACGCTTATTTATAAGTTGGGCATTTGGATGCTGGGCCGTTCTGGCACAAAGAGTAGCGTTTTTGGGGCCGATACGGTCGAACATTTCGTCAATAATCTGTTTCAAAATGGGTGGCAAAGCGTGTCGAATATTTTCGGCGATGTTCTTTTTCCCATGCTGATCGGGTCTATTCCTGTCTTTATTGTCGTCTGGATCATTTTTTTCTATCCCTTGCGCGCACTTATTCGTAAATTTCATGCGAGACGGGCGGATGCATTATTTGCAGCGCGTTCCCAGCGAACACCAAAAGAGAAAACCGCTGGTCAGGAAACACTGGACAACCGTGGATGAAATGAAACATTTAAGACTGGGCGTTAATATTGATCATGTAGCAACAATCCGTAATGCAAGGGGCGGCGTTCATCCAGATCCTTTGCGAGCGGCGAAAATGGCCGAAGAGGCTGGCGCCGACGGGATTACCGCTCATCTTAGGGAAGACCGCAGACATATTGCAGATGGTGATATTACCAAACTCGCGGCCAATCTAAGCATACCATTGAATTTTGAAATGGCGGCGACACAGGAAATGCTGGATATCGCGCTGATGCATACACCGCACGCGGCGTGTCTGGTGCCTGAAAAGCGCGAAGAGCGCACGACTGAAGGTGGATTGGATGTTGTCGGCAGTAAGGATGCGCTTGCCTATTATGTTTCAAGCCTGCGGTCAAAAAATATCCGGGTTTCGTTATTTATCGAGCCTGACGCCAAACAATTGGAAGCCGCAGCGGATCTGGGTGCTGATATTGTCGAATTTCATGTTGGTCCCTTTTGTGATGCTGTCTCGGGTGATAAGCAGGCGGCAGAGCTGAAGCGCATTCAGCAGGGTGCGGAGGTTGCCGAGAAGCTTGGTATCGAATGCCATTGTGGTCACGGCCTGACCTACGATACGGTTGCGCCGATTGCGCAGATTCCGACCGTGGTTGAATTGAATATTGGTCACTTCCTGATCGGAGAAGCGATCTTCTCGGGTCTTGTGCCAGCAATTCAGAAAATGCGTCATCTTATGGATGAGGCCCGCGCGCAAATTCCGGAAGCCTGAATTGATGATTATCGGAATTGGAAGCGACCTGATTGATATCCGTCGTATTGAAAAAACCATTGATCGGTTCGGAATGCGTTTTTTGAACCGAATTTATACGGATGTCGAAAAAACTAAATCTGATAAACGCATGAACCGGGTGGAATCTTATGCCAAAAGATATGCGGCAAAAGAGGCCTGTTCAAAAGCATTGGGGACGGGGTTTCGCAAAGGGGTTTTCTGGAAAGATATGGGGGTGGTCAATCTGCCGTCTGGAAAACCGACCATGAAACTGACAGGCGGTGCATTAAAACGATTGCAGGAAATTACGCCAGAGGGTATGGAGGCGGTCATTCATCTAACCATTACGGATGAACCGCCGATAGCTGAGTCTTTTGTGATGATAGAAGCTGTTAAACCGGCCCAATAATCTATAGTAAGTAATTTAAATAATTTGAATTTGAAATTCAGGCTTCTATTGCGGAGTCTGATATAAAAAACAGTTAGGCGATTTTGATGAAAGAAGACGTGGCAAAAAAAGACGAAGGCTGGTTTGGGGAAACCGTTCGTACGGTCGTTTATGCCGTTTTGATAGCAATGGTAATTAGAACATTTGCTTTCGAGCCGTTTAAAATTCCATCAGAATCCATGCTGCCTACTTTGAAAATTGGCGACTACCTTTTTGTGTCTAAATATTCTTACGGGTTTAGCAAGCATTCGTTTCCTTTCAGCATGGGTCCGTTTGAAGGCCGTATTCTGGAAGATCTGCCAAAGCGCGGGGACGTTGCGGTTTTCAAAAAACCAGTTGGAGAGCCCATCGATTACATCAAGCGGATTGTGGGTCTGCCCGGCGACAAACTTCAGATGCGCGACGGTGTTTTATATTTGAACGGTAAAGCCGTAACCCGTAAAAAAGTCGATGATTATGTTGATCGCGATATTCATGGTAATGTGCGGCGTTATACGCAATATGAAGAAACACTGCCGAACGGCGTGTCTTATATGACAATCGATGTTGTCAAAAATAGCACGGCCGACAATACAGGCGTTTATACGGTCCCTGCGGGTCATGTTTTCGGGATGGGGGATAACCGCGATAATTCGACAGACAGTCGCTTTTTGTCTCAGGTCGGTTATATCCCTATTGAAAATCTTGTTGGTCGGGCCGAAGTTATCTTTTATTCCCTTGAAGGAGGCACCAGCTTCCTTGAAATTTGGGAAGTACCGTTTGCAACCCGTTGGGAACGTGTGCTGACAATGTTGAATTAATGCCCAGTAATAAGAAACCCCTGCATCAATTTATGGTCAAGATTGGCCATAATTTTAACGACGAAAGCTTGCTTGAAGAAGCGCTGACGCACTCGTCTCTGACGAAGGGAGGGAAGCGCAGAAAAGGGCAGATACGGGACTATGACCGTCTGGAGTTTCTGGGCGATAGAGTTCTCGGGCTTGTAATCAGTGAAGAGCTTTTTCAGCGTTTTAAAGGGGCTGAGGCTGGCGAATTGTCGCGCCGGTATAATGCCCAGGTTCGAAAAGAAACACTTGCTGAAATCGCTCAGCAGCTGGATCTGCAGGATTATATTCTGATGTCAGAGGATTTGCAGGCGGCGGGTGGATGCGAAAACCCGTCTATCCTGGAAGATTGCGTTGAGGCCCTGATCGCGGCCCTGTATCTGGATGGCGGCATGAAAGTCGCTCGCCAGTTTATCGAGGCCAACTGGTGGTGCCGGCTTGATAACAAAAGCGCAAAAAATAAAGATCCTAAATCGGCGCTTCAGGAATGGGCTGCCAAGCAGGGTAAACCCATTCCCGTATATACGGTCATTAATGAATGCGGACCGGATCACGCCAGAACATTTACAATCGAAGTATTTGTCGAGGGCTATCCGACTTATGGTGCGAGCGCTATGTCTAAAAGAGGGGCAGAGCAGCTTGCCGCTGAAAAGCTTTTGAAAGAACAAAGAAATGGATAGTACGGAAATTCCTGCTGAAGGAACCAAATGTGGATATGTAACCCTTCTGGGTGCGCCAAATGCCGGTAAATCAACCCTGTTAAATCAGTTGGTGGGGGCGAAAATTGCGATTGTGTCGCCAAAGGTGCAAACGACACGCGCGCGCGTAACGGCAATTGCCATTGAAGATAACTGTCAGATGATTTTTGTCGATACCCCGGGTATTTTCGCGCCAAACCGGCGCCTTGAAAAAGCCATGGTAAATGCCGCCTGGGAAGGGGCACAGGACGCGGATAAGCTGACTTTGCTTGTGGATAGCATTCGAGGTATTACCAAAGATGTTGAACGGATTATCGATGGCCTGCAACAGGCGGGTAAAACGGCGCATTTGATCCTTAACAAGATTGATGCGATCAAACGCCAGAACCTCCTTGGATTGGCAAAAGAACTCACTGATAAAGGGGTTTTTGATAAGGTTTTCATGATTTCGGCTTTGACCGGTGACGGTGTGCCTCAATTGCGTGCAGAGCTTGCTAAAGAACTGCCGGATGGTCCCTGGCTCTACCCGGAAGATCAACTTGCACTGGCTCCCATGCGGAGCCTGGCGGCGGAGATCACTCGTGAAAAACTGTTTTTGAGAATGAATCAGGAATTACCCTATTCGTTGACAGTTGAAACAGAGAAATGGGAAGAACGCAAAGATGGGTCCGTTAAAATCGATCAGGTGATTTATGTATCCCGGGCGAACCATAAACCGATTATTCTGGGTAAGGGCGGACAGACCATCAAAAAGATTGGCGAACTGGCCCGTGCGGAACTTGAAGAAAGCCTTGGGCAAAGAGTTCATCTTTTTCTGTTTGTAAAAGTACGTGAAAAATGGATGGATGATGCCGAACGTTATCAGGAAATGGGACTGGAGTTTCCAAAAAACTAATATAAGGCAATCCCTTAGCGGATATGAAAAGCCGGCTCTTTTTTGAGGGGCCGGCTTTTTTGTATTTTAGCCTTATAAAAATTCCTTAAAATTATTTTGAAAAGGGGTTTTTAGAAACAAATTTTTAAGAATTTACCCTCCATTATAACTTCGTAATAAACGACATATTTAATTATATTTTTGAAATCGTACCGTCGATTGTCTGATTATTGAGGAGTAGGATAATGGCACAGTTGGATACAGGCGTAATTTCGATGCAACTCTCCAGAGCAGAAGAGGGACTACCAGAAGAGCAATTTCGGGCTGGTCTGCTTTATTCTACCGGCGACGAAGTGCCGCTTGATCTTGTAACAGCGCATAAATGGTTCAATCTTGCTGCGATGAACGGTGTGGTGGAAGCCCGTGAATGCCGTGCAGAAATCTCTCAGGATATGTCTCCTGAAGAAATTGCGGCTGCGCAGAAACAAGCGCGTGAATGGTATCTGTCTCACTAAAAACCTCACGTTTCTTGAGGAAGATTAGCCTCTGGCAATAGTCTTGAAATGTTGGGTAATTGCCTCTGGCCATATCTGTCATGGACCCCAAAAGAGACCTGATTTTGCACAGTACCGAGCATATCCTGTTGACGTTGGCTTATATTGAAATATGCCAGAGATCTACGTCTTTGGAGCTTGAATTTTTATCCTCTTGAGAGGTATGCCAGCAGAGGGATTAGTCTCCAAACTGCACGGTTTAACAGGGCGGATACCAAAACCTGCTTTCGTGGCCAGCCTGAAATAAGAAACTAGGTTACCAATAACTCTTCATCTAAACATGTCCGTGATTTTGGAAAGATCACAGTTACGGTCGTTCCTTCTCCGGCGATACTGGAAAGTGTCAAATCGGCCCCATGGGCATCACTGAATTTCTTGACCAGAGTCAATCCCAGCCCAGTTCCCTCAAAATTAAGCACTGATGAAATCTGGCTGCGCCTGAAGGGTTCAAAGATATGGGGCAGAAACTCCTTTTCAATTCCAACACCATGATCTGTGACCGTGAGCTTGATTTTCCCGTTTTTGAGAGACCACAGAATATCAACTGTGCCTTCCGGTTTGGAAAATTTAATGGCGTTAGAGGCCAGATTTACCAAAATCTGTTTCAGTTTAATTGGATCGGCGTGAATGCGAAGAGTGGGAGGATCAATTTTAATGTTGAGGCGAACCTTGTTCTCCTTGGCCTTTTGACCGGTCAGCGCCTTGCAGGATTGGCTGATTTGCCAGATATCTGTCGTTTTTTCACTGAGAACGATATCACCAACCTCAACCTTTGAAAGATCCAGCACCTCATTGATAAGGTTTAAAAGATGCGAGCCTGCCTCTTCAATATCGCGCGCATATTCCTTATATCGATGATCCGAATGCGGACCATAAACAGCCTCGGATAATAAGGAAGAGAACCCGATAATTGCGTTCAGGGGTGTTCTTAGTTCATGGCTCATATTCGCCAGAAATTCTGATTTTGCCCGATTGGCCAGTTCCGCTGTTTTCTTCGCGCTCAGTAATGCTTCTTCGTTTCTTTTTTCTTCTGTAATATCCCGTTGGATAGACACAAATCCGCCGCTGCTAAGGCGTCGGTCTGTTGTTTTGATCCATCTTTTGTCTTTAAGTTGAACAATGAAAGAGCCTTCTAGTCGCTGGCGATATTCCTTTTTCTGATCCAGATAGTCTTCTTTTGACTGACAGGATTCAGAAATCACAACATTACCGCGGGAGACATCAATTTTCCCTAACTCCTGGTAATGGACACCGGGGGCGGTTTCTTCTTCTGAATATTGGTAAAGTTCACGAAATTTGGCATTGCAGGTGACAAGATAACCGCCATCGTCATAAATGACAAAAGCATCCGAAATACTTTCGAGAGCATCTAATAAGACAGTCTCCAAATTGTCAGCCCCTTTAGTTATTGTGCGCCTAACCGTTGTATCCCGGTTAAATCATTGTTGCAGGTTGCCCCGAAGAATGGGCGTCACGTTAGATTTTACAAAAAAAATCGTAAATTGAATATGTTAACAGAAAGTTAAATATTGGGGGCGATTAGAATTAAAATAAAAATTGGTATGCGAGTTTCGTTGCAAATATAAAATTAAAAACAAGGGGTTGTGGATATGCACGTCGTTCGTTCCCGTTAAAGATTTTGCAGTCTCCTTTATCCGTTGACCTTTTGTGGGCTGGCGGTTCGGGAATGAAATGTTTACACGCCGCCCACTCTTATTACCCGCGTCACAATCACGTTGGATCGCTGTTTGTTCACGGCTGAGGGGGGCAAGTACCCACTGAAAGAATTTTCTGGAATGGCCTCCCATGAGGATTGAGCCAAAACGGGGCTTGATGATTACCTATTGGTGTGTTCAATCCAGTGACGCGAAGGATCTGACGGGAACATATGTAGAACAAATGTGGGTCTGATGGGGATGGTGATTGGGTCGATTACTTTGTTTTATATGCGCTTCGTTCCGCATAAACAAAAATTATCCCAATTTTAAAAAAGGGGTTGCAACCTATAGAAATTCTGCCATATTGCGCGCAACGGTGAAGTGGCCGAGTGGCTGAAGGCGCTCCCCTGCTAAGGGAGTATGGGGTTGATAGCTCCATCGTGGGTTCGAATCCCACCTTCACCGCCATAATTTACAGTTCTCTGTAAGGCGTTGAAAAATAAATAAAAATCAAAACGTCAATTTTTCAAATTTTCTCAAAACTGCATTTATATTTAGGGTGACGCCAGCTTGCATTTACGGCCTTGAAATTTTCGAATTTTTGAATGGACTGTAAATGGTTTTAATTTGCAGACGATACTTCCCTTATACCGCTTTAAGGATAAGAGATGGTGGCGGCCATTTTCCCCCTGATTGGTGAGGGCGCAGTTACATTCCTTTTGAAGCAGGGGCGCAGAGAGTATTCCCTTGTCTCGATAGATCTCCTTTCTTAAAACAAGCGCCAATCGTTCATGAAACGATCGGCGCTTGTTCGTATCTGTATCATTCTACTGGGATGAAAACGGAGTGCGTCATTGGAACAGATATTCAGGCAGCCATAGGGCAATCCCCGGGAAGATTACGATGATCAGTAGCCCTGATAGTTCCACCAACGTATACGGTCCGACTGACCAATAGATATCTTTCATAGTGACGCTGGGCGGCGCGACGGAGCGCAGGTAGAACAGATTAAACCCAAACGGCGGTGTCATATATCCGATCTCCATCATGATCACAAACAGAATACCAAACCATACAGGATCAAATCCGTGCGCAGCCACCAGCGGAAGGAATACGGGCAGGGTAATCAGCATTATGCCCACTGGATCAAGGACCATTCCTAGCAGTAGCAGAACAAACATCATGAATGCCAGCGCCCCCCATTTTCCGCCCGGTATCTGTGCGGTTAGATGAGTGATGAATTCTTCCGCGCCCATCGCGGTATACGCCATGGAATAGGCGTGAGCCGCAAAGACGATCCATGTGATGATGGTTGTCAGGCGAAAGGTTCTAAGAGACGCTTCCGAAATAATTTTCCAGGAGAGTTTGCGGTTAACCGCACTGGCAACCAATGCGCCAAAAACGCCGACTGCGGCGGCTTCGGTCACCGTTGCAAACCCACCAAAAATGGCGCCCAGCACGATGAAGATGATAAAAACCGGCAGGAAGATTGACTTCAGGGCATTTAACTTCTCCGCCCAGCTGGCCCGTTCTTCGGGCGGAAGGGACGGCCCCAGATGGGGTTGAAACCAACAGCGAATACCAATGTAGGTCGAGACAAGAGCGAAAAGCAAAAGACCCGGAAAAACGCCGGCCGCAAATAACTTGCCAACAGAAACTTCGGTGATCAGCGCATAGAGAACCATGAGGATGGACGGCGGGATCAGAATTCCCCAACCTCCGCCTGCGTTAATCGCGCCAAGCGCAAGCCGTTTATCATACCCGCGGTTCAACATCTGCGGCAGGGCAATGGTTCCCATGGTCACAACCGCGGCACCGGAAATGCCAGACATAGCGGCAAAAATGGTACAAATTCCGACCGTACCGATTGCCAGGCCGCCACGCACACCGCCCCACCATAAATGCATCATGCGATACAAATCATGAGCAACGCCGCTGCGTTCCAGTAGAAGCGCCATAAACACATAGAGCGGTATGGCTATCAGGGACGATGTTTCCATCAGATCCCACATTTTAGAAGCGATCAGGTAAAAGGAAATCGGGCCCTGTTCGAAATACAAAAACACAATTGACAGACCGCCCAGCACAAAGGCCAGCGGTACACCGAGCATTATGAAAATGAATAACAATCCGAAAAAGAGGAGGGTGAGAAGCTCGATACTCAGGAAATCATACATTAGACGGTTTCCTTTTCGCTTGTGTCATCATCCTGCAAAGGCCCGAAAGCGCTTTCATCCACCTCAATATCCATCAGGATCATGATATCGGCGATCAATTTAACGATACCCTGCAAGGCTAATAACGCTGCCGCGACAAAGATCATTGATTTGGAGGGCCAAAGGGGCGGTCGCCAGGTGGTTTCATAACTCACCTCAAGGCGAGAAATGCTGTCATAGGCCATGGAAAAACTTTCCGTCAGCAACACAGACAAAAACAGGAAAAACAGAAAGGAGGTGGCAATGTCGGTGATGGCTTTTTTCTTCCTGGAAAAATTGCCATAGAACAGATCCACATTCACGTGGTCGCGGCGCGCCAACAGATAGCCGCCGCCTATAATGGCATAAACACCAAACACCATTTTGGAGGCGAGAGAAGACCAGGAAACGGGGCTTTGCGTGACATAACGCATGACCACGTCGCTGAGTAACAGAATAAATAGAATAAGTACGGCGTAGCTGGCAACGCGCCCGACCCAAGCGTTCGTTACAGTCACCGCGCGGGCAAATGCGGTTAGGGCACCCATATAACCCCTCCTTTTTATTGTTGCTTATGTTGCTTATCCAGCAACTTTAAAGACTTGAATTTTTAACAAATTCCGTCACAAAAAACCGACCGGTCCCCTATGGCGCAATGGCCAAAGGGGTGGGTTGGTTTTGGGTTGGTATTGTTTGACGATACAAGGATCCACCGGTTTTAGATGTAACCCATTCCTTTAAGGAAACCGACTAGCATATCGGTGGCTTTGGCCGCGTTACCACCTTTTGCACTTTCCTCTTTCAAGATGGCGCCGGAGGCTTCAGAGAACTTCTTCAACACATCATCGGGGAACTGTGAAACTGCAACACTCATCTCGGCCTGACCTTTTGAAAGGGCCAGTTTTTCTTTGTATTGATATTCGGTGGTGCGTTTCCAGAAGCGAAGGTCAACCAGATTAAAGAATTCGGCTCTTAGATCCGGTGACAAGGCATCAACGGCGCCTTGGTTCATGATCAATGTATCCATTGCAAGGCCCATCGTTGGCTTCATATGGAATTTGGCCACTTCCCACAGGCTCATTGACATTGCGCCTTGCGCCGCACCCCAATGGGCACCGTCAACAACACCACTGGCAAGGCTTGAATACAGCTCTGGTCCTGCAATACTCTGCGTAGATGCACCAGCAGCTTCCAGGAATTTCAGGTAACTTCCAGAGGAGCGGAGTTTCAGGGTTGAGAAATCCTCAAGCGAATTAACAGGTTTAGAGACAACAAGTTCGGTCGGATAGATTTTCTCTGCCCGGCTCACGACGCCATATTTTGCCAAATCTTCATTAAACAGCGCTTCAAAGCCCATATTTTTAAGGAAATGAGAAAATTCCCAAGGTTCTCGGAACGTACCCGGTACGCCAAGCGCTAATCCGGCAGTCACTGCCTCGCCTTGAATATAGCCTGGTGAAATGGTGCCCATTTCAACAACACCCTTGCGAACGATGTTGAAAATTTCGCCGCCTTTGGCAAATTCACCGGCCCCAAAAAGCTGTAGTTCAAACTGGCCTTCAGTGTTTGCCTTCAGTTCGTCAGCAATCAGTTGAAGACTATCCCCAAAGGAGGAGGAGGCTTTGGGCCAATGAGATTGAACTTTCCAGGTCACTTTTTCGGCCGCAGAAGCTTTGCCGATCAATGCCGGAGCAGCGATAATCGAAGCGCCACCTGCCAACGCATGACGACGGCTTATATGTTTGGTCTGTTGTGTCATGATAGTCCTCCCGATGTGCGATTGTATGGCTGCCTGTTACAACCGTTATTTTCATTTATTCTTTAACGCAGCACTTTTTCTTTCTTAAAAAAACATACGAGAAATGAAGGCCGGAAAGGGTGTGTTTTCAGTTTTTATTATGACCATCGTTTTTGGTATATTTTTTAAAGATTATATATATAAATTGAATATTGACAAGTCGATTGGACAATCCTCATTCAGAAGCCGTTTGCCTTATTTTTATGGTCTTTCGTTTTTATAGATCCAGGAAACAGTCCGATCATAATCTCTGGCACCATCAATTTTTGGACTGTTTTAGGAGGTCTTTTTGCGGGGCGGTCGTTTATTGTAACGCAGGCAGGGGACCTAAGTGTCCCCCGAAATTGCTTGCAAAACAGATAGCTTTCGGTCGGAAATTCTGGATTTACGATAGCAACATGCACGCCGCCTTTAGCTAAAGAAAAGCGATCCCACTTGCAGGCGGATTACGTGGGTAAGTTCTGTACCCTTTGGTAAACCCAATATAACTGTGTCCGCTTTGATGAAAAAAATGAGAAATATGCGCGAGAAATTTGTTTCTGTTTTCATTGCGTGGATTTCATATATGTGGTTGTTTTTGATCGCTTTTTTACCTGTCAGAAATATTTTTGACGATCAATGTCTTTTAATTTTCCAAAAATAGAGAAATCGAATTCTAACGTTTTCTAAGACATGAAATATGATATATAGTAAGCAAGCTAAGTATTTTTCTGGCATAAAAACATTAACAACAAGAGTTAGAAAATGACCACACTATTAAGCGATAATGACGTTATTGATAGGATCTTCCAGCATATTGATAACAAGACGACGGATTTAGGCGAAACGGTTTGGAAAGAACCCGTAGAAAACTACATGTCGCAAGAGCGGTTTGAGAAAGAAATTGAACTTTTGCGGCGGATGCCTGTTCCGTATTGTCCGTCTGCCGCTCTTCTCGATAAAGGCTCTTACATTGCGCGTAAATCAGCCGGCCGTCCCCTCCTTGTTGTAAGGGGAGAGGATGGTGTTGTTCGGGCCTTCAAAAATGCGTGCCGTCACCGTGGAATGAAACTTAAGGGGGATGAAAGTGGCTGTACCAAAGCATTTGTCTGCCCTTACCACGCCTGGACCTATGGTCTGGATGGGGCGTTAAAGCACATTCCCGGGAATGAGGCGTTTCCTGGGATTAACAAAGAAGATCATGGTTTGGTGCCGGTTCATTCGGTGGTTGAGAAAAATGGCGTTGTTTTTGTTACGCAGGACGAGCCCATTTCTGAGGGATGCCTTGAGTCAATTCCCGACCTTTTCTCACCCGAGCAAAAGGTTTTTGAGCAAAGCACCATGTCGGATTCTGCAAACTGGAAGCTGCTTGGTGAAACCTCCATGGAAGGGTATCATATCAAATCCCTCCATAATAAGTCCTTTTATCCATATGGCGTTGATAATATTAATGTAATTGAAACATTTGGACGAAATTCCCGGGTGACGTTTCCGTTCCGTCGGATAGAAAAGTTGCGCGAAATACCGCGAGAGGAAAGGCGGATCGATGGTATGGTAACCTATGTCATTCAGCTGTTCCCCAATTGTCATATTACCACTCTGTCCAGTCATTCAATATTGATCATCCTGGAACCAGTGAGCCCAAATGAGACAGAATGGGTCGTTTATCGGCTTACTAATAAACTGGGGAACGGACCGGCCAGAAGCGAAGCCGATACAAAGAAAGATGCGGACTTTGTCAAAAATGCGGGATTGGATGAAGATCGTTATGCTGCGCAATCCATTCAAGACTCTCTGGAGACCGGGGCTAATGAATTTTTGACATTTGGGCAATGTGAAAGTGCGATCGTTCATTTCCACAAACATCTGGATGATCAGATAGCGTGCCTTTAATCCTGTAGGTTAAAGGGTCTGATCCTTATAAGATGTTTCCTTTCGGATCCTTTACGCCTTTGAGTGTTGGCGCTTCAAACCGACTGACTTTTGGGGAATGGCGCGCGCTCCATACGACAGCTTGCCGTTGGAGGGCGAGGCCTGCCTCTATTGACATTTATTGGCCGTATATTCAGTATATTCAATAATATTTGATAATTTTGTGCGCGTGTCAGTTGGGACCATAGAATGTCGAAGCCCTCCTTAAGCGAGGCTCTTGCTCTCAGACTGATGGTCGTCTCGATATTGACAACCCTTACAATAGGCGGTTTATAGCGTTTACGATAACTATAATGAACTTATTGACAGCATTCGGCAAAATTATATCAGCCAGCAGAAACACTTCATAAGAAACATTGTTGAAAGTTCCGAACGGGTAATCAATGCACATATTGCCAAGGCACAGAAAAGGAGTGTCGCGGCGACTGCGTCAGAGATCCAAACAGAGGCGTTACAGGAACTTGCTCATATTCGATATACGGGGAATGGGTATGTATTTGCAGCGACTTGGGATGGAGAGTCCCTTGCTGGTCCCGCTAAAGGTAGGAATGTTTTAGGCGCAAAAGATGTCAATGGTATCTTGGTTGTTCAGGAACTCATCAGGATTTCAAAGAACGGAGGTGGATATTTTACGTACCATATTCCGCCTTCAACAGGGGCTGAGCCGATCGAGAAATTCAGTTATGTCGTTGGGATACCAGAATGGCAGTGGTATATCGGGGCCGGTTTTGATCTCCTTGAACTAGAGGCGCAAGTGGCCGCTTTGCAGAAAAAAAGCAGGCAGGATCGCAACTTTGTCCTTATTCTTGTTTTTTGCGTCATTGCTGTTCTGATCCTTGCGATTTTTCTATCCACCCGAACAGAAATCGGCAGAATTCGAAAAAATTATTTGCGGTTCATGGATTATTTCGAAAACGCGGACCCTCAAAATTCTAAAATCGATACTGCGAGCATGCGGTTTGTAGAGTTTGAGGAAATTGCAACCGCCGCAAACGAGATGGTTGAGAGGCGCCTTCAAGCTGAAGAAGCGCTCCACGAAAGTCAAGCGCGGCTGTCCCATCACTTTCAAAATACCCCTCTTGGCAGTATTTCTTTTGATACAGACTTTCGTGTCACTGAATGGAACGTTGCCGCAAAAACCATTTTCGGGTTTTCTGCCGATGAAGTCGTTGGCAGATATGTGTCAGACATTCTTCTTCCTCCAACCGCCAAAGAAGATGTTGGTCAGATCTGGCAACTTTTACTTGAAAACAAAGGTGGGACCCGATCGACAAACGAAAATATCACCAAAGATGGGCGCATCATCTTGTGTGATTGGTATAACACATCAATATTGGGAAAAAGTGGCAAGGTGATCGGCGTCATGTCCCTTGTTCAAGACATCACAGAACGAAGATTGCTTGAAGAACAGGTCAACCGTTCCCAAAAACTGGAAGCTGTTGGACAGCTGACAGGCGGTATCGCGCATGATTTTAATAATCTGATGGCGATCATGATGGGCAATCTTGAATTGGTGTTAGAACAGCTGGGCCCGGATACCCCGTTACGCAAGAATATCAAAAATGCATTACAGGCTGTGGCGCGCGGATCGACCTTGACCAGACAACTGCTCTCATTCTCGCGGCAGCAGATATTATCTCCTGCTGATACGGACATCCAGCAACTGGTTGAGGACACACTTAACTTGTTGGAAAGAACGTTAGGGGAGGATATTCAGCTTATTCGCCATTATGATGGTAAAAAAATATTTGTGAATATTGACGGTGATATTTTCAGCAATGCTCTTGTAAATTTGGCCTTGAATGCGCGAGATGCCATGCCTGACGGCGGCACACTGACCGTCCGTTTGACCACCCTTCACGTTACCGAGGGAACGGTAGGGCTGAACAATGAGCCGATCTGCGGATCTTTCGCACTGATTACTGTTGCTGATACCGGTTACGGGATGAGTAAGGAGGTCTTGGGGCAGGTTCTTGAACCCTTCTTTACGACGAAAGAAGTGGGCAAAGGAAGCGGGTTGGGATTGAGTATGGCCTACGGTTTTGTGACTCAATCGGACGGATATCTGGACATTACCAGTACGGAAGGAGAGGGGACAACAATATCAATCTACCTTCCCTTATCTGATAGTAAACCGGCGGTTCAGGAAAAAGACGTTACACCAATACCAGAGCTGACAACGGGTAAGACCATCCTTCTGGTGGAAGATGACCAACATGTAAGAGAGACAACATCGGTAACCCTGATCGATCTTGGCTATACGGTATTGGAGGCAATGGACGGCGCTTCCGCGTTGGCCATGCTTGAACACAGAGCAAGCGATATTGATCTGGTCTTAAGTGATGTGATCATGCCGAATGGAATGAGCGGTATTGATCTGGCCAAACAAATTGCTGTTGATTACCGCCCTTTAAAAATTCTTCTGACTTCTGGCTATCCGGATAAAATTGCCGATCAACATGAAATCAGCACATTAGACATTCAATTGCTTGCAAAGCCCTTCACAAGGGCACAACTTGTCGCGGCGATTAACAGTGTATCGTCTGAAGATCTAACTGCTTGAGAAACGGCTCTCACTAACTTCAGCGCACAACGATCCGAATTTTTGATTAAAATACCGCCCCCCAAAGACGCCCCACAAAATATGCTCCATTTTACCGATCCATCATGGGGGCTTTACAGTTTGTGTGCAAGCAACCAAGGGGGACTGGTTTTCCTTCTGATTTAGGGAATAGGCCATAAAACCAACATGTTTGTGATTGTTTTTTTATGATGAATGATAGGCAAGCCTCATAGGCTTCAATCCCGTGTTTTAACGATCATATTCAGAGATTTCTCGAGTTTCCAACGCCGCCATCAGGACCCAGACAGGCAATGGTGCCCCACGCTGATTTGGTCAAATCATGTTCTCTCTTCTGAGGGATGTGCTAATGATCGGAAAATCAGGAGCAAAGAAGGCGCGTTTTTATTTGGATCTTTCGCTAAAAAGCAAAAAAAATTATAAGGAAACTCTTAAAAGCAACGTGTTTGGATAAAGTCTTCGCAAGCAATGGCAAAAATCCAGTCCTTGAACATTCATGATTGTTTTGAGTGGATTAGTTCGATTGCCTGGTATTGAAGGCCGAGGGGCCATCGGTTTCAGTGTTTTTAGCGTAACGGGTTGTCAATGTAACGGGACGCGTTTGCTGTGTTGCAAGCAGCGGACTTCAATTGTTTTCCTCTTAATCCTACATGGTGCAAGGTCGCTGGACTGATTAGAAAAATCCACCCGCTAGTTCTGTTTGAACTCAATCTCTATGAAAACAAACTCATAGTCATTGGCATTTATTACGTTATGCTCGACGCCTGTATCGCGAAAATATGGTACTCCCGCTGTGAGGTCGGCGATGTGTTCTTTGCCATTGAGCTCCAGTAGCTTCAACTGCCCTGAAACCATGGGGACGACAACGTAATCCATATCGTGACGATGCCAGCCTGTCTCAGCCCCGGGGGCGAAACGCCATTCTGTTACTCGGGTACGATTGTTATCGATTTGCAGCGTTGGCTCGGCTTGTTGTGACATGGCGGTAACCCCCCTTTATTGTTGAAGTACAGATGCCGGATCAGGTTTCTCTTGCGAACCTCTTGGATCATTGAATTTGTTGATTAAAGTCTATTGAGAGGCACCCTTCCTGAGCGTGTTTCTTAAACAGACGATAAAGTGTCAAAGCCTTTAACTCAATTGAATGTTCTGTTGGTGCAATGCCTCCAAAGTCCTCTGTGGAATTGTTGGCTGCGCTTGAAACATGCGCGAACGTTAAATTTCCTAAAATGATGCCACATGCTGAAAACTGACAATCGAAACCGGACCCCTTGGAAAAATAGAGTTTATGAAGGAGGGGGCGCTAAAAAAAACTACGGATAACGTTGTTTAAAATGTTGAATGCATCCCGGTTTTTTTATTTCCCATCAGTTGCGACAGGGTAGATACCCTGTAAGTTTACACCTTTTTCCTGAACGCTCCGGCCAAATTGTTCCAGCAAAATAGGTTCACCATAACCCAATAACCGATCGACTGTTTCTCCATCTGTCGAGAATGGCAAGACCAATCGAAGCCAGCAACGCTCTTCTTCTCCAAAAAGTGGTTTCAAAGCGTTTATGTCGCTCACATCCTGAAAAACGCATTGTGGTTCGCCAGTCTTGACAACTGAACGGTAAAAATTCATTGATTTTTGAGAACGCTCCAAGGGGGCCACTTCACTGACCCGCTTTCGCGTCAATTCAACGGAATAGGCATCGACGATGTTCGTGCCGAAAACACGATACTCAAAATCTTCACCTTCGTTGATAACGGTGATTGCGTTTAGGAAGCCAATACCATATGCCGCATTTTTGACGTCGAAATCTTTCCAGATTGGAAACTTTTTGTCGCTTTTAAGTTCTAGCCAAAGCCCTAGAATTTTTTCAAAACGTTCACCATAGTCACACATATTGAGCTTGTTTAGCATGGCGTCCTCGTTCACCAACCGATCAATAACTTGGTATTCTTTACAGTGGCTTGGTTTATAGACAACATACTCCTTTTTCACCAAAATATAAGATAAAACTATTTTGAGTGCGTGTTTCACGCAGTAATTGAAAAAGAATAGGAACAAAGCCCCCCAACTATTTCTAGTAAATAGAAATATTGGGCAAAGGGATTTAAGCAGGAAAAAATGGATTGAACATCTGTTTGTTAAAGCGTTATCGTATGGTATTGACACGTTAGTTGATTGGCATGAGTAATCGGGTTTGTTGATTTAGTCTGAAGACGACACGATCCAGGTCTCTATAGCGCGCCTTGGGGTATCAGATTCTAAATGGGCGCCAGTTCGTCAAGATTGGCCCTGTTATGGCAAAGGTGAGCCCAATAAGGAATAAACCTGACAGGTTTTCTCCCAATAAAAAGGCGCCAAAAGCGCTCGCTGCGACTGGGGCTAATGGTACATAAATAGCGGCTTTTGAAGGGCTGAGTTGTTGCAGTCCCCAATTAAACAGAAAAAGACTAAGCGCTGCTGCAGGGCCTGCAAGATACATGATCCACAACCAGATTTCTGTTGAAAAACTGGCAATGACTGACGGGAAGCCTTCGATAAATGAAAAGATCAGGATAAAGGTAGAGCCGGCTGTCATACCTATGATGGTCGCATGAACTATAGAATGAACCTTTAGTATTCGGGAAGAAAACGTATTATAAATTGCGCCGCAACAGACTGCCATAAAGAACAGGATTTCTCCAGTCCAGTTGTGTATCTCTGACTGGTTCTGGAAGGCTTTTTCTCCAATCGCTAGCGAAACGCCAACGATTGATAAGGTTGCTGCAAACAGATTGATGGGGGTAAGTCGTTCCCGCCCCGCCATTGCCGCAAATAGCATCGTCATGACGGGAATGAGGGAGAATATAACCGCTCCTCTAGATGCCGGCATCTGTTCGAGTGCGGTGTTCACAAATAAATGGAAAAAGCCGAATTGTATAATTCCCAGTCCGGCCAGTACCAGAACGATTTTGGTGGGTGGTCCCGGTCGTCTGACAAACAGTAATAAGGGAAGTAGCAAAAGAACCGCAAGACCATACCGCAGAAATCCCAATGTTGCCGGAATGGCATGTTGATCCATGACAATTCGAATGGCGACAAAAGACATGCCGAGCATGATCGAAGAAGCGCTTAAAGCGATATGCGGAAGATAGGCTGTGAAACCAGGGTTGTTGTTCAATCTCTTATCCGTTGAAAAGCCTTTATTGCGAGAAGACTATCAAACTTTACCGAGCGTTGTTGTCTTATTCTTAACTGCGGGGGATTTTGCGCTTGGATTAGGGCCGTTTTTAATGGGTCACTGAACACCGAAAAACGATCTTTGGTTTGTTTGTTTCAATGGTTGCCAATACGCAGTCGTTTGTCGGCAAGAAAAGGTCGAGGATAATCTGTCTGCGTTCGTTAATAGGAAGTTTGAATATTAGTTCGCAAATACCGGCTTCTTTATTGCGCTCAGGTGTTGCAGACAGACCTTTCGTCTCACCTGAAGCGGAGTTTTTTAATATTAGTGAAATAATATATTTAGTATTTGTAATAATTTTATAAATATTGCATATTGCTAATGTTGGTAAGATTTGTTTGTAGCCTAGAATAGTTAACACATGAAGAGCGAGGTGAATTATGAAAAAAACCTTGATGTGCATAGCGTTAGCCGGGCTTCTTTCAGCCTATTCAGGATTTGCTGGTGCACATACAGTGGCTCTTGGTTATGTGCCTGGAGTGAGCGTAGGAGAAGTTACCTTCTGGGTGGGTAACTATACGCATGGATCACCCGGGAATGTTCCCAATGAGGGGAGCCTGAGGCTGACTGGTCAAAACACGACAGTCTATGGTCCAACAACAACATTGTTTGACCTGAATACACTTGTGAAACCCGCAGGCTTGGTGGATGGAAGTAACTATTTTTATGCAAGTGGTGGCGTTGGAGCCCCAGGAAACCCTTTGGTCGGTGACTTTAACGTTTCCTACATTACCGCGTGCGGAGCCTGCGGCCCAGTGACAGGCTGGCAAGGGGTAACGATTAGTGGTCTTGCAGCGGGTGACTACATGTTCGAATTTATCGAACAGTTAAACCCAACTCAGGACTGGACTGAATGGAATGACTCGCTCAATAACACCTTCACATTAAGAGAGGGTGATATCGGCGGCAGTGTTATTCCGCTACCTGCGGCTTTGCCTCTTTATGGCGCAGGGCTAGGTATTCTGGGTTTGCTCGGTTGGCGTAAACGCAGAAATGCTGAAAAAGCGTAACAATAACAAAATGCAACGCGATAAAAAAAGCGGTGGTCAATCGGCCACCGCTTTTTTATTCCATCTGGCACAGAGAAGGTCTCCGAACAGGCCAAGCCGCGAGGGCAGCCATCTGTAACCTAAGAAAATTCAACGGTGTAACATATTTTTCAAGGAGCCTCCGGCGTGAACAGGAAATTGGTACTAAACGGAAATCCAATGGAGGAAATTGTCGGTTTTTCGCGGGCTGTCCGAGTGGGGCCATATATAACGATCGGTGGGACGGCCCCAGTTGATTCAGAAGGAAAAACCGTTGGTATTGGCAGTGCTGAAAAGCAGGCTCAGCGGATTTTTGAGATCATTGGTGATGCGTTGGAGCAAGCTGGATCAGGGTGGCAAGACGTTGTGCGCATAAGAATTATCCTGACCAATATTGACGACTGGAAAACCGTTGTTGATGTTCGTGCAAAATATTGCCAGGCGGCGAAGCCAGTTGACACGATTATGCAGATAACCCGATTTGTAAATCCTGAATGGCTGGTCGAAGTAGAAGCAGATGCAGTTGTTTCTGACGCAGGAAATATTATTCCCTAAAGGGGCTTACCAAACGTTGTTAAGAAAACACCTTTTGGCAAAGCCTTGAATATGAGCTGGTTATTTTTTTGGGGGGGGGATTGTGAAAAAGTTGGCTGGTCAGAAGGAAAAGAGGGCCCTTTTTTCGTTATTACTGCCGCCCACGAAAGCTGGAGAGTGGCGTTATCGGTCGCTTTTTGCAGCTAACTGACAATGTTCCAATCGATTGAAGCGCCAAATGGCAAAGGACCGATAAATCCAACCTGCAATCTGTTTCAGAATAGGCAGCGATATGATCATGGATAGTATGCGCCATCGATCCAGTTGTTTCCAAATAAGAATGAAAGCATCAACGCCGACATGCATGGACCCATCTGATGCGCAGGCATGGAGCATTTTTAACGCTTCGGATATACTGATATCCTTTTCTTTCAGGTTAGTCGGGTTTTCAGTGATGTCCTGCCAGTCGAAAATGCCCGCCGGGGCGATCTTTTTATAGTGATTGATCTCTTTTGAACATAAACCACATTTTCCATCATAATAGACGATGATCATATTGAACTCTTTTGTTTGGAACTTCGGCATCTTTTCGAACAATATTTAACGTCATCCCAAACTTTCTCCCATTTTTTACGCCATGTGAAAGGGCGATCGCAAATCGGACAAAGCCTGGTCGGTAAATCGGATTTCTTTTTCATGAAAGTTTCTCCAGAAAACGCTGACTGTCGTCCCGGATGGCTTGTTTTTTACCGTCTTTCATCCGGTCATAGGTTTTGTACATCATCCCGACGCGCGGATTGTCTTTTAACGCTTTACGATTTCTGGATAGAAAATCCCAGTAGAGATAATTGAAGGGACAGGCATCCGGTCCATTTTTTTTCGTTACGCGATAACGGCAATTCTTGCAATAATTTGACATTTTATTAATGTAGCTACCGCTGGAAGCATACGGTTTGCTTGCCAGTTGTCCGCCATCCGCGAACAAAGCCATGCCAGTTACATTGGGTAATTCAACCCATTCATAGGCGTCCGCATAGACAATCAGGAACCATTCATTCACCTGATCAGGATCGATCCCTGCAAGAAGGGCAAAATTACCAAGAACCATTAAACGCTGAATATGGTGGGCGTAGGCATTTACTTTGGTTTCGGTGACCGATTGACGTAAACAGTTCATGTCTGTATCGGCCGTCCAAAAAAAATCCGGGAGGTTTCGTGTTGCGTTAAAAAAATTAAGGTCGGAATAACCCGGCATTTTAAGCCAATAGACACCCCGCACATATTCACGCCACCCGACAATCTGCCGGATAAACCCTTCAACCGCGTTCAGGGGCGCTTTACCCTCATGATAGGCAGTTATGGCAGCTTTTACACACTCAAGGGGCAGCAATAAGCCACAGTTCAGATAAAAGCTGATATGCGCATGGTACATCCATGGTTCCTGTTCGATCATCGCATCCTGATAATCCCCGAAAAGTGCGAGGCGTTCTTCAATAAACAAGCGAAGCGCCTTTATTGCCTGCCGCCGCGTTACTGCGAAATGGAATGGCTCAAGATCACCGAAATGATCGGAAAAACGATCACCAACCATCTCCAGAACCTCTTGAGTAAGGGCATCAGGGGTATTTTCAAAAGGCTTGGGAATGGTTAAGTCTGTTTGAGGCGGGTTCCTGTTTTCCGGATCAAAATTCCACTGGCCGCCAACCGGTTCATCACCATCCATCAGGATTGAATAACGCTTGCGAATTTCCCGATAGAAAAATTCCATGCGCAGTTTTTTTCTGCCGTCTGCCCAATTGTAGAATTCTTCAGGCGATACGAGAAAACGATTGTCCGGCAGTATTTCGACGGGAATATCAAACGCTGATTGCCAACTTTCTATTTCTTTCAGCATGCGATAATCGCCCGGATGCGCCACCACGATTTTGTTAATGTCATGGGCAGCGAGGGTGCGGTCAATCTCACCGCGAAAGGAGCCCGTATTTTTAGGATCGTCCAATTTGGAATAATGTACTGTGTGTCCAGCCTGCCGTAGTTCTTCTGCAAAATGCCGCATGGCAGAAAATAGAAACGCGATTTTCTTTTTATGATGTTTTACATAGGTTGCTTCCTCTTGAACCTCATACAGGCAGAGAATATCAGTTTTCGGATCACACCCTTCCAGGCTTGTGATCGTTTTATTGAGTTGATCGCCTAGAATAAGGCGTAATGTTTTCATGATCACTCTGATGTTGCTTCGAAACTCTGTCGGTGGGCCTGTGCCAAAAAGAATTCGGCCGGTGATTTTGATACGGTCTGGCGAAAGGGATGGATCATATTATGGGAAAATGAGTGGGCCCTGACTGTATTGAAGTCCAAAAGGTCCTGTGATGTGTGTTGCGACGGACGCCAAAACGACCAACCGTCCAACCGTCCAAACGACCAAACGACCAACCGTCCAAACACCCAAACACCCAAACGTCCAAATTCAGAATGTCAGAAACGTCGGAACGCCTTTGCCTACCGTTCAGCTGTTCTGCAAGGCCGGGTGGAGTTGACCATTTAAAAATCGTGACCGGCGGGGAACTGGAAATCAGCTTTCGTTGCCCGATTATTTAGAGGCATTCATTTCTTCAAACAGCCGCAAGCCCGTTGGCGTTGTTGCGAGGCCCCCTTTGCCGGTGCAGCGTAATTCGCAAGGAATGGACAGGCCAACCTTATGCATGGCGATGATTACTTCATCCAGGGGAATGAGTGCTTCAAAACCGGCAAGGGTCATGTTGGCCGCAGATAAGGCGTTTCCAGCCATTAAAACATTTTTGCCTAAACACGGGGCTTCAACCCGGTTTGCAACAGGGTCACAGACCAGTCCGAACGTGTTTTGCAGGGCAATGGAGGCTGCGTCGATATTTTGCTGAACGGTTCCGTCCATCAAGGTGATGAGCGCAGCTGCTGCCATGCCGGAACCTGAACCAGTTTCCGCCTGACATCCCCCAAGTTCGGCCGAGAAAGTGGCCATATGAGCGATAAAGACACCAATAAGGCCCGCTGAAAGCATCGCCTTAACTTTCTGATCTTCACTTAGATTTAGCGCGTTGGCGACGGCAAGGCAGGTTCCTGGCAATGTTCCGCAAGATCCGGCTGTGGGGGCCGCGACGATGACGCCCATCGAGCTTTTGACATCCATCAGGGCGGTCACCGCCAGAATGACATCATTGTGCAATCCAAGATTTATGAAATTGTTCCCCGCAGATTTTTCTTTAAATTTTGGTGCTTGTGCCGGGTAAATCCGATCGCTGTACGAGGTGCCGTCAATTCCACTTTGAATGGAAGTGTCCAGAATGCGAACAATTTCACGCATCCGCTCAAAAACTTCGTCCGCTGAGATATTGCCGCGTTGGCTTTCATATTCCACTGCCAGTTCCCAAAAGGAAAGGTCCTTTCCTTCATTGTAGGCCCGTAGTTCTTCAGCTGTTAAGAAAGGAACCGACAGGCCTTTTCGGGCACCAATTGGCAAGACGGGGGCCATGGTCCGGCATTCAAGATCACCGGGCAGGGTTAAAGGCTGTTGGCTTTTCAGTTGAATAAAGTCATCGCGGACCAAAATATGATCAGCCTTCAGATTATCCAGTCCCGGCTGGTCCGTATTAAAAATCAATGTTTCATGGTAATCGCCAAAGATAGAGACCTTTTTCCCGTTCACTTCCGTAACTTCAATCATACCGCCCCCTGTCGAGATGGCGATCATGCAAAGGGTTTCCTCTGCATTGGATAGTGTCAGTTTATAGGTGTTTTCATGGCGGGCCCCATAATCAGATATACGAATTTCAACGGCAATCCCGAGATTTTTCAGATGATCTTCGGCGTCCACCATGCGTTCATCCGTAACCGCCCAGCCCATAAGCCCTGTAAACAGGCCCATGTCCGAACCCTGACTTTCGTGGGTAGGCTCTAACGATCCATTGGGATCATACTCAATCAGCACAGTCGAAAAATCACCG
This sequence comes from Sneathiella aquimaris, assembly GCF_026409565.1. NCBI lineage: Bacteria > Pseudomonadati > Pseudomonadota > Alphaproteobacteria > Sneathiellales > Sneathiellaceae > Sneathiella > Sneathiella aquimaris. The sequence goes on from NZ_CP112881.1 coordinate 1,845,726, forward strand.
TTCATATAATCCCGGGCGAGGGCGCCGATCCGGTGCGCCGCCGCAACATGAGAGCTGGATGCCCCACGCATAACAGGACCAATGACATCGTTGAAGATTGAAGGATAGATCATTTTAACCTGCCTTTTGACGGCCTGTACGGCCTTGTTCTGTTTAAGTTACTTCTGTTTTTCAACGCTGGGCACACATCGATTGGCATTGTTTTAATGTCGCATCAATGCTTGTCTTTGAGCATGGGCCAGGTATCGCCAATTCGATATCCTTCTGGCCATGGGTCTGTCGGGTCCAGCATTAACTGGTGTGTTCCTGTAATCCACGCCTGACCTGACAACTCTGGAATAATAGCATCTTTATCACCAACTTTGGTTGTTTTGACGATGCGCCCCCCGAAAGTTGAATTAATGATTGATCGGGCAAGATAGTTTTCTCCTACCGTCATCAGGCCGCGGGCATGCAATACGGCCATACGGGCGGACACGGCGGTTCCGGTGGGGGATCGATCAATTTTTCCAGGTTGAATGACAACAGCATTTTTCACAGATTTTATGCCGTCTTCCACTGTCATAGGGGCGTGGATCTGACAAAAGGAAAAATGTGTCCAGTCCGGGTTTGTTGGATGGCTGAAGGTCAGCTGTTCGTTGGCGGCCCGAGTAATTCGAATGCCGACTTCCGCCATGTCCCGTGCTTCATCAGGGGTGATTTCAAAGCCAAGTGCCTTGGCATCGACCATAACAAAACTGTCACCACCAAAAGCAGTATCAACGGTCAATGTACCAAGCCCCGGTACTTCCAGGGTGGCATCCAGTCGATCCGCAAAAGACGGGACATTCTGAACCGATACCTTCGTCACCTTACCATTTTTACAACTTGCGGTAACATGCACCAACCCCCCTGGCGCTTCCAGTGTCATTTCAGTTATGGGTTCCTGCATGGGCAGAATGCCACTTTCCAACAACACAGTCGAAACACAGATAGAGTTAGATCCGGACATTGGCGGAGTGTCTTCAGGCTCCATAATAATCCAGCCCATTTGTGCGTCTGGATTTTTGGGCGGGACCAAAAGATTGACATGCCGAAACACCCCGCCGCGTGGTTCATTCAATACAAAATTCCGAAGGGTCTCATCTTTTGCGATGAACCGTGACTGTTCCCAAAGGGTATCGCCCGGCGGAGGCGCAACGCCTCCGACGATGACATCGCCGACTTCTCCTTCGGCATGGCAGGACACTACATGAATTGTTTTTGACGATTGCATAAAATTACCTCACCACAAAGCCATGGGCGTACGGATCACGATCATCGATATAGATCGTGTTGGTGCCTGTCATTCGCGCCCAACCAGCGATTGACGGGATAATGGCGTCAAAGGAGCCGACCTGTGCGCGGGCTTCAACGCGGCCTTTCATGATCGACCCGATAATACTTTCGTGGATAAATTCCTGACCGACTTCCAGTTTTCCATGGGTGGCCCATTGTGCCATGCGCGAAGAGGTCCCGGTTCCGCAGGGCGAGCGGTCGATGGCTTTATCGCCATAAAACACTGCGTTGCGGGCTGTCGCTTCCGGTTGCGTTGGGGAACCAGTCCAAAGGACATGGCTAAGGCCCTTAATTTCTGGTTTTTCAGGATGGATAAAATCATATTTTTCATTGAGTGCCTGGCGCAATTTAGGACTAAACCCGATCAGTTCACCAGCCGTATAGTCATCAATGTCCTGAAAATTGGCCTGTCGATCGACAATGGCGTAAAAATTTCCCCCATAGGCGACGTCAACAAAAATCTCTCCTAAACCGTCGACTTCTGCACTCAGTCCTTCTTTGTACAAGAAGGCGGGAACATTGGTCAGGCGGACTTCCTCGACATACTCACCGTTCTGGGTGTATTCGGCAACCACCAGCCCGGCGGGTGTGTCGAGGCGCAGAATGCCGGGCACTTTGGGTGTCACAAGACCATTTTCGATCGCCATTGTAACGGTCCCGATTGTGCCATGTCCGCACATGGGCAAACAGCCGGATGTTTCAATAAACAGAATAGCAATATCGCAGTCTTCGCGGGTCGGGGGATAAAGAATAGAGCCGGACATCATGTCATGGCCGCGGGGCTCAAACATCAGCCCGGTTCTTATCCAGTCATATTCGTCTAGAAAATGTGCCCGCTTTTCCAGCATTGTTTCGCCTTGCAAGTCCGGGCCACCACCTGCAACGACACGCACCGGATTGCCGCATGTATGTCCATCAATGCAAAAAAATGTATGTCTTGCCATTTCTTTATTTGTCTTTCTTAAAAGCGATCCGCTCGCAAAGAATTAATATCAATAGAAGGTTGTTTATTGTCGATGAGTTCTGACACAAGTTGCGCCGTTGCACTGGATTGCGTCAGACCCAAATGTCCATGGCCGAACGCATAGATTACGTTTCGGGCAGAGGGGGCTGGCCCGATCACAGGGAGGGTGTCTGGAATGGCAGGGCGTGCCCCCATCCATTCAACGCCGTCAGATACTGTCAGGTTTGGAAGCAGTTTTGATGCTTTAGCCATCATGATTTTGCAACGTTTATAATTCGCGGCCCGACCAAGTTTGGCAATTTCCGAAGCGCCGCCCACACGAATACCATTGGAGAGCGGCACTACGACAAACCCATGATCTGAAAATACAAGGGTGTGATCCAGACTTTCAAATGCGGTTTTTGGCAGCGTCGTATTGTAGCCGCGTTCTCCGATCAAGGGAACAGGATCGCCCAATTGTCGACTTAGCGTAGCGGACCAAGGCCCGGCAGCAATGACTATTTTATCGGCCTGAAGGGTTTCGCCGTTTTTTAAAAGGACGCTTCCCTCTGAAACCCGTTTCACTTCCTCATATACGGTTTCGACGCCTTTTGATGTCAGAAATCTGTGTATTGCCGCGCAAAAATCCATGGGGTTAGAAACAGACTGCCATTCGGTTGCGAAAATTCCGGCGACAAATGACGGACTGAGGCCGGGTTGAAATTGGTGTAACGCATCCCCTTCATAACAGTCATATGCAATATTATGGGTTTTGCGAAACTCCCATTTTTTCAAGTCAGCCTTATAAGACGCCTTACTTTGGTATAGATGCAACGCGCCATTGGTCCGCACCATAGAAGAAAGACCCGTCCGATTTAGCAGATCGGGGAAAGTGTCTTTGCTCAGATGCATCAGGGCCGCCTGAACATCAATACTTCTTTGAAACTGGGCAGGATGCGCCGCCTTTAAAAATTTCAGCAGCCAGTTCAGTGTAACTGGCAGGTCTTGTGGCACAACAGCAAAAGGTCCTAAAGGGTCAAGGAACCATTTAAGGGCCTTTTTAATAATTCCAGGGGATGCCAGAGGTATAATATCAGAAAAAGCCAGACCGGCGGCGTTTCCTTGCGAGGCACCGGCGGCGATGCTGTCTTTTTCAATCAGCGTAACTTTTTTGCCAACGCTGACAAGCTTTTCAGCGATCGCTAGTCCGATGATACCGCCGCCAATAACGACAACTGTTTCTGGCTTCCCCATGGATCTTTTCCTTACGCCTGCATGTAGGACGTTTTGACGGTGCTATAGAATTCAGCAGCGTAGCGGCCCTGTTCGCGGGATCCATAGCTGGATCCTTTTGTCCCGCCAAAAGGAACGTGATAATCGACGCCTGCGGTTGGCAGGTTGACCATCACCATGCCTGCTTTGGCATTGGCTTTGAAATCCGTAGCGTATTTCAACGACGTTGTACAAATGCCCGCGGACAAACCAAATTCCGTGTCATTTGCCAGTTTCAACGCCTCCTCATAATCCTTTGCCTTGATGATGGTGGCAACAGGACCAAACACTTCTTCTTGATTGATCCGCATATGATTGGCGGTATCAACAAACAGGGCAGGGCTCATGAAATGGCCTGAGCCTTCAATTTTTTCGCCGCCACAGACTAGTGTTGCGCCTTCTTGTTGAGCAATCTGTACATATTCCAGATCTTTTTCAAGCTGACGCTGATCAATAACCGGGCCAATTTGTGTACCGGCTTTGCGGGCGTCACCGACAGTGAGGGCCGAAACCGTTTTGCTCATGGCTGCGACAAATGCATCATAAATGCCTTCCGTCACGATCAATCTGCTCGACGCTGTACACCGCTGCCCAGTCGAGAAAAACGCACCGTTCACGCAGGCACCCACAGCTATATCCAGATCCGCATCATCCAGAACAACCATCGGGTTCTTACCGCCCATTTCAAGCTGCACTTTTTTGAGGTTCTTTGCGCAACCCTGCGCAACTTGCTGACCGGTCTGCACGGACCCTGTAAAGGAGATACCGGCAACTTTCGGATGGTCGATCATGACCGGACCAATTTTTGATCCTTTGCCGTTCACCAGGTTAAAGACACCTTTTGGCAGACCTGACCGATGAATGATATCGGCAAGTGCCCAGGCGCTGCCGGGGACAGCTTCCGCCGCCTTCATAACGACAGCGTTGCCATAACAAAGGGCAGGGGCTGACTTCCATGCGGGAATAGCAATCGGAAAGTTCCAAGGTGTGATAATACCAATAACACCAAGGGCTTCACGGCGAATATCGACTTCAACACCGGGACGGACAGACTCAAGACGTTCCCCTGGAATACGCAAAGCTTCGCCGGCGAAAAACTTGAAAATCTGGCCAGCCCGGGCAACTTCACCAATGCCTTCGGGTAAAGTTTTACCCTCTTCGCGGGCGAGTAAATCCCCGAGCTCTTCTTTGCGTGCCAATATTTCGGTGCCAATAGCATCCAAAATGTCGAAACGTTGCTGAGGCGTGCTTTTGCTCCAACCCACCTGCGCCGCGGCGGCGGCGTCTATTGCCTGTTCAACTTCTTCTGTCGTGGCACTGGCGGCTTGACCGATCACATCATTGGTATCCGATGGATTGACGTTGGGGACGCTTTGCGTCCCCATTGTCCATTCACCGTCAATCAGGTTTGGAAAATTAGTCATTAATATTTTTCCTTAAGCTGCGAGCGTATATTTGGAAAGGTTTGGACGACAGGCGATCTGGTCGCGGATAATTTTCTCAACTTTAGCGCGGTGCTCGCCTTTCAGGATCTGGCGCGGGGCGCGAACGTGCTCTGTTGAGCCAATTGCGATGGCTTCGGCCAGTTTAATCTGCTGAACCAGCGCGGTTGAAACGTCTAGATCAAGCAGGGGACGTAACCAGCGATAAATCTCGCGTGCTTCAGTAATGCGCCCTTCCTGAACCAGATCGTAAATCCGCTGATTTTCTTCAGGGAATGCGATGGAAACACCGGAAACCCAACCGTCGGCCCCCATCAGAAGCGCTTCAAGACCCAGATTATCAACACCTGTCAGAATGTTGTAACGGTCACCGCACATATTGACGATATCGGTCAGACGACGGATGTCATCAGAACTTTCCTTAATCGCAACCATGCGATCGTCTTCTGCAAGTTCGACCATCATTTCTGGTGTTACATCAACCCGGTAGGCAACGCGGTTTGAATAGATCATGACAGGCAAATCACCCGCAGAGGAGATTGCTTTCAGGTTCGTGATCGTTTCATCACGGTCTGTGTGATAGATCGGGCTTGGAACAACCATCAGGCCGTCTGCACCTGCTTTGCGGCCCATCTGTGCAAGATCGCATGCTTCACGGGTGCCTGCCTCGCTGACTGTCAGAAGAACAGGCTTGTCACCACAGGCAGATTTCGCGATTTTCAATACATCAATGCGCTCTTCAGGGCTAAGCATTGAGCCTTCACCGAGGGTACCGCAAACAATTACGCCTGCATTGCCTGCATCCATCTGCAAACCGATGCACCGTTCCATTTCAGCAACATCGATTGAACCGTCTTCATTAAATTTAGTCGTGACGGCAGGCATCATACCTTTCCACATAGTCGTATTCCTTTACTTGATTGTAATGAGGGTTTTTAAATTCAGTACTCGTTTGTCCTAGCGAACATTCGCCAGGAACTTCCGGGTGTGTTCACTCGTCGGATTTCCAAAGATCTGATCGGGTGGACCGATCTCTTCCATGATCCCCTGATGAAAATAGGCAACACGGTCTGAAACATCCCGAGCAAAGCCCATTTCATGGGTGACACAAATCATTGTCATGCCTTCTTCGGCGAGCATGCGCATTGTTTCAAGAACTTCACCCACCAATTCAGGGTCAAGGGCTGAAGTTGCTTCGTCAAACAGCATATATTCCGGCTCCATCGCCAAGGCACGGGCAATGGCAAGGCGTTGTTGTTGCCCGCCGGACAACGCTGACGGATAGGCATCGAGTTTGTCGCCCAGGCCAACATGCTTCAGTTGTTTTTCCGCAATCGCGACGGCTTCTTTTTTCGACTTCTTTTTTACAATACGCGGGGCGAGGGCGACATTTTCGACGGCCGTTAAATGCGGAAAGGAATTCCATTGTTGGAAAACCATTCCCATATTTTGCCGTAGCTGATTGATGTCGACGCCTTTTTCATGGACGGAAACACCATCGACGCGAACTTCGCCCTTCTGGATGTCTTCAAGTGCATTGATGCAATATAGAAGCGTTGATTTACCGGAGCCGGATGAACCGATAACACTGAGAACCTCGCCTTTTTTGACCGTCAGATCGATCCCTTTCAGGACATGGAGGTTTCCGAAAAATTTGTGGAGTCCTTTGATCTCAATCATGAGGCCCACCTTTCTTCTAATTTAGATGAATATTTTGAAAGCGGATAGGAAAGTGCAAAGTAAAATGCCCCGGCACATGCCAAAATGATGAAGGGTTCCTGCGTGCGGGTAATCAGGATTTGTGATGCTCTTAGCAGTTCAACATATCCAAGCACGGACACCAATGCGCTGTCCTTCACCACACTCAAGGCGACCCCAACCCATGACGGAAATACAGCGCGCAGACCAATTGGCCAAACGACATACCGCAGATCCTGCCAGTAGCTCATGCCAAGGGACCGGGCGGCGCGGCGCATTGGTGTGCCAACGGCTTCAATACCCCCGCGTGCAACATTTGCAACCAGAGCGGCGGTGTAGATACTGAGCACAAACGCCCCCGACGCAAATGGATCCAAATTCCAGCCGATGATTGGAAAAAAATTGTAGAACAGGATCAGTTGAATGATCAGCGGAACACTTCTGAAAATGTCTAGTATTGTTCCGATCGTAACCTGCGCAGCCCAACGCGAGGCTGACAAAGCCCAACCAAAAAAGCATCCAAGAATGGTACCAATGGTAATGGACACAACAGAAATCATTAACGTTCTGCCAGCAGCTTCTCCAAGAAAAAGGAGGTCGCTTACCTGAAAGTCTGTGAAGAAAGAAATATCGTTACTCATGAAAAGGCTCCTTTCTTCAATATTTGAATAAACGGCGGGCTGCGAGTTTCGAGCCGCCCAAAATGATTTTCACGATGACGTAATAGATGACGGCCGTTACGGCGAAATATTCGAAAATCCGATAGGTCTTCGATGCAAAGAATTGTGTTTCGCCAGAAAGTTCACGAAAACCAACGAGCATACCGAGTGAGCTCATCAGAACAGCCCAAACCATTTGGTTGGTCATCGGGTGGTAAACAATTCGAAGGACTTGCGGGATAATGATGCGAATATAGGTTTGGGTGGCAGTCATGCCCAGTGAACGAGCCGCCCGAATTTGAGTGTTCGGCACTGCCTGAAATCCACCTCTGAAATTCTCGGCCAGATAACCTGCGTTATTGAAGGCAAGCCCAACAAGAACAATGAAGTACGGGCTTAAGTGAATGCCGAACGCACCAATGCCAAATCCAAAGAAGAATAGTTGGAACAAAGCTGGTGTGTTGCGTGCGATTTCGACCCATGCCGTGGCAAACATTCTGATCGGGGCTGGTGCGGAAATTCTTGCAATGGCAAGAAGTAATCCGATGACGATCCCCAGGATCATAGAAAGGATAGCCACTTCCAGTGTCAGCAGGCCAGCGTTTAACAGATCAGGGAGTTGCCGGAAAACAGGGCGCCAGTGAAAATTATAATCCACGATTACACACTCCAGTTTATCCCCCCATTAATCTTTTTTCAGGATCAAAGGGGGGACGGGTTAGGGGAGGATTAGTACATGACGCCTGGAATGCGGAGTTCTGGTGCTTCACCACCAACAAAAGTATTCCAATGCTGCTGGTAACGGCCAGAACGAACCTGATGGGTGACAAACAGGTTCAGGTAGTTCAACCAAGTCACGTCTTTACGTGGTCCAACAACAGACGTGTAATCCGTTGTCCATGGCATACGTGGGCCGGGAATAATTGTGTCATACTTTTCGGCGATTGGTTTAACCGCTGTGTTGGTTGTAATACCGACATCTGCTTTACCTTGCGCAACAGCAAGGAAAACCTCGTTTTCGCTCTGGTAGCCCTGATAGTCTTTTTCCCAGCCGCGTTCTTTGGCAATTTTCAGGTATTCCTGTTCAGGAACCGTACCAACTGCAGCCGCAACCCGCTTACCGGCAAGATCTTCAAATGTTTTTACACCTGAGTCTTTACCGACAACAGCCTGTGCATAATAAATAGCATAAGGAATTGTGAAACCAACGGTTTTAGCCCGTGCCAGAGAATCTGATGTTCCACCGAACACCACGTCCGCGCGGTTTGTGACGATACTTGGCAGTCTTTCTGCCCAAGTGACGGGCAGGATTTCGAAGTCCACCTCGAGAGCTGCGGCAAGATCTTTACAATATTCAACGTCAAAACCCGCAGGTTCGTTGTTTGCATCGCGATAGCCGATAGGCGGGAAATCCAAAACAACGCCACAACGAAGGACGCCATTATCGATAACATCGTCAAGTTTATCCGCTTGCGCCGGTGCCTGTGACAGGCAAACGGCAAGACTGGCCCCGAATGCCATTGTCTTCATAAAACGACCCAACATAAAAATACCTCCAAAAAATTTTTAGTAACAAAACCGATATCGGAGATTTTTTTCCCTTCTCATATCGGCGGTAGAGATTTTATATGATATATTGGATCCAATATAAAATATAAATTTTACAAAATCGTCATTTTGTTCTGTCAGATTTGACAGGTTTCACTTAGTTGACTATTGAAAAGGTCAGGAAAAACAAGGAGTTTCAGGTTTTGTACGCAGGTATGAAAGATCGGGCGATTGATCTTGGTAAAATAGCATCTTCTTCAGATATTATCTTTGATGCCCTAAGAGATGAGATCATTAACGGGAATTTGAAAGCAGGCGAGTCGATCCGGCAGGAGTATATTGCCAAGATTTTCAACGTGAGCCGAATCCCTGTTCGGGAAGCCCTGAAGCGGCTTGAAGCGCAAGGGTTGGTGAAAAACGAACGCTATAAGGGCGCAATCGTTTCTTCTCTCAGTGATGACGAAATAGCGGAGATTTTCGAGATTCGCCGAAATCTGGAACCATTGGTTCTTAAATATTCGATCGAGAATATGACCCAGGAGACTTTGGAACTTGCCCGGAAGTATTGCGACGCATTTGGGGCTGAAGAAGATTCGTCCAAATGGGGAGACCTGAACCGCCAGTTTCATGAAACCCTGTATCGTGACTGCCAGCGACCCTATCATTTAAAAATTATTGGAGAAGCAATTGACCGCATCGATAGTTACATTCGGGCCCAATTGGTCCTGACCAAAGGGATGGGAACGGCGATCAAAGAACATACCGAAATTCTGAACGCCTGCGAAAAAGGGGATGCTGACCGCGCCGCAGCCTTAACCCACAAACATATTGCAGACTCCTACAGCTCGTTAATGGGTTATCTGCGGAAAAAAAGTAAAGACTGATAAACCCGCTTCCGTCGTTTTTTCGTGGATCATTGCCGGCTCTTTTCCACGGAGGCGGATTGACGCCTCATTTACGGCCTGTAACACAAAAAAAGGCTCCAGCATTACCGGAGCCTTTTCTCGCCAGGTTGTAATTCTAGACAGGCTATTGCTTAACCGGTTCTGACATTCTGAACAAACTCAGATACCTGATATCTCAGATGCTCAGCCTGTTGAGAAAGCTCTCTTGAGGCGGACAGTACATCTTGTGACGACTGATCGGATTGGGTCGCTGCCGTCGTGACGTTATTGATCGAAGAAGAAACCTCTTGAGTACCCATGGCTGCTTTTTGGACACTTGAAGAAATTTCCTGTGTCGCTGCCCCTTGTTCTTCCACCGCAGATGCAATCGCAGACGCAATACCATCAACTTTAGTAATCGTCTGTGTAATGCCCTGAATGGCGGCAACGGCCTCGGCTGTTGATCCCTGTACTTTAGAAATTTGATCAGAGATTTGCTCAGTTGCTTTTGCGGTTTGGGAGGCGAGGTTTTTAACCTCAGACGCTACAACCGCAAAGCCTTTACCCGCATCACCCGCACGGGCCGCTTCAATTGTCGCGTTCAAGGCGAGAAGGTTTGTCTGTTCGGCAATATCCTGAATAAGGGAAATGACTTCACCAATACTTTGCGCCCCTTCGTCCAGTCCCTGAATAAGAACATTGGCCTTGTTCGCTTCTTCAACGGCCTGATTAGTAACATTTGAAGACTGTGAAACCTGTTGGCTGATTTCACGGATTGAAGCGGACAATTCCTCAGCGGCAGAAGCAACAGATTGCACGTTATTGGTAGCACTGGTCGAGGCTTCCGATACGGCGTTGGCCTGTGCTGTGGTTTCTCGTGAATTGTCCGTCATGCTTTGGGCTGTTGATTGCATTTCAGTGGCTGCAGACGCCACGCCATCAACCACGCCGCCGACTGACTGCTCAAACGTACCGACCAGAGAAAGAAGGGCGTCACGTTTTTCCTGCTCTGCCTGTTCCTTGTCCCGTTCCTGTTGGAGGGCCCGCTCTTCACGCCGTTTCTCGGCATTGATGCGTTCCTGTTCAGCCAGTTTATTGGCCTCAATCTGTTCTGCTTCAAGCTGGCGCTTCTGAATGGCAGATTGTTTGAAAACCTGAATGGCATTGGCCATGTGGCCGATTTCATCCTGACGATCAAGTTCACCGATTTCAATATCCAGATTACCGGAAACCAGCTCTTTCATTTCCACGGTCATTTTAGCCAAAGGAACAGTCAGTTTTCTGAACGAAACAATGACGACTGTTGATAGGGCACCGAGAATAATCAAAGTTGCGACCACGGCAGAAACAGCAAAGCTAATAAGTTGACTGTTAATCCATTCGTTTGACAAATGCAAAACGAGGGATCCGATTTTTTCTTCCTGACCGTCGTCCGATTGAATAATATCGCGCCGGCTGCTGGTTACATCCGCATTTTCAGGAAGTTCTCCGTATGAAAACAGCCTTTCCCCTTTAGGATCCAGAACTTCAACAAACTGAAAATCTTCGTCCTGTGCTAAATCTTCCAGCAGGCTTTGCGCGGCTTCATTATTCAAATCCCACATTGGCCCAACAATCGCTGCTGCCTGAAGGGTGGTGATGATATCAGCGCGATACTGTATCTGAGACTTTTGATTGGTCTGAAATACGTATACACCCAGAGTTGCCGCAACGATCAGGACAAACAGCGTAAGGCCAATCACTGCAGACAGAATTTTTGCCTGCAGCGAGAGTTGACCGCTGGATTTTTCTTCAATGACATCAGTCATGTCTGTTTCCGTTCTTTCTTAAAATCCACGAAGGCTAATACTGATTAGCCTTTGACATACTTGGCGATGATTTGATCATATTCGCCGCTTGCTTTGATCTCTTTCAAACCAGCGTTGAAGTCATCTCTGATCTTCGCGTCTTTAAACGCGACTGAATACGCAGTTGGCTTAAAAATGGTGTGGTAGGTGACGTCTTTAAGTTTAACCTGATCCGCAATTTTCTTGTTGTAGAACTGAAAAATCCGAATATCACCAACAACAACGTCTGTACGGCCGGTCATCAGAAGTTTGTTCTGGGTCGCCTGATCAGCTACTTCACGATAGTTTTTGTTGCCGGACGCCATTTTAGCGAAATCGTCGCCGAGATAGATTGACGCGTTTGCAAAGGCCACAACCTTGTGGGCATTCAAATCGCCAATAGAGCCCAGGTTCAGACCACTGTCTTTCAAGGTTGTTGCCACATTCTGGTAGGAGATATGGCTGTCAGAATATTCACCTTTTACGCCAGAATCTGGGGTCAACGTGTTCGCTGCATCAATCTTTCCATCTTGAAAATCTTTACCAACCCGACCAAAAGGCACAAACCGTACAACAATGGTATGCCCTTTTTTCGCGAGTGCAGCCCGCACAATATCCACTTCAATACCAGAATTCGATTCCTTAATTCCATATGGAGGAAGGACACCCTGACCGACTTTAATTTCAGCAGCTTGAGCGGCACCAAATGCACCAGACAGAAGCGCTGTGCCAAGAAGGGAGAAACTCAATTTTTTTAAGGAAAATGTCATCGGAGTAATTCTTTCGTTTTAGATCCATAAACTATTCAGCCAGCATATTAGGTAAATACTTAATAATTTTTAAATATCTCAAGATTGTTTGTGCCGGCTATTGGCGATCGTGATTTGAACGGCTTGATTTCAGGTCAACACCCATTGGCAGATCAATAAGGTTCGCGAAGTTTATATTAAGGTATTAACCATGGAACATTTCGGCGGTGGAACCTGCGCGGTGCCCGCTTGATTATCGCTTGTGGGATGAATGGTGTTTGAAATAAGAACAAGAAGATCCGTGTCTTTCAGCTTTTCGTTTCTCTACACTTTTTGTTTGAAATACCCGTTTTATAGATCATAGTGCAGCGCGTATGTTGCTTGGAGGATGACAATGACTGAACAAACCCTGCGACCGTTTCATTTGGCCTTTCCTGTCGATGATCTGGAAAAAGCTCGCGCATTTTATACTACTGTCATGGGCTGTAGTGAGGGGCGAAGTTCCGACGACTGGATTGATTTTAATTTCTTCGGTCACCAGATTGTTGCTCATCTTGCACCAGAAGAGGCTGGCAATGTTGCTGTGAACGCTGTTGATGGCCATGGTGTTCCTGTTCGCCATTTTGGGATTGTTATGACGATGGAGGATTGGCGTTCCATGGCTGACCGTTTGATCGAGAGAGGGACAGATTTTGTGATAGAGCCTTACACGCGCTTTAAAGGGGAGCCGGGTGAGCAGGCGACCATGTTTTTTTATGATCCCGCCGGGAATGCGCTTGAGTTGAAAGCCTTTAAAAATATGGAACAACTATTTGCAAAATAAGAAGCCCGACTGTGCTTGGGCTTGGTTGTTCAGATAACATGTACATCCAGAGACAAGAAACGCTCTTCTCTTCTTTCTTTTCTTTGGGGCGAAGGAGAGTTGTCAAAATCCAAAATGCCAATAAAGTGTCTTATCGGCTTTCATGCCACCTAATTCGTGACCAATTCGGCACTCTTTAAGAGATTTGTAAATGATCCAGAATGAAACCCGATATGGTGTGTGGCTGATGGTATTGACCACTTTTATCTTTGCAACACAGGACGGATTGTCCCGCTATCTGGCGGAAGCCACCAATACCACGACGATTGTTATGATCCGATATTGGTTCTTTGCTTTTTTTGTGATTGCCATTGCCCGCCGGCAAAAAGGGTCTATTCGAGCTGCCGCTGCGACTCGCCAGCCCATACTTCAAGCCTTCCGAGGGGCTCTTCTTGCTTGTGAAATTATTGTTATGGTATTGGCCTTTGTCTATTTGGGCTTGGTTGAAAGTCATGCCGTATTTGCGGTTTACCCATTGTTAATCGGCGCGTTGTCCGGCCCGGTTCTGGGAGAACATGTCGGGTGGCGCCGATGGACTGCGATTGCTGTCGGATTTGTCGGCGTGTTGATCGTGTTGCAACCGGACAGCGGTGTATTTTCGCCCTATGCGGCGATCCCATTTGTCGCCGCGCTGATGTTTGCCGTATATGGATTGTTGAACCGGTATGTTGCCCGTCAGGATGACGCTGCAACCAGTTTCTTCTGGACTGGTACAGTCGGCGCGGTGGTTACAACCGGGATCGGAGTTTTCTTTTGGGAACCTTTGGTCGGATGGGACTGGGGTTTAATGGCAATTCTTTGCGTGACAGGGGCCGCAGGGCATTTTTGTATGATTAAGGCGTATGAAGTCGCTGAAGCCTCCGCCATTCAGCCATTTGCCTATTTACAATTGGTCTTTGCAACGGCAATCGGGCTTTTCGTATTTGGTGAAACTATCAGACTAAACGTCGCTGTTGGAACCCTTTTAATTGTCGCAGCGGGGCTGTTTACTCTTTGGCGCGAAAAGGTGAAAAAAGCGGCATGATAAAGGACATAGTCTATTCCCTTAGGCTTTTGTTGCCGGCTGTCATTCCTTCCTGGCGTTTTTTTGATATTATTGCCCCATCTCCTCGCATTGAATACCGTCTTTTGGCTGACGCCAAGTTGCAAGAGGCGGCGCAGGCAGAAAACGATCCCGACTGGAGGGAATTTCGGCCGCGACCCGATAATGTTTCAGTTGGACGAATGATGCGCCGAATGGTGTGGAACCCCAGCTGGAACCAGAGCTTGTTTCTTGTCAGTTGCGCTGAGCGTCTGGCTGCCTACGGGTCTTCTCACGCGGAAACAGAAATTCAAACGAATATCGGTGTGGCGCTGAAAGAAGAGGGGGCTAATCCTGAGGGATATCCGTTCTTTCAATTTCGCCTGATTTTTATCAGTCGGGCAGAGGAAAGGATCACCAAAGAAGTCGAGTTTCTTTCTCCTGTCTATTCCTGTTTCAAGGCGTATTCAGTATGACGCTGGATTTAGCGGTACGGACGACTGAAATATTACTTGGTTTGGCATTTTTGCAGCAAAGCGTGGAATATTTGTCGTCTAACCGTCGACTGCGCCTGTTGTTTCTTGCGCGGATTGGGGGGTGTCTTCTGTTGATTTTAGGGGTCCAAACAGGGTGGATCCTTGTTGGTCTTGCTGTTCTTTCGCTGGGGATGCTGTACCGCTTTGACGGTCCCTATAATGGGGGCAGTGATCGTATGAGCCTGTTGGTTCTGGCCTGTTTGCTTCTCGTTCATTTTTTGCCGGAAAGTCATTGGCAGGAGCTGGCTTTTGGCTATCTTGCTGTCCAACTGGTTTTGTCATATGTCATTTCAGGCTGGGTAAAAATTGTCAATCCTGCGTGGCGAAATGGGCGGGCGCTTCAGGATGTTTTTCTCTATTCAGCCTATCCGGTCAGCGAGTCCCTCCGCGCGCTCGCCGCAAGGCCCACGTTGTTATTTTTGGCGTCCTGGATGGTGATATTGTTTGAACTGATTTTTCCGCTCAGTCTTCTTACACAGCCCAGTCTGATCGCGGGCTTGCTGATCGCCGCGCTGTTTCATTTTTCAAATGCCTGTTTTTTTGGGTTGAACCGATTTTTCTGGATCTGGTTAGCTGCCTATCCATCGATTATCTGGTTGCAGGGCCGCTTATTCGGAGGCAGTGCCCTGTTGGGGTGACGCGACAGCCGTTAAGAACTTTCGCTGTCAATCAAGACAACATCCACACCACAGAAATGAAAGCGGTCTTCTGCGGTTTCCAACTGCTCTTGCCTGGCCCGTTGAAGAACGGACTTTCGGCTATGGGTGATCAGATGAATTTCCGAAAAATATTCCTTTGCATCGGGGGGACAGTTCTCAAACTCTAACGTGCCGTGGTCGAGTGCAATAGAAGCGGGCTTGTCAGGTGCCTGTTTTTTGGTGGTGATCAGGAAACGCCGCCATTGATCAGCTTTCTTGATGGGATCATGGCATCTGAAAGAAAATTTTACGATGTCTTCCACCACGGCCTGATACACATGCTTTTGCCAGTTCGGCCCGGCCCATTCATAACCGTCCATCCGTCTGCGACCTTCTTTGTGATGATCCAGCTCTACCATTGTCAGGCCTGTTTTTCGTGGGTCCAGCTGGATGAGGTCTGCTTTTTCGCCCTGTCGTTCAGCAATAATATCAATGAATTGCAGATTTAATAACTGTTTCCGAAGGGCTGTGTCTTCACAGTCAAAAATAGCCATATAACCGCCAAGGCCGTTGTTTTTTTTAAGAAATCTGGAAACCGCAGTATTTTTCTCAATGGGGGCGACCAGTTCAATGAAACTCGCCCCTATGACAAATAGGGAGTTTTCCAAACCATAGTCAGGCAACGTACTTCTATGGCAAGGCGAAAGACCTAATACCCGCGCCAGGATACCTTCGGAGAGCCGTATATTTTCGGTTGCCAGGCATACCTGTCTTAATCTTGTATAGGTTTTGTGTTCCATTCCGTTTTCCTTATGGAAATAAGGTGACCAGATTTCATAAAATATGCAATCGTTTTTAACGAATTTTGAAACTGGAACGGGGATGTAGTATCATTGTCCAAATAAGTTTTTTGGGAGCAATGTATGCGTTGGGAAGAATTGAGTGAGCAAAACTGTTCAGTCGCACGGTCGTTGGCCGTCTTTGGTGATCGATGGACTCTTTTGATCCTAAGGAACTGTTTTCTTGGCGTGAAAAGATTTGATGATTTTCTGGAAGACCTTGATTTGTCGCGAACGATCCTGACCGATCGCCTGAATAAGCTGGTCGAACAGGGGGTTTTAAAGAAAGTCCCCTATCAGGAAAAACCTGTGCGGTATGACTACAAGCTTACTGAAAAAGGATTGGATCTGCATTCCGTGATAATGGCAATTGTCGCCTGGGGAGATAGGCACTACGCCGTCGACGGGGAACCTCCCGTGATCCGGACCCATACCAAATGCGGGAAGGATTTTAATACTGTCACAGTCTGTACAGAATGCGGCGAGCCTGTAACCGCCCATGACGTCAAGGTGCGCAGCAACCCAAAAGCGGGTCTAAAGCGGGCTTGATTGCACGATAACCGCGCCCTTGATTTTACATCACTTCTGATTTGGTTGAGGCCGGTCCTGCATCAGGAGTTTTTTTGGCGAATGATTTCTCGCTCCACAGCGTCCATCCGGTCTTTTCCAAAAAACATTTCTTCCCCGACAAATATGGTCGGGCAACCAAATACCCCCATTTTCGCCGACTTTTGGGTATTGGCCATCAGTTGATCCTTTACGTCCTGATCCTGAATACGGTTCAGGATGTGATTTGCGTCAAAACCGTTTTCTGTCAGGGCGGCGGCAATGACTTCCGGATCCCCCATGTTTCGATTGTTTTCCCACATATCGTTCAGTATTGCATCCAGATAAGGCATCAGGAAGCCTTCCTGTTCCGCGACAATGGCACCGCGCATCAACGGGACCGTATTGATCGGAAAATGGTCGTTCATTCGGAATGTGTTAAGGTCATGATCGCGGATAAATCGCATCATTTCCAACCGATTATATTCAGGCTTATTTTTTACATCCTTGTACGTGATAAAAGGCGCCTGATTGTTTGTCAGTTTGAAAAGGCCTCCCAAAAGAACTGGAAAATACTCGAAAGTTACATTCTGGCGTTCTTCAATACCCGGTATCAGTTTATGGCTCATATAGCAGTTCGGGCTGGCAACATCGATATGAAGTGAAACAGTAATAGTCATGGAAAGTTCCTCGTTTTTTTCTTTTCTTTTCTTTTCTTTTGAGTGTGATGGCGATTTACCAGTTTTCAGACCATGGTCTTAAATCCAGTTCAAACGTCCACGCATCTTTAGGCTGGGTATGAATGTGCCAATAGTTTTCGGCGATGTGATCCGGGTCCAGAATACCTGCTTTTTCTTTCAGGGCATATCTTTCTGGAAAATTTGTACGGATAAAATCGGTGTCGATGGCCCCGTCAACAATCACATGGGCAACGTGAATGCCTAAGGGGCCCAGTTCACGGGCGACAGACTGTGCCAATGCCTTTAAAGCATGTTTTGATCCGGCAAAGGCTGCATAATTTGCGCTGCCGCGAGTGCTGGCCGTCGCTCCGGTGAAAATCATGGTGCCCTGACCACGCGGCTTCATTCTTAAGGCGACCTCGCGGGCTGTCAGAAAGGCTGAAAAACAGCCCATTTCCCATATCTTGAAATATTTGCGTGCCGTTTCATCAAAAATTGAGGACGGAACATTTGCGCCAATATTAAAGATAAAGGCTTCGATTGGCCCAATGTCGCTTTCAATGGTCTTGACCAGGCTTTGCACATCCTCTTCTTTTCGGGCATCACATCCAAAACCATGGGCCTGACCACCGTCCTCCACAATTTCGTCAATCAGGGGGGACAGTTTATCGCCATTTCGCCGAACACAGCAGGCAACATATCCCTCTTTTGCGAAACGTTTGGCAATCGCGCCACCTGTTGCATCTCCTGCACCAATAATCAACGCCACTTTTTGCTGGGTCATTTTTATCTCCCATCCTTTTTATTTTTATTAAGTTTATAAATTGGACTGACATGCGTCAATGGCGATTTGATCGGCTGGTTCAGTGAACAACATGATCGATCAATGTAAGGGCCATATCAATTGCAGCTTCAGCAATTGTGTCATCCATCTCAAATGTAATGTTAGAAACCCCGATATTGGCCGGTTCTGCCGAACGGGCGATTAAATCCGACGTGGTTTCTAACAGGATGGGCTCAATGATTTTTGGGGCGGCGATATCCCGAAGGGCGCGGCGCACCGTATGTCGGTTGCTGGTGGACGCCAGTATGTAACCGTCCGACAGAATGCATTCAGGTCGGATTAAAATGGAAAGATGTTCTTTGGAATACGCGCGGTAACGCAGAAGATGGTCTTTTAACGCCGCGCGCGTTTCTTGCTTGGAGCGGGCGGCCCGCAGTGCATTTCTTGTTTGGTCAAACAGCGCTTCATAACCAACGGCCATAAATGAGAAGGCAAGAGAGCCAATATCTGGAAAATGGCGGTACACTGTTCCGCGCCCCAATCCGGAATGTTTGACGATATCAGACATGGTTGGCAAGCCGGGCTGGTCCGTGCGCGTTGCACGGTGAAAAGCTTCCATTATCCGTTGTCTGTTCTGGACGGCGTCGCTCCGGGCCATCGTCAGGTTCTCCTCGATAAACGAAATCTTATGTGGACAAATGTCCGTTTTCATATTATACGGACATTTGTCCACTTAGGAAGAAAATAATTCATCGGCCCTTTTGCCAGTAAAATAGGAGATATCTGTGTCTTTACCGCCCATTCTTCAAAAGAACCTCTCCGTCCCGGTTATCGGGTCACCGTTATTCATTATTTCAAACCCTGATCTGGTCATTGCGCAGTGTAAAGCGGGTGTGGTTGGATCTTTTCCGGCCCTCAATGCCCGTCCTGCAGAAGTGCTTGAAGAATGGTTGATCAAGATTACTGAAGAACTGGATGCTTATAATCAGGCGAACCCAGACAATCCAGCCGCGCCGTTTGCAGTTAATCAGATTGTGCATAAATCCAATGATCGTTTGATGCATGATGTTGAAATGTGTGTGAAATATAAAGTTCCCATCGTCATTACTTCTTTGGGGGCCCGTGAGGACGTGAACGAGGCTATTCACTCCTATGGCGGTATTGTTATTCACGATGTGATTAATAACTTCTTTGCGAAAAAAGCGATCCAGAAAGGCGCAGACGGCGTAATTGCAGTGGCTTCTGGTGCCGGTGGTCATGCGGGCACGTTGTCTCCATTTGCGTTGATCCAGGAAATTCGCGAATGGTTTGATGGTCTTGTCTTGCTGGGCGGTTCTATTGGAACAGGGGACGCCGTTCTTGCTGCACAGGCGATGGGTGCTGATTTGGCCTATATCGGGTCGACCTTTATTGCGACGAAAGAAGCCAATGCCCTGGAAGGTTATAAGCAGTGTCTGGTCGATAGTAGTGCTGATGATATCGTATATACCAATCTGTTTACTGGTGTACACGGGAACTATTTGAAACCATCGATCATCAATGCGGGCATGGATCCGGACAACCTGCCGGAAAGTGACCCAAGTAAAATGAATTTTGGTTCAGGCGGCGGCTCGAAATCAAAGGCCTGGAAGGACATTTGGGGCTGTGGTCAGGGGATCAGTGCCATTAAGGAAATTCAGTCTGCCGGTGACGTGGTCGCCCGTCTTGCAAAAGAATATCAGGCCGCAAAAGACCGCATTTCGGTTGGCTGAACTTTGGGACAGTGCTGATACTGAAAAAGCCTCTCGGATTGAGAGGCTTTTTTTTAGGCTCCAGCCAGAGGTCGGAACAGGGATAGTCACAGCAATTGAGGCTAGGATTTGATGTCCAGCAATGTTGCCTGTATTTCGTCCCATGTAATAATGGAGGCGATATTTGCTTCATATGAACGCTGGGCAATCTGGCTCTTTACCAGATTTGTTGCGAGATCGACATTGGGTGTTTCCACATATCCTTCATCAGAAGCCAAAGAGTGATTTGGTTGATAGGATAGGCTTGTGGCCGGGTCCTTGGGCTTGACGACGACTTCTGGGCCGCCTGTGGGTCCTGAAATCTGGAAGGCATCCAGGGCTTTATAAGCCGCTTTGTCGCCAGTTTCTCCGGGTGTGCCAACTGTCTGGGAATTGGCAATGTTGCTTGCACTGGTTGCGACATGCCGGGTTGCGGCGCGCATTCCTGCCAAAGCTGATCCGATAACTGAATCCATTTTCAAACTCCATATGTATAAAATTTTAAATAAACTTTATACGAATATTGGTTTTCATTAATACTCTTTATAGGGGTTATTCGTTAACAAAGTATTAATTTCTTATATGGCTATTCTGTTAAAATCAGGAATACAGTAAATACCAGTAAAGCAGCCATCGCGGCGTTAAACACTTTTCGGGATCGGGGAGAGGCGAGAAGGCGACGCAGCTGAGTTCCCAGAACAACCCACAAAAGGATGGGCGGAAGACCTGCAATAGCCTGCCCTCCAACCAATAGCGCAATATCCAGATAGGACACACCGTTTCCTGTCGCAAAAGCGGCCGGAATTGTCCCCGCCATTATCCAGGCCTTTGGATTTATGTACTGGAAAAGGGCGGCCTCAAAAAAGGTGAGTGGTTTCGCGGTTGTGGTTTCGGACGTTTCGGCAGCCCAAAATATCCGCCAGGCCAGATACAGAAGGTAAAGACTACCGGCATATCGAAGGAAGTCTTGCAACAAGGGCACATGGTCAAAAACCTGACCTAGTCCAAAGCAGACCACGGCAAGCATAAACAGAAACCCAAAATATACGCCAAATATATGAGGAAGCGTCCGGCGAAACCCGAAATTTACGCCGGAAGTTGCCAGCATGATATTGTTTGGCCCCGGGGTTGCGGAATTAATCAGCGAATACGTAATCAGGGGGTAGATGGCAACAGTCATCAGCACTTTTTCGTTTAAAGTCAGTTGAAGGCAGGCATTTGCGGGTTTGAAGACGCTGGTAAGTTCGTACGTGAATGTCTGACATTTTTCAGTGAACAGGTCTAGTGAGTTTCTCGCCAGAGTTCCAGAATGCATAGAAATTCATTGATGCTCCCCGAGCAGGCAATGTCCTCATCAAACTGATGGGTCAGTTCGAATTTATTCTTGTAAAACAATATGGTATAGAGGTTACCTGAAGCTTCATATTGAGCAAGTGCCGAGCTTTCCAGACCTTTAAGGATATGCTCTTCAACGGCCGCTCTGTCCTGAACTTCAGTTTCAAAAAAGTCGCAAAGAAGGGCAGCGTCTGCGTCACACTGCAGGGTCGGTTTCATTTCAGGGCCATGGTCGATGCGCTTACAGATCATCAAACCCTCATTGTTGGTATATCGGATAAGCTGTGATGATACGCCCGTCCTTCAGCAGGTACCCTTCGATTTTAAAGCCCAGCCCGGAAGGACCACGCCATTTTCTGCCGGTCCCGAGCTCATTGTTTCGATAGGCGTGAAGGATCCCGTTAATCAGGGTGTCGCGGGTCAGGCTGGACGGAAAGAGGCTGGAAAATTTTTCTTTCCATTGGTTTCGTTTGCGATCGAAAATTTCAACAAGCGCCGTATAAACCCCTGCTTTATCAGGGCCGGCTAGTACTTTCTTGATCCGGCTGCGGGCTGGGTCGGTGCGGGGAGATAAGTGATGAAAGCCGGTGGGTTTATCTTTGCGGTTAATTTCCCCATCAAACACATGAACAAGGTTGATTTGCGGATCTGTGGTCGACCAGAGTTCGCGTTCAAAGGCGAAAACCGTTGACGTGAAGCCAAGAAGGAAAAGCCCAATGATGAAACCCTGTAGGGCATAGGCAAAGGGGTTTTGTCCGCTAACCACCGGCACCCGTCACGAAGCTTTCCACCAGGCTCTTGGAAACCAAATTCCAGCCATCAACAAGAACGAAGAAGATCAACTTGAAGGGCAGGGCAATCATAACCGGCGGCAACATCATCATACCCATGGACATCAGGATGGAAGCGACAACCATATCGATCACCAGAAAGGGCACAAATAGTAAGAAGCCGATTTCAAATGCACGTTTTAGTTCACTGATCATGAAAGCCGGGATCAGCACTTTTAGCGGAATTTCTTCCGGCGTCGTGACTTCTTCTTCGGCGCTTAGATCCATGAAAAGAAGAACGTCTTTTTCCCGAGCGTGTTTCAGCATGAAATTCCGGAACGGGATAGCCGTTCTTTCAAAGGCGGTTGTTTCGTCAATCTCTTCATTGATCAGGGGTAAAAGCCCTTTTTCATAGGCTTCCTCTAGCGTAGGAGCCATGATGAAACCGGTTAAAAACAGCGCTAAGGAAATCATCACAACATTTGGTGGTGTTGTCTGAATTCCAATCGCACTTCGAAGCAGTGAAAGTACAACAATTAATCGGGTAAACGAGGTGGTAACAATCAGGATTGCTGGCGCAAGACTAAGAACTGTCATCAGGACAACAAGCTGGACGATCCGCCCGGTCAAAGGCCCCGCTTCATCACCAAGATCCAGAGAAAGGGTTTGCGCGATGGCTTCTGCTGGTACGAACCAGACAATAAGGCCGAGCAGGGCGGTGATAGAGAACGAAAGATATCGCAATCGATGCCCATTTATATGGGCAAGCCCGGAAAGCATTCGTTTTGTCATTTAGATTGCTCAACCCGTTTATGCAAAGGTGGAAGTTTAGGGGCCAATGGCTCCTGCTGTTCGGTTTCTGTTGTGAACGGGCTCGGCCGATTTTCCTGGTCGGGTCGACGCTTGATGGGGATATTCTGCTCGATCACCAAATCCCGCTCCGGACCAAGCAGGAGAAGATGCTCCTGATCATCGCGGCGCACCAAAACCAACTTTCGTTTTGCGTCAACAGAGGTAACCTGAGTGACCCCCAGGCGTTTTTTCTCGCCCCGTTTTCCGTCTGCTTTTGCCACCATACCAAATTTCCGGGCAATAAGGGTCAGGAGTCCGATAAGTCCTAAAACGAGGATCAGGACGGCTATATATTTAATATAAGGAAGGAGTTCCATGGTCCTCTAGCTCTATCGGTTGGCGAAACAATCTTTACGTTACAAAGGGTACCTTGCGAAAATTGAATTGGAAACTATTCTTTGTTTTTTTCTGTTGTTCCTTCCAGATTATCGACAGTGGTGGACAATTCATCATATTTCAGTCGAATTTCGGCGGCCAGTAAATCCAACGCTTCCAGCACCTCTTTAAGGCTTTCGGTGAGTTGGCTCTTGTCCGGGTTATCCTGGGCTTTGACCTTTTCGTGAAGGTCCAGCAATCGCTCCGGAAAAAGTGAGATATCAATGGACGCCCCCATTTTGGATTGCTCCAAATGATTCAGGATTTCCTGTTTCAACGAGCCGATTGACTGTTCGATGGAGGGTTCAGACGTCATTTGGGCTCACTTACATTAAACTCCGGGCGGGGGACAGGCGCCCCTTGTTCCCGATAAAGATACGATAAAATTTCGGAAACGGCGGCAAAGGCTTCCAAAGGAATAGGAGTGTCTATGTTGACTTCTTTCAGGATTTGGGCAAGGTCTGCATCCTCTCGAACCTTGATGCCATTTTCAAAAGCTATCTGAAGAATTTGTTCTGCGACCGCACCCTGACCGGTTGCCGTGACGACCGGAGCATTAGAGGTGCCCTTTTCGTGATTGAGCGCGACAGCGATTTGTCTTTTTTCGACAGTTCCATCAGTGTCCGGTTTATCAGGCATTTGCGCTCCACCATCCAAGTCTCCAGAAAGAAAAGTAGAAGTAAAATAGAGCAAAGTCAAATGG
This sequence comes from Sneathiella aquimaris, assembly GCF_026409565.1. Taxonomy (NCBI): domain Bacteria; kingdom Pseudomonadati; phylum Pseudomonadota; class Alphaproteobacteria; order Sneathiellales; family Sneathiellaceae; genus Sneathiella; species Sneathiella aquimaris. Next base: position 1,869,774 of record NZ_CP112881.1, read on the forward strand.
TCGCTAGTAATATGAAAAATAAATAGAATTTGCCTCGTAAGTTGTTTGTAGGTGGGGGAGTGGGGAACAAGCCATCTGCCGAATATTGGACGTGGTCACTTTCGGCCCGAACAGTCAGAAAAGGTCTTTGATGACCGTTTTGTCAACGACTGGAACGTGCGTTCAAAAAAAGAATCACAATTCGTTCTTGCAAGTTTTTAAGGGAATGATTATGTTCCGCCACAGAATTGCCGCAGTGGACGCCGAAGTCCTGATACTCTGTCGCAATATTTTGAAATTTCAGTGAGGGTACCCCCTCATTTTTGCAAAAGACAATTTGTCCGACCAAAACGCGCTAACAGGCGGGCTGCACGATTGTGCGGTGTCGGGGATTGTCTCACTTTCGTCCGAGGACGTCACGCGCTACCTGCTTTTCAGGTAGCTGCCAGAAAGGAATATATGAATTATGCAGTTTGAAAATGCGCTTATCGGTAAAAAAGTTGCCATTCTTGTTGCGAACGGTTTCGAAGAATCCCACATGACAGGTTTGCACAAAAACCTGGTCGATACCGGAGCTGAGATTAAAATCGTTTCCCCTGAAAAAGGTGTTGTAAACAGCTGGCACGACGGTAACTGGGGGCATTTCTTTCCTGCTAATTCTCATCTGCCAACTTCTATGTCTCATCATTTTGATGCTGTGATTGTTCCAGGAGGCTCCCGCCATGTCGCGCGCCTTTCTGCAGACCCACAGACAGCCCGTTTCATGCGGGGTTTCATGGAAGACAATAAGCCTGTCGCATTGTTTGATGATGCTGCAAAAATTATCGCAGTGGATGATCTTCTTGAAAACCGGACCGTTGCTGTCTCTGACGCGATCAAAGAATTGATGGTAGAAAAAGAAGCAACTGTTACAGAGGCAGACATTGCTGTTGATTCTATGCTTTGCACAGGAAAAACAGAAATCTTGCCTTTGGTAGAAAAATTTGTTGAATGCATTCAGAGCTACGAGCCGGAAGCATGGGAAGCCGCCTGATTGGTTTAACCAGATACTTAGTGAAAAAGCCTTCTGTTTTCAGAAGGCTTTTTTTTGCGAAAATGGAAAGCCAGGTCGTGGTATAGGGGGCATCCCGTCCGAGATGAATATGTGAAGTTAACAGTTTGTTAACCGTTGAAGCCTAAAGTAAGAGCAGATCAGTTTGTGATGAGTGAATTGGGCTTTTTATGAGTTTACAGGATATACCTTTATTTGCAGCGCTAACAGAGCGCATGAAATGGTTGACCAGCCGCCAAAAGGTGCTGTCCCAGAACATTGCGAATGCTGATACTCCGAACTATGAAGCCAGAGACCTGAAGCCTTTAAAATTCAAGGACATGGTCGCCCATCCTGACAACATGAAAGTCACGATCGCCAGCACGAATAAAAGCCATATGCAGCTTGAACGGGGCAGCGATAGCGATTTCGTCAATAAGAAGGTGAAGAAGCCGTACGAGGTCTCTCCAACAGGCAACGGTGTTGTTCTGGAAGAGCAGATGATGTCGTTGGCGGAAACACAGATACAATATCAAATGACCACGACCCTTTATAAAAAGCATTTGAACATGCTTAAAACCGCCCTAGGGCGTCAGTAAGCCGGAGCTTTATTATGGATTTGCTTAAAGCGTTGAATATTTCTTCTTCCGGCATGAAGGCGCAAGGGGAAAGAATGCGGATTATCTCCGAAAACCTGGCCAATAAGGACAGTGTCGGCAGGACCGCTGATGATGACCCGTATCGTCGTAAAACGGTTAGTTTCAGTAACGAGCTGGATCGCGAACTGGGCGCACGTCTGGTTTCAGTCGATAAAATCGTTGAAGATGGCTCGGCTTTTGGTGAAAAATTTGATCCTAACCATCCAGCAGCGAATGCAGACGGGTATGTAAAAACACCCAATGTGAATGCCTTGGTTGAAGTAATGGATATGAAAGAAACCCAACGGTCTTATCAAGCCAATCTTGGGGTGATTGATGCTTCCAAGAAAATGATTATGCAAACGCTTGAAATCTTGCGCTAATAGGACATAGGAGAACGAAAAATGGTTGATACAACTCCGATGTCCGCGATGCAGGCTTATGGAAAAGCATTGGACAACCTGTCTAATGTTAAGGCAGGCGGGGCCGCCGTCGGGACAGATGAAGTTCCGACAGGCCCGAGTTTTTCCGAATTAATGCAGGAAGCCGGCAATGAAGCTATTTCTGAAGGCATGGCCGCAGAAACGGTAAGTTTGAAATCGCTGACCGGTGATACGGGGCTTGCAGATATCGTAACGGCCGTCAGTAGTGCAGAAGCGACACTCGAAACCGTGGTTTCTGTCCGTGATCGTGTGATTCAGGCTTATCAAGACATCATTAAAATGCCAATCTAATCTCCTGAGCTTTTTGCAGGAGGAGAAACCATGACACCCACCGATGTTGTAGATGTTGCCAGAGAGGGCATCTGGGTGTTGCTAATCGTTGCGTCGCCGGTGATGCTGGTGGCATTGAGCGTTGGTTTGGTCGTTGCATTGGTTCAGGCGCTCACACAGATTCAAGAAATGACGCTGGCCTTTGTGCCGAAAATTCTTGCAATTTTCCTGACATTGATCGTGTTTTTCCCATTTATGATTTCAGCGATGATTGACTTGATGGAACAAATTACACAACGCATAGCCTCTCTTTAGGGGTGGGCGGATGCTGAACGAGTTTCTCACAGTCAATATTTTTGCCTTTTTACTGGTTTTTGCACGCATCGGAACCGCTTTTCTGATCGTCCCCGGCATTGGTGAGGGATTTGTTGCACCGCGTGTCAGGCTGAGTATTGCACTCGCGGTTACGTTTCTGGTCACACAATTTGTTGTCGATCGGCTGCCAGAACAACCCGTATCCGTTATTGCATTGTTCCTGCTTCTGTTAGGTGAGATCGTTATTGGCTTGATTATTGGCGGGGCTCTTCGTCTGGCGATCAGTGGGTTGCATACGGCCGGTACAATCATCGCACAGCAGGCCGGTCTGGCTGCGGCCCAGTTTTTTGATCCAGCCCAAATGACACAAGGGGCGGTGACCAGCAGTTTTCTGACCATCATGGCGATGACACTGATTTTCGTAACAGACCTGCACCATCTGTTTTTACAAGGGACTTATTCAAGCTACATTCTGTTTCCAGTGGGGGTTGTTCCGCCGCTTGGGGATGTTGCTGAACTGGTGATTGGCTTTGTGTCTGGTAGTTTCGCACTGGGATTTCAGATATCAGCGCCGTTTCTGGTATACGGTCTGACCTTTTATTTTGGCGTGGGGCTGATTAACCGGCTGATGCCACAGGTACAGATCTTCTTCGTTGCAATGCCTTTGCAGATTGGTCTTGCTTTCGCTGTATTGTCGATAACGCTGAGCGGCAGTATGATGTTGTTCCTAAACTATTATGAGGAAACGCTGATGCGTTTCCTTGGAGAATAGCGGAATGGCAGACGATCAAGACGAATCCCAAAAGACCGAGGAGCCGACCTCCAAGAAGCTGGAGGATGCCCATAAAAAAGGCCAGGTTCCCAAATCCCAAGAGGTCGGTCATTTGTTTATGACCATGGGAATTGCCTTGGTTGCCGTCATTTTTATTGGGGGTTTAGGAACGGGGCTCTCCTATGATCTCTACAAATTTCTAGAGCAACCCCACAACATCTCCTTAAGCGGTTTAAACCTGCGGGATACCTTTGGTGCGTTGGGTTGGGCTGTCGTCGGGGTTATGGCCCCTGTTCTTGGTGTTCTGATGCTGGCGGGATTTCTTGGAAATGTGGTCCAGCATCGCCCTGTCCTGTCGACTGAACGCATAAAGCCCCAGTTTAGTAAAATCTCCCTGTTCAAGGGCGTCGGACGGCTTTTCTCAATGAAATCAATGGCCGAATTCCTGAAAGGTATGCTGAAGATCATTTTGGTCGGCAGTCTGGCCTTTTGGTTGGTGATGCCTGAAATGGACGAATTGCCTGTATTGATGTCCTATGAGGTTTCGGGGGTGTTGGCGGTCCTGAAAAAGCAGATCCTTAGTTTGCTGCTTGGTGTCGCCTCCCTGATGGCCGTGATCGCCGGCGCTGACTATATGTATCAACGCTATAATCACAGTAAAGACCTCCGCATGACCAAGCAGGAGATCAAAGACGAGAACAAACAGTCGGAAGGTGATCCTATGATCAAATCCAGACTGAGGTCTTTGCGGATGCAGCGGTCCCGTCAGCGGATGATGCAGGCTGTCCCGTCTTCTGATGTGGTTGTGACAAACCCGACCCACTACGCGGTTGCGTTGCGGTACGATCCGGAAATCGACGCGGCGCCAATTGTTCTGGCGATGGGGTCGGATAATATCGCATTGAAAATTCGTGAAATCGCGAACGAGAATGAAATACCCATTGTGGAAAATCCGCCGCTTGCTAGGGCGTTGTTTGCTTCCTGTGATATTGACGAGCAAATTCCATTTGAACATTACAGGGCGGTTGCCGAGGTAATCGGTTATGTCCTAAAACTAAAAAAAATGAAGTAGGAAAACGAGCGTATGAGGCCCGAATATAAACCAGGAAGAGTGAGAGATCGGCGTTTTTTCCTAGGCGTTGATGCTCGGCAATTGGCAGCAGCGTACTTCCTCGTTGCGACCCTGATTATTATTGCAGCGATCCTGGGGCAGGAGTTGAGTTTCCTGAACTTGATGATCCTGAGTGCCATGGTTCTGGCGGCAATGGGGATTGGACTCTGGTATTTGATCTTTCATGGTTTGCGCCGGGCCGCGTCCGGAGATTTGGATCTCATCGCTGAGTTTGTTTCTTCCAGCCCGGAAGGCAGGCTTGTAACGACAAAAGACGGCGCTTTTGTCCTGGCCAACGATGCCTATTACGATGTTATGCGGCTGAGCAAAAAAGAACAGACCAAAACCCTTCTTGAAGTTATGGAGGGGAATTTCGCCGCCCGGGAACAGCTTAAATCCCTTCAGAATGCAGCAATCAAAGGGGGTAATGCGGGAATTCGGGTTGAAATGAAGACCAATAAAGGTCAGTGGCTTGCTGTTTTGGCGCACACGATCAAATCCATACCCGATTGTCTGATCTGGTATGTTGCGGAAACGACGGTCCAGCATAAAATTGAAGAGGTAGAGCGGAGCGAGCGTGAAAAGCTATCTGAATATTTCAACAATGCACCAGTGGGCTTTTATTCGCTGGATGATCGGGGACGAATTCAGTTTGTAAACCGCATTCTTGCCGATTGGCTGGGATATCATCAGCGGGAGTTGTCAGAGGGAACCCTGGATTTTGCGGATGTCATCATTAAAGGTGATGAACGGCAGCTGAACCTAATGGATAACCTCAATGATACGGGGCACCGGTATGAGGGCGAACTGCAGTTGCGCCGGCGCGATGGTACTGTTTTGCCTGTTCATATCACGCAGACACTGGCTCGGGATGAAAATGGCAAAGTCATTGGCTCCCGCAGTGTGGTTCGGGAATTGCTGCAGGAACGTTTGTGGCGCGAGCGGGTGGAAAGTGCTGAACAGCATTTCCGCCGGTTTTTTGAAGCTGCCCCGATTGGTATTATTTTGTTGGATCAGCAGGGGATTGTTGTCGAGGCAAACCCGGCCTTTCGGGTGATGACCGATACGGTAGTTGATAACGCCATCGGCAGTCACGTTACAAAATTGGTAGCAGAGCAGGATCATGACGTTCTCAATGAAAAGCTGAAAGAAGCATCTGCCAGTGATTTCGAGCTTAAACCGACAGAAATGAAACTGAGCGACGGTGAACGAGTTGCAAATTTCTATATAAGTTCTGTTGCAGGAACCGAAGGGAACACGGATAGCCTGCTTATTCATATTATCGAGACCTCTGCGCAGCGGCAGCTGGAAGTTCAGTTTGCTCAAAGTCAGAAAATGCAGGCTGTTGGTCAGTTGGCCGGTGGTATCGCCCATGACTTTAACAATCTGTTGACCGCAATGATCGGATTTTGTGATTTGCTGCTATTGCGGCATCAGGTGGGCGATCAGTCTTACTCCGATATTAGCCAGATAAAACAAAATGCAATTCGGGCCGCCGGTCTTGTTCGCCAGCTTTTGGCCTTTTCCCGTCAACAAACTCTGCGCCCTAAAGTTACGGATCTAACGGAAGTGCTGGCGGAACTGTCTAACCTTTTAAGGCGCCTGATCGGTGAAGCAATTGAGTTGGAGATCAAGCACGCGCGCGATTTATGGCTGGTTAAGGTGGACCAGAGCCAGTTTGAGCAGGTGGTCATAAATCTGGCGGTGAACGCAAGAGACGCCATGTCCGGTGAGGGAAAACTTTCGTTCAAGACGGAAAATTATGTAGTTCGTGAACGGGGAAGAGATGCCCACGAACTGGTGCCGCCCGGCGATTACATTAAGATCAGCGTAACTGATACAGGCTCAGGGATCCCTGAAGAAGTCATCGAAAAAATCTTCGACCCATTCTTTACAACCAAGAAAGTAGGGGAAGGAACAGGGCTTGGACTGAGTACCGTCTACGGCATTATCAAACAAACTGGTGGTTTCATTTTCGCCGAAAATAACGAGGATAGAGGAACGACTTTTAATATCTTTCTACCAAAACATATTGAGGCCATCGACGGGATCAAGGCTGAAGAGGAAAGCCCCCAGAAAGTGCATAGAGACCTTTCTGGTGTCGGAACTGTTCTGTTGGTTGAGGATGAAGACCCTGTGCGGTTGTTCGCGTCCCGCGCCTTGCAGAATAAAGGCTATGAGGTTTTACAGGCAGATTGCGGTGAAAGCGCTCTGGAGTTATTTGAAAATCATGAAGGGCATATCGACCTGCTGATTACGGATGTTGTGATGCCAAGCATGGATGGCCCCACACTGGTCAAAAATATTACAAAGAAAATGCCTGATTTGAAGATTATTTTTATCTCAGGCTATGCGGAAGATGCCTTTCGAAAAGACCTTGATTTTGACATCAACAAAATTGAATTCCTACCGAAACCTTTCACCCTTAAAGAAATTGCTGAGAAAGTAAAAGAAGTGCTTTCGAATACCGATGAAACTTAAATTATTTCATTGGGAAAATCGATCAAGCCATTGTTATGGTTCTAATAATTCCATGCCAATCGGGCGTACTGGCTCCGGTTTTGCTCACCGCTTGGGATCCGAAATACAGATTGGTAATGATGGTCGCCTGCTGCGATGCGAGGCTTTTATCCGTCATTTTTTCCTGAAGGTTTAAAGTGAGCGCGTTTTGGATACGTGCCCACATACTGGAAGTTATTTTAGCGACATCACTATCAATGGGTCCCAGTTCAACCATCGCATTGCAGATTAAACAACCCCGCCGGTTCTTTAAGGGGGCCCGGTCGTCGATATTGTTATTGAACATAGTAAGAATGCGTTCCATAGGCGGTCCTAAACGGACATCTGTAAGGCGGTTGACCGTTTGACCCACATAGCATTCGTCATATCGTTTTAGCGCTTCCAGATACACAGATCGTTTATCGCCGTAGGCCTTGTAAAAAGATCCACGGGTAAGACCCATTGCTTTCAGAAGATCAGGCAAATTTGTTGCACTGAAACCGTTTTCCCAAAAAATCTGCAAGGCACCCTCTAGGGCTGTGTCATTATTAAATTCTCTCGGTCGGGCCATTTGTCCTCCACCTTTTTACAGGGATCACGAAACACTCACGCTTTTGTGTTTTGTACCAATTGGTTCCTTATTATATATCTCGTTCTGTCGGAAGGCAAGTTTCCCCTCAAGGCTCTTGGACCCGAAAATTAAATGAAACTCATTCTTGCACGTGAGTGCGTGATCAATAGGAGAAAAAGAATGTTTAAACTGTTACGGAATATTGCTGTTGGTGCAGTCTTATCCACAATTCTTTTCGCGACGGCCATGGCTGCCGGTGTCGATGTCAACGCCACAACTACAGGATTGGCGATGCGCGGCTATGATCCGGTATCCTATTTCCAGGGCGCCCCGGCAGAAGGTGATTTGGCTCATACTGCTGAATTCAATGGTGCAACTTACCGATTTGCAAGCGAAGCAAACAAAGAAAAATTCGTCGCTGCTCCTGAAAAATATGCGCCTGCTTACGGTGGATATTGTGCCTTTGGCACAGCAATGGGTTTCAAATTTGATGGCGATCCAAAAATCTGGAAAATCGTTGACAACAAATTGTACCTGAACCTGTCCAAAAAAGTACAGGGTCGCTGGGAAAGCGAGTTGAACGAGCTTATTGAGCAGGCCGATAACAAATGGGTCAACATCAAAGACAAAGCTCCTGAAGAACTCGCAAACTGATCTTACGAAAAAGTGAAGCGGAAGTGAGTGTATCTTCTGCTTCCTTTTTCTTATGTTTGTATTGTTATTCAATGTCTTTTGATTAGGAACAGAACTATGTCATCAAATAAATTGACCTCTCTTGCGCTTGCGGGTGCTGTTGCAACGGCTCTAACCGCGTCTGCTTTTTCTGCGACAACTGCAAATGCGGCGGGTAAAGAAAAATGTTACGGTGTGTCTTTAGCTGGTGAAAATGATTGCGCCGCGGGTCCTGGAACAACCTGCGCCGGAACTTCGAAAGTAGATTATCAAGGAAATGCCTGGAAGCTGGTCCCTAAAGGCACATGCACCTCTATCGAAGTGCCTAAAATGGCGGATGGTTCTGATCGTAAAGGATCACTGGAAGCGTTGAAACGCGACCTGCCATCCTAGGATCAAAGACAATCAGGAAGGCGTTTATGGCGCCTTCCTGACTTAAATTGCTTCTATACACTGATACGAAATGGAGCTGAGCAGTGACGGTTTCTCGTTTAAATACCCTGCCGTTCAGTGTGGGAGCCAGTTTTAAACCACAGCATTTTGACGACATACTGCAAAAGGCTGATCGCGAAATGTGGTTTGAAATTCATGCTGAAAATTATATGTCCCGCGGCGGACCATCCTTGCAGATGCTCGAACGTCTGCGGTCAGATTTCGACATTTCAGTTCATGGGGTAGGATTATCAATCGGTTCCGCCCGTGGTCTTGATAAGGATCATCTGACGCGCCTTGGAACTTTATGTGATCGGTTTGAGCCTGCGTCGTTTTCCGAACATCTTGCCTGGAGCAGTCATACCGCTGGTTTTTTGAACGATTTACTGCCTGTACCGTATAATTCTGAAACATTAACGCAGATATGCGAGCATATTGATCAGGTTCAGACGGCACTGGGGCGGACGATGCTTCTTGAAAACCCGTCATCCTACCTTGAGTTTAAAAACAGCAGCTACGAAGAAACGGCATTTCTGAAGGAAATCTCTGAGCGAACAGGATGCGGACTTCTTCTGGATATCAACAATGTGTACGTTTCAGCCGTTAATCTGGGGTTTGATGCAACCCGCTATCTGGACAATTTCCCTAAACAAAAGATCGGTGAAATCCATCTTGCGGGTCATTCTTTGGAACAAAGTGACAGCGCGGAAACCCTACTGGTAGATGCTCATGATCGGCCCGTGGCGGATCCTGTCTGGTCTTTATACAGATCATTTATCCTGGAAAACGGCGCGATCCCGACCTTGATTGAATGGGACAATGATATTCCTGACTGGGATATATTATCAGCAGAGGTCAGAAAGGCTCAAACTATTCTGAATGGCTTGCCTAAGGTTGAGGATGGAAACAGTCATGTCGCTTGATGATCTACAGCAAGACTTTTCTGTGGCCCTTCTGGATCCGGACAAACCAATCCCCGAGGTAATTGATCCGTTAGCGCAGTATGACATCGAGAAGCGGTTTTCTGTCTATCGTAACAATGTTTTATCCAGTTTGATTGACGCCTTGCGTGTGGCATTTGCGACGATTGATAAGCTGGTAGGGGAAGAGTTTTTTGATGCAATGGCAGCGGTCTTTGTGCGCGTAAATCCGCCCCGGTCGCCGATCCTTGCTTTATATGGTGAGGCGTTTCCTGATTTTTTGACGGCGTTTCCGCCGGTCGAGGAATTACCGTATTTGCCTGATGTCGCACGGTTAGAACTGGCCCGCCGGCAGGTATATCATGAAGCCGACGGGATATCTCTGGCAGGCGATTTTTTAACGCAATTTTCCGCCGAGGAATTGCCGTCTGTCAGGTTTGATTTGCATCCGGCCCACCGAACGTTATCGTTTGCGTATCCGGCGTATTCCATTTGGCAAACGAACTGGAATACAACCGGCGAGACGATCGATCTTTCTGGTTTGACGGGGGAGGACTGTCTTGTCTATCGGGAAGGATCATCCGTTCTCCAGCGGAAGCTTTGCCCCGGTGGGGCCCAGTTTATCGCGGATTTGGCGCGGGGGGACACACTTGGAGAAAGTGCAGAAAAAGCAGGTTCCATTGATGGGTTTGATCTGGCCGATTGCTTGGCCAGTATTATCGAAAGTCGGCTGGTCGTAGCTGCAAACTGACGGATGAATGTCATGAGTAATATCGTACAATCCCTTTTTGGATTGCATAACAGAGTTTTTGAATTAGTCGAACGAAGTCTGGCTAACTGGCTGCCGGGTCTTGCGGCAAGAGTTGTTTTTTCGAGTGTGCTGCTGGTATTTTTCTGGCAATCAGCGGCCACAAAACTGGATGGTGGGCTGTTTTCACCGTCCGCGGGCGCCTATGCACAGATCTTCCCGAAAACACTGGAAGCGCTTGATTATGACACAGACAGAATGTCGGCCATTCATTCCCTGATAGTTCTGGCGGGAACCTATGCTGAATTTATTTTACCGCTTCTTATTCTGGTTGGCTTGATGACCCGCCTCGCATCCGCTGGCATGATCGGGTTTATCACCGTGATGAGCATTGTAGATATTTACGGTCACGGCCTTGACGAGAAAAGTATCGGTGGTTTGTTTGATCGTTTTCAGGACAGTGTGATCGCTGATCAACGGTTGCTATGGGTCTTTCCGCTTGTCTATCTTGTTATTAAAGGGGCGGGGATGATTTCAGTGGATGCACTGTTCAAAAAAATTCTGCCTTATTCAAGCAACAAAGCTGTGGCTTCTCACAGCTAGGTATAATGATGGTCGGTTTCCCCTGACCGGTCCATCGTTTGAGGGAGGAAACGCCCGGTTTTCGCCGGGCGTTTCCAATTTTTGTATTACCTTGAACTTGAAATCAATAGTCGTCCTCTCCTAAAAGCACGACACATTTTCCATCCACCTTACGGTCAATCACGGCATCCATCGCTTCGTGAAATTGTGCAAGTGAATAACGCTTACCGATTTCCGGGTTGAGGGCCCCTTTATCATACAGATCAAGGACCCCACGGATCATGTGGTCTAAATCGTCGATAAAGTCTTCGCGTTTTGTACCGGGGGTCCAGCCAAAGAAATGACCAATATTAAACCCCATTGCTGAAATATTCTTCAGGAGGAGGCGATTGGCCGGGATGTCTGGAATGGTACCGCTGGCATATCCGATTGTGAGCAGGCGTCCTTCCCAGGCCATACATCTTAACGAGGCGAGCGTTACATCTCCGCCAATGCTGTCATAAACAACATTGGCACCACGCCCTTCAGTTATTTCAAGGACCTTGTCTCGAAAATCCTCTTGTCGGTGATCGATGACAAAGTCGGCCCCATGGCGACGGGCTGACAAACAATGCGCCTCACCCCCCGCAACGGCAATAACGGTTGCCCCCATGGCCTTGCCGATTTCGACAGCGGCCATACCAACCGCCCCAGCGGCCCCGTGAACCAGGAGCGTTTCTCCCGCCTGCAAGGATGCCCGGCGTGTCAGTGCCCCGTAAGAGGTCGTATAGGAAAGCACCAAAGCGGCAGCGACGGCAGGGTCAATACTATGGGGGATTTTGTGGCAACAGATATCCTGCACCAGATTATATCCGGCGCATCCACCGCCATCCCCGCTTATCATGACCGCATCGCCAACCTGTACCCGTGAAACGCCTTCACCAATTTCATGAACAACCCCGGCTGTTTCTGGACTGGGTATGAAGGGAAGAGGGGGTTTTCGCTGATATTTACCAGCGATATTCAGCGAGGCTGCAAAGCTGATCCCGGTGGCTGTGTTTCTGACAACAACCTCTCCCGGACCGGCCACAGGGATTGGGAGGGTTTCCAGATGGGCTTTGTCCCGGTAATGGCCGAATTCCCGAACAACAATGGCACGCATGAAGTCTCTCCTTTTTGCAGATATGCACAGAGTATTGTTTTGTTGCAGTATAGCGGGCCTTGAATAAGGAGCAAATAAAAGAGAAAGTGTGTAAACAGGTGTTTTAAAGCAGGATCAATGCAGCGCCCGTAATATTCATCACTGTTTTTGATACCAATTGATAACCATATGAAATTCAAACGACATATGGAGTTACAGTTCAATGAAAATACTAATGGTTCTCGGTACCGTATTCCTGCTGGCAGCCTGTAATCACACGCCACAGAATATTGATAATTCCTATCGTACGAACAATCATGGCGATCTAGCAAAACCTTAATTTTGTCATGCCGGCGCAATGATGGCAGGATAGATGGAGAATTCTGAACATTCAATGTAAGCAATGGAAACAGAATGAAACGATTAACGTTGTTGCGGCACGCCAAATCCAGCTGGAATGATGGGGTAATCAGGGATTTCGAGCGGCCTTTATCGCCTCGCGGGATCAAGGCTGCCCCCCTTATTGGGCAATATCTTATAGATCAAAATCTGGTGCCAGAGCTCATCCTTTGCTCTCCTGCCAAACGCACCCGTGAAACACTTGCCCGTACGATGCCGCGCCTTTCGGACGAAACAAAAGTCCTATTTGACCCGATGATTTATTCCGCAGGCATGGGGGGAAGCATCCTTGACCTTTTACCGACGGTAGCAGAGGCTTATGGTCATGTGCTGATCATTGGCCATAACCCCACAATGCAGGAGCTCGCCCTGACGCTAACTAACTGGCAAGAGGGCACAGAGCCTTTACGGCAAAAACTAACCCGCAAATTTTCGACCTGTGCTGTTGCCAGTCTGGAGTTTGACATTCCCTGCTGGAACAAGGTTAAAAATTCGGGCGGGCTGATCACGCATTTCATGACCCCAAAGATGCTGACTGTAACGGGTTAAATTTTCGCGCTTTGTTTTAACCGGTTTTCTGTTAGCGTGTCCCTAACCTGATAAACAGACATAGAAACTGTGACCTCATGAATATTACAACGCGCATTCCTGACAACAACAAATTAAAATTGGGGGCTGGTGATGGTTTTTTGCTCGCCGCTTCCTGTGCATGGGGCATCAATTTCCCGATTGCTAAATCTGTCCTTCTTTACATGGATCCGATGGTCTTTTCCGCGACCCGGTACCTTGTCGCCGCGTCCTTTCTTTTTGTGCTGCTGATCTTCCAACGTGAGAGACTGGCGATAACGACGAAGGAGTTTTTCGAACTGGCGATTATCGGATTTCTGGGAATTACCCTATTTCAGGGGGGCTGGGCATACGGTCTTAATCTCACCAGTGCTTCGAAGGCCTCAATTCTGGTGGCGACCGCCCCCGTCTTCGGTGCGCTTATCGGTTCTTTTCGGGGAGAAAGGACATCACTTGTTGGCTGGGCTGGTATTTTTCTGTCCATGATCGGTGTTGTAATTCTGATCAATAACAGCCTGACAGAAATTACGATTGGTGCAGGCAGCATGGTTGGGGACCTGCTGATCATCGGCGCTGCCGCGATCTGGTCAATTTATACCTTGATCTCCAGGCCGATGGTTATTAGGCGGGGGCCAATTTTTGTTACTGCCTATGGCATGGCTTTCGGCGCTCTGTTCCTGACGGCCATTAGTGTGAAACCACTGCTAGAGCAGGATTGGAGTGCCATCCCCGCGATCGGGTGGGTTGCCTGGGCAAGTACAGCCTTCCTCGGCGCGGCGCTTGCATTTGTCTGGTATTGCGCTGGTATTAGCAGGCTTGGAATGGCCAAAGGCATGTCCTACAGCTTCTTCATTCCTGCCGTCGCGATAGCAACCTCACTTTTGTTCTTTGGCGAACATATGTCCCTTGTACAGCTCTTTGGCGCAGCCATTATTCTGCTTGGCGTCAAATTCACCCGAACAGGCTAAACTATCAAAAGAGGATTGCACCAACCACAATAGACGATTGTGCCGGGCCATTGACGTATGTCTCCTCATGGGGCGCTGAACCTTTAAGACTGATTGCGCTTGAAGGGGAAGGCGGGATCTCGTCTTGTTCCTATGTCGTGGTCGGCAGATGACAGCAAAGGTTCATTTAGCGATTCCAGAGAATCGTATCGGGGTTTGTCGTTAATCTGATTCGGATTTTTGAGAACAAAAGAAAAACAGATTAAAATTAATATTTAAAAACAGTGAGTTAAAAATTACTTGCCAATAAGAACAAAACATGTACATTCCATTTATTGCATCCGGGGCAGACCTATGAAATAAGTGAGGGATGAATGGTACAAACAGCATTGAAACTCGTCGAAGCAGGTGGCATGGATAAGAAAAAAGCGCTGGAAGCAGCAATGAGCCAGATTGATCGGGCCTATGGTAAAGGTTCTGTCATGAAACTGGGTCAACAGGAAGCATTGGACATTGCAGCGATCCCGACCGGGTCAGTAGGCCTGGATATTGCTCTGGGAATTGGCGGATTGCCAAAGGGCCGGATTATTGAAATTTATGGTCCGGAAAGCTCTGGTAAAACAACCCTGGCTTTGCACGTGGTTGCAGAGGCCCAGAAAAAAGGTGGAACATGTGCGTTCGTGGATGCAGAACACGCGCTGGATCCTGTTTATGCGGGCAAGCTGGGCGTTGATATCGATGAATTATTGATTTCACAGCCTGATACAGGCGAACAGTCTCTGGAAATTGCGGACACATTGGTCCGTTCCGGGGCGGTTGATGTTCTGGTGATCGATAGTGTGGCTGCGCTGGTACCACAGGCGGAACTGGAAGGCGAAATGGGTGATACCCATGTTGGCTTGCAGGCACGCTTGATGAGTCAGGCTCTTCGCAAACTGACCGGTTCCATTTCAAGATCCAATTGTATGGTGATTTTCATCAATCAGATTCGGATGAAAATCGGCGTAATGTTTGGTAGCCCTGAAACAACAACAGGCGGAAATGCTCTTAAATTTTACGCGTCTGTGCGTTTGGATATTCGCCGGATCGGGCAAATCAAGAACAAGGATGAAATTGTTGGTAACCAGACCCGGGTGAAGGTTGTTAAAAACAAGGTTGCACCTCCTTTCAAAGTGATTGAATTTGACATTATGTACGGTGAAGGAATTTCCAAAACAGGTGAAATACTTGATTTGGGTGTGAAAGCCGAAGTCGTTGAAAAATCCGGCTCCTGGTATTCCTATGACAGTGTTCGTATTGGTCAGGGGCGTGAACAGGCAAAAGCCTTCTTGAAAGAAAACAAGGAAATGGCCCTTGAGATCGAAAAGAAAATTTTGACTCATGCCGGTGTTTTGTCTGATGAATTTCAGGGCACTCCGGAAGCCGAGGATGACGGAGAAGCATAAGCATAAGCATAAGCCTCTCCATACACGCCATCCTTGATCAAGGATGATGTTGAAAAAAAAGCCGGTCCTGTGGGAGCCGGCTTTTTTTGTGTCAGATAGGGGGAGTATGTTAGAATGCATTAAAACAATAATAAGAAAGGCACGTTTATGTCCGTCGAAGAACTGCAATCAATCATCGGAACCTGGAAACTCAAGGATTGGCATTCCCGAAAAAATGGCGAATTTTATGCTTATCCAATGGAAAAGGATGTAAAGGGGCAGCTTATCTATACGCCCTGCGGCCGCATGTCCGGGTTTTTGATGCGCGCTGATTTTAAAGGCCGGCCCCCGCGGAGTGATGCTTCCGCTGCGATCAGTTTATCCTACGGAGGAAATTGGTATATCGAAGGGCCGGAAGTCTGCCACGACGTGGATCTGTCCACCATACCGGGCTGGATCGGTACGACATTGCGCAGAACCATGATCTGGCAAGGAGACGATCTACTTCTAAAAACAGGGCCGGAAACTGGAAAAGACGGTCATGATTATGAAAACCTGCTGCTTTGGAAACGTTTGGATGCGTGCTGATGATTGATCATGTATCGATTGCTGTTCGGGACCTTGATAAAGCAAAACGCTTTTATACCGCGCTTTTTGCACCCTTAGGGTTCTCCATGCTTGTTGAACGGGAAACTACCGCGGGTTTTGGGAAGGCCTATCCCGAATTCTGGCTGAACGAACGGCTGGATATGAGACCGATATCAAAAGAAACGGGTTCTCATATTTGCCTGCGGGTTAAGGGAGCCGAGAATGTTAAGGAATTTCATGAGATAGCCATCGCACAAGGGGGCGAAAGTGCCGGACTGCCGGGAATACGGCAGGCCGCTCAGACCAAGTATTTTGGTGCGTTCATCTTTGATCCCGACGGGAATAAGATCGAGGCGGTCAGTTTTTAGTCCTTTTGTATTTCTGACATGCTGAACGTACGAAATCGTTCTTTATTCATACGGATTGTTCTACATGATCAAAACAAAAAAAGCCGGCATTGCTGCCGGCTTTTTCCGTTTGATCAGCAAGGGGTTAAGCCATTGCTTTTTTCAGGTTTGAATCAATCGCGTCCAGGAACTGGTTTGTTGTCAACCAGGACTGATCTGGCCCTACGAGTAACGCAAGGTCTTTTGTCATTTCGCCACCTTCAACCGTTGCAACACACACTTTTTCAAGTGTTTCTGCAAACTTGGCAAGCTCAGCATTGTCGTCCAGTTTGGCACGGTGCAGAAGGCCGCGTGTCCAAGCAAAGATAGAGGCAATCGGATTGGTTGATGTCTCATTGCCTTTCTGATGTTCGCGGTAATGGCGTGTGACCGTACCGTGCGCCGCTTCGGCTTCAACAGTCTGTCCATCCGGTGTCATCAGAACAGAGGTCATAAGACCAAGAGAACCGAAGCCCTGAGCAACCGTATCGGACTGAACGTCACCATCGTAGTTTTTACAAGCCCATACGAATTTACCGTTCCATTTCATCGCACACGCGACCATGTCATCGATCAGACGATGTTCGTAGGTGATACCCGCTTCTTCAAATTTGTCTTTGAACTCGCTATCAAAAACTTCTTCGAACAAATCCTTAAACCGTCCGTCATATTTTTTCATGATGGTGTTTTTTGTGGACAGGTAAACAGGCCAGCCGCGGTTTAGACCATAGTTCATGCAGGCCCGTGCGAAACCACGAATGGATTCATCAAGGTTATACATGCCCATGGCAACACCAGACGCAGGGAAATCAAAGATTTCGAATTCCTGTTCTTCGCTGCCGTCGGCCGGTGTGTATTTCATGGTCAGTTTACCAGGGCCCGGGATCAGCATATCCGTTGCACGGTACTGGTCACCAAAGGCATGACGTCCAATAACAATCGGATCTGTCCAGCCTGGCACCAGCCGAGGAACGTTGGAGCAGATGATTGGTTCACGGAAGACAGTGCCGCCGAGAATGTTCCGGATTGTGCCGTTTGGAGAGCGGTACATTTCCTTCAGGTCAAATTCTTCAACACGCTGTTCGTCAGGTGTAATGGTCGCACATTTTACGCCAACACCGTACTTCTTGATGGCTTCAGCGGCATCAACGGTAATCTGGTCGTTGGTCGCATCGCGGGATTCCATACCAAGATCATAATATTTCAGATCAATGTCCAAATAAGGAAGGATGAGTTTCTCTTTAATGAATTCCCAGATAATCCGGGTCATTTCGTCTCCGTCCAGTTCAACTACTGGATTAGCGACTTGAATCTTTGGCATGTCTAGATCCTTCTTTGCCTGATAAATTTTCGAATGATGGGCGCAAAATAGCATTGCCTGCGTATGGTGCAAGTTGCGTATGGTAAAAAAGTGTAATTTTCTTACATTTTTGAGATATCTGGCTGTATTTCTGCATCAGGGGAGCGTTGAAGCGCCGGTAAAATTTCTTCCAGACTGTTTACAACCTCAAAAAGTTCAAAAACTTCCTTCTCGACGAATCCCTGATCTATCATATGGTTCATCAAATCGATAAACGGACCCCAATAGTCCTGAAAGTTTACAAGAATGATCGGTTTGTCATGAAGTTTGAGTTGACGCCAGGTGATCATCTCAAACGTTTCATCAAGGGTTCCGATGCCACCGGGCAGAACGACAAAGGCGTCAGACCGCTCAAACATCATCTGTTTGCGGCTATGCATGCTGTCCACGACATGAAGTTCTGTCAAATTTTCGTGACTGACTTCAATATCATGTAGATGACCCGGAATAATCCCTATAACATTTCCATTGGCTTCAAGAGTTGCGTCTGCAATGATACCCATGAGACCGACATGTCCACCGCCATAGACGAGTTGGATGTTGTTGCCACCGAGTTGATGCCCCAGATCTTTCGCTGCTTTACTAAAGGCTGTATTTACAGGCATTCTGGAGCCACAGTAAACACATAATGAAGAGATTTTTGTCATGAAGGTTTCCACTCGGTTTAAACGAAAATTCGTCGTTTTTCTTACCGCTTTTATTTGCGTTGCTGCAGCTGTTACGTCAAGTCCTGTTTTTGCGGGCAAAGCTGATGTGATTGATGTTGTCATAAAAAAGACGGAAGCCGATATGTATCGTTTTTCTGTGACGGTACGGCATGATGATGCAGGATGGGACCATTATGCAGATCGGTGGGATGTGCTGGATGAAAAGGGAACAATATTGGGAACCCGCGTTCTTATGCATCCTCATGATCATGAGCAGCCCTTTACCCGGTCCATGAAAATTTCCATTCCGATGCATGTCAAAGTTGTAAAAGTTCGCGCACGGGATAAAAAAGACGGTTATGGGGGCGAAGTGATTACCAAAAAACTCCCAGACTGATAAAGGGTGCGCGGATTGCACGTTAAGACCAAGATCCACGTTTATTATAACAAGCAAAGGGAATGCTATGAAACGAGAAACAGTTAGATTGGCTTTAGTAAGTATTTTGGGTGCTTCCATTACTGTTGGAGCCGCTGTCGCGCATTCAGAAACCACGGGGATCCCGGAAGCCGACGCGCGAATTGCCAAGATGAAAATGCTTGGTGAAAATATGAAAGCAATCGCTGCCGTGGCAAAGGGGGAGGCTGCCTACAGCCCTGACCTTAACAAAAATGCGGCAAAGATTGCCAGTATTGGCAAGGAAATGCCGACGCTGTTTCCGGCAGGTTCAGGGGGAGAGAAAACCCGGTCAAAACCAGAAATCTGGATCAATAAAGAGGCATTCTCAAAATCAATTACCGCTTTTCAGATGGCCTCTGAGAATTTACAAACTGCCGTTGCAACTGGCGATCAGGGAAAAATTGGCCAAGCATTGGGGGCGACAGGAAAAACCTGCGGCGGATGCCATAAACCATTTCGGACACCAAAAGATCATTAAGGTCGGATCTGATCCGTGAGCAAAATATCCAGAGTCATGATCTGTTCAATTTTTGGATGGATCATGCTTGGCTCAAATGGTCTGGCCCAGTCAATTGAAGAAGGGGCGTACCTGACCGCCGCTGCGGGGTGCAAAGCCTGCCATACACAACCAAAAGGCGCCGGTCAGGAGTATGCTGGTGGCCGGGCGCTTGATACTCCTTTTGGAACATTCTATACCCCCAACATCACTTTTGATCCCGACACAGGTATTGGACGCTGGTCTGATGCTGATTTCGTCAAGGCGTTGAAAAAGGGGATTAGTCCGGAAGGCTTTCACTATTTTCCAGCGTTCCCGTATACCAGTTATACCAATATGACGGATCGGGACGCTCGTTCCATCTATGCATATTTAAAAAGCCTGCCCCCCGTACAGGCCCCAAATAAGCCTCATGATATAGGGGCTCCTTTTTCGTGGCGTTGGTTGCAGTGGGGGTGGAAAATCCTGTTTTTTAAAGAAGGAGGCAGTTCCGTCCCGGTAATTCAGTCGTCAGCAGATCGAGGGAATTATTTGGTAAACGCCTTAGGCCATTGCGGGGAATGTCATACGCCCAGAAATGCACTGGGCGGGATTGATCGCGATCTGTATCTTGCGGGCAGTGCAAGCGGTGGTGAGGGGGAACTTGTTCCGAACATCACCCCGGACAAAGAAACCGGAATAGGGGATTGGTCCAAACTGGACATGGTCAGTTTTCTGGAAACAGGTATGAAACCGAATTTCGATGATGTGCAGGGAACCATGGAAGATGTCATTACCCATGGAACATCCAAGCTGACGAAAGAAGATCGTACAGCTATTGCTGATTTTCTGTTTTCGGTCGCGCCCGTAAAAAACAAAGTGAAAAAATAGTCGAAAATCTTGAGGATAGACGCGCAAAATCAGTCTGTTGCGTCAATCGCGTCTAAGGTCCATACTGTTTCAAAATGGTAAACGGGTGAGGGTGCTGTGCGGGTTTTCGGAATTCTGGTTACATTATTGGTCATTGCGGGTTTGGGGCTTTTCTTCTGGCTATACGGGGATGGTGAACCTGAACTTGCAAATAAGGAAACACCAACCGCTTCCCCTGATAAGAAAAAAGAGGAGAGGGTTAAACCGGCAACTGATACGGCTGAACAGTCATCGCCCAAATCGACCGCGAATACAGAGTTGCCGTCTAAACCCGACCCTCAAGACCTGAATAAAAAACCTGTTATCATCACAAAGGAAGACAGTAAACCGAATACCCCTTCGGGTATCGCGGCTATGGCAGCCCCCGCATTTGATGTTGTACGGGTAGATAAGAATTGCGGGTTGCTGGTTGCAGGAACTTCTGAGCCAACAGCCATTGTTCGAATTTTTGTCGGGGATACAGAAATTGGCAAGACACAGGCCAGCCGGCGAGGCGAATGGATTTACCTGGCAACAGACCCCTTGCCAATGGGCCCGCAACAGATCAACGCAATAGCCGTTAATCCAAATGGTCAGGAAGTGGAAACAGCCCGCATGGTCATCATGCAGGTGCCCGACTGTACCAAAGCGATTGAAGAACGGGCGCCCGCCATTGCCTTGTTGACACCAAAATCAGAGGATAAGAAAGAAGCTTTTAACAAGCGTATTTCGAAGCTTCTTCAGTTGCCTGAACCACAAGGGGATCGCACAGCAGCCAAAGATCTTTCCGTTGGCGCCATCGACTATAATGATAAAGGCGATGTCGCCCTTTCTGGCAAAGGAAAGCCTGGCAATGATGTGCAGGTCTATCTGGAGAACAAGCCTGTCGGAACAGCAACGGTGGATGAAAAAGGGAATTGGCGACTGGTTCCGAAAAAAGAAATCGAAGCCGGGAAATATACCTTGCGGGCAGATCAAACCGATCCAAAAGGGAAAGTAATTTCCCGTGTCGAAATACCGTTTAAACGGGAAGCTGCGGATGATGTAATTCTTGCAAAAGGTGGTCTTGAAATTCGGGCGATTGTTCAACCTGGGAACAGTCTCTGGCGGATTGCCCGCCGCATGTATGGCGAAGGCACTCATTACACCACAATTTATCAGGCCAATCAGGAACAGATTAAAGATCCAGATCTGATTTTCCCGGGCCAGATCTTTAAATTGCCGTCAGAAGAAACCACAAATTAATCTGAACACGGAACGATCAGCGTTGGTGCCGGGTTACAGGGTGCCTCTATGGAAGTGCGCCCTGATGCCTCCATTTTAAAAAAAGTTGTTATTTTCGTTTCAAACAGGGCCTGAGATTTTGGTCTCGACTTTACCGTCGTCTCCTGCAGGTTCTCTGGTGGGAGCGCGGGATACGCCTGCATTTGGGGCGACGTTAAAATCCCGAGGGGTTGTATCAGATGGATGCTGCCATCCAACTTCCTTGGCGAGCTCAATATAGGGGCGAACCTGCAGCATGGACATGATGACGGAGTTGAGCAATGCAAGGCCTGTCAGATCTTCTTCCAGCAGGTGGTCAATCATCAGGTAGATGTGGTGCCGTTTGGGTTCCAGAACAAATTTGATGTGGGGGTCGCCTGTTTCCCAAGCAACCAGATGAAGCAATCTTTCCCGGAAATTCGGTTTTTCGGCCGTATAGGGTAAGGGCCCCAGCTCTCCAAGAATACGAATTCGGTGATTGTTTTCGATGAGATCCAGTTTGGCCGAAAAATGCATTCGATCCCAAACAAATCGAAAAGATAACGGGGCCTTGGGAGCAACCCAAATCTGCTTTTCACTTCCTTCATTAATAAGATTGTCAAATTTTGTGCTGCTTTTCAGCTCAATTTGTTGTTCAACCATCTTTTTTAACCCAATACTTAATAAATAGGAGTCTGCGTCACACCCATGGGGTATGACTTTAGCGATAAGTGGTTAATATTCTGGTAACTGAAAGGGACAATCTATAGGGTAATTCTACGCTATTTCTGACCGGGGAAATATTGAAAGCATATGAAGAATACCAATTTTGATAGCCATAGTGAAACTGAAAAAAGAAGCCATTTTTCAACGGCGATAACGTTGCTTGGATATATTTGGACAAAAGACCGAATGGACCTCAAAATCAGGGTTCTGATTGCTTTTACCTTTCTTCTGGCTGCAGAATTTGCATCCATATTTTCGCCCTATATTCTCAAATTTCTTGTTGATGATCTAACGCGCGATGGAAAGCCCAGTGATTATTTGCTGGTGGTACCGATTGCCCTGATCATTGCTTATGGCGCAGCGCGCGTTTTTCAACAGGCTTTCGGCGAGTTAAGAGACGCCATTTTTTCCAAAGTTGGGCAGAACGCAATTCGGCAGGTTGCCTTGCAGACCTTTCGTCATTTGCACAGGCTTTCTTTGCGGTTTCATATGGATCGTCAAACCGGAGGATTAAGCCGGGTTATTGAGCGGGGAACAAAAGGGATCGATTTCCTGCTGCGCTTCATGTTGTTCAATATCATTCCAACCGTTCTTAAAATTATAATCATCTGTGGGATTATGTGGGTGGAATACGGGATCGCCATGTCGTTGATTACGGCGGTCACATTGTTTGGCTATATTTATTTTACGTTGGCTGTCACCGAATGGCGTCTGAAGTACCGGCGCCGTATGAACGAAAAAGACAGCGAAGCGAACACCAAAGCAATCGACAGCCTGCTGAACTTTGAAACTGTAAAATACTTTGGCAATGAAGATCATGAAAGCAGCCGTTTTGACAAGGCGATAGCCGGTTATGAAAAGGCTGCCGTGCAAAGTCAGACGACCCTTGCATATTTGAATATCGGTCAGGGTTTCATCATCAGTATCGGGATGGTTCTTGTCTTGTATATCTCTGCGAGTGGCGTCGTTGCGGGAACAATGACGGTTGGCGATTTCGTCGCAGCGCATGCGTTTTTGATGTTGCTTGTTCAACCGCTGAATTTTCTGGGTTTTGTTTACCGTGAAATCAAGCAAAGCCTGGTTGATATGGAAAAAATGTTCGAGCTACTGAGTGTCGGGCGGGAAATTGACGACAAACAGGGGGCAGAGCCTTTGCCGGAAGGGGCCGGTGAGATCGCGTTTAATGCCGTCAATTTCGGCTATGAGGAAAACCGCCAAATTCTACATGATGTCTCGTTTAAGGTGAAGGCCGGACAGAAGGTGGCGATTGTTGGTCCTTCCGGGGCGGGAAAATCTACAATTTCCCGGATCCTTTTCCGTTTTTATGATGTGAATAGTGGCACCGTGACGATTGACGGCAAAAACATACAGGATGTAACGCAACGATCGTTGCGGGCGGCCATCGGCATCGTCCCGCAGGATACGGTGCTGTTCAATGATACGATCCTGTATAATGTTGGATACGGCCGACCGGAGGCGAGCGAGGCTGAAATTCGTGAGGCAGCCCGCCTTGCCAGCATTGATAAATTCATTGAAAAACTGCCAGAGGGTTACGATACTATGGTGGGGGAGCGTGGATTAAAACTGTCTGGCGGAGAAAAACAACGCGTTGCCATTGCAAGGACGATTTTGAAAGGGCCTCGAATTCTCCTGTTTGACGAAGCGACATCAGCATTGGATTCCCACACAGAACGCGAAATCCAGGAAAGCTTGAAAGAGGTTTCCAAAGACAGGACAACGCTTGTTATTGCTCATCGGTTATCGACGGTCGTGGATGCGGATGAGATTATTGTTCTGGACGCCGGACGGATTGTCGAAAAAGGGAGCCATCAGGCCTTGCTGGACCAAAATGGTCAATATGCAGATATGTGGGCGCGTCAGCAAGAGGTCGCCGACTATCAGGAAAAATTGGAGCAGGCGATGACCTGACCCTCGGTTGCTTAACCCGGAACCGTTGCCTAAACGGATATTTTGGTTCTTTTTATCCGGTACATACGGTATACGGCTATTATATAAAGAGTAATTCGAAAGACGAGAAATATGGATACACTGAAAACAGTAATGGTGCCGATTAACCGCGAAGGGTATCGGTTCGTTGCTATCTTTGCCGCCATTACCCTGCTTTTGTTCCTTTTCACCTGGTCGTTTCTGGGGTGGATCGGGGTTATATTGACATTGTGGTGCGTCTACTTTTTTCGCGATCCCGATAGGCATGTGCCAACTCGCGAAGGGTTGATTGTCAGCCCGGCCGACGGTGTTGTTCAATTGATTGAACGTGCAGTCCCACCTGAAGAACTGGGAATGGGTTCAGACCCTTTGCTTCGGATTAGCGTTTTCCTGAATGTTTTCAATGTACATGTTAATCGTATCCCGTTGGGCGGTACAATTGTTAAGCAGGTTTACCGTCCGGGAAAATTCCTGAACGCTGCTTTGGACAAGGCATCTGAAGAAAATGAACGCCATGCTGTTCATTTGAAAACGGAAGACGGAAAAGACATCGTCTTTGTTCAGATCGCAGGCCTGGTCGCACGCCGCATCCTTTGCCATCTGGTGGATGGACAGGAAGTAAAAACAGGAGAGCGTTTTGGTCTGATCCGGTTTGGTAGCCGGACTGATATTTTTCTGCCAGAAGGGGTGGAGCCTCTCGTCGGCGTCGGTCAGAATATGGTCGGTGGTGAAACGGTTATTGCTGACTTAAAAGCAGAAAATGAAACACCTGTAGTGGTTGAGGTTCGATAAATGGCATTTAGTCGGCGCAGACGGTTTAGGGAATTACCGATTAATTCTTTAATTCCTAATATGTTGACCACACTTGCGCTTTGCGCGGGACTGACGTCTGTTCGCTTTGCACTGGAAGAAAAATGGGAAATGGCTGTTGTGGCCATTCTTGTCGCCGGTGTACTGGACGGACTGGACGGTCGAATGGCGCGGCTTTTGAAAGGAAGTTCAAAATTCGGTGCTGAACTGGATAGCCTTTCAGATTTTGTCAGTTTTGGCGTGGCGCCGGCGATTGTTCTTTATCTTTGGACCCTTGATGCGGGCCTAGGGAGCTTTGGCTGGATCGTATCACTTGTATATACGGTTTCCTGCGGGCTTCGGCTTGCCCGGTTTAATGCCATGCTGGAAGAAGACGTTCCTGCCTGGGAATCCCGGTATTTTACCGGGATCGCCGCGCCGGGCGGCGCATCAATTTCGCTTTTGTTCATGGTCGTTAGTTTTTACTCCGATGCCGAGATTTTCAAATCCGGTGTTTTGAACGGGGCCTGGTTGTTGTTCATGGCGTTTCTGATGGCTAGTCGAATTCCGACTTTTTCCATAAAACGCGCCCGTATCGCCCGCCGGTATATCATGCCGTTTCTGATCCTGGTCGGTGGTATGGCAGCTGTTATGGTAAGCTACCCATGGGAGTTTTTAACAGGTGTCGCCCTTGTCTATCTTGGGACAATTCCTTTTGCGGTTGCAACCCATCGCCGGCTTGAAAAAGAAGAAGCCCTTAAGGCTGAAAAGGCTGCAAACCCTGCTGATGGTAATATGGTAGGGGACGCAGAGACGAAAAATACTGATACCACTACGACGGATACGGACAAGAAGTAATCAGGGGTTGGCAGTCTTCAGCAGCTTATTGTAAAGATTGCGCGATCTTAAAAAGACGATAAAAGAGAAGGGCGGCTGAATTACTCAGCCGCCCTTTTTTCATTCAGCGGGCTGAGCCGCTTGATTAATTTGCTTCTGGCGTAGTGCCTTCTTCCTTTTTCGGCTCTCAAAGAAAGAGCCTACATTGGCACCAACCATCAACAGGCTTGGGGTCACAATCAGTGTAAGGGCGGTTGCGAAGGTCAGACCAAAGGCAACGGCCGTCGACAGCTGAACCCACCACTGGGAGGAGGGGGCTCCAGTGACCACCTCGCGGGTGAAGAAGTCTATGTTGACCTGCATTGCCATTGGCAGCAATCCAAAGATCGTTGTTACCGTTGTCAGCATAACCGGGCGCAAACGTTGAGCCCCAGTTCGCAGGATGGCTTCCATTGCATCCATACCTTGTCGCCTTAAATGGGCGAAGGTGTCGATGAGAACAATATTATTATTCACCACAATACCGGCTAGTGAAATAACACCAACCCCCGTCATGACGATGCCAAAGGGTTGGCCGGTGACGATCAAGCCAACAAAAACGCCAATCGTAGACATTATTACCGCAGTGAGGATCAGAAACGCGTGATAGAAGCTGTTAAACTGGGTAACCAGAATAATCGCCATCATGAACAGTGCCACACCAAAAGCTTTCCCTAGGAAAGCCTGTGCTTTTTTCTGTTCTTCGTCTTCACCTTTAAAGGTGAAATTCACCGCTGGATCAATATTGGCTTTGTTGATCAGCCAGTTCTGGATTTCCTGAACTTTGTTGTCAACAAGCACCCCTTCTCGAACGTTTGCTTTGACGGTCATAACCCGCTTCGAGTCAACACGCTTGATGGTGCCGACCTTTTGCTGTGCCGTTCGGGTGACGAAGTTGGAAATAGGGACCATGCCCTGCGCGGTATTAACCCGCAGATTATCCAGCTGTTCCAAACTGCGATAACTCATCGGAAAACGGAGGCGAATTTCGACTTCGTCATCAACTTCCTGAGGGCGATATTCATGGGCTTTGATCCCGTTTGTGACAAGTTGGATGGTTTTACCAACCGTTGTCACATCCGCACCAAACCGTCCCGCCTGAGCCCGGTCAACTTCGATTTCCCATTCAATGCCGGGGATGGCACGACTGTCTTCCAAGTCGATGAGGTCATCAACATTTTGCTCCAGATGGTCCCGAATTTTTGCGATTTCCGGGGCCAGTTTTTCTGGAAAACGTGATGAAAGCTCGATCTGAATATGCTTTCCGGTAGGAGGACCATTATCGGGTTTGCGCACTTCAACGGCAATACCGGCAATATGTTTGGTTTTTTTCCGGATATCCTCAAATACTTCCGCCGCTGGACGCCGTTCCTGCCAGTCCTTGAATTCCATGTTGATGATGCCGATTACATCTTCGGACACATCCTGACCACTGCTACCACCCCCTGTTTTTGTATAAACAGACGAGAAATCTTCTAATTTCAAGATTTCGTTTTCAACGGCTTTAACCAGATCATCTTTTTCAATCGTTGACATGTTGCCGCGGGCATGAACATAGGCGAGGGCCATTTCTGGCTCAACATTCGGGAAAAATTCGACGCCGTTGCCGTGTTGGGAGTAGTAATATTGGACCCCTACCAAGCAGACAACCGCAACCATTACAATCTTCATTGGATTGCGAAGGGCAAAGGAAAGGGTTTTGATATAGAGCCCGGTGCCGCCGCCAATTGTACGAATATCACCACTTTCAGCCGCAGCAAGCGCACTGAGTGTCTTTGAATTAACGGACCCGGGCTTGCCAAAAACAGATCCCAGTGTTGGTACAAAAACCAACGCCATTAACAAGGATCCGGTCAGGGTCGTGATCAATGTGATTGGCAGGAATTTCATAAATTCACCTACCACACCCGGCCAGAAAAGAAGCGGCATGAACACGGCGAGGGTTGTTGCTGTTGAGGCAATAATGGGCCAGGCCATCCGTTTCGCGGCGAGGCCATAGGCTTCAACTTTATCAAAGCCTTCCGCCATTTTCCGGTCTGCAAACTCGGTAACAACGATGGCCCCATCGACCAGCATGCCCACGGCAAGGATCAGGCCAAACAGGACAACGATATTGACTGTGAAGCCAAAAAGATAAAGGTATAAAATCCCGATGAGAAACGATCCGGGGATCGACAAACCGACAAGACCGGCTGTGCGAACGCCCAAGGCGCTGATCACTACAACCATCACCAAGATAATGGCGCTAATGATGTTATTCTGCAAATCCTGCAGCATCGTCCGGATATCCTGGGACTTATCCTGACTGAAGGTAACCTGTAAGCCCTCTGGCCAGATTTTCTGTTCCTCACGGACCAACGCCTGCACATCCTCGATGGTATCAATGATGTTTTCGCCAAGCCGTTTCTTTATTTCCAGAACAACTGCGGGTTTTCCGTTTAATCGTGCGTAGCTTTCTGCATCTTTGAAGGTTCGACGTATGTCAGTTACATCACCAAGCGTTACGACACCTTCGCCCGAGACTTTTAACGGGATTGAAAAAACGTCTTCAGCGGTTTCGAACAGTCCGGGGACCTTGATGGAAAAACGTCCTTTTCCGGTATCCATGGAGCCAGCCGCGACCAGCTTATTGTTGAGTTGAACCGCATTGATAAGGTCGGAACTGGAAATGTTATAGCTTTCCAGTTTTACAGGATCGATAATAACTTCCAAAACCTCTTCCCGGTCACCACCGATATCAGCGGCCAAAACGCCCGGCAATCCTTCGATGTCATCCTGCAGGTCTTTGGCAATACGGATTAAGGAGCGGGTAGGCAGGTCGCCGGAAAGGGTCACAACCAAGACCGGGAACAAGCCCACATTGACTTCGTTTACCGAAGGATCATCCGTTTCTTCGGGAAGTTCCTTTTTTGCAATATCAACCTTTTCACGCACATCGTCCAAAGCGGAATCCGCATCGAACCCAGCTTCAAATTCCATCAGGACAGAAGCATGGCCTTCACCGGCCGTGGATTTCATCTCTTTGATGCCTTCAATGGATCGAAGTTCGATTTCCATTGGACGCACCAAAAGGCGTTCCGCATCTTCCGGAGAAATCCCTTCATGGGTCATCGACACATAAATAATCGGGATGTTGATGTCAGGATCAGCTTCTTTGGCAATATCCACATAGGCCACAAATCCGGCAACAAGGATCAGAACCAACGCACTGATGATCGTTCGGGATCGGTGGATGGCAGCATCAATAATGGCGTTCATTACTGTGCTCCTGCTGTTTTAGTCTGGTAGGCGACTTTTTCACCTTCGCGGACATATTCCTGACCGACAGTGATCAGACGGGTTTCTTTCGGCAAGCCGCCAATCCACGCACCTGCAGTGCCGTCGGTGAGAACGGTTACCGGATAGAAAATAACGGTATTTTCTTCATTAACCGCCCGCACGCCAAGCTCACCCGCTTCGTTTAATGTTAAAAAGGCAGGGGAGATAAAATGAGCCATGACTTCTTCGGTCTTAAACGTGGTTTCCGCTGTCACGCCAGAGCGCAACCGCTTGTCGTCGTTTTGAACCAGAAGCTCAACGCGGAAAGTCCGGGTCGCAGGGTCAGACGTTTTCGAAATAAACCGAACCTTTCCCTTCACAATTTCGCCGGTTACCAGCTTGGCTGTGCCTTCGTCACCGACCTTAATGCGATTAACATAGAGTTCTGAAATCTGACCGGTTACAAGGAACGGGTTTTCATCCACGATTGTCAGGATTGTTCCACCATCTTTTATGAAATCACCAATTTCCGCGGCTCTTTCATCGATGATGCCATCAAAGGGGGCTCGAATAATCAAATCTTCCAATAGAATTTTTACGGATTTTGCTTTTGCACGGGCGCTGTCCAGCAATGCTTTTGAACCGGCCAGTGTTGTGGCTGCACTGAAGCCTTTTTTGTTAAGGGCATTCGCCGCTTTATATTCGATTTCCCGTTGGCGGATCAGGGCTTCTGCCTCTGCCAGTTGTGCCAGTCTATCTTTAACGGCGAATTTGACCAGCACATCCCCTTCTTTGACCCTCTGCCCGCGTTCTACCAGGACTTCAACAACCCGGCCGGGCGTTTCCGCCTTTAACTCAACAGTTCTGATGGCTTCGGTGCGCCCGCGGACGACCACTTCCTGAGCCCGCGGCTCTGCAACAAAAATCTTGGTCTGGACATTAACCGGACCGGTTTCTTTTGGCTGCAATGCAGAAGCAATTTCGGAGGATGGGTCCACGGCGACAGTCTCAACCATCGGTTCTTCTTTAAACTGACCGGATACAATCCAGCCTGTGACACCAACGGCGATGACGCCTGCAATAATTACTGAGCGGTTCACAAGATTACCCCTTTACCTGTGTTGAACGGCACATCTTTTTATTCTGCAGCCTTTTGTTGTCTAACTGCGTCATCTTCCAAAAGATGCCTGTTGTCGTGTAAATACTGAATAGCGGCTTTTCGGATCGTTAATCCAAAACCGCATAAGAATTGTTCTGAATGCGGGCGTGTCTTATCACACCCTGCGGATATGTCTTCTATATACTTCTCATATGACAGCAAAATAGTATCGATAAGAGTAGAAACGCAGCTTGCCGGCAACAAATCAGCGAACATTAACTTTGTAAGAGCTTCTGACCTGAATTTATCGGGTGCCGGGATGGTCTTCAGCTCTTCAATGAAGGTTTTTTGTCCTTCGGGCGTGATGGAATAAACCTTCTTGTTGGGCCTTTTGTCTTGTGTCTCTTCCCGACACGAAACAAGACCGTCCTTCGTCAGTTGCTGTAATGCGGGATAGATTGAACTAAAACCAGCATCAAAAACTTGACTGAAACGATTCTCAAAAGATTTTTTGATTTCGTAGCCAGACGCATCCTCAAGTGTGAGAATGCCCAAGCACAGGGTTTTTACATTCATCGAATACCACTACACACAATAAATTTTCGACATGAATTCCGGCTTTGATCCATCAATGCGCCAAACGGATCTATATGTCGGATTGATATAATGGTCGCAGCATTACGATCTGATTAAAATCTGTCTGTGACACGCATCACGAAGCAGTGGTTGTTGTTGTTTTTATATGTGAATATTTGCTTTTTTAGTGTTTGGCTGCGGATCGACGGCAGGTCTTTCTCGAAAAACAGCAATGAAGATCGGGATATCGACACAGCTTGTTATTCGCGCGGGGGCGATGTCGTACACACGAATCATCCCCAATCATCCTAATTGGAGGGGGCGCCTTCCTGTTATTCAGACCGTCAAATATGTTTTAGGGGTGAAGCGAGGGGGCGTTCATTCTTTGTGCAAATAACCTTGATAAGAGAAGGTTCGTGATTTGCTACCTGAAAGCTTGTCGCGTTCGGCACTGTTTGCACCATGACAACGAACAGGACAGCAAGAAAACACAAAGTCAGGGTCGTCAATGTTTTCAGATACATGATTTTGTCCTCGTTGAACAATTGATCCGGTCATCGGATTGTTAAACGATAGGGTCAAAACATGCCTAAAATGTGGCGAAATCGGGAAAATTATTGGAATAAAACAATTTTTAGTCTTGGTGGGCTTTCCGCCGGGCGCGCAGGGTTTTTATAACGGCGAGTTTTTCTTCATTGGACAAATGAATCCAGCCCCCAATTTCCAACCGTGTTCGAAAGCAGCCAACACAATATTCGTTGGACATATCCATTGAACAGACACCCGTGCAAGGGGACGGGATGTCTGGCAGATTGCCGCGTTTTATGACTGTTCTATGCATCACGGACCTTTCTTTTCTGTGTCAGATAGGATTTTCTCCAACGCATTCAACGGTAACATGACACATATATGGCGGCTTTTATGATCTTTTACGGGCTCAAAATACGCAAGCTTTTCCCACGTCAGTTCATTTTTGGTTGTCTCGCCCGACAGCAATGCCGTGACTTCGGCCCGTATTTTCTGGACATCTGAAAGGCTTAAGCCAATAGCATTTTCTGAGAGTAACGATGCAGAGGCCTGACACAGCATACAGGCCCTGTTTTCATGAGCAAGCTCGGTAATCCGGCCATCTTCAAGCTTGATCTGAATGGTTATTCGGTCACCACATGTGGGGTTGTCCATGGTACTTTCAGCGTCAGGATGTTCAAGCGTGCCGGCACCATGGGCATTTGCAGCCAGTCGCATCAGGTTTTTTTGGTAGAGTTCTTCAATCACAATTTACTCACTTCTTCAGGGCCGCAAGGTTTAGTAGAATTTCCGGTGTATCGATATCAGCGAAAATACTGGGACTATCAATTTCCACCGTATGGACCTGACTTTCATTGTCATTAATCAAGGCTTTAGCGCCCATATCCCCGGAAATAACAGAAATTTCATCCGCATATTGGCTTGAAATCAGGACTGGGTTCCCCCGTTTTCCTGATACTGTTGGAATAACGATGGAGCGCCCTTCCTCAGGATCAAACTGATCGATCAGCTGGTTCAGAATTTCAAACGAAACAAAGGGCATATCCCCAAGACAAACAAGAACACCGTCGTAATTTTCGGATAATACTTGAAAACCCAGTTTGAGGGATGTGGACAATCCGTCTGCGAAATCAGGATTATGGACGCTTGGAATATCAATATCCCAGACACTTTTCATAACGCTATCCGCTTCATGGCCAGTGACCATCAGGACGTGGTCTGCCTTGCTGGCCAATGCCTGCTCTGCCACATGTCGGATCATGGGCTTACCCTCTATCAAGGCCAGCAATTTGTTGTTTTTTCCCATGCGTCTGGATTGTCCTGCCGCGAGAAGAAGGACTGCAATTTTTGTTTTTTTCATTTGAGTACTCGTTCGCTTTCCGGCACGAGGTTGCGGGCGGCTGGCGATTTCTTTTAATAGCCCGCCTTCACCCATTCCCATAATATCGTCGGCTGTAACAGAAAGGCCGGCAAGAAGGCGTTCCATAATCCAGTCGAACCCATTTAGCTTGGGCGAGCGGCTACATCCGGGCAGTCCTATAATCTGGCAGTCGTCGGATTGTCCCAGCAGCAAAAGGTTTCCCGGGTCAACAGGCATACCGAAATGGTCAATCTGTCCGTTGGATTTTGTAATGGCCGTTGGAATGATATCCCGGGTATCAGTGATCGCGGAGGCCCCGAAAATCATGACAAGGTCGCATCCTTTGTCCTTCAGACTGACGATGGCATCAGCAAGGGCATCTTCATGATGGTCACATTCCAGACGTTCCGAAATTTGATTGTTACAGGCTAAAAGACGGGCCTCCAGAACCTTTTCAGACTTTGCGACCAGCTTGTCGGACGTTCCTTTCAAGCGGGTCGAGATAACCCCGATTTTCCGGGACAGGAACGGGTGGACCGCTAGCAGGCGCGTGTCCTCCTGGTCGGCAAACTCGGTTGCCTGATCGATGGCTTCTGTTCGCGTTGAAAAGGGTATTATTTTTATGGTCGCCAGCATTTGGCCAGCATCCACTTTGTCATAATCTTTGACGGTGGCAACCGTAATGGAGGGATCAATCCGGTTGATCTTGTTCAGTAGGGTACGGTTGATACGGGCAATACCGGCTTTTTGCGCATACAGGTTGCTTCTGCCTGTAAAAGGTGGTTTAGCACTTACATTCTCGCCTGTGAAATGACCGGCCAGAATCTCTGCGGCCTCGTCTTCAATAATGTCACCAGGTTCAAGCTTCGCTGCAAGCACCGTTTCATGGCCGGCTGCTGCGATTTGTTTTAGCGTTTGCTGGTCCAGAAGGTGACCTTTTTTAAGCATGCCTTCTGGTCCCAAATCAACAGCATGGGCAAGGATCGCCCCATCGGCGCTTGAAAGGGGTAAACGTGCAAAGATCATTTCGTCGGTTTTCCGCGAAGACAGGCTGTCATTTCCGCCATGATGGAGATTGCAATCTCAGCAGGGGACTGCGCCCCGATATCCAATCCGACAGGGCCATGAATGCGGGCTAAATGATCGTCAGAAAAACCTTTCTTGGTCAACCTGTCCCGACGTTTGGCATTTGTCCGAGTGCTGCCCAAAGCGCCAATGTAAAAGACATCAGACGATAACGCGCTTTCCAAAGCCGGGTCATCAAGTTTAGCGTCATGGGTGAGGGTTACGATGGCAGAGCGGCGGTCCGGACGTAGTTCAGCTAACGCTTCATCAGGCCAGCGGTCGTCCAGTTTTATCTCGGGAAATCGAAAATCAGATCCAAAACTGCGGCGCGGGTCAATGACGGTGACATCATACGCCGCGGCGGCGGCCATAGGGGCTAGTTTTTGAGCAATATGAACGGCACCAACAATGAAGAGCCTAAGAGGAGGATTAAAAATATTAAGGAAGACAGGGCCATCCTCGGTCTCGACTTCCCGTGGTTTATCATTTCGGAGGGCCGTGCGGGCCTCGTTCAGTAAAACACTGTCTTCTGCCGTTTCAAACGGATGTAGAAGCTGGCTTTTCCCCGTGGATAATATGGTTGCCAGAACAACCTGCTGTTTTTTAAGTCTGGCTTGCTGAAGTTCCTGGAGTAACGTGATGTCCATATATCTTGCTCTTAATTTAGGGTCTCAACAAAGATCCGTATTTTACCGCCGCAGGCAAGTCCAACTTCCCAGGCCTCATCATTGGAAACGCCAAATTCAAGTGTCTTTGATCCCCCGGTTTCCATGAGAGCGAGAGCTTCCTGTATCACGGCCCCTTCAACACACCCGCCGCTGACGGACCCAACCATATTACCAGCCTGATCGATTGCCAATTGACTGCCCATTGGGCGCGGTGCGGATCCCCAAGTTTGAATGACGGTCGCAAGGGCAACATTTTTCCCGTCTGTTTTCCAGCTTAATGCTGCTTGGATCACATCGTCTTTGTCGGCCAAGTCCAGTTGTGTGTTCATGTTCCATACCTTTCATTGGCGGATTGAGGGCGTTCAGGGGCGGATAATATCTCCGCAAGGTCGGCTAAACTTTGCAGATTATGAACCGTTCTGAAGATATCCACGTGGGGCAGGATCATTTTAATCCCTTTTGCTTTTGGTTCAAACCCGTCATATCGCAGCAGAGGGTTTAGCCAGATCAATTGACGACAGGATTTATGAAGACGCTCCATTTGTATCCCCAAATCATCACCGGTATCCCGGTCCAGTCCATCCGAAATGAACAGAGTCACAGCGCCCTGACCTAAAACCCGGCGGGACCAGAATTTGTTAAACTCGGCAATTGTCGCCCCAATCCGTGTTCCTCCGGACCAGTCTTCGACCCGTTCGCTGACGGCGTCCAAGGCCTCATCCACGTCCCGGTAGCGCATATATCGTGTAATATTGGTAAGACGGGTCCCGAAAACAAAGGTATGAACGCGATCGCGATCGTTGGTCAGCGCATGCATAAAATGCAGAAGCATTCGGCTATATTGGGTCATCGATCCCGAAATATCACACAGAATAATAAGCGGGGGATGACGCCGGGCAGGCGATCTGAACCGCAAAGGAATGATGTCGCCGCCAGAACGCTGAGACGCCCGGAGTGTCCGCCGCATGTCGACTTTGCCAATTCGTTGGTTGGGTTTGAGCCGCCTTGTTTTTACTTCCCGAATAGGCAGCCGGAGTTTCTGAAGGGCTTTCTTCGCCTGCTCCAGTTCTTCCACGCTCATGCTTTCGAAGTCTTTTTCCTGCAACAGTTCGTTGTCTGAGGTGGTGAGTTCAGCATTGATCTCGATTTCCTCGCCTTGATCCTCTGTTGCGCTATCTGGTGCTTCTGATGGGGCAAGCGCCTGTGACAAACGTTTGGAAATTTCGTCTTCATCGCCTTTCACTTTGTCCAGATAGGTGGTTGGCAGCATCATATCCATCATCTTCTTCAGGATGTCCGGATTGCGCCAGAAGATATGAAAAGCCTGATCAAATAAGGGCCATTGATCGTGGCGGTTTACAAACACGGAATGCAGCGTCCAGTAAAAATCTTCGCGTCGTTCAAGTCCGGCACATTCCACAGCTTTAATGGCTTCAATCACGCGGCCGGGGCCCACAGGAATACCCGCTCGCCGCAAGGTGCGTGCGAAATGCAGGATATTCTCGGCAAAGGTGCCGTGTTCTGTAAAGCTGTGCTCTGTCATAGGGTCTTTATTCTGACGTTTAATGAAGCATCCTGGAAATGATCGCAATCACTATATCTTGTGTTTGGTTGATGAATGCCCGTTCTGCTGTGCAAGAACCGAACGCATATTCTTTTGTTATGGTTTATCCAAAACTCCGGCATTTTTGAGCCTACAGAGGCTGGATCAACTGATTTCAAAAATTTGTCGCGGACGGCGAAAAATGATAGGCATTGCTGCCGATATATGGGCTTGCAGAGGATCGGTAAACCGATCTGGTCAGGCACCTTTCTGTTCCATCTCGCTATTGATCTGATCGATGATGCTGGCCGCTTCGCTGCCTTGTACGCGGGCGATATCATCTTGATATTTCAAGAGAACGCCCAGCGTGTCATTTATAACATCGGGATCCAATGACATAACGTTCAGTTCGGTCAGGGCATTTGTCCAATCAAGGCTTTCTGCAATTCCGGGAAGTTTAAATAAGCCCGGATCCTGACGAAGTTTCTGGACAAAGGCGACGATCTGCTCCGAAAGCCGTGCATCGGCGCCCGGAAGCTTGCGTGCCAAGATTTCTTTTTCGCGCTCAGCATCAGGGTAATCGACCCAGTGATATAAACAGCGGCGTTTTAAGGCATC
The DNA here is from genome assembly GCF_026409565.1 of Sneathiella aquimaris. NCBI lineage: Bacteria > Pseudomonadati > Pseudomonadota > Alphaproteobacteria > Sneathiellales > Sneathiellaceae > Sneathiella > Sneathiella aquimaris. Next base: position 1,906,330 of record NZ_CP112881.1, read on the forward strand.
ATGAATTTCCCGGGTTCTATTCGATGTTACAATAACGATGGGAGGTTCTTCGGCTTTGACAGTCCCCATTTCCGGGATTGTTACCTGAAAATCGGATAACACTTCCAAAAGATATGCTTCAAATGGCTCGTCAGTGCGGTCCAGTTCATCAATTAATAAAACTGGGGCACCGGATCCAGTATTTTCCAAAGCATTCAACAGCGGGCGTTTAATCAGAAATTTTTCGGAGAACAGATCATTGGCCAGCTTGTCTTTTTCTGCTGTATCTGTCGCTTCGGCCAGTCGAATTTCAATCATCTGACGGGCATAGTTCCATTCGTACACAGCAGAAGAGACATCTAGTCCTTCATAACATTGCAAACGGATCAGTGGTCTGTTCAGCTGTTCAGCCAGAACCTTGGCGATTTCAGTTTTTCCGACGCCGGCTTCTCCTTCCAAGAACAGGGGGCGGCCCATTTTTAATGACAGGAACAGAACGGTGGCGAGGCTGCGATCAGCGACATAATTTGCATTTCTAAGTAAATCATGAACGGCATCGATAGAGTTTGGAAGCGGCGTGGGCATAATCTTTTGCGGTATCCTCTGACTGAAAATTTCAAGATCTTTCTTGACGGCCCGACGGTGTCACCCCGTTAACACCAAGTGCAGGAAAAGGGGAAGCGAACTTCCCCTTTTAAATTTTAAAACCCGTATCTTAGGACGCGGCGTCTGCTGCACGCGCCGCCATGACGGATATCAGGTTTGACCGATACTCGGCTGAGGCGTGGATATCTGAGTTCAAACCGGATGGGTCTGTTTTAATGCCAGACACGGCGCTTCCACTGAAATTCCCATCAAGTGCGGCTTCCATATCACTCTGGCGGAAGACAGAAGGGCCTGCACCAGTGACAGCAACACGGCTTCCGGACGCTGTCTTGGCGACAAAGACACCAACAAGCGCAAACCGTGACGCCGGGTTTGGAAATTTGGCGTAGGCCGCTTTTTCCGGAGTTGGGAAAGTTACTTTGGTCACGATCTCGTTTTCTTCCAACGCGGTTTCAAACAGATCGACAAAGAAGGCTTCCGCGTCAATGGACCGCTTGTTGGTATGAACCGTTGCGCCTAATGCGACCAACGCTGATGGATAATCAGCAGCTGGATCATTATTTGCAATGGATCCACCAATTGTACCGCGGTTGCGAACCTGCGCGTCGCCAATTCTGGACGCCAGATCAGCAAGGGCTGGGATTGCATTTTTAACATCGGTTGAGGTTGCAACTTCGGCATGGGTTACCATGGCACCAATTGATACCTCGCCGCTATTTGCTGAAATCCCTTTCAGCTCGGCAATTCCACCAAGATCGACAAGTTTGTCTACTTGTGCCAGGCGCAGTTTAAGAGTAGGTAGCAAAGATTGCCCCCCTGCGAGGAATTTGTCATCCTCACCTGTCATCCCAGCGGCATCATTAATCCCCGAAGGGCGTTCATAATCGAATGAATACATAATCTATCTCCCTTCTCAGGCGTTTTGTGCGGCGCGCCAGACTTTTTCTGGTGTCGCCGGCATGTCTATCTCTTTACCAAGGGCGTTGGTAATCGCGTTCATCAAGGCTGCAGGCGCTGCAATCGCACCGGCTTCGCCGCACCCTTTTACGCCTAGTGGGTTGCTAGGGCAGGGGGTGTTTGTGGCTTCAACCTTGAAGTTTGGCAAGTCATCGGCCCGTGGCATACAATAATCCATGTAGGATCCGGTCAATAACTGACCACTGTCATCGTCATAAACGACGCCTTCCAGCAATGCCTGACCAATTCCTTGAGCAACACCACCATGCACCTGACCTTCAACGATCATTGGGTTGATGATGTTTCCGAAATCATCCGCAGCGGCCCAGTCGACGACGTCAACGACCCCGGTATTCGGATCAATTTCAACTTCGGCGATATGAGTACCTGCGGGGAAGGTGAAGTTCAACGGATCATAAAACGCATTCTCCGCCAAACCGGGCTCAAGATCTTCAGGATAGTTATGCGGAACGTAGGCTGCGAATGCAATTTCACCAATTGTCAATTGCTTGTCTGTTCCTGCGATTGAAAAGACACCATGCTCGTGCTCAATGTCATCGGCAGATGCTTCCATCAGATGCGCCGCAATTTTCTTCGCTTTGTCGACGATCTTGTCGGCCGCTTTCACAATCGCAGAACCGCCAACGGCGAGTGAGCGGGACCCGTAGGTTCCCATACCAAACGGTACTTTTGTTGTGTCACCGTGAACAACTTCAACACTTTCAAAAGGCACGCCAAGTTTTTCGGCGATCAGCTGCGCGAAGGTCGTTTCATGACCTTGCCCGTGGCTGTGACTGCCTGTGAAGACTGTAACGGAACCTGTTGGATTAAAACGAACTTCCGCGCTTTCCCAAAGGCCAACTCCAGCACCCAGTGAACCAACCGCAGCAGACGGTGCGATACCGCAGGCCTCAATATAGGCGGCTGAACCAATGCCCCGAAGTTTACCATTGGCAGCAGATTGCGCTTTACGGGCTTCAAAGCCGGAATAGTCAATCATGTCCTTGGCGGTTTTCATTGTCAGCGGATAATCACCTGAGTCATAGGTCATGATGACAGGCGTTTCATACGGATAGGCATCCGGCTGAATGAAGTTTTTCATCCGCAGTTCTGTAGGATCCATATTCAGATCACGGGCGGCGCGTTCCATCATCCGTTCAACCACATATGTGGCTTCAGGACGGCCAGCCCCACGATAGGCATCAACAGGGGTGGTATTGGTAAAACCAGCCTGAACCTCTGCATAAATACACGGCATCTTATACTGACCGTTCAGCAGGGTGGCATATAGATAGGTTGGAACCGCAGAGGCGAATGTGGACAGATAGGCGCCCATATTGGCTTTTGTTGCGACCCGGAACCCTAAAATATGGCCATCATTGTCAAACGCCATTTCAGCGTGTGTCGCATGATCACGGCCATGGGCGTCGGTCAAAAAGGCTTCTGAGCGATCAGAGGTCCATTTGATCGGGCGACCTACTTTTTTAGAGGCCCAAATGGTTGTTGTTTCTTCCGCGTAAACAAAAATCTTGCTGCCGAAACCACCGCCAACGTCCGGAGCAATTACCCGAAGTTTATTTTCAGGCGCAATCGCGACAAATGCAGACAGGATCAGGCGGGCAACATGAGGGTTTTGACTGGTGGTGTATAGGGTATATTCGCCCGTTCCCCTGTCAAATTCGCCAAGTGCGGCTCTGGGTTCCATTGGGTTAGGCGCCAACCGATTATTGATCAGGTCCATTTTCGTGATGTGAGCGGCGTTGGCAAAGGCGGCCTCTACAGCGTCTTTATCTCCAATTTCCCAGTCATAACATTGATTGTTGGGCGCTTCTTCATGAATTTGCGGTGCCCCCGCGGCGAGTGCTTTTTGAATGTCTGTAACAGGTTGCAATTCTTCGTAATCAACATCAATCAGTTCAGCTGCGTTCTTTGCCTGCTCAACTGTTTCTGCGACAACAAAGGCCACCTGATCGCCTACATGTTTAACTGTATCGACTGCCAGACATGGGTGAGGAGGGGCAGCATGCGGGCTACCGTCTTTGTTATTGATGCCCCAGCCACAAATCAGGCCACCAACACCGTCGGCTGCCATATCGGCCCCAACAAATATATCCACAACGCCCGGCGCAGATTTCGCTTCGGACAGATCGATATTCTTAATTCTTGCAAATGCATGGGGTGAGCGCAGGAAATATCCGTAGGCTTGCCCAGCTTTGTTAATATCGTCAAGGTAGTTGCCGTTACCGGTGATAAACCGTTGGTCTTCTTTTCTTTTAACGGATACGCCTATTCCATTTTCGACTGACATTGATCACCCTCCCATATTCTCCGAAGCTGCTTTTACAGATTTGACAATGTTGTGGTAACCGGTACAGCGACAAATGTTGCCTTCCAGTTCCTCGCGGATTGTCTCTTCGCTTGGGTTCGGGTTCCGATTGACCAGATCAACGGCGCTCATAATCATTCCCGGTGTGCAAAAACCACATTGCAATCCATGATTTTCCTTAAAGGCTTCTTGCATAGGGTGAAGATTGTCGCCATTGGCAAGCCCTTCGATTGTTGTGACGTCTGCGCCTTCGGCTTGTACGGCCAGCATGGTGCAGGATTTCACGCTGCTGCCATCAACATGGACAGTACAGGCACCACATTGGCTGGTATCACATCCAACATGGGTTCCTGTCAGCCTTAGATTTTCCCGGATGAATTGTACAAGAAGTGTGTTCGGATCGACGTCCGCTGTTACATTCTTGCCGTTCACCGTCATTGTAACGGTTGTCATTTGAATCTCCTCCCTAGCTCAAATTTTCGGCCCAATTTTCTGGGTCATTTTCTGCCGTAGACGGATTTTTTATCCGGTGACTACGATCGATTTTTTAAGTTTCATATTCTTTGTCTGTTTGGTCAAGAAAAGAAGCATGAATAATCTGTGATTGTGATCGCGTCCTGACGTTATGCTTTCGTCAAAAAGTATATAACGGCAACGATAGCGATTGCGGCCGGGATCAAAAAGGATGGTTTCATCCATCCCGGTTTATCAGATGTGTCTGATGCTGACATCGGGGCGGATTGATCCTGAGATAGTGGGCCATCAGATTGCGGTACAGAGGTCTGAGCAGCGGCGTCCGGCTCCTGTGCCACAGCATCTTCAACCAGTGGAGTTTCCGCTTCTGCAGGCTGGCTCACCAATTCATTGAATTTGGTAAAAAACTCGCCAGCCAGTTTCTTTGCCGTGCTGTCAATAAGCCGTGATCCGATTTGCGCCATTTTACCCCCAACAGACGCGCGAACGTCATAGGAAAGTAGGGTTCCGCCATCGGTTTCCGTCAATTTGATATCAGCACCGCCTTTACCAAAGCCCGCAGCGCCCCCTTTTCCTTCGCCTGTAATGGTGTACCCATTGGGGGCATCCATGTTGCTGAGTGTGACCTGCCCTTTAAAGGTTGCTTTTACCGGACCGACCTTCACTTTTACCTTCGCGGCGAAAGATGTATCGCCATCTTTTACAACCTCTTCACAGCCAGGAATGGCTTGACGCAAGATTTCCGGATCATTCAAAGCGTCCCATACAACTGTTCTGGGGGCGTTGATCAGTTCTTCGCCGCTCATTTCCATGCGGATACCTCAATTTTTATAATCTGGATTAATGACTGGATTTCGACTTCTTTAACCTTAACCATGACTGGCATACTCTGCAAGAGGTACAACTAACTGATCGTTCAAAAATGTTATTTTTATCATCCGGAATCGAACGGTCAGCTAATCCTGTTAAGGGGCAATTAACCATTAGAAACTATGGTAAGCACGGATTATTTCTAAAAAGGAAACAGTGATGCGTCCAGCGATCCGATCAACATTTGATATTGTTGCCTGGCTTGGTGAAAGAGGAGGGCAGTCAGGTACTGCACTCAAGCCTCCCTTTTTGATGCAAATTCTTTATCTTTCACAGGCACTCTATGCCAGCGAACATAATCAGGCGAAATTAATGCCGGCGACATTCCTTGCAACGGATGCCGGGCCGATCGAACCGGATCTTTTTCTCGCTCTGGAACAGGGAATATCTGTAGATGCGGCTGTCGCACCTGCGGATCATGTGGAAGAAGTCCTTATCGCGGTTTGGGATGCCTATGGTCAAAGCGATCAGGAAGAGTTACGCACAGCGCTTGCATCAGATAGCGCCATCAAACTTGCAACCAAGCGTGGACGGAATTCTGAAATACTGATCGACGAAATGGCAGCGGCGTATCCGGGGGGGCTTTCCAACTTTAAAGGGCAAAGCCGGGTCAGTCAGTTCCCAGATGGTTCGCCCTATAGCGTAAAACATTCTAATCTGGATGCTGTTCCTTCTGATAAACAGGAAGTCCGCTTTACCGCCGATGGAAGGTCTGTCACCCGTTGGGTTCCGAAAAAACGGATTAAATCGTCAGATCTTTCCTAGCTTTTACCAAATCTCTTTTTCAGTGCAGCGCAATGATCCTTAAAAGGCGTTGCATCCGTGATCCACACCAGGTCGTATTCCGGAAACGGATCACTTAATGTTGCCTGATCCGTGTCTTCAATAAGGCCTAGAACCTGTATCGATTTGTCTTTTGCTTGCTGCGATAGATAATAGGGAACGCCTCTATCTTTTCGGACATGTCCATTTCCGGCAATCAGGAAAGCAGTTGTGCCCTTGATATGCTCGGCTAACTGGCGGGCCATTAGTTTATCCCGTGCAATCTGGATATTACTCATGGGTTGCAGGGCGTCATCGGGCAACAAATCGCAATGGCTGCTTTTTATATCCGCATTTAATTGCGCCATTTTAGCAGGATCGAGACTGTCAAGAGCATCTTTGCGGGCAATCATCTGTTTGCGGATTTCAGATTTGGGGTAATTGCCATAGACCATACGGGCGCCGACTTTTTGAGCCTGTTCAAGCAGAGGACCGTAAAATGTCCAGTCGGGCCAGCCGGAAGCCTCCCAATTCAAGGCTTCTTTCAAAGCAGAATAAGGCAGGTCACCCGCCATAAATCGATCGATAATCGGTTGCTGTTCCTGATTGATCATTTCAAAGACGACGACATCGTCTTTTTTGAGCAATTTTTGTAGTAAGGCCAACTGCACATTATGATGGTCGGGATTATCGTGCTTTTCCCCGATCAGAATAAAATCGGCATCCTGTAAACGGGTTGCAATTTTTCCGTTTTCTAAGGCAACACGGGCATTTGCGACAGTATCACCAGAGGGTGCAATCATGCGATCACTTGGTGCACAGGCTGCAACAGACAGCAGTAACAGGGGGAGAAGCAGTTCTTTCATGGCCATGCCTTACAGGTAAGCGACAACGACGACAAAGCCGAAGATCGCCAGGATAACAGAGACTGCAACACCGGACGATGTTGTCCGGGAAAGCATAGCGCCATTGCCATGGGTTTGTTGCGCAAAGGTAATCACAGACGCGACGATGTTTTTTCCCATTTCAAGGATCCACGCCCAAGCAATGTCGACATTTTTACCCAGCCATAGGAAAAACTGTTTCCCCAGTTTGCGATAGAACCAGTCGGTGTCCAGATTTCTGGTATTTGCAACAATCGGGTATACCCCCAATCGAACTGCCAAGGCAAAACCGAGAACAGCAAAAATTATCATTTGCAACTGGGTCACAACATGGCTTGCCGTATATACTTCATATTCGATTGCATAGGGCAGCAGGCTGAAGAATTTTTCTGGAAACAGTCCGGCGCCGATAGCGATGCCCCCCAAAATGGCCATCGCAAGGATCATATGCATGGGGGCTTCAGACAGGGATGTGCCGTTGTCTTTGCCAAAAAAGCCAAGAGCTGGAATTTTAATCCCGACATTGTCAATGACGGCAATTGCAGCAAATAACATGACCAGCCAAAGAAGAACGAGTTTGCCGTCCAACGCGGCAGATAAAATCAGGGATTTGGATGCAAAGGCGCCCGTCAGGGGCATGGCCACAATGATCATGGCGCCTAATATCGCGAAAAATGTCGTTATTGGCATGGATTTATAAACCGCCCCCAATTCCGAAATTTTTGCCGTTCCGGCCCGGTAAAGAACCGCACCGGTCGCCATGAATAACAGGCAGGTATAAAGGATGCTGATGACAGCATGGGCGGCGACACCGTTCAGGGCAAGTTCGCTGCCAATCCCGATCCCGATTACCATGAAGCCCTGTTGACTATTCATGGAATAAGCCAGGGTGCGCCGTAGATCATTTTCAAGCGTTGCATGAACGATCGGGAAAATGACCATAACCGCGCCGATCCAAAGCAGCAGATCGACACCCGGAAAAGCCCGTGCAAGGGCATAAATGGCAAGCTTGGTGGTAAAGGCGGACAGAATGACTGTTCCGGTGACTGTGGCCTCAGGATAACTGTCCTGAACCCAATTGTGTAGCAGCGGGAAGGCCGCCTTGATGCCAAAAGCAATCAGGAAAAACCAACTGGCGGCGCTGCCAAATGTCATTGTTGTGAACGCAACCGTTCCTGTTTCGCCAAAATACAAAACAACGCCGCACAGGAGAAGAACGCCGGATGTAACCTGGATAATCAGATAACGGATACCGGCATGATAAGAACGCTCAGTACGGCTCGCCCAGATTAAAAAGACACTGGAAATTGCTGTCAGTTCCCAATAGGAGAAAAGGGTAATCAGATCACCAGCAAACACCGCCGCGATGGCCGAGCCTGCATATATCAGGGTCGCCATCTGTTGTTGAGTATCTTTGACATGCAGGGAATAGAGCAAGCCTGCAAACGCCGCCACATGAAAAATCAGCCCGAAAATTCGGGAAAGTGGATCAATATGGGTCATGACCAGTTTCATGCCCATTATGTCAACTTCGCCCCAGCTGCCAAGCCCCAGACTTACCATTTGTGCAAGACCAAGTACGGGAAGCGCCAGAAGCAGGATATACCGGATGAAACTGGATGTGAAAGGCACGATAAACGCGCCCAGAATCAGGATCAGTCCCGGATTAAGGCCGTCAATCATAATAGTCCTCCTTCCGTGCAAGGAAGGTTTGAACCCCTTTGGCAACCGCAATTAGCAGGAAGAAGACCGTCATGGAGTATAAGCCATAAAAGACAGGGATCTCTTCTACCTCCGTATAGGGATGGGGGTGATAAAACAACTCAAACAATGCCAGAATGTCAGGCAAGGCAATCAAGGCAGCCAACCCAAAAAGAACATAAAGAAGTCTGTCTGAAATATGTGTCATGTCTTTGACCTCACGGTTTCAGAATAGGCATGATTGCCTGGTAAATGGGATCGATCAATACGAACAGGGCGATGCAGGCCAGTGCAGTTAATGCAGGGGGAAGCACACACAATATCGGGGCCTCCTTGACATTTTCCCAAGACAGGAAAGATCGCTCTTCGCCAATCTTCACGACGGGATCTTTTTGACCCAACGGAGAATAGAAAAAGCCTCTGACGACAATAGGCATCAAATATCCGATATTCAGCAGCGAGCTGACAAGAAGCACAAATAATATGATCAATTGGTCCGCTTCATACGCGCCCAGCATGATGTAGAACTTGCTCCAACTTCCGCCCAGCGGAGGAATGCCAATGATACTGAGGGAGCCGATAAAAAAGGCAAGGAAAGTGATGGGCATTTGACGGCCCAATCCGCGCATATCCTTGATTTCGGTTCTTTTGGTAGCGGTGTAAATCGCACCCGCACAGAAAAACAAAGTAATTTTACCAAAGGCATGCATCACGATTTGCAAGGCACCGCCTGCAACAGCCGCGGGGGTCGCCAGTGATGCCGCTACGACAATATAGGCCAATTGGCTGATTGTAGAGTAGGCAAGCCTGGCTTTCAGGTTGTCTTTTGTTAAGGCAACGACAGAGGCGGCGATCAGCGTGTATGCGGCGATCCAGGTGAGCCATTCGGCGGTTCCGGTTTCGGTCAGGAAATCGATGCCAAAGATATATACAATCACCTTTAAAACCGAAAAAACGCCAGCTTTAACAACGGCCACGGCGTGCAACAGCGCACTGACCGGTGTTGGCGCTACCATGGCGGACGGTAACCAGCGATGGATCGGCATCAAGGCCGCCTTGCCAATGCCATACATGAACAGGAACAGCAGAACGCCTGCAATTCCGGCGCTTACATGGCCATCAAGTATACCGCCAAGGGTAAAGTCAGTGGTTCCCGTCAGCGTCCATGTCCAGATAATGGCCGGCAAAAAGAGGCCAATGGAAGTACCCAGCAGAATACCCAGATAAATGCGACCGCCTTTTAAAGCCGCTGCATTTCCTTTATGGGTGACCAACGGATAGGTCGACAGGCTGAGAACTTCATAAAAGACAAATAATGTGAGCAGGTTTCCAGAAAACGCGATCCCCATGGTTGCGGCGATTGCAATGGTAAAGCAAACATAGAACCGGGTTTGTTTTACTTCATTATTACCGCGCATATATCCGATGGAATACAGCGAATTGATAATCCAGAGCGTGGATGCCACAGCGGCAAATGTCATGCCGAGAGGTTCAACCTTCAACGTTAGTGCGAGACCCGGTAAGAACTGGATCAGTTCAAATTCCGGTCGTGCGCCGTCCAGAATATGCGGCAGGATGACTAAAATATTCGCAAACAGAATACCGGCGGTTGCTAAAGTGATTGTATCACGCAAGTTCGGAAGTTTATCAGATAAGGCAACGCCGACACCCCCAATCAGGGGAATGAGCAGGGCGATAAAGATATGGGTTTCCAGTGTGTAAATCATGGCTGGCCTCCCATCAGGAATTTGGCCGCCTGTTCGGCATAACCAACCGGCATACTCGTTTCAATTCCAAAATAAATCATACCCAATACAAACAACCAGATCGGAACAAGCATTGTCCAAGGGGCTTCGCCTGTGGCTGCACCTTCGGGAGAGGGTTTGAAATACATCTGTTCAACAACGCGCCAGATATAAATGACAGCCAGCAGGGATGAAATGAGCATGCTGATTGCAAGGGCGTATCCCAACAGATCACCCCGTTCAAGGACTGCCTGCAACAAATACCATTTACTGATAAAGCCAGGAGTAAGAGGAACCCCGATCAGGGAAAGCCCGCCCAGAACAAACGCCATTGAGGTTAGCGGCATCCGTTGCCCAATTCCGGCAAGGTCGCTGATCTGCGTGCTTTGCATACGGAAGAACATCGCGCCCACCGCAAGAAACAGTCCTGTCTTCACAATGGCATGGTTGAAAATATGAAGGATACTGGCTGTCAAACCAGACTCGCTGGCAAGCGCGATAGCAACCGTCATATATCCTAATTGGGCAACACTGGAATAGGCCAACAGACGCTTTAGGTTGTCTTGAAAAACTGCCACAACAGACATGCTGAGGAATGCTGCAATCCCAAGCGGCATCAACAACTCAGAGAGACTGACAATCTCGAAACTGAAATCCACTCCAAAAATCGTGAAAATAAAGCGGATCAGCAAATAGACAGACACCTTGGTTGCGGTTCCGGCGAAAAACGCGGTTACGATATTTGGCGCATAGGCATAGGCGTTTGGCAGCCAGATATGGAACGGGAACATCGCCAGCTTGATGGCGATACCGATGATCAAAAAGCCAACCGCCGCCCGCACAGGTCGGGTGTCGGCAATCGTATCAAACTGGGCGGTGATCTCGGCAATATTCAATGTACCGGTCATTAAATACAGCATGCCAACGCCGATCAGAACAAAGGTCGCGCCGATGGTACCAACAATCAAATACTGAAAGGCGGCTGTCAGGGCGCGACGATCATGCGTAACGCCCATTGCGATCAGGACATAAGAGGAGAGGGAGGTAATCTCGAGAAATACAAAAATGTTAAAGGCATCTCCTGTGACCGTTATCCCCATCATTCCTGTTAAGGCAAGCAGATAAGCTGCGAAAAACAGACCAAGATGCTTACTGGAGACTTCTGACGCGATGCTCTCTTTTGCATATAAAAGAACGCCAGTACTGATACCACTGATGATCAGCATGACAAATGCGCTAAGCGGATCCGCGACATACTCAATTCCCCAAGGAGGTGGCCATCCGCCTATATGATAGGAAACAGGTCCAAACTCTGACACATGAAGCAAAAGATCAAAGCTTACATAAAAGGAAAGCCCACTCAAAATCAGGGTCAGAAGCCACGGGAATGTCGTACCGCGCATCAATGCACATACTGGCGCACCAAGCAGCGGGATAATAATCGCCAGAACGGGCGCATGGGACATCAAACCAGTCATATTAACGCTTTTCCTCCTGAAGGAGGATTTCGTCCTCGTCAATTGTACCGAAGGTCTCTTTAATCCTGACAACAAGGGACAATCCAAGGGCTGTGGTTGCAACTCCAACCACAATTGCGGTCAGGATCAGAACGTGGGGCAAGGGGTTTGAGTAGACGATGTCAGGGCGGTCAGCGATCAAGATCGGGGCTGTTCCCAGATCAATCTTGCCCATTGTGATGTAAAACAGGAAAACCGACACTTGAAAGAGCGAAAGACCGATCATTTTTTTGATCAGGTTGGTACGGCTCATTACCGTAAAGAGACCGATAACAAACAGGATCACAAATATCCAGTAATTGAAGTTTTCAAATAACATTCCGCCGCCCCTAATTCACGTCTTCACCGCGACCTTCGGCACGCCCGGCAAATCCATAAAAGATTGCCAGCATTGCCGCGGTCACTGTAATGCCGACGCCAAGCTCAACTAATAGAATGCCCAGATGCTGCCCAGCAACCGGATCAGAGGATAGGACGTTGTAGTCCAGGAAATTTCCGCCGTTCAGCATACTTACAACCCCCACGCCTCCATACAAAAGGACACCCGCAACGATGAGATATTCGACCGCGCGCGTCGAGAGGATCTTTTTTGTCAGATGCAGGCCGAAGATAAGGGAATAAAGGATAAACCCGGCGGCCATCATGACACCGGCCTGAAAGCCACCGCCCGGCCCAAAGTCACCATGAAACTGGACATATAACGCGAAAATCAAAATAAATGGGATTAACAGCTTAGAGACTACATGGGGCACCAGATCGTGGGGGCTGCCCAGCTGTTCTTTTGACTCAACCCCAGTGCCATCATCTGCATTTTGTTCGTTTTCAGAAACTGTTTCAGCGTCAGCATCCGAGCCGTCTTCCAATTCGTCTTCCTTGCGGCGGCGTCTTTGACCCAGAATAATCAAAACGCCGATGCCTGCTGTGAAAACAACCGTTACCTCACCAAAGGTATCAAAGCCGCGATAACTTGCCAGAACGGATGTTACAATATTTGGAATACCGATTTCCTGGCCGCTTTTGTTGATAAACCGATCCGTAAGTTTGCTTGTTTGAACAGGCGTTTCAGCGGATCCGATAATCGGCATTCTGTCATCCAGCGTGGCATAGACAAGAACACCGCCAACAGCCAGCGACAGAAACAGGGGAAGCGCGCTTTTCTTGAGGGATACTTTTTCCTGTGATCCTACAAGAGCCAATGTTCCCAAATACAAAACCGTACTGATACCGGCGCCAACCGCCGCCTCGGTAAAGGCTACATCAACGGCATCCAGCGTAACGAAAAGAAGGGCCATGATGAAACTTAAGGCCCCCAGAAGCATCGTCGCCACAAATAGATTGCGCACGTACAAAACCGCCAACGCACTTGCCACCAGTAGCAGCATCAGAAAGATATCCGTGAACTCCTGCATCATTCCGACGCCTCGTTTTTATCTGAAGGCAACACAGTTGTGTCCAGTTTGGGTTTCAGTCCTGCGGTAAACGCCGCCTGAGCCAGGGCGTAAGTGGCCGTTGGGCTGGTGAAAAACAGGAAAACGACAATAAATCCCAATTTGACAGTAACCAACGTAAAGCCGCTTTGCAGGGCCAGGCCTGAAAAAATAAGCAAGGTTGCCAGAGTGTCCGCCATACCGCCCGCATGTATACGTGTATACAAGTCAGGAAAACGAATAAGACCCAGACCGGTCATCAGAACAAGAACGCATCCTGCCAGCATCAGAGCCCAGGTCGCGATTTCCACAATCATTTCCATCAGCGATCTCCTTTGGGAGTGCCGGACAGACCTCCGCGCAAAGTGCCAAATTTGAAATATTTAAGGACAGCCAAGGTACCAATGAAATTCATGAGCGCATAGACAAGAGCCAGATCCAGAAAGTCCGGCCGTCCGTTCATAAACCCGACGACGGCAATCAAAAGAACTGTTTTGGTGCCGATGGCGTTGACTGCAAGAATCCGATCATAAGAGGTAGGGCCCATGATGGCCCGGGCGAGGGCCATTGCAACGCTCACTAGAAGCGCAATTGCGGTTACGACAAAAATACTCATTCTTCACCCATCAATCGAGTTACCCTGCGATCCATGTCGCCTGATTTAACACCATCCGCGGTCCCTTTGGTGAGGGCGTGAACCATAACGGTGTCATCATGAAGATCGACTGTCACCGTTCCCGGGGTCAACGTGATGGAGTTTGCGTAAATGACTTTTGCCAAATCGCTTTTCTGTGTGAGTTTACTGCTGAAAAAACTGGGGTTCAGATATTTTTTCGGAAACAGGACGCATTTTGCAACATCGATGTTGGCTTTAGTAATTTCCAGCCATAGCCACGCCCAATAGGAAAAAATCTGGGGGCCCAAATGAACAGGATGCCCTTCGCGATCCAGAACATCCATGCGTCTTGCAATAATCGTAACCAGAATACACGACGCGATTCCGAAGCCAATTGTCATCGGTGTGTAGATCCCTGACAACAATAGCCAGACAGCCATTAGAATTGAAATCAGGCTGATAATTTGCAAGACATGTTCCTTATCCCTGTCAGGCTTGGGGCCTGTTTGTTTCGAATTGTATGTTTGTGACCGTGTATGCCATGCGACGGTCAAGGCTGCAAGCGCAATGGCGCGAAACGATCCCTGTTTGTTGCAACAACACCATATCTGGTCGGTTGGTCCCCTTTTTGTTCTGATAATAAACTAAACGTAGTCCCGTACTATTCAAGAGGCGGCCCTCTAAAAAAAACCAGAAACACGCTCGAACAATGTGGAGATTTAGTTGCCGATTGAACAAAAGGATCCTGAAAGTCTGGATTTTGCCTTTTTTTAACGACTAAAAAGCCGGATTTTCGCGGATTTATCTTTGTTTAAGGTTAATCAAATGTTGAACTTTAGAGAGTTGTCATGTTAAGCTCGTTGTCTTGTTGGGTGTGTGTGAATAGGGCGGGAGTAATCTATGTCAGCAAAAGTTGAACCACTAAGAAACGAAGAAGATGTTTCTACTCCAATTGAACCCAAGGAAGAATCGTTTGAATTAAAAGGGCGTGTTAAATGGTTTAATACCGTAAAAGGATTTGGCTTTTTAACGCCTGAGAATGAACCTGGGGACATTTTTCTACATCTTTCCTGCTTAAGGGAAGCAGGTCATGAATATGTTGCAGAAGGTGTGACGGTAAGCTGTGAGGTTGTGCGGAGAAACAAAGGGTTGCAGGCCCTTAAGATACTGGATATCGATACGTCTACCGCTGTCCCATTTCAGCCAAGACCGGCAGAGCCGAGCAATGTGACGAACCATCCTGCTATTGAGCCGACTGGCGACTTTGTGGAAGCTGAAGTGAAATGGTTTGACCCGGTCAAGGGCTATGGCTTTTTGACTCAGGGTGAAGGTACTCAGGATATTTTTATTCACATGGAAACCCTTCGTCGCGAAGGGGCTTTGCCAATTCAGGCCGGTCAGCGCCTTAAAATTCGAACAGGTGATAGTGATAAAGGGCCGCAAGTTGCTCAGATCGATGTGAATTCGCCTTAAACTTCCTGTTCGTTCGCGATAGGGGTCGTCTCTCATAAAAAATTGAGCCGCCCACCGTTTTCAGGTGGACGACCGCAATATAGTGACGTTGTTTTCGGTATGCTAGGATCTTTATTTGATTTCTATAGCATACGCGTCCACGGGGCCTGCTTTTTTGATCAGGTCAGATTTTACAAGGAATTTTGCGAACCGGTCATACCGGTTGCTATCCAATGCAGCAGGGCGCAGGGCAAAACGCGGCAATGTGTCTCTCCAGGCCCGGCGGTTCAGCTCATCATCCAGCTCTTTGTTGTTTTTGATAAACAGTTTCCACGCTTCATCAGAATGATTGATGATATATTGCGTGGCTTCTTCCAGACTGGCAATAAACGGCTTGAACCTCGGGTCGTCCAGATTTTCAGAATTTGCAACTACGATTAATTCATCATACGCGGGTACACCTTCTTCTTCTGGATAAAAGGCTTTGCCCGGATGACCTTCGATATCCATCTGGTTCAATTCGAAATTCCGAAAGGCCCCAATCACAGCATCGACTTGCCCTGCAAGAAGGGATGGGGAAAGGCTGAAATTGACGTTGATAAGTTCGATGTCAGAAAGGGAGAGGCCATGTTTGGAGAGCATGGCACTCAAGAGAGCATCTTCAAAACCGCCAACAGAAAACCCGACTTTCTTCCCTTTAAGATCAGCAAGGCTTTTAATCGGTCCTTTTTCAAGAACGACAAGACTGTTCAAGGGCGTTGCGACCAGAGTTGCAATCCTTTTAAGAGGAAGACCTTCTGCAACTTGAACATGAAGTTGCGGCTGATAGGAAATTGCGAGGGGTGCTTTTCCGGCGGCTACCAGTTTCGGTGGATCATTAGGGTCGGCTGGGGCAATTAGTTCCACATCCAGACCGTTTTTCGCGAAAATACCTTTTTCTTTGGCAATAATCAGCGGAGCGTGATCCGGATTGACAAACCAGTCCAGAAGGACCGTCAGTTTTTCATTTGCTGTTGCTGCTTTCAACGGCACCATAAGGGCCAATAAAACCAGTAAAAATCTAAATTTCATAAGGGAAGCTCCAAAGTCTATGGGTCTAAGAATTGTCGGGTTGCCACGACAATGCGTGGCGTAAAAGATAATCCATGAGGTAATAAAGGCTGATGGCCATCAAGGTCAGGGTGAACAGACTTGCAAAGAGAAGGTCCGTCTGCATTCGGCCATTTGCATGCAGCATCAGATATCCCAGCCCGGATGACGAACCAACCCATTCACCAACGACTGCGCCAATGGGCGCAACAGCCGTAGCAATGCGCATCCCGGATGCCAGCGCCGGTAAGGCAAACGGGACGCGAATGAAGCGGTACTGCCGATATATTTTGATAAAGCGAAAGGATTTCTGGGACTGCTGCATTAAGTCCGATAGATCCATCCAGGTTGGTGGCGTACGGTTTAATCCATCCAGGAAATTGACGGTGACCGGAAAGTAAATAATGAGGGTCGCCATAACGATTTTGGATGACATCCCGTAATCCAGCCAAAGTACCAACAACGGGGCAATGGCGAAAACCGGGACCGCCTGACTGGCAATTAACACCGGCATGATCCACTGACGGGCCGGGCGGTGCATGGAAATCAGCAATGCAGAGATGATCCCCAGAGCAATTCCGATGATCAGGCTAAGAATGATCTCGGTGGCTGTGGTGAGGGCATGTTCAAAGATAATGTCATACCGATTTACGAAACTGAAGAAGACCTGAACGGGCGTAGGCAAGATAAATTTGGGGAGATCCGTTGCCCAGACGATCAGGCTCCATATTCCTAACAGTCCGCCCAAGGTTATAAGAATTCGGGTAATCCTCATATTTGATCCTCTTGGGTCAGGCCCAGCATGCTCAGGATCAAATTTAACCGCTCTCGCTGTTCTTCGGTCGTTGGCAGGCGCGGTGGCTCTCCGTCCATATGCAATACCGGAGACAGCAGGACGGGATTGCCAGCAAGCACAAAAATATGATGGGACACACGAATGGCTTCCATCGGGTCATGGGTGATCATTAAAACGGTTCGGCCTTTTAGAAGTTTGACCAGAAGCGCCTGCAAACGGTGACGGGTGATCGCATCCAATGCTGAAAAAGGCTCGTCCACCAAAACAATAGGATGATCATTCATAAGGGTGCGGGCCAGCGCAACACGCTGACGCATTCCTCCTGATAGTTGATCGGGCAGGACATGGCCATGATCTTCCAAACCGACAGCCTTGAGGATTTCCCCGGCGCGCGATACGTCCGGACGTTGGCCATTCAGCCGATTGGAAATTACGACATTGTCCAAAACAGAGGCCCAGGGAAGAAGTAGATCCTGTTGCCCCATATAGGCAACCCGACCCCTTAGTGGCTTGTTATCGCTGGCTGATATGTGACCATCCTCCTGAATTGGAAGAAATCCGGCAATACTTTTAAGCAGGCTGGTTTTTCCAACACCGCTCGGACCCAGTAAACAGGTCGTTTCCCCGCCTGCGAGGGTGAAATCAATGTTTTCAAGAATGGATTGGCCTTGAAAGGCGATGCGGGCAAGTCCAATATGAAGAGAGGGAGCGGAGGTCGCGTCGATACTCTTACCCCCTTCACGTGACTGAGGGGGCGGCAAATCGGCCGATTGGTTTTTCGGCGTGATAGAAGTGTCGTCAACAACCATTATCTCGTTCCTACGCAGGTTCTAGCCTGATCAGGTAAAAGGGGTCGTTCCGACATGGAACCTCTCAGCACGATGGCTCCCCCCGAGTAGCCGTCATCATAAGGAAGAACATGCATATGGCAAATGAATATCGAAACAAACTGCATTTTCCATATGTTTCTTTTGTTTTTCTGATTTTTGGCGTGATCAGTTTCATCGAGCCTGTTTTTGCGGATAAGAAGCGCTTGTTCGTTCAAACATCTACCCGTGCAATAGAAGTTTCAGTTGATGTCGCCCAAACAGAAGAAGAGCGAAATCGCGGTCTGATGTTTGTTCAGGAAATGTCTGACGATGATGGAATGCTGTTTGTTTTTCATCAAAGCCGCCCTGTATCCATGTGGATGAAAAACACATTTCTACCTTTGGATATGCTTTTTGCAGATCGGCGCGGTAAAATTATTTATATCCACAGAAATGCACAGCCTCATGATTTGACGGTGATCACGCCCCCAATGCCCGTATTCGCGGTTTTGGAAGTGGTAAGCGGATTTGCAGATAAACACGGGGTGCAAATTGGTGACCGGTTGGTTTACAGTCTGTTTAAAAGGAACCTGTGAATTGGATAGAACGTGGAAAAAATAATAAAAAACAAAACTAGAAAGAGTGATCAGGGTATTCCAGAAGGGTTTACAGAAGTGACCGGCTTTGCTGCCTTTGCGACCAGAAATGGCCCTTATTTCGAAAAAATTGTCGACGACACCACTGTGATACGGGCGTTTCGATCAGATGAGAGGCACTTGAACGGCGTTCACTATGTTCACGGAGGGATGTTGATGTCGTTTATGGATTCAGCGCTCGCAAGGACCGTATTTTACAGAACCGGGAAACGATGTGTCACGATTAAGATGAATTCTGAATTTTTGTCCCCCGTCCGTGAAGGGGATTGGATTGAGGCACATTGTGAACTGGTGCGGGATACCCGATCCATAGCGTTTGTGCGGGGTATATTGAAAGTCGGGCGCCGAAAAGTCTTTATGGCAGACGCCCTTTTTCACTATATCAAGCGCGAACACGACTAAGAAAAATCAAAAAAAATGAAAAAAAGGAAAACTTTTTCTTGCAGGGTCTGTCGCAAAGGTGTAGATCATCGCCACCGACACACGGGGCATAGCACAGCCTGGTAGTGCGCTCGCTTTGGGAGCGAGAGGTCGCAAGTTCGAATCTTGCTGCCCCGACCAACAAAAAGCCTTTCAGGATCAACGTCTTGAAGGGCTTTTTTGTGTTTAAATCGCAGGATAAATCTGCGATTTTTTTGCAGGTGCGAAAGCCCGCTATTTACAATATGTTTCGAAATCCGCTAAAAAATAAAGGGACTGAACAACGAACCGGCTTGGTTTGATTGTTTGACAATAAGATCAACAACAAAATTTATTTGGCAGGGTATTATGCATTCAAAAACATCGCTTTTAACGATCCTTTTTCTTGGTGTTCTTACCATTGGGGTCACTCCATCCCTCTCAGTCGGTGCAAATTCTGCTATGCTTGCGGGAAATATGCAGATTCTTGAGCATGGGACAGGTTCTCCCTCCGATATTTGTCATAACGAGCGTAAATCAGGAAGTTTTGACTGCCGGTAATTCGTTAATCAGGCAATATTGATGTTTTTTCGATTAAAAACGGTTTTTTGGTCGAAAAAACAGGCCATCAGGATAAACGCATCTTTTAATTGCCGTTATTTCTAAATAAATTGTAGGGGTAACATTGAATTGGGTGGGAGACACAATGATCGCAATGTTTGGGAAGTTTGTTAAAGGCGTGGCAATCGGAGTTGGCCTTAGTGTCGCGGCGACCGTTGCACAGGCCGATGTCATAACCGGATTGAAACCAGCAAGCCCGCAGCCAGCTGCCTCTGCCCTGAAACCGGGGTTGGCCGTTCAATATTATGGTGCGAAACTTAACAGTATTCGGGAATTCATTGAATGGATGGAATATGACAAGGGCAAAGCCGGTCCGCCAATCCCTCAATTGAACTATCAGGTGGGCCAGGGGCCTGTCCTCACGGCAACTGCGACTGATATGGTTGGCGCCGATATTACAGGCTTTATCAATTTCGAAAGGTCTGGGCCTTATACCTTTATGGTACATTCCAATGACGGTGTTCGTCTGACCATCGGGGATAAAATGATTTACGAGGACCCCGAGGTCCATGCAGATCGTTTTTCTGATGAAATAACGCTTGAGATTTCTGAGCCAGGCTGGTATCCGGTGCGTGTTCTTTATTTTGAAAAGAAAAACACGTCCACATTGGAACTCTACTGGGATCCTCCGGGACCGGAAGAAGTTGATTATGTGCCAACAAAGGCATTTGCGCATATTGGGAAATGATGTGACATGAGTCTGAAAGCTAGAATCTATCGACCAGCTAAGAATGCAATGCAGTCTGGTCGCCGCAATATGAAAAAGTGGCGTCTTGATTACACGCCTGTTTCTGCGCGTCAAAGTGATCCCTTGATGGGGTGGACTGGGTCAGATGATATGGCCTCTCAAGTCAGTCTGAAATTTGATAGCAAAGAAAGCGCCATTGCATATTGTGAAGAAAACGGGATCGAATACACGGTGTTTGAACCCAAAGAACGCAAGCTGAATATCAAAACCTATGCGGATAATTTTTCTTTTAGCCGTGTTCGCGGCTGAATTTAGCCTTTAGAAATTCCAGGCCCCATAGCTCAGCTGGATAGAGCAACAGACTTCTAATCTGTAGGTCGCACGTTCGAATCGTGCTGGGGTCGCCAATTATTGCAAAGGGTTAGCGAGATTTAAGGAAGTCTTGCTAACCCTGTTTTCCATTAAAATTTTCCATCTTTGTTGCTCCGTTGTTCCCATTTTAGAATGGCAGCGTCGGCATTTACCCGCTTGTTTGCCTCTTCCGTATAGACCCTGATGCTCGCATCAGATGCATGTCCGATGATGGCCTTTATCTCCGCTGGCGTGCATCCTGCCTCGGCCAATCTCGTAGCAACGGTTGTGCGCAATCCGTGAATGGTTAGACCTTTCCCGACAAGCCCTTTTTTCAGCGGCTTATCTTTTGTCTTGTCAAAGTTCGTGTTCAGTCCACCTGGCGTTAAAGACATGACTTTTTTGCCGGTTACGATGGCGAGCGCCTTTTTCTTTGCTCCATCAAGGATAGGTTTAAAATCTCTGTGAATCGGAACCCACGCCGGGTCACCGGTTTTCTGCTGGTCGATATTGATGTGACGGCCATTATATGCGCCTCAAAGCATGGCAGCCAACTCTGACCTTCTAACACTGCAATATCCAGCTAGCGTAACAGCAAGCCTTGGATCCATCAGGCATAGGGGCACGACCACACTTGCTGGCCATATTTTAAATACTCGTTTTCAAGGCTGCATGCAGAATAGGTTTGGCGTTTTAAGGGACCGGATGCCTGCAAAGGATAACGGTTTTCCTTTTAACGAAATTGAATGCAGGAAAAAGATTTTTGGGTTTCCTTTGATATTAAGTAGCGGACTTCGTTCTTTCTGTCTGAGGGAAGCTTAAGTCCGTTCTTTATCAAAGTAGGCGGTCTGGGCGATACAATAGGATTGGATACGGCGGGAAGGTGATGGTCTTCTGACCCTATATCGATCCGATGCCATGGTTCGGTGACACTTGAGAAACCCCCACAATTTATCCAAAAAACGTTGCTCTTCTTTGGACGGGTTAATTTTGTTCCATATAAGACGGTCGGACACTGGATTATTGGGTTTTAATCCTGCCTTAAGCGTGTGACTAAATCGCCGAAATCAAAAGAGTTGTAGAAGCCTCTTTCGTTTACCAAAAAATTTTTCATGAGGCCTTTGGGTACGTAATCCGCCTTTATTCGGCGGATAAACAACATTATAGAATTGTGCTTTATTTTGGCAAAAAGATGAAATTGAACAGGTAGTCGCCGCGGTTATCCACATGGTTCCCTTTGTAGTGGGGGGTGAATTTGGTCAATACATCGCCGTCGAGAAAAAAGCCTTCATAACCATAGCTTTCCACCTCATTCACCAGATCATTTAGTGTCCGCTTGGTATGCAACTCCTCCATCTCGATGATCAGGATGGGGTGGCAACGGGCGAGGGTTTCTTTCGCTCCCTCAAGAACGGACATTTCAAACCCTTCCACATCGATTTTAATAAAGCCGATATTTTCGAATTCATAGTCGTCCAGTTTACGGGTTTCGACATTGATTTCCTGATGGTCCTTTTCGGCAATGACGGTAGAGAGCGAAGCCCCCTGATTGGAGTAGCTGCCATTGGACCGCTTCGGGATATACATTTTGCTGGTGCCCGTTTCGTTGGACAACGCGACGGGATGGGTTTCAACGTTATCAGGGGCACAATGCGCCAGAACTGCGTACATTTTCGGGTTGGGTTCGAACGCATGAACTTTTGGACAAAGTTTGGATAGTTGAAAGCTCCATACCCCTTTATTAGCACCGATATCCAAAGCAATACTATTTTGACGAACCAGAAATGGTAGCATCGCAATTTCTTTTTCACCGCGCCGCAATTCCTTCCATGTTTTATATCTGATATAAAGTGAGGCAGGTACAAGCCATTTCTTCAATTGTTCTTCGAAGGAAAGAGGCGGTGTCCAAATTTCTGTATTGTTGGTCATATAATTTTCGCTTGTAGGAAAGTTGGTGGGGATCATACCCTACAATGACGGCAAGAAGTACCTGAAATTAATGATTTCTTCTGTTGTCTGTATTCAAGCGCTTGCAAGCCTTTCATAACAAGATTGTCCTTTGTAAAAAAGGGGAAACCCAATGACAGAACAGCCTGGTACAATGTTCGATTACTTCAAAGTAATCGTCGAGAATTTTTCGATTTGGCCGTTATTGGCCATTGCAGCCCTTATCTGGATAGGGCGACATCCAGAGTTTCTGGAACGCCTTAGTCGTTTTAAACTAGGCGGTTTGGAGGTGGAACTGGAAAAACTGCAAAATGAAGTCCGGGAAAGTCGGGAAGAAATTGCGGTTTTGGAAAATGAACTCTCCCAACAGGAGAAACGGGTTAGGGCGATCCTCAATAATTTCGACGAACATGTCCCGGTCCCCGAACTTGAAGAGACACGGCAGGCCTTAAAAGCCGAGGCTCGAAATCTGGACGATATGGATGTCGTCAAGCACTGGCTGAGAGACGGGGCGACATCTGCCGAAATTTATGCCGCTGCGGTGGCGCTGCGTGAAAGGCCAATGCCTTCGTTATTTCCAGATACGATCAATTGCCTGAAACGATTGGCGGAGGATGACAATTTACTGGGGGTCCGACTGCATTTTGTTTGGACGCTGACCAGTGCCGTGCATAAAATCCTGATTACAGATATGAAACATTCCGCAGAATCTTCGATTTCTAAAAAACACCTGAACGACGCGAAGGAAATCCTGCTGGTCCTTGAGAAAAACCCACGCGTTCAGGAAGATCGGCCAGATGCACCCAAAGCGGGGATTCGGGGTCCTTTGGGACATGCGCTGACCTGGATCGAAAAGGGACTCAAATAGACCAACCGGTTAATGAAAGATCGGGTTTGCCGAATATGCTGCCCGGGTGTCTTCTGAACGGTTGCTGGCCTTTGCAAAATTCTTACGCACGACTTCAAGTGCTTGTTTTCGAATTGGCAGCCAATGCGCGGCAGCTGCGAGTGCCGCGGACCATTGACGTATAACGGGAAGGGCAAGACGGGTGCTTGTTGGCTCTAAAAAGGAAGAGAGGAGTGGGGCGATCTCGTATTTCTTGCCAACTTGCGCCAATCCCAATGATTGCAATATGCGCCATTCATCAGCGGAAATACCCTCGCAGCATAGGCAGCGAATATCGACGGTGCGACAATTTCCGGTAATGAGAAGGGTCATGAAATTATCCAGACTGATCATACCATCCTCAACTTTTGCAAGGCGATAGGCATCCTTCAGAATGTTGGAAGCAGGGTCTTGTTCCCGATACCTGTCCGCCCAATACCGGACACTCCAAAGGGTAAGTTGCTCGGCAAAGCAGAGGGAATTCAGGGAATTTGGAAGGTCAGTTTCGCGTTGCATGACAAGCCCGTTGATAAAGTCAGATGATTATAGCTTCGAGTGATAATTTAATGATAATGATAATGATAATCATTCGCAAATAAGTCAAGCCATTATCTGTCTTTCAAATACATGCGGCCTTAACGGGGGTGTCGATCAGGGAATAACCACGGGCCAGTTCACTAACAGCTGGGTGCCCAAAGGCTTTGAAGAAAAAGAGCCTGAAAGCCGGAGGTGGCCGCATTCGCGCAAGCGGGAAAGGGCGGCACCGGCTTTTGGAGAGCTTATCAGGTGTTGGAAGACGCCTTGGACTGGATGTAGTTTTCCAATCCCATTTTTTCGATCAGGCCCAATTGCTTTTCAAGCCAATAGGTGTGATCTTCTTCCGTATCTTCCAGAAGGCTGACTAGAATTTCACGGGATTGATAGTCCTGCTCTTCTTCACAAATCCTGATGGCTTTTTTCAAGGCTGCAACCACTGACAATTCAGACTTCAAATCATTTTGAAGCATGGTTGGAACATCTGTTCCGATCAATAATGGATCGCGGGCGCCTACTTGCGGAACACCTTCCAAAAAAAGGATCCGTTCGATCAGTTTCTTGGCGTGTTCAAGTTCTTCTTCAAACTCGTGGTGCAGACGTTCATACAGGTCGCCCAGACCCCAGTCGTTATACATTTCAGAATGGACAAAATATTGGTCCGCGGCGGTCAGTTCTCCTTTTAACAACTCATTGAGCTGGTCGAGAACCTTTTTGCTTCCTTTCATTTGTCTACTCCTCAGGATGCTTGAGTTTGAATGTAATTTTGAAGGCCCATGGTTTTTATCAAGCCAAGTTGAATATCAAGCCAGTCCATATGCGCTTCCTGCTTGGTCTGGATTTCTTCCAGCATGTCTCTGGTTACATAATCCTGGCATGTTTCACACAGAGCGATTGTGGCCTTTTGCGCTTCATGCGCGCGGGTGTCCATTTTCAGATCGCTGGAGAGGATTTCGCCGACGTCTTCACCGATCATAAGCTTTCCCAGATCCTGTAAATTGGGTAATCCTTCCAGAAACAGAATTCGTTTTATGACCTTGTCGGCCATCTTCATTTTCACGATCGACTCTTTGTATTCTGCTTCCTCCAGCTCTTCCAATCCCCAATCTCCCAGCATCCGAGAATGCAAGAAGTACTGATTTATTGCAGTCAGTTCATTCTTTAAAACAAGATTCAACTGCCGAATAACTTTCATATCGCCCTTCATTAGTGCCTCCCAAACAGTCTGGATTTTACTTTAGGTTTTTTTGCATTTAAAGTAAATAAAATCCTTTAAAAACAACATGTTGATAGTGGTTTTGAGAAGCATTAGTAAGATTGCACATGCCCCGTGTTTCGCCTGATTTATTCAGTGTTTCGCTGTTTTCCAAGTTATAGTCGGTCTTCAGGGTAGAGGGTACCCGGAATGTGGCGGGGGAAGAATTTAAACAGTTGTTTTCTATATTCATGTGGCGGAATGCAGGCTGCAAATTTGACCACTGGTTATACTGTTTTGTTGGAGCCGATATCGGACAGGGAATTCTGCACTTAAAAAGGCTGGTTGCTGTGACGGCGACCCTTGCTTCAAATCCGAACCGATACAAAAAAGCAGATCAGTTTCCGAATGGTCCGCCCTTGTTTTAAAGACAGCGTCGGGTGGATACGATTTAGGCAACAAAAGGTTCTTTGTGCCAAATCAATGAAGAAAAGAGAAAATTTATCAGAATTGGCCGAAGATTTCTTTTTATATAACCGGTATGATTTCAGCGTTTACGGCTTGACGCAGGGTTTGCTTTAAAAAATTTGATTCCATTTTTAACGCGTGTCGCAGCTTAAGATTTGTTTTTGTACCTATAACTGCAGTCGAAATATGACAAAAAGATTATGCCGAAGGATGTGGTTTTTCACCTAAACGTATTTTCTGGCAAACTATTGTAATAAAATGATAATTTTATCCTAGATTAACTTAACATTTCTGTAATTGACTGATATTTTTTGTTCTGTTGAGGTAAAAAAATTATAAGAAAGTTCTCCTGATGCGTGCTTTGATAGTTGATAATTCTGAAATCTGTAGGCGGGGCTATAAGGTAGCTCTGGAAGAGAAGTTTGACGGATGCACAATTTGTGAAGCAAGTAACCTGCGTGAAGCGTATCAGTGTATCGATGATCACGGGGTCGACATTGTTTTGCTGGGACTGCAGGATGGCATGACGTTTTCAGATGTGGATATGGTGCGCCTGAAGGAATATGCTTGCAACACACCAGTTCTGATCGTTGGAAATGCAGTATGCCTGAAAATGGTCCGTGAGGTTTTTGAGAATAATGTAAAAGGCTTTCTCGATCGTTCCGCATCGTCCAATGTAACAATGGCCACCATTGACCTTGTATTGGCTGGTGGGCAGTATTTCCCGCCCGAGGTTTTTAGTGGCCTTCAGGAGGTCGATAAAGAAACCTCAATCGAACAGTCAACACTGCCGCATCCTATCATGGAGTTGTTAACACCACGCCAGGTCCAAATCCTTCAAGCCATATCAGAGGGCAAATCGAATAAGGACATAGCACAATATCTGGGGATTTCAGCAGGTACAGTGAAAGTTCATGTTTCAAATCTGATGAAAAAATTGAACGCAAAAAATCGTACTCAGGCGGTTATGATGGCAAGTGACCTTTATTCGGTGCAACAGTAATTTTTGTACTGCAAGAACAAAGTTCAATTGAGTCGGACCTTAAGCCGAGTTTTCTGCTGCAAAGGGTAGAATATGGCTTTCTGGCAGGCTTTGATCCGCTACCAGCTTTATAAAACCAATGACAACCTTTTCTATTTCATGATGTCCACAAATGTAAATGGGCTCAGGGGTTAATAGTTGGTGGCCCTGACTTAAATTGATTTCGATACTATAGGTGACTTTCTTTCTGTCTGATGGGGCCGCGATTGTAAAATGCCAGCCGATATGTTGTTGGTCCAACGCAGATGTGCAGATGGGCAAGGTAATGATATCGGTTGGGCCGCTTATGTTGTTGCCGATCATGAGAGTACCCTGAAACGTGCCGGAACAGTCATGGGATGTTATCTGGTAGGTGCTGGGATAATCTGTTTTAAGATTTAAAGACAGGCAAACGGGCTCACTGAGTGGATCGAAACAAACCTCTCGAATTTCTCTATTTGGCATGTTGCTTCACTTTGGTGTCATTGATCGTGTTTTTCTGCGCCCATTTACAATTCAACACTAATTTAAATAAATGTCATGATCCAATTGGCTTAATGGCCGCCTTTAAGGTTGTTTTTTTTATGGTTGATACTAACATCTACTGCTTAGGTCCATTGGTATGCCGTTTGTTGCAAGAGATGAGAGTGAATGTCGTCACGCCTTTATTTATTAGGACATTTCAGATGGGAGCCCGTTGAGGGTGAGCCGTCACCGCAGTTGCGTCAGAAAACAATGGCTATTCTGGCGATGCTTGCGCTTTCACCCAGTGGTGTACTCAGACGGCAAAAAATTGCGGATGTCCTTTGGGAGACAGGTAAAGACCCCAAGGCAAGTTTGCGGCAGGCCGTCAAAGAAATTCGCGAAATTGAGCAAAGCGTGGGGAGTTCAATTTTTACAGCGGACAAGCACTATTTAAAACTGGACCTGAACACCTTATGGGTGGACGCGCGCCTCGCCAGTTATTGCGCCAAACAATTTGACCCCTCTCTGGCTGACCAGATTCTTCAATGCGATTTTGGAGAATTGCTGATGGATTGCGCTGTTGAGGGTGACGCTTTTGAGGAATGGTTGTTAATTGAACGATCCCGGACAGAACGCGATTTGTTTCGGTCGTTTGAGCTGTATCTGGACTATACCCGCGAACATGCGGCTTCCTCCCATAAGAGCCGTCATATTGCATCGGCATTATTACGCATAAATCCGTCAGACGAGCAGGCCCATCACGCGCTTATTCAAAGTTATCTGTCTGATAATAATCGGTCTGCGGCTGTCCAGCAGTTTGACCGTTATAAAAACGATCTGATGACAAATTTTGGTGAGGAACCTTCTGCCGAGATCTGTGCCTTATTGGATAAGGTTGATATCGGGCAAAAACTTGCGGTCGCCAGTACAGAAGTTTTGCGGAGTGAAAATACGGGGCCAGAGAGCAGCCTGTTGCGTCCGGTTATCGAAATTTGCCAGTTTCAAACAAACTCCATTGAGACAGATGTTGAGTATTTTTCTCAAGTATTCCGAGCGGATCTTTGCCAGCAGATTTCCTGCAATCGGCGTTATTCCATCCGGGATGGCGCTTTTCTGACGGATGGTTTTTCCAGCGGTATTTCTAATAAGTCGGAACAACCGCCTGTCAGCTATATTGTGCGGGCAACAGTTGTGACTGACGCTCAGAATATTTCTATTCTGGTTCAACTTCTGGAAGGAAGCAGTACTGATATTTTGTGGATGAAACGGGTCGTTTGTAAAAAATGGGAAGCTTTACAACAGTTGCAGGGTGAGGCTATTCAGGCAGCGATTGAGCTGATCCGGTTTGTCGAATTGCAAGAACTGGAACGGGCAAACCACACTGAGGAAGTCCGGCTTACGGCGCGTCAGTGTGTCAGTAGAGCGCGACTGACAATGTTCAAATTTACGCCAGACGCTGTGCAGACTGCGGAAAAATACCTGTTGCGGGCGCTATTGATTGAACCCAAATATGCCGAAGCCATGGCGTGGCTCGCGTTTCTGCGATCTATCGAAATCGGGCAGGGATACCGATCAGACAATTTTTCGGTTGATGAAGAAATCCGCGCCCTGATGCAACGGGCAAACGAGCTAAGCCCCAATGATGACAATGTGTTATCGATCTTTGGTCATCTGGAAGCTTTTGTTCATCACGATTTTAAAGGGGCAATTGAATATTTTGACCGGGCGATGAAGTCAAACCCGAACTGTGCCTATGCATGGGGCTTTAAGGCGATTACATTATGTTATCTGGGGCAGTCCGATGATGCATTGGCAAAGCTTGAAAGATGCCGTCAAGTAATGCCGTTTGATCCCCATCCATATTATTTCGATACAGCGCGGTGCATTGCGAGCATGTTGTCCGGGCATTTTGAAGAGGCGGTTCGGCTGGGTAAACAGGTATTACGGAATAGTCCGAACTTTCACGCTAATTATCGTCCGCTCATTTCAAGCCTGGGTCATTTGAACCGACATAAAGAAGCGGAACAACTCATTAGTAAATTTAAAGAATACCAACCGGATTTCTCCGTTGGATGGCATCTTAAAAATTATCCTCCCCTGACCGAAGACAAGAACGATCTTTACATTACCGGCCTGCGCAAGGCAGGGGTGGGTGAATAACACGCTTATTTTCCATTCACGATTCAATTCGCTGCTTTTCCTATAGTAAGTGAGTTGATGTGTTTTAGTGGAGGAATCTACTCGTGACCGATTTAGGTTTTGATTTATTTGTACGCGGTTCTAATCGTTCCAGTGAAAAGAATGATCTGGAAAGATCCTATGAATTGGATGTTAAATCTAAAGGGATTGGATCCCCTTTACGGAAGAATAGGCAAGCGGATAATCAGCGGAGGAAGGCTCCTCAAAATAAATCTTCAAACGGATTTTACGATACCGCGCTTGGTATTTTATATACCCTGACCCCTGCAATTCTTATTCTGGATGGTCATCGACGGTTGGTTTTCGCTAATCGGGATGCCGAAAAATTGCTGGAGTGGGGGGACGTTATCGCACTGGACCCAAAAGGGAAGGTGTATTGTACCGACGAAGTCGCACAACAATTTCTTATGCAATATCTGATGAGTTATAAGAAAAGCGAAACAAGTTCCGGCGCAATTGATGACGGTTCGTTTGTGATCCCTAAAGCAGATGGCTGGCCAATGATTGCGATGGTCGGTCATGATCAACTTGAATCATTGGTATCAACCGAATTTGACACGGATACCAGTGATTATATTACTTTACTTATCCGTGATCCTAATGGTCGTCACCCGGCACAAACCCAGAAACTAATGGAGTATTTTGGGTTAAGCCAGGCAGAAACCTGTGTCGTGGAACAGTTGGTAAATGGTGAGAGCACGGACAAAATTGCGAGAAACAGGGGTGTCAGTGTTGTTACAATCCGCAATCAATTGAAGTCTGCTCAGAGTAAATTGGGGGTAGCAAGGCAATCTGAACTTGTTTCAATGCTTCTGAGATATTTCTCCTGATGTGAATAAACATAGCTGGTATTATTTTCATCGATCGGGCCTGCAGGAATGCAGGCCCTTTTTTTTGTTTGGCGCACGGGATAAAAAAAGATCGACTTGTCCTCGGGCAAGCCATTAAAGTTCTGTTCGCGGAGGAATAAAATGATTGATAAGCAGGACTTGGGTATTTTCGACTATATTGTAATTGGAGCCGGTTCTGCTGGCTGCGTGCTGGCTAATCGATTATCTGCCGACCCGAAAAACAAAGTATTGTTGCTTGAAGCGGGGGGGCGGGATACCTATCCGTGGATCCATATTCCCATTGGATATCTGTTCTGTATGGGGAACCCGAAAACAGACTGGATGATGAACACAGAACCGGATAAAGGTCTGAACGGTCGTGCCCTCAGTTATCCAAGAGGCAAGGTTCTGGGTGGGTGTTCCTCGATAAATGGTATGATTTATATGCGCGGCCAGGCCCGCGATTATGACCAGTGGCGACAATTGGGGAATACCGGGTGGGCATGGGATGATGTTCTTCCGTATTTTACACGTTCTGAAAATCATCATAAGGGCGAAAACGACCTGCATGGTACAGACGGTGAATGGCGGGTAGAGCCGCAACGTCTGTCTTGGGAAATACTGGATTCATTTTGCGATGCGGCCGAGGAAATCGGGATCCCGAAAACGGACGATTTCAACAGGGGAACCAATGAAGGGGCTGGATATTTTGAAGTAAATCAGAAAGCAGGTGTCCGTTGGAGCACTGCAAAAGCGTTTTTAAAGCCAGCCGAAAAACGGACTAATCTAACGGTCCTGACCCATGCACTGACAGAAAAGCTTGTGATTGAAGAGGGACGGATTTCAGGTGTGCAATTTACCCTGAGCGGCAAACCCAGTATTGCACGGGCGGGCCGGGAAGTTATTTTGTCGGCGGGCGCGGTCAATTCGCCTAAAATACTGGAACTATCCGGTATTGGTCAAAAAAGTCTGTTGGATCAATTCGGGATTGAAACAGAGCTTGACCTTCCCGGAGTGGGAGAGAACCTGCAAGATCATTTGCAGATCCGCACTGTTTTTAAGCTTAAGAATGCCAAGACGCTGAATGAACAGGCGAATAGTCTGTTTGGAAAAGCAAAAATGGGTTTGCAGTATCTGGTAAATCAGTCCGGGCCATTGTCTATGGCGCCAAGCCAGATGGGTATTTTCGCCAAGAGCGATCCATCTTTGGAAACACCTGATCTGGAATATCACATCCAGCCACTCAGCACTGACAAACTGGGGGAACCTCTTCATCCTTTCCCGGCCGTTACAGCTTCTGTTTGTAATTTGCGGCCTCAAAGCCGAGGAAGCATTCATCTGAAATCTGTCGATCCGGAACAGCAACCAGCCATTGTTCCAAATTATTTATCAGACGAAGCAGATAAACGGCTTGCGTCGAAAAGTATTCGTTTGACCCGTAAACTGATGAGCGCAAAGGCTATCGCAAAATATGAACCCGAAGAGTTTCTGCCCGGAGCGTCCATTGAAAGTGATGAAGAGCTTGCGGTTGAAGCTGGAAATATCGCGACGACAATTTTTCATCCTGTGGGAACCTGTAAAATGGGACAGGATCCGATGGCGGTCGTGGATGATCGTCTAAGGCTCCGCGGTCTTTCTGGTTTGCGCATTGTGGATGCCTCCATCATGCCAACGATTGTGTCAGGAAACACCAATTCCCCGGTTATCATGATTGCTGAAAAAGCATCCAAGATGATTTTAGAGGATAATAAGAAGCCTTAGCAGGTGCTATTAAGAATAATTCGCAATTATAATTGACAGACGCTTTCGCAATTGATAATCATTCCTAAATTAACCCGCTGTTAAGAATGAATGATGAAACACGAACAATCACAAGAAAGCACAGCCAGGATCGCCCAGGATCTAAGGTGCGGTAAAATCCGAACAGAGGATCTGTTCGGTAATTCCAGTGAATTGATCATTCTGCACGAACAGCAGGAATATCGCATGAGGATCACTGGAAACGGGAAACTCATATTAACAAAATAGGCTTATTGCAGCCACCCAGCCAAGCAAACGAGTAGCCAGGCAGCCAGCGATAAGAGCCAATACGTACAAAGGAAACTTTTTATGCGTGGTTCTTTGCGTGTGGTCATTAAGGCTGCATTATTATCGACGACCATTCTAACCCCTGCAATGGCAGAGGAAGTACAGCCAAATACCGAGTTGGACGCGGTGACAGTATATGCAACCCGTAGTCCTCAATCCACATTTAATGTCCCTTCCATGGTGGGGACGGTGGATTTGGAGGACGCTGGAAACGCGACTTCCGGAAACCTGAATGACATTTTAAAACATCAGGTTGGCGTTGAAGTTGGTGGTGGTCCGCGCTCTTCCAGTCAGACTGTTCGTATCCGCGGATATTCTGATGATGCCGTTATTACGTTAATCGATGGACGGCGTCAGCAATTTCAGTCCGGCCACGATGGTCGGCAGTTTATCGATGGTTCCCTGTTGAAATCTGTTGAAATCGTAAGGGGGTCTTCTTCTTCGATTTACGGCGGGGGCGGTATCGGGGGTGTTATTGCTTTTAAAACAAAAGAAGCTGCTGACCTCTTGTCGCCTGGTGAGAATTTTGGTGTATCCAATTCCATTCTTTTCAGGACGGCCAATAATAATTTTACTCCGAACGTTACGGCCTATGGACGCACCGAGATGCTCGACGTGGTTGGCAGTTTATCCTATCGCCGGTCTGGTGATGTGGAACTTGGAACAGGTGAAGAGCTTGCAACGAAAGAACGCATTTTAAACGGATTACTTAAGGCAGGCCTGACGTTTGCGGATTATCATACGGTGAATTTAGAAGGTGTTTACTTCAAAAATGACGGCGAAGAGCCAAATAATTCCAACTCCACCGGTGTGGCCGTCAAGAAGGATATCAGCGACTATCAGTTTAGCCTGAAATATGCGTTCGAAGATCCTGCCAATGACCTTGTGAACCCAAAGCTTCATCTATATTTCAATCGGACACAAACTGACGAAGAGGATATCACGGGAGCCAATGCCGGGCGCGTCCGTTCAAGAGACTTTAGAACTTTAGCGTTCACGGCGGATAATCAAAGCAGGCTTTCGGTAAGTAAAAATCAGACACATACCTTTTCTTATGGCGCAGAATTTTACCGCGATACTCTTGATCCCTCCAGCACGACGGGGACCTTTGACGGGGTTCCCGATGCATCCTCCAGGACATATGGGGTTTATATTCAGGATGAGATTTCTTTCGACACGGACGCAGGTAAGTTTCTGATCATTCCGGCCCTGCGTTATGATCACTATAGTAGTGATGATGCAAACGGGAACAGCCAAAGTGAAGGGGCTTTTTCGCCCAAATTAGCGGTGAGTTATCGGCCGATACCATCCTTCATGGTGTTCTCCAGTCTGGCCCGTGCGTTTAGAGCGCCCAATCTTACGGAAACTTATGCAACCGGTCTACACTTTCCGGGCGGGGGACCCATACCAAATAACTTCTTTGTTCCTAACCCGGATTTGAAGCCTGAAGTGGTCACCACGTTTGAAATTGGGGCAGGAATTGATCTTCAGAACGTGCTGTCTGAGACAGACAAATTGCAAATCAAAGGCTCCGCTTATCAAAGCTGGGGGAAAGATTTTATTGCGCTGAATGTGGATGCTTTTGGCGGTACAACCGAAAACACCAATATTCCAGATGCCGTTCTGTTTGGCTGGGAAGTGGAAACGGCCTACCAGTCGGGACCACTGGGCGCGAAAGTAGGACTGTCCTATATCGAGGCTGAAAATGACAATACGGGCGAATATCTGGGGAATTCCACACCCATCACATTGATTACGGATTTGAACTATACCGCAACGTCCCTTGATAGCGTCTTTGGTTGGAGAGGTCGTTTTTCCGATGCCAATGACAAGGTGGGCAATAATGATACGCCGACAGACGGATATGCTGTGCACGATCTTTATTATCGCTGGGCGCCAACAGACGGGCAGTTTCAGGATGTAATGGTGGATTTCAGTATCTCCAATCTTTTTGATGCTGAATATAAACGGATCGGTAGCTCAGTTGAAGAAGAGGGGCGAAGCTTCAACGCGAAGGTTACCTATAAATGGTAACGATGGTTGCAGAACAGACAGATACGAAGAGCAGGTGGCTTTGCTACCTGTTCCTCTCTGTCGTGCTCAATCTAGGATTAATCCGTGTGGTGGATTTCTCAGTTAAATCACCGGTTCTGGAGATCGCGAAACCGTTCCAGATTACGTTCAGCAGCCGGGCCCGGACTATAGACGCTGTGTCGTCACTATCGGTCCCACGGAGCGACGCCAAAAAAACAAAAGTGCCAGTGCCAGCGCCAGTGCCAGCGCCAGTGCCGGTGGACCCGGAGACTACCAGGCCACCCTCAGGTGCCAAGGCCGTTCAAACAAAACCGGTCCTGGATGTTGTGATGCAAAAAGCCGCACAGAAAACGATCTCCATAAACAAAAAACCGGGAGTGATCAAGGAAGCGTCTTTGCCGGCCAGAAAAGAGACACGTTCTTTTCCTGAACCGACGGATCCGGGTGTGCGTCCTTTCAAGAACGCGTCCGTTCATGCGGTTCCTATGCCCCGTCGGCGCCCAACATTAATTGAAACATCCCAGGCAATTCAAACAGAACCCGTTGAAAAGACAGTTCCGGAACAGACTGTAAATAAACAGAAATTTGCGCCTGTTAAAACGGCTGCGTTGGTAGAAAAGTTAGCTGGACTTGCACCATCAAAGATCGGACACACTCGGCAAGAGGCAAAAGCTGGAGATCAAGGCGACGCGGATGCCAGTATTATCGGCACCGCTAATTATCGGCGTAAAACCCCTTTGCGATATCCAAAGCGCGCCCTTGATCTTGGTCAGCAGGGCACGGTGAAACTTCACGTGCGCATCACCCCGGATGGAACACCAACCGAGTTAAAGGTTGCCCGATCCTCTGGTTATCGGTTGTTGGATAAAGCAGCGTTGGCTGCAGTACAGAAATGGGAGTTTGTTCCCCGCAAACAGGGGGCAACAACGGTCGCCAGTTGGGTCAGTGTACCTGTGGACTTTGTTATTCGATAAATGGCTATCAAAGCATTTTAAAGGAACTAAAGATGAATGCAGAACAGATTAAAAACGCGTTGGTAACAGTGCGCGAGGAAAACCCCGGGATCAGGGCGCGTGATGCTGCACAGAAAATTGGTGTTTCAGAAGCAGAGCTTCTTGCCGCGCAAGTTGGACACTTGGTTGTTCGGCTGAATAATGAGCCAATTGACATTCTGAAAGCGTTGGAGGCTGTTGGTGAGGTGATGGCGCTTTCTCGAAATGAACACTGTGTTCATGAACGCAAAGGGGTTTACAAAGACCTTAAAGTGTTTGGAAAAGGGGCTGCGCAGCATGTTTTAATGATCAACCCGGACATTGATCTTCGGATTTTTATTTCCAACTGGGCCTTCGTTTTCGCTGTGTTGCAAGACGGGGATACCGGACCGCGGAGCAGTCTGCAGTTCTTTGACAAAGAAGGGGCGGCAATTCACAAAGTTTATCTGACAGAAGCGTCTAACACAGAGGCATTCGCTTCTATTGTCAAGATATTCACAGCCGACGATCAGACAATTCCACTCGACATACAGGCCTATGAAAAAACGGCGCCGCAACAAGAAGACGGTGACGTTAATTGGCCGAAATTTCGCGAACATTGGGAAAAAATGCAAGATGTACATGAGTTTTTTCCTTTGCTTCGTAAATTCAAAATCTCCCGATTGCAGGGGCATCGCCATATCGGTGAAGATTTTGCGCGCAAGGTGCCGAACTCTTCGGCGCAGACCGTTTTGGAACTCGCCGCGTCCAACGATTTTGAAGTAATGGTTTTTGTTGGCAATCGGGGCATTGTTCAAATTCATACAGGCCAGATCAACACGTTAAAGGAATATGGGGCCTGGTATAATATTTTGGACCCCAAGTTTAATTTGCATCTCGATCAAAGTGGAATTGCTGAAACTTGGATCACTCGTAAGCCAACGAAAGATGGCCTGATCAGTTCAATGGAGGTTTTCGACAAAAATGGCGACCTGATCGTAACCTTTTTCGGCAAGCGTCAGGAAGGCAACCCAGAGCAGGCATTGTGGCGGGAAATCCTCGAAGAAATCACTGACAAAGAGGCGCAAAATGCCGCTTGATGGGTTTGAAAAGCTTGGGCCAATGGGAATTCCGTTGGTCCTATGCTCTGTTCTTGCTGCGATGGTTGTTCTGGAGCGCCTTGTTTACAGCCTTAAATTCGGGCGGCAGAAGAAAAAGGTTCTGTCTCGCTTGAACAAACTTCTTTCTGACCATGCTGATTGCAGCAAACCCTTGCGGGATGAAATTGTCAGTGATGCTCTGGAAAAACTGAGGGTTCAGTCACAGTCCGGAATTCGGTTTTTACGGATCATTGCGACCCTCAGTCCCCTTATCGGATTACTGGGGACGATTTTGGGCATAGTCACTGCGTTTAAGGTGATCGCCAGTCAAACAGGACCTGTCTCACCAAACCTGATTGCAGACGGATTGTGGGAGGCCATGTTGACAACGGGCTTTGGATTATTCATCGCACTTCCGTCGATTTTTCTGGCCTATCTTTTTCAGTATTTTTCCGAGCAAAGACTGGCAGCCTTGGCGAGTGCGTTAAACGCTGCCTCGTTGGAACAGGAAGTCATGAAGGAGCGGGCGGCAATGTCGGCTGGTAGTGGCGTGCCTACGCCGCGGGACCAGGCCGCATGATCCAGCTTCGCACAGAACAGGAGCATGGTGCGGGTCTTGTCGATCTTGCGCCGGATCTTACGCCCATGCTTGATATATTGTTTATCCTGCTGGTGTTTTTCATGCTCACCGCAGGAACGGTGCTTCAATCCTTTGAAGTCACCTTGCCAGAAGATGTGACGGATGAGATGCCAACGCTAAAAGTATCGAAACCGATCATAATTGAAATTAAAAAAGACGTTTATATCGTTGATAAAAAACAAATAAATGAATTTAAAAATTTGAAAATATCTGTTCTGGAACTCGTCAAGCGCAATCCCGATCAGGAACTGGTGATTGCGGGAGACAAGGATGTCTCCATCGATCGCCTCTTGGGCCTTCTTACCTACCTTCAAACCCAAAATATCAAAACCGCCAATATCTTAATGACACGAGGAACGGGTCAATGAAACTGTTAAATCTAACATGCCAATCCATTCTGGCCCTGTTCATGATGGGCGGCATGGTAACGGCAGAGGCTCCCGAAAAGTTGGTGACTGTAGGGGGCGCAATCACTGAAATTGTGTACGCTCTCGGTTCGGGGCATCAGGTGGTTGGGAATGATACAACCAGCTATTACCCGCCAGAGGCCGCACGCCAGCCTAAAGTCGGATACCAAAGAGCCTTGTCGGCTGAGGGGATTATCTCACTTGCCCCGGACCTTTTATTGCTCTCCAGTGATGCAGGGCCCGCCCCGGTATTAAAACAGCTTTCCGCCATTGGTTTGGGACAGATTGTTATACCGGCCGCCCATACTCTGGAACAGACCTTTCTGAATATCGCCGACATTGGAAAAGTGTTGAAGCGTGAAAAGGAAAGTGCCCATCTATTGAAAGCGCTGCGGCTGTCACTTGAAGATTTAAAAGTAAAAAAACAAACCAATGCGGGCAGGCCGAAAATCTTGTTCATGATGAAGCATGGCGGGGGCCCGATGATGGTTGCGGGTCAGGAAACAGCGGCGGAAGGCATTATTTCTTTGGCGGGCGGTGAAAATGCTGTGTCAGAATATTCTGGATTTCGGCCCTTAACCGCCGAGGCGATTATTCAGCAGGCGCCTGATTTTATTTTGACCACGCATTCGGCCCTGCAAGGCGCCGGTGGGATTGATGGTCTTCTAAAAGCACCGGGTGTGTCCCTCACACCGGCGGGGCGTTCAAGGCAGGTGATTGGCATGGATGCGTTGTTACTATTGGGGTTTGGACCCAGAACCATCAGTGCGGCGCACACTTTATTTGACAAAATTCACTAGGCCTAAACGTTATGACCCCATTAAGTCCTTCTGTTGCTGTGGCCAATGATAAAACTCAGAAACGATTTGTTTTGATCCTGTTTGCAGGGCTGTGCCTTTCTCTTATCGTAGCCGCGACCATTGGGGCCGTATCGATCCCAGTTGCAGATCTGGTCGTTTGGTCCTTAAGCGATTTGCAGGAAAATGTTCTGTCTAATATACGGGCACCCAGGCTGGTTTTGGCAGCATTGGTTGGGGCGGCCCTTTCGATTTCTGGCGCCGCCCTGCAAGGCCTGTTTCGGAATGCCCTCGCGGACCCGGGCTTGATCGGTGTTTCCAGTGGCGCCCATCTGTCGGTAGCGATTGTTATTGTGTTCGCCGGATCAATCGGGGGAATTGGGGGGTTGTATGCGTTAAGCCTCGCTGCTTTTCTTGGAAGCCTGCTTGCATGTTTCGTGATTTTTCAGTTCGCCAGAATGAGCGGTACTCTATCTGTGACGTTCATGTTGTTGACCGGGGTTGCGATAAATGCGTTGGCAATGGCGGGCGTGGGGTTTCTTAGTTTTATCAGCGATGATCAGCAGCTTCGTGCCATCAGTCTTTGGTCAATGGGTAGTGTTGGCGGGGCGCTTTGGCCGTCGGTTCTGGTTTGCGGCTCGGTTGTTGTTCCTGCGGTTTTTTTTCTTCTGCGCAATGCTTCGGCAATGAACATTCTTTTATTGGGCGAAGAAGAAGCCCAATATTTGGGCGTGGATAGCAACCGGGTAAAACGGAACATTATTATTTGTACGGCCTTATGCGTCGGGGCGTCCGTTGCCTTGACAGGCTTGATCGGCTTCGTTGGTTTGGTGG
The DNA here is from genome assembly GCF_026409565.1 of Sneathiella aquimaris. Lineage (NCBI taxonomy): Bacteria > Pseudomonadati > Pseudomonadota > Alphaproteobacteria > Sneathiellales > Sneathiellaceae > Sneathiella > Sneathiella aquimaris. Next base: position 1,945,471 of record NZ_CP112881.1, read on the forward strand.
TGCCGCATCTTGTCCGCCTTGTGATCGGTCCTGATCATCGCTGGCTTATTCCAGCTTCAGCATTGCTTGGCGGTATCTTGCTGACAATTGCGGATACCATCGCCAGAACGCTTGTCGCACCAACAGAAATGCCCGTGGGTATTCTGACCAGCTTAATTGGCGGCCCCTTTTTCCTTTGGTTGCTGATGCGCCAATTCACCGGACGGTTTGGACTATGATTGACATCTCACACCTTTCCCTTGACCAACAGGGAAACAGTATCCTGAGCGATATCTCGACGCAAATTCCAACCGGCAGGATTACCGCAATCCTTGGGCCAAATGGTGCAGGAAAATCCAGTTTGTTGAAATGCCTCACGGGGGCGACGAAAAATTACACAGGAAATATTCAGTATGACGGCCGGGACCTCAGATCCTATAAACTGGCTGATCTTGCTAAGAAACGCGCCGTTCTATCGCAGCATCTCACTGTCGGTTTTCCATTCTCCGTGAGTGAAATCGTTCTCATGGGCCGTAACCCTTATTCAAAAACCGGATCCGACCGGGAGGATGTCCACATTGTAGATCAGGTGCTGGCATTGGTGGATGCCCGGCATCTTAAAAATCGGCTCTTTCCCTCTTTATCCGGGGGAGAACAACAACGTGTGCAATTGGCGCGCATACTGGCTCAATTGTGGCGACAAACGGGGGCTTGTCTTTTTCTCGATGAGCCAACCTCTGCACTTGACCTGAAACATCAATTCGCCGTGCTGTCGCTTATCCAGAAACTGAGTTTTGACCAGTCATTTACAGTTATTTGCGTATTGCATGATCTTAATATGGCAAAGATTTTCTGTGACCATGCGATCTTGTTGAAGGGTGGGGGATTGCATGCGGTAGGGGAGGCAAAACAGATTATTAATCCGGAGACGATCAACGACGTATATCAGGTTTCAATGGCGGAAGTATCGGATGGATCTTCAGGACAGAAACATCTTATCTATCAGCTTCCTATTGCGCGGCGTCCGATATCTTAACGATAATATATTGTATACGGACATTGCGTTTTGTGAAAGAATTACAAATATTAATGTTTCTGTTTTCCATTAAAAAAGGCAGGTAAGCAATGTCCGAAAATGACCATGTCCCACTGGGGGACATTGCTTTTCTCGATCATATCGCGACCAATGCCAGCCCCGCCGCTGCGCGCGCACTTCTGGAAAGCGTCCCGGGGGCAATCTTCGAAGAACTTGAAAAAATCAGCAACGCGCTTGTTGCAAAAGATAGTGTCGCCTTGAAGTCTGCGTGTCACAGTCTGCGGGGCGCCTGTTATTCCATACAGGCAACGCGGTTGGCTGAAACGGCACGCCAAATGGAAGAGATAGCGACGGATTTGACGCTCGCACAGGACTATCTTGACTATCTGCAGAATGTGGGAGCCGAAACTGTCGACTGGTGGACAGAATTTCTGGATGGGGGACGGTATCTTGAGGCTTCTGAGCCCTAGTGGATTATTTTCAAATCGCGCTGTAAATAATTGTTTTCGCTAGCCATATTCCTTCAGGTTGATATGCTGGGTCATCATTTTCCGGGGGGGCTATGGAAGATTTTTTTCTGCTTTTTATAATACTCGTACCCTTTGCGTTGGTCGGTCTCTTGATCTGGCTGGTTTTAAAGGTCCGATCATTGGAACGCAAATTTGCGTATCTTGTAAAACAGCAATCTGTTTGGTCCCGCACCGATGAGGTTAAGGGCCGGCCTGTATCGGCACAGACTGAGGTAGTTAAGGATCCGGCGCAGGCTGAACAAGAAAAAGAAAGCCCTACAAAAGATCAGCCACTTTCCCCTCATACAGAACAATCTGTGAGTGTAAAAATCAACGCGGACGCTCATCCAGCAGAGCCCGGTATTCAAGAAACTTTCCGGACTGAAAGTGACACTGAAAGTAATATTGCCGGGGCGCCGAAGGTAAGCCTGCTGGACCGTCTGACGGATATCCGCATACTGATTTGGATCGGTGGATCCGCCCTCGCGTTAGGCGGGGTCTTCGTCGTAAAATACTCTTTTGAGCATGAATTGTTAGGTCCCTGGGGTCGGGTGTTGGCCGGTGGGTTGCTGGGGCTGGTAATGCTGGCGGCGTCTGAATGGTTGCGGCGTCAGGAAGATCTTGGATCGACCCGTCAACACTGGTCCTATTTACCGCTTATTGTCTCGGCGGCGGGTTTTGTAACCCTGTATGGCGCTATCTTCGCTGGATATGCCCTCTATCAACTGTTTTCGCCTCTGATTGCCCTTTTGTTGATGGCGGTCGTGGCCGCTTCGGGATTGGTTTATTCCTTGTTATTGGGACCTCCCATTGCTTTGCTGGCAGTGATTGGCGCGTATCTTGTCCCTCTATTGGTATCAACAGAAAACCCTTCTACCGAGATGTTGTATCTGTATCTTGGGGGTGTCATGGCCGGCAGTTTTCTATTCCTAAGATATCGGCAATGGCCTTTCATCGCCGGCGTCAATCTGCTGTTTGCTGTTCTGTGGTTCTTGATGTGGCTGGTCTTCTCGTCGGTTAAAACGGCAGAAATCATGGTTTTGACGATCTATGGCTGTATGGTCTTGGGCTTGTACCTGTATCAATTTGCAGGGCCTGTTAGCGGGCCACGGGAAAATGGCTGGCGAACCCTTTACCGTCATCCAGAAAAATGGGCGGTTGCAGCGGTCGCATTCGTCGGATTTATTGGTCTGGCGCTCGCCTTTTTTTCAAACTATCTGCCAGCCAGCCTAGCACTGCCGTTCTTGTTGTTGCCGATAACAGCGTGGGCCTCTTCCCGAAACGGGTTTTTGGAGACATCCGTTTGGATCGGACAGGCGTCTTTGCTTATCTATATTGGTTTATGGCCGGAGGGATCCTATCAAAACGGTGTCTTGCAACCGGACCTTGCCGTCATCATCTGGTCTGCGCTTGGCGGCGCGTTTTATGTTTTGATGGCCGGCTGGCGTCTGAAGTCAGGGATATCGGCCTTTAACGGGATTTTATATGCCGTCTATATGCCACTTCTCATTTTCTGCCTGTTGTTCTGGAAATATAACGGGTTCGGAACCTCCCTTGAATGGAGTGTTATTGCGTTGGTTCTGGCTGGTGGATATGTGGGGGCCGCAAGTACAATTCGTCAGAAAATGTCTGAAGAAGCAGGGCGGTTACTGGTGGGCCTGCTGGCGGCGGGTGGCACTGGTGGTCTATCGCTGGCACTTGCGGCCGCTTTGGAAGCAGAATGGCTGACAATTGCCTTTGCTCTTCAGGTCTTGGCCTTGGGGTGGATCCATCGCCATATCCCGATCAGAATATTCCGACCTATCGCATCCTTGCTGGCCATCATTGTTATTGTACGGCTCGAAATGGATAGTGAACTCTTTCGTTTTCTGTTTGATGCTTCTCTTTCTGTGGATTGGTATCTCTATGGGCTTGGTGTACCGCTTGTTGCTTTTCTTGTTTCCAGGCATATTTTTGGAAAAGAAAAACAGGACTATCTGACGGGTTTGCTGGAAAGTGGCGCGGTGCTGTTTTGGGTAAGTTTGATTGCGTTGACAGTTCGTCAGTGGATGTCCGGTAGTGACGTCGGATTTCTGGGTTTGAGTTTTGCAGAAGCCAGCATTCATGTTGTCAGTTGGCTCTTGAATGCCCTTGGGCTGTATTGGTTGGCCAGTCGGCGGTCAAATCCGGTGCGAGAGTGGGCCTGGAAAATCCTGGGAGCCTTCGGACTTGGGGTGCTCGTGTTCGGAACGATGCTTCTGTTAAATCCGATGATTAGCCGGTCAGGGGAAGTAGGAAGCTGGTATCTGATCAATTGGCTTTCGTTTGGGTATATCGGCACTGCGGTCATCCTGCTCATGGGTACACGGGTGTTGAGATCAGATCATCTGAAATATGGACCCTATATTGTAGGCCTCGCTGGATTGCTGGGGTTTTGGTATCTGAATACAGAAATACGGCACTTCTTTAATGGTCCTGACATGTTGCTGGGATCGGTAGGAGAGACCGAAATGTATGCCTATTCTGTAGGCTGGTTATGTTATGCGGGCGCTGGCATGGGGTTAGGTATTGCACGGGACAGGCATCGTATCCTTCAGGCGGCGTTATTATTATTACTGCTGACCGCAGTGAAGGTTTTCTTTTTTGATATGTCCGCCTTGGAAGGCTTGTTACGAGCTGCGTCGTTTCTGGGGTTGGGCATTGTATTGATCGGGCTGGCGTTTCTGTATCAACGATTTGGAAAAAAGAATGTCCATAATAATCCTTGATATAGTTACATATGAAACTATTATTAGCACCATGAGCTATTGCTGAAGGGAACAGAGAATGAAAATTCAGAAAATTCATCATGTGGCGTACCGGTGCAGGGATGCGAAGGAAACTGTCGATTGGTATGTAAAATACCTGAATATGGATTTTGTTCTGGCGATTGCCGAAAATGAAGTTCCTTCGACGAAGGCGCCTGATCCATACATGCATGTATTTCTGGATGCTGGGAATGGAAACATCCTGGCATTTTTTGAGCTGCCGAATTCCCCTGATATGGGGAAGGACCCCAATACGCCTGAATGGGTTCAGCATCTTGCGTTAAAAGTTGGAAGTATGGACGAGCTCCTCGCAGCGAAAGAGCGGTTTGAAGCCGACGGCATTGATGTGCTTGGTCCGGTCAACCACACTTTGTTTCAGTCCATCTATTTTTTCGACCCAAATGGTCATCGGATCGAACTTGCCGCAAATACTGATACGGCGGAAATGAACGCCAAACTGGACCATGTAAAGTGGGAAATGCTGGAAGAATGGAGCCGGACAAAACGGGCCCCCCAACATGCACGGTGGATGCATGACGGCAGTGTAGAGCCGGATTTTGCGAAAACGGAAAAGTAATATGAAATTTGCCTCTTTAAAAAATGAAACGCGGGACGGGCAGCTTGTTGTCGTTAGCCGCGACCTGACAGAGTGTCTTGCTGTGACTGACATTGCCCCAACGCTGCAATACGCCTTGGATCATTGGGAAGATGTAAAAGGTGCGTTGGAAGAGGCTTATATTCGGCTAAATAAAGGAACTGCAGAGAAACGGACTGTTTTTGATCAGCAGCAGGCATTGTCGCCGCTTCCCAGAGCATATCAATGGGCGGATGGATCCGCCTATGTTAATCATGTTGAACTGGTGCGCAAAGCCCGTGGGGCCGAGATGCCCCCCAGCTTTTGGACCGATCCCCTGATGTATCAGGGCGGATCGGATACTTTCCTTGCACCGACCGAAGACATTCCTCTGGTGGAGGACGCCTGGGGACTGGATTTTGAAGGAGAACTCGCCATCGTAACGGACGATGTTCCCATGGGCATCCAAAAGAAAGAGGCGTCCGATAAAATTCGACTGGTCATGATGGTAAATGATATTTCCTTGCGCGGATTAATCCCGCCTGAGTTAGGAAAAGGCTTTGGGTTTTTCCATTCCAAACCTTCCAGTGCGTTTGCGCCTGTGGCGGTGACCCCCGATGAGCTGGGTTCTGACTGGAAAGACGGCAAGCTTCACCGTCCTTTAGAGGTTACCTATAACGGGACCCTGTTTGGCTGCCCGGATGCTGGAACTGATATGACCTTTGATTTTTTGGATCTTATTCAGCACGCGGCAAAAAGCAGAAAACTTGGGGCTGGGGCGATTATCGGATCGGGAACCGTGTCTAATAAACTGGACGGAGGGCCCGGAAAAACTGTCGCTGAAGGGGGCAGAGGATTTACCTGCCTTGCAGAAATTCGGATGATTGAAACCATCGAAAATGGTCAGCCATCAACGCCCTTCATGAAAACCGGGGATCGTGTTGTGATGGAGATGCTGGATCCGTCAGGTCACTCAATCTTCGGGCGGATCGATCAGAAAGTAGTCAAAACTTCCTGAACCTGCCCCGCCTGATCCATAAAGACCAGGTCGGCCTGCCGGTCTGGTTTCAAAAGGCCAATTTTGTGATCCAGACCCATAAATCGAGCCGGGGTTTCACTGGCCATTTTAACGCTGTCCTCTAACGTCTGCCCTAATAGGTTGATGCTCCGCATTACGGCATCTTCCATCGAGATAGCCGACCCAGCAAGAACCCCTTCTGAAGTCGTGCAGCGACCCTGTTTGACGGTTATTTTCTCCCCCTGAAGGATAAAGTCTGGATTTTTACTGCCTACACAGGGCATGGCATCTGTAATCAGGATCGTGTGATCAGGTGTTTTGCTGGCGATTGCATTTTTCAAGACCGCAGGATGCACATGATCTCCATCGGCAATAATGCTGCAATAACTGGACGGGGCTTGAAATGCGGCCCCGATGACCCCCGGTGCCCGGGATAGCATAGGGGGCATGGCATTGTATAAATGTGTAAAACCGGTCAGTCCGGCATTCACGGCATCCATTGTCTGCTCGTAAGTGGCGTCTGTATGGCCAGCCGCGACAATAACGCCGGCCTGAACCAGCGCCTGAATGAAATCAGATGAAACTTTTTCCGGGGCGAGAGTGATTAAAACATGATCAAGCCCAAACTCATCCAGTAGATCGAGAAATTTGTCTTCAAAATTGCGAATGAAGCGTTCGTTATGAACCCCTTTTTTGACAGGATTTAAATACGGGCCTTCAAAATGCAGCCCTTTAATAGAGAGGGGATATGCAGATTGAATATCACAATAGGCCCCTGCAAATCGGCGCATGATGTCAAATTCATCAGTGATCAGGGTGGGCAGCATTGACGTCGTCCCAAACGGCAAGTGGGCTCGCGCCACCTTTTCCAGACCACTCATTGTAGGGGCATCATTCAGTAGAATGCCGCCGCCGCCATTGACTTGAATGTCGAAAAAGCCGGGGACAAGAAAACCCGATCCCAAATCCCTTATTTTGGCATCCTCCGGGACTCTGTCTCTGGATAACACCGATTTGATTTTGCCTGCGGTAACATGCAGAAGGTGATCGGTCGCCCACTCACCATCAATCAGCAGAAAACCTGCCGTGATGTAATCAAAATCAGAAAGGGTGGATATGTTACCAGACGCCAAAATAGATCCCCCGCTCTTTTGCATTATCCGTTTTTTCCTCAATGGTGTCGTGCGCCACGGTAAAGCGTGTCTTTCGGGCTCTTATCCATTGATTGATCCGATTTTCGAAGGACTGGCAGCGTTCAGCCTGAGACGGATCACGGGCGAGGTCGTTCTGTTCCTTAGGATCATTTACCAAATCAAAAAGCTGAGGATCAAAACCATCGAAAGAAACGTATTTCCATTCTTTGGTGCGTATCATATAGCCGCGTGTTTGGTCCGGGGCCAATCCTAATGAAAGGCGCGCGTTTCGCCATGCATAATCGACTTCACTAAAGACAGCATCCCGCCAGACAACAGAAGTGTCCTGTTTTATCAGGGGCGATAAAGAACGGCCTTCCAGAAGATGCGGTTTTTCACGGCCGCCCAGGGCATCTATGAAGGTAGGGATCAGGTCAATTGCTTCGACAAGGTTTTCGTCTGTGTGACCGCGGCTTACATCGGCTGTTGGATCCGGATCAACGACGATCAATGGTATCCTGACACTTTCTTCATGAAATAACTCTTTTTCACCCAGCCAGTGATCCCCCAAATAGTCTCCGTGATCGCTGGTGAAAACTATGAGAGTATCTTCAAGGCGGCCCTGTTCTTCAAGAAAACCCATAAGTCGGCCAATATTGTCATCTATTTCCGAAATGAGCCCCATATAGGCGGGTATGACGTGTTTTCGTTTGGTTTCATCCGAAAAATTGACACTCTCCTCATGTTTCATGAATGCGTCTACAACAGGGTGCGGATGCTCCTTTTCCTGTTCATTGCGATTGGCCGGAAGAACGTCTTCTGGTCCGTACATATTGTGGTAGGGGGACGGCGCGATATAGGGCCAATGTGGCTTGATAAAACTAAGATGCAGGCACCAGGGCTGATCCCCCAGCTCTGATATTTTTGCCATGGCTTTATCTGTCATATAGGCGGTTTCAGAATGTTCGGCCCGGACCTCTGCTTTTAAATGAGCGTTCCTTAGAAACCAGCCGCTTTGTAACGCGCCCGTGTCGTCCCGGCCTGAATTTGCGGCTGTATGCCACGGATTGTCACCTTCATATCCCATGTCTCGCAGGTAGGTATTGTAGGCAAGGTTGGGGTCGGTCAATTGATCGGGGTGCAATCCGTCATCGCGCTCCCACGGCTCAAAGCCACATTGGGCGGCAAGAACCCCGTTTTTTGAAAGCGGATCAATTCCAAGACGATCCATATTGGCCCGATCAGCACTCATATGTGTTTTCCCCAGAAGGCCGGTTTGCACCCCCAGTTCCCGCATATGATCCCCAAGCGTTGGCTGCGCGATATTCAGGGGAACACCGTTATATGTGGCACCATGGCTGAACATATAGCGACCCGTGTAAAAACACATGCGTGAAGACCCGCAAACAGGGGCTTGTACATAGGCCCTTGAGAAGTTAACCCCGCGGGCCGCCAATTGGTCGATGTTCGGCGTTTTGATTGTCGGATGACCGTTACAAGCGAGATAATCCGCTCGCAACTGATCACACATGATAAACAGTATATTTCGGGTTTTAGACATGAGTTTCTTTTGAGTAGGGAGTTCCATTGAGAAAACTGAAGATTTCCTGCCAGGCAACCGGGTTTTCTTTCATAAATAAATGACCGCCTTCATAAACCCGCAAGGTTGCCCCGGGAATAGCCTCTGCAATGGCTTCTGAATTATGGACAGGTGTAATGCCATCATCCTGTCCACAGGCGACCAAGGTAGGGCAGGAGATCTGTGGTAACTGATCATAGATATCATGATCCCTTCGGGCTTTCATCTGGGCCTTCATGGCAGCTTTTTTTACAGGATCATTAAGGGTGGCGGATGCACTTTGGAAATGATACGCAAAAATTTCTTCAGCCTCTTTGGGATTGGCCCGTTGCCACTCATCATGGTGTTTTAAATTCAATAATTTCATGAAGGCTTGCGCATACTCGTTGGCGGTTAACTCCTGAAGTTCCTGAAGCGGATAGGACGACCCGCCAGCACCGCCGCTGCTTGTGCAACACAGGACAAGACGGGTTACTCTTTCTGGATGATGTACGGCAAAATGCTGGGCGATCATACCACCAAAACTAATGCCAACGATATGGGCTTTTTCCCAGCCCAGGTGAACCATAAGATGGGCAACGTCATCCGCGTAAGCACCCATGTCCGGTGCTTGTTGAGGAGAAGAGGATTGCCCCATGCCACGGTTATCAAAACTCAGGATGGTAAATTTTTCAGAGCCAGGAACATCAAAGATATTCGGTTTATGCCGGGTGTCTGAATTGGTTCCCGAAATCAAGATCGTTTTCGGGCCTTCTCCTGATATTTTATAAAAAAGAGAATGGTCGCCTAAATTAAAAAATCCGCGTTGATATTTTTGGCTCATTCAGGGATCCGGCAAAGTGAAATAGAAGTTCGCCAGTGTCGCAGTGGTAAGCAGATTTTGCAAGCAGGGAACAGCCGTTAATCTTGAGTTGTTTGAGAACCTGGTTTCGGAGTGAAATCGGCGTTTGCAAACTCATGAAGTTTTTCGATGGCTTCATCACATTTTTGCAGCAATTCGGGGATGCGTTTGAACGCCTTATCATATTTGTTTTCTTTGCAAAGCGTATCGATTTGGATGGCGACACTCGATGCAGACATAAGTCCAAATTGGCCAAAGATGCTTTTCAACATATGAACCTCTCGGCGCAGCCTTTCAGTGTCCTTCTTATGATGTGCGGTTGTTATCTCCCTGTACCGGATTTCATACTGATCGAACATTTTTCGAACGAGGTTATGAACTATCTTCGTTCCGAGTACGTCGGTAAGTTCATTAATGAAGTGCGGATCGAGAATAACGCTCGGGCGCGATTTTTTATGAGCTTTGGGTTGAATTTCCGGTATGCAATGTCCGGTTGCGTCTTTTTGCGCCGCGGTGGTGTTGGTTGTTCCGTATGGTTGCGTGGTGTGCTTAAACAGACAAAGAACCAGTCCGTTTTGCGAAAAATGGGTAATCTGGAGTGAGACGATATCAGGACCCAGTTGAACGTCAGGAACAGTTTGGGCCCGGGGTTTTGCGTTTGGGCTCTCCGCATGGCTGGTGAGATGGAAGATCAAGTCCCGGTTTCGATCAAGGTCGATCTTCAGGAAACGGATTAAATCAGTGTAGTGCGATCCTTCTTTGAACGTTTTACGATTGAGATCGAGCATTTCGAATAAATCGGTGTTGCAGGAGACAAGAATGTGCTGATCGTCAAAAATGCAAATACCGGCGGGAATACCGGCCAGCATATCCTTTAGAATGGACTGATTGTTCAAAATCGATGTTTCCGACGGCTGAAAACCAGCCGTATCAGTCCAAATTTCGATACTACCGGATGACGGTAATCGGATTTCACAGAATTGCAATATCCTGCCGTCGGACCATTTCTGCAAGATCCAGTCATGCCCCTGTTTATGTTCTTTAAGACGCCGTTGTATCCAGTGTTGCTCCGATCCCACTGCGTCAGTAACTTTACCGCTATAGGCTGACGCCGTAAGCAACTCGACAAATTCCAGACCGGGCTCAATTATCCCTTTAAATTGATTGTTAAACCTAACAAACCTGTCATTGAAAAGGATCAACCGGTCGTGTTGATCAAAGGTTGCAATTCCTGCGGGGAGTTTCTCCAGAAGTTCCAGAACGAGAGTTTCCTGATCAGCAATGCTTTGGGTGTGGGAAACTCGAACGTAAAGGCCCGCGAGTAGCTCGGTGATTGATTTGGAAATATCCAGAAACAGCGTATCCAGCGGTGCCGGTTTTGTTCTGAAAAATTCAAGGATAGCTACGGTTTTGTTATCAACGATAACCGGCAGACCAAAACCGGATTTTAATCCTGATGCTCTAAAGGCATCCAGTCGTCTGAAGTCAGTATTGTCTGACACGTCTGTCAGACAGGATAGCTGGCAGGTTTCCCATATCGTCCCAGTGAACCCTTGCCCATATTCAATCTCCTTATCAATCGTCGCTTTCTGAAACGCGGCAAAACGTTCGGGCGTGTCAGAAAACCAATGATGTTTAAACGCGTCTGTTTCCGGGTTAATGACAAGCGCATGACCCAGATCCCATTGTCCAAATCGCGTGAGAATTTTGACATTTTTGTACAGGGCATCTGTAAAGCTTGTTGAAGCAGTCGCAATGGAGGTCCCCTTGTTCAGAATATCAATTGCAACAGTCTGTCGGTTAGCGATTGCCGAGAGTGATTTTTCCTTCTGCAAGATCCTGAGAGACCGGGCCAGAAGTCCGGCAAACAAAAACAGATATCCGAGAGTTCGGCTGAGTTCCTGCCCGATAGTATCAAAAAGAAGACTGTGTCCTTGTTTACCGAAAATCCAAAGCGTTGGAAAAAGGAGCGAAAGCACCATCAAAAAAAGCCAGAAGTCTGCACGGTACGGGGACAGGTGCTTTCTGGTGGCAAAGATGAGTGCGGCTCCGCTTTGGATACCCAGAAGGCCGAGCAGGATGGGTATTAAATGGTCTGCAAAAAATTCTGAAATAGGGATGACTTCGCCAAACAGACTTATTCCTGAAGTAATCAGGAAGAATATACTGAACAACAGATAGACACTTTTTGAAGAAAAGGGCGTGTTGATAAAACGGGTTCGGTGAAGCGCTATAACACCGGACATCACGGTTAGAAACAGTACAATAAAGAACGAATAGTAGGACAAGGCGGTCTTGGAATAATCAAAAGTCCGCATAGGATTAAAATGAGGGAGGGAGGCAAAACGTTCACCTTCAAAAAAGACGGCACCGCCCAACAACAGGATAAGAAGAAGAGAAAAACGGGTAGGGTTTCTATAATGAAATATGAAGATCGATATAAAAAGGATGCCACTCAAGAGAATATTGGCGGATTGCATGGAAAGACTGAATTCCGCTGTTTGTTTGGCTCCTAGCCACAGTGTTGCCAGGAGCGGGGGTAAGACGATGGTTAGGATTAATCCCATAGTAAGATAATCCGGGTTCCCTAATGATCGTCGCCTGATATCCGGGATTACCCGGGCGCGCTTTCGGTCCTGATGGCTATCACTGAAGAAGGCCATTATCAGCCTGACGTAATATGCTCACTTTGACCTGATTGCCGCGTCCCAGATATTCCAGATCGTCGAAACAGATTTGTTTCGCCACCTGAATACCTCGTCCATGAAAGCTGGTAAAATTATCCAAAGACATTCTTTTGGGTTTTTGGGGCAAGGCATCCAGATATTCTGACACGTTAAAGCCCGGTCCTTCATCGGAGATCGTGAAACTTATTCCGTCTGGTGTTTGTACAAATTCAATTGTTGCGGACCGTTTTCCAAGGTCTGGATCAAGAAGTCGTTTCAAAATCTCGGACTGCCATCTTCCAGCATTAAGTAACTGTCCCTTTTCTTCAAAAGAAATTTCAAGATTTCCGTGCTCAATACTGTTGATCATAAGTTCAAGCAATCCAACCGCAGCGTCACTGCTGTTCGGGCAGATCAGGGAAAGAAGTTGGGAGAGTGATTTTGCTTCTGAAAGTGTCCGGTAGGTAAAAGATCCTTTTGTCATTGCTTTCAACGAATGAACAACGGAATTCAGGTCCTCACTTAACGCCTTTTTCTGCTGATAATGACGATGGTAATCGGTCACAGTGTTTCTAACCGCATCCACGTCGATAGGGAGCGGAAGGATCTCCGAAGCTTGTGCCAGTAAGCCGGGTACCATGGTTTCAATATCGTCCGGATTGAGAAGCAGAACCAGTGAAACATCCGTGAAGCGGGAATCTCCCAAGGTATCTGCTAGTCGGTTATTAAGTGTTGGGGAGCACTGGGTGAGATCGACCACAATGACCCGTGGATCTTCAGCAATCATGTGAGGGGTTTCAACAAACGCATTGGCCGATAAAATGGAAAAGTTGGATCCCGTTTCAGTCAAATGGTCAAATGCAGGAGGTTGTTGTTCCGTTGAATAGAGAAGCAAGGCTTGCTCGGCGTTAGACGACATTGGCGTGCCCCTCATTTTTAATATGTATAATGGTTAGATCATCGTCAGCATGGGACCCTACGCGTTGATGGAAACGGTCGATCAGTTCTGAAAGCGATTTGGAGGGGGAATGTTCGTGGTACGCCTTCCAAATTTCATTTACTTCCTGTTCAAGCCCTTTTTCCCCGAGAAATCCCCCGTCCATGAGATCAACTTCAACCAATGCATCACTATATAAAATCAATTGCGCACCGATTGGAAAGTCTACAATGTTCACCGCATAATCCCAGTCAGGCCTTAATCCCAGTGGCATTCCTTTTGACTCAAGAAGTGAAAAAGAATCGAAAGGGGCGCTGCTTTGTTTTAATAACGGCGGCTGTGTTCCCGCCGCTGAATATTCAAGGACATTGTTTGTCAGATCGAGACACCCAAACAGCATGGTTGCATAGGATCCTCTGGGCAAACTCTGATACAGAAACTGATTAAGTGCCTTCAGAAGCAGATCTGGTTGGTCATATAAACTGGTCGATGAACTAAGCCAGGTCTGCATCCTGAATGTATTGAGTGCGGCCGCCACACCATGACCTGAGAAATCTGCGATATAAAAAGCGATCCGGTTTTCGTCGATGGGGTAAATGCCACCGATATCACCGCCCAATTCGGAGGAAGGCTCATAATGCCAGCCAATTCGTAATCCATAAAGAGAGTGAAATGATATAAGTTCTTCTTCTGATGGGCAAATATCCAATTGCAATTGACGCGCCTGTTCAAGTTCGCTAGCCACCCGATCATGAAAGTCGGTCAGCTTTTCAACAAAAAATCGGTGTTCCAGATGGACTTTTGTACGCGCCAGGATTTCAAACTTTTTGATGGGCTTTACGATCATATCGGTGGCCCCTAGATCAAAGGCCCGCGTGATGTCTGCCGCAGTGTCGCGGCCGCTCTGAATTAAGATAGGAATACTGGCTGTTGACTGACGGGACCGAAGTTCTTTGCATAGTTCGAAGCCATCCATGATGGGCATTTCAAGATCAAGGATTATAAGATCCGGAACTTGAAGTTCGATCACCTCTAACGCATCCTGTCCGTTTTCCGCATAACTGATGTTGAAATACCCATCGGTCATTAGGCATGCACAGATTAATTCTCTGATTAGGTCAGAGTCATCAACAACCAGGATACGGGCATTCTTAATTTTCACATCATGGCGTGTTTTCAGTAGTTCGATAGTCGATTGGGTTTCACTGGCAGCAGAAGACATCATCAGAACCTGTTCAGTCGTGCGTAATAGTCATTACTCGGTCAAATTGGGAAATTTCCAGCAATCGCTTAACCTGACCGGTTGGGGAACGGATCTCAAATCCAACTCCTTCTTTTTCGGCAGTTTCAAAGGCGATCATTAGCATCCCGAGGCCTGCGCTATCGATACTTTCAAGATGTTTTAGATCTATCTGACACTGACTTTGCTGATCTTTGTTTACCATCTTTAGAAGTTCACGAAATTTGTTGTGATCTTCAAATGTTAGTTTTTCAGAGATTACTATCTCCAAAGTGCCATCAGACTTGTTTACCTGTTCTTTCATAAACATACTCCAATGTTAAAAGAGTTCGATGTTGTCATCGTCATCGTCATCGCCATCGTCGCCAACGTCGCCATGACCGCTGTTGCTCGATTTTTGGTCGTTGCCGGTTTGGTCAAAAAGTCCATCAGTGTGGCCCCCTTCGGTCGGTTCTGGTGTTTGCGTTCCATGGACTGCGACATGGAACCGATCCCTCATTTCAGCCAATTTGACGGCCGCTACAATCTCGTTGATCCATTCCTGTTCGCTCAAGTCTGTTTCAAGCGGACCAGCATGCTGTGCCGTTAGTTCTTCGCAGGATTGCAGCGTTTGCATCGAAATTTGAGCAATGGAACACAGATTTTCCAGATGCTGGGTCGCGCGATCCTGGAATTGGAGCTGCGTGATAACGCCTGCTATATCCTGTGATATATCCTTTGATATTTCTTCAGACGATTTCAGGGCATCGGTATAATTATTGTTTTGCAGGACAATGCAATCCATCAGGTCCTTGATGGTGTCCTTGACCAATATGTTTTCCGATAGATCAATATTGGTAACTTCCTTAATTTGGGTATGTCCATCTCGAACGCCCGTCGCGACTTTAGAGACTTCCTGGCGCATGGTTGCCGCGAGTGAGTTAACGGATTTCGCCAGATCCTGAACTTCATGAGCAACAACCGCAAACCCTTTTCCAGCGTCGCCTGCACGGGCCGCTTCAATGCGGGCATTCAGGGCCAATAGATTTGTCTGTTTGTTAATGCCTTCAATGCCATCAATAAGCTTTTCAACCCGGACAACATCCTCTGCGACATCATCAAGCGCGTAAACAACCTTTACCCCATGTTTTGATGTCTCGACGATTTTGTTGACCATTTCGGAAAGGTGTTTGTCGATATTTGCCACCACTTCCGAAAGGTCAATTGGCTTACCCCGATATTCAACATGTTTCGCCGCGCCCGCGAGATCACTTACCTTGCGGCCCTGTTCGCTGGTATGAAGCGCGAGGTCGCGAAAGGTTGAGGAAATTTTTGAAATGTTTGTTTCAACAAGGTCCGAAATGCCAGTCATTTCGTCCATCATAAAATACAGGATTTTTCGCTGCCCCTGAGAAAGAGACGCCCATTTATTTAAAAGTGCGGCTGGCTCATAGGATGGCTCTTCCGTGGGCAAACTAATTTCATCAGGTTCGTTCATGAGCATCGGTGTTTCATCTGCTGTCGTAATTGGCTCAGAGAGATCGGCAGTAATTGTGTTGTCTTCCGGTTCCGTATTCATGCTGTGTGCATTCATAAGTTTGTCCTGGCTATGCATGTACGCCGCCATAGTTTTCTCCTTTTGTGCAAAGCACAGACAAGATGATGGTGATCATATTCGGATTGCCTTTGTGTCGTAGCCTTCGAGGCAGTTGAAAATTTCAGAGGCAATTTTACTGAGGGGATACTGTGTTTCGACGGCACCGCATTCAAACGCGACTTTCGGCATGCCATACACGATACTGGAGGCCTCATCCTGTCCAATGGTGTGGGCACCTGACTTTCTTAAGTTCAAAAGACCGGACGCGCCATCTCGTCCCATTCCGGTTAGGATGACACCGACCGCGTTGGCGCCCGCCGTTTTCGCTCCGGAATTAAACAGGGTATCCACAGAAGGTTTGTGTCCGCTAACCAACGGGCCATCATGCAATCGGCAGATATAGTTCGCCCCTGATCGTGCCAGCTCCATATGTTTGCCGCCGGGCGCAATATATACATGACCGGGCAGAACACGTTGCCCGGCGCTCGCTTCGCAGACAGTCACTTTTGAAACCTGATTGAGGCGCTGTGCAAATGACGTTGTAAAGGTCGCAGGCATATGTTGGGTCACCATCACAGCCGGACTGTTGGGCGGAAGGACGGTGATAATTTCCTTGAGCGCTTCAACACCTCCCGTCGAGGCACCGATTAAAATGATCTGTTCTGTTGATTTGTAACGGCTGTAGGTAAGGGGGGACTTGGAAACAGGTGACTTGGTTTTGGAGAATATCCGGGCACGAGAGGCCGTTTTTACTTTCGTGATGATTTCCGCTGTCTTTTTCTCCAGCCCATGTTGCAGGTCACTGGTGGGTTTCGCGACATAATCAACTGCGCCTAATTCAAGCGCTTGTAAAGC
The DNA here is from genome assembly GCF_026409565.1 of Sneathiella aquimaris. Lineage (NCBI taxonomy): Bacteria > Pseudomonadati > Pseudomonadota > Alphaproteobacteria > Sneathiellales > Sneathiellaceae > Sneathiella > Sneathiella aquimaris. Next base: position 1,962,200 of record NZ_CP112881.1, read on the forward strand.
CACGTCCGCGCCTTCCTGAGTGAGGGAGGAAATCATGACTACGGGCATGGGGCGCAAGGTGATTATTTTTTCCAGAAAGGCCAGTCCATCCATTTTCGGCATTTCAATATCGAGGGTTAGAACATCAGGGTTCAATCGCTTGATCATCTCGCGGGCTGTAATCGGATCTGGGGCTGTACCCAAAACAGTTATATTCGGATCAGACTCCAGCATTTTTGTAAGCATCTGACGGATTAACGCAGAGTCATCTACAATAAGAACTGTTATTTTTTTTTGGCTCATTGGATATTCCTAAAACAGATCAACTTCACCACCGGCATCGATGGCATCAGGCAGACGTACACGATATTCGTTTTCTTCTTTGAGATAGACGGCATCATCTGAACGTTTGAGAAGCAGGCGGTCGACCTTACCGGTTTCCGGAAAATAGTGGATGCGCCGAGCATGAGGACCACCAAGGTCATGAGCCAATGGTGCCAAGCCTTCAAATTTCAAGTAATTAAGGGCGAACTGACCGTTATTGTCGCCCACCTTCACAATCCCCGGAGTGACGTTGCCACCACCAAAAAGTTTGATTTCCAGTCTCTCTTTCGGGCAACCGGTTTTGAGGATGGCGTTGATCAATGTTTCCATTGCGAAGTTTCCATATCGCATTGTGGCACTTACTGCTCCCCAGTTTCCGGTACTGCTTTCTGGCAACATAAAATGGTTCATTCCGCCAATACCGGTCTCAGGATCCCGGATGCAGGCTGCAACGCACGATCCCAGAATGGTTACAATCATTTCATTTCGGTGCGTACTGACATAGTGATCGCCCGGTAAAACCCGAACAACGTTCTTGTCATGCTTTGGATCGTAATAGCTGCGCCGACCGCTTTGCATCGCGGTTAGGATTTTTTCTGGCTGCCTACGATCAGCCTGCTTTATGGGGGAGGGCATGTTTTTACTCCTCCTTCTGGTAGGCGGTTCGACCGATAAGGGTCAATCCTTTGATCTTGGTTTGCAGGGATTCAGAGTGACCGAGAAATAACATACCGCCCGGGCGTAACAGATCAGTATAGCGCTTGACCAACATGTGTTTTGTTTCTGCGTCAAAATAGATAAGAACATTTCGGCAAAATATAGCGTCATATTTCTGTTTCATCGGCCACGGGTGCAATAGATTGAGTTGCTTGAAATGAACCAATGCTTTTGTGCGGTCCCGTATGTATATTTTGTCGCCTTTTTTTGTCGTGTTGTCGTTGAATACACGGCGGTATTCTGACGGAATGTCTTTGATTGCATTCACGGAATATTGACCCGCTTTTCCGGTATCCAGCATATTTGTATCTAGATCTGTCGCCAGGATTTTAACATCCCACTGGGCTAGGGACGGAAACCGGGTCAGAACAGTCGAGGCAATAGAATAGGGCTCTTCGCCCGACGAACAGCCAGCAGACCAGAAAAATACTTTTTTGTCGCCGGACCGTCTGGCGGTGTCTGATTGAATGCGACCGATATGGTCCGTTAGAAAATCAAAATGGTGGCTTTCACGGTAAAATTTAGTCAGGTTTGTGGTAATAGCGTTGACCAGAAAACCTGTTTCCTGGTTTGCATTTTGGCTATCCAGCAGGGCGCAGTATTGGGCAAATGACTGCATGCCCAACTTTCTCAGACGACGCGCCAATCGGCCGTAAACCATTTCTTTCTTATGATCACCCAGTACAATACCCGTAAGTTCCCTTACAATACCGGTCAGTCTTTTAAACTCGGTATCAGTAAAAGCAAACTCACTCTCACTGGATGTAGTCTGGCCGTTTGGGTTCATTTTTTTCTTTCCGGATACCCCTCCTGTCAGCGTTACAGGAGGGGATTAAAGGTGGACTTAAAACTCGCTCCAGTCCTCGGCGGCTGATGAGCCGTTTGCACCAGCGGATTTCGCCATCGGCATAGACGAGGGCGTTGGTGCGGACTGATACGCCGGGGCCGGGGCGTCAGCGCGGGCCTGGACTTTTTTCCGTTTTGGACGCGCACCTTGCGTTTTTTCAAGCTGGAAGAAAGAAACCCTGTCGCGCATCCCTTCGGACTGTTCCTGCAAGGTGCGGGACGCTGCGGCATTTTGCTCAACCAATGCAGAGTTTTGCTGTGTCATCTCGTCCATTTGAGAAACAGAGCGATTAATCTCTTCAATGCTTGTTGATTGTTCATTGCTGGCTGCCGCAATTTCAGAGACAATATCGCTTAGGCGGCGAATTGAATCGACGATTTCAGTCAGGGATTCACCTGCGTTTCCGACAAGTTGGACACCGTCTTTTACTTGCGATCCACTGTCATTGATTAGGCCTTTGATATCTTTCGCGGCCTGGGACGAGCGTTGGGCGAGGGTGCCGACTTCAGCAGCAACCACAGCAAAGCCTTTACCAGCGTCTCCGGCACGGGCCGCTTCCACCGCAGCGTTTAACGCCAGCAGGTTTGTCTGGAAGGCAATTTCATCAATAACACCAATGATGTCAGAGATTTTTTGTGACGAGTCTTCAATGCGTGACATGGCATCAACTACTTCGCCGACAACTTCACCACCTTTTGTCGCAACATCACGCGCCGAAATCGAAAGCTGGTTTGCCTGTTGGGCGTTTTCAGCATTCTGTTTAACAGTAGAGGCCATTTCTTCCATGGCTGCGGCTGTTTCTTCAAGGTTAGAGGCTTGCTGTTCCGTTCTTTGGGACAGGTCCATTGTGCCGGTGTTGATCTCTTGTGCGGCGCTTGCCACCTCAGAGGATGCGGCCGTAATATCGCTGACGATCTCTGAAAGTTGATCCGCTGTATTATTGGCATTCGTTTTCAGGGCATCGAACAAGCCAGCATATTCTTTTTCAATGCGCCGGGTCAGATTGCCGTCTGAAAGAGCAGAGAGCGACTGTCCCACATCTTCCATCGCGTCAGATACTGTGTTTGACAGAGAATTGATGGCTTCGGATAATTTAAGCATAAAGCCTTCTTTACCCTCCAGCTCGAGTTTGGTTGAGAAATCGCCACTGACAGCGGCCGTAACAACTTTGTCGATCTCAACTTCGATGCTCCGTTCAGCCGTAATATCGGCCCATTCAACAACAGTCCCAATGCGTTCACCATCGTCATTCGTAACCGGACTTGCGATCAGATTATAATGGCGCCCCCCAATTTCGATATCCGTATTAAAGGCACTTGTTAACCGATCGAGCATGCCCCGTTGGTGGGCCGGGTTTTTGTGGAAAATATCAATATTTGCACCGACAATTTTTCGAGCATCGAATTGAGGCAGATCTTTTTTCATATCTGCATCGTTGCGGGTAAGCATCTCGTCCATAGTTGTGTTGATATAGACGATATTATAATCCGCATCGGCGACCATCATATTGGTCGTGCAATTGTTCAGCGCAGATTTGATGCGAGAATTTTCATTCGCAACACGTTGCTCGTCACGTTCTCTTGCAAGTTTTTCGGTAACATCAGCCCACTCAACAACCGTACCAATACGGTGACCGGCGTCGTCGATGATAGGGGATACGACCAGATCAAAATCCAGTCCACCAACCTGAAGAGAGGCTTCCATAGTGTTGCGAAGCCCGTCCAGCATCTGGCGTTGATGAGCCGGATTTTTATGAAAGGTATCAATATTGGTTCCGATGATGCCTGCGGCATTAAATTTTGGTAGATCCTTTCGGAGGTCGCTTTCATTGCTGTGAAGCATATCAATCATGGTTTGGTTGACGTAAACAATGTTGTAGTCGGTATCAGCGACCATTACATTGGTCCGACAACTGTCGAGTGCTGTTTTGGTTCTAAGATTTTCTTCCGACTGTGCCACAATCATTTCAAGTGAACGACTGACGGCGGCGATCTCGTCTTCCTTCTGGGGATCGGGGAGGACCGCCCTTTTGCCTTGAGCAATATTACTAACGCCTTCTACAAGCTGTTTTAAAGGCCCCGCAATGGCGCGAGACGTAAAGAATGCGATCGCGGTAGAGCAGATGATTCCGATGGCCAATAGCGACCAAAGAAGGGTTACCAAAGAGTCGGATTGATTGGTTACCGTGGTCATGTTGGTTTCCAGGGTTGCCCGTTCTCCAGACACTAAACCTGCTGACTGAGTTCCATCGGCCTGTTTATGGCCCCTTAGAATTGTCAGGAGAGATTCTGCTTTTGGGGTTGCATCTGTTTCCAGATAATGGGCGGCAAGGTCCCATTTATTAGACTGACGAATTGCAACAATCTTAGATGAAAAACTGTTGAATTTATTTATGAAATCAATGTTCTGGTCGAGAATGCGAGCCTGTCCCCGGTTGACCAGATTGCGATTTTCCTCCAAACGTTGAAGCTGAACTGCGAGGGTTTCAGCCGCTTTATTAAAAGCGCTCAATGCAACAGTGCTTCCGTTCAACAGATAGGAGTTAAGCAGGCTGCCACTTTTTAGAAGTGTGGCTTCTACATTGACAATATCAACGAGCATCGTGCGGTTATCCTGAAGCGTATTTTCCGGATTCAGGTTTTTGGCCAACGTCGCCAGCATCGCTGCCATTTGGTCAATGAGCGGTAGCATCGTCGTGTTGAATTCCGTTACATCCGGACGCTGATCGGCACTGTGAGCAATATCCTCAACGCGTTTCTGGGCTGTCTTGAAATCTGCTAGAGTTGCCATAAAGCGCTGCCATTCAGCCTGCTTCTCGGCTGGCCACTTCGATGACAGGGCTGTGAGCGCCGAAACGCTTTTGTCCATGGCTTGCATCGTGGCCTGTCGGTCGTTTTTATAAGCCGGGTTGCCAGATGCCATCCATCCATGCAGGTCAGCCTGTGTCCGAACAATTTCTCTTTCGATATCAGCAGCCGTAAAAGCAATAGGGACTGTGACCTCTTTTGCAAGATGGATTGTGTCTTGCTGTTTTCTGGCATCCAGAACCGTTATACCGACGGCAATCGCTAAAACCGCGGTGACCACAGTAAAGCCTGCAATCAGTTTTGATTTAATGGTCAAATTGGGAATAAAAGATTTTTTCTTGGTAGCTTCGTTGAGGTCTGACCCGCCAGAAGTTGTTATTGTATTCGTCATGTTTTCTATCCTTATGCAAAGTCCACTACGCTGACAGGTCTTCAGCAGTTTCGACTGTTTGTTCAATAATCTCGGATTTAAACAGGCTCGCTGTGTCCAGCAGGGCGACCATGCGCTCTTCTGCGGTAACGAGCCCGATGATATGTTCCCCTTCCTCGCGGTCATCGATATCCGGAACGGGCCTGATTTCACTGCTGTCCACTGTTAGTATGTCAGACACGCGATCAACCAGAATTCCGATAATCCGGTCTCCCACGGCAATAATCACCACGACATGAATGTTCGTGGCGTTTGTTTTGCCTTGGTTGAACCGAGATCGAAGATCAAAAATTGGTACGATAATGCCACGCAGATTCAAAACACCGCGCATGTAGGAGGGTTGGTTCGGTAGAATAGTGACCTCCGTCCAGGCTTGAATTTCCCGCACCTGCATAATGTCGACTGCATATTCCTCGCTGCCGATTGCAAAGGTGACGAATTGCTGGGTTCCGACCCTTTCATGGTTATTCTCACCAGCCTTATCACCCTCGACCGGGCGATTGATCATTTGGGCTTGCATTTGCTCGTTTTGCGCAGCTTCCATGTGCTTATCCTATAGGTGAAGTTTGAAGGGGGGCGGCGTCTGACGGAAGAATTGACGTTTCATCCATCTCAAGAGGTGAAAAAGTCTCACTTGATCTTTCGATGTAACCCTCCTGATCGTAGGAACCATTTTTGATCATTTTTTGGGAGAGGCTGTAGAGGGCCTCTATATCAAGGATCGGAGCGACTTTTCCGTTGCCCAGAATTGTGGCCGCTGAAATTCCGGAAACCGGCTTGTAATTGGATTCAAGGCTTTTAATGACGACCTGCTGTTGACCAATAAGCTGATCTACCACAATGCCGATTGTGCCAAATTCTTCGCTTTCGACGAGAACAACCAGCGCTTTGGCCGGATCCTGCGTTGCATTCTCAATTTTAAAAATATGGCTCAGCGGGCATAACGGAATATATTCTCCGCGAATACGCACAAGCGCCTGACCATTTGGCAGTTTTTTCAAGGCATCGCGTGGGGGGCGAAAACTTTCGACGATGTTTGGAATGGGGATGACATATTTTGAAAGTCCAACCTCTACAATCATGCCATCCATGACAGCAAGTGTTAGCGGCAACGTCATCGTAAAGCGCGAGCCTTTACCGGGCGCAGAATGAATAGACACACGACCGCCAAGCGCCTGAATATTGCGGCGAACCACATCCATACCCACACCTCTACCAGACACGTCAGTCACTGTTTCCGCTGTGGAAAAACCTGGCGCAAAAATCATGTTATCGATTTCATCATCCGGTGGTGTCGCATTTTCGGCGATCAGACCCCGATCCCGGGCGCGTTTCAAAACAGCCTGACGGTTGATACCACGGCCATCATCTGAAATCGTGATCACGATCCGTCCACCTCTATGTTCGGCAGAAAGCGTTACAGATCCTTCTTCAGGTTTTCCTGCGGCCAACCGTTCTTCAGCGGTTTCCAGACCGTGATCGAGCGAATTTCGGATCATATGGGTAATTGGGTCGCTGATTTCTTCGATAACAGTTTTATCGACCTCTGTGTTTTCGCCGATCGTTACCAGTTTTACTTTCTTGTTTAATTTCACGGAAAGTTCCCGAACCAGACGGGGCATTCTGGAAAATACCGATTTCACTGGCTGCATCCGGATCGCCATAACGCTTTCCTGTAATTCTCGGGTGTGAAGGGCCAGTTCCTCCAGACCACGCGACATATTTGGAAATTGGTCGCTGGGTAGTTCATTGGTTTGCTGGGATAACATGGACTGTGTAATGACCAACTCACCAACCATATTCACCAAGCGGTCAATGCGGTCTAGGTCAACCCGTATTGATGTAACTTTTGACGCTGCCGGAGGACTGTTTGCCGGGTGTGGACTGTTTGGTTTTTCCGCGGATTTTTTGGCGTTGGATTGAGCATCATCAGGCACATTTTCTGACTGGTTTTCAGCGGGCGCAGGCTTGTTTGGATTATCCTCGAGAACGGAAATGTTGAGCGTGCAATCTTCGGTGACAAACTCAAAAACCTCTTCGACATCTTCCAAAGAGGCGCTTGTTTCAAGGAGAAATTCCCATGAGATATAGGCTTCTTCAGCATCCATCTTTGTAATTAGGGGTAGGTTGTCCAGATTTGGTATGGCCTTTAGTGTACCCAAAGCTTTCATTTCGCGGACCAAAAGAAGAGGCTCATTAGCATGCTTGAACAACTCTGACTTTGGGGCAAATGAAATTGAATAGGTTTGGGTGGTTGTATCCGCAGGACTCTCAGGATCTGCATTCGACGCATCGGATGAAGGACTATCCTGTGTTTCAGACGAGGCCGTTGATTTGTTGTCGGTTTTCTCAGGGTCTTTTCCATGAACAGTGCTTGAAATCTCGTCGAGGATTTGTTTGCCAAAATCCGAAGAAAGCTCTTGCTCATGTTCAGCGGCTTCTATCATCGCGGACAGGATGTCGGACGCGCGAAAAAGGAGGTCGATCCCTTCGTTCGTGACAGCGATGCGCCCATCCCGCATTCGATCCAGAAGGGCTTCATATTCATGAGAGAATTCCGCTAGACTCGTAAATTTGAAAGCACCTGCCCCTGCTTTGATGGAATGGACCGCCCGGAAGATTGCATGCAATATTTCAGGATCGTCTGATCCAGAACTCAATGAGGAGAGTTGAATTTCAACATCTCCCAAGAGTTCTGCGCATTCGGCGAAATAGGTTATTTTGAATTGTGCAAAATCATCCATGGTCCATATGTCCGATCAAGAGTTTTGGTTTAACTGCAAACTTTTTGAACGACTTTCAGGAGCTTCTCTGGTTCAAACGGTTTGACGATCCAACCGGTTGCTCCGGCGGCGCGACCTTCATCTTTTTTAGAGCTGTCGCTTTCAGTCGTAAGAACGAGAATAGGGGTAGAACTATGGACCGGGTTTTGACGAAGTGCTTTGACCAGACCGATCCCATCCATGTTTGGCATGTTGATGTCGGTGATAACCAAATCGACAGCGTTGTTTCCGATCGCATCCAGAGCGAGCAATCCGTCTTCCGCTTCAACCACGTCGTAACCGGCGCCCTTGAGGGTAAAGCTGACCATGTCTCGCATCGTTTTTGAGTCATCGACGGCAAGGATCTTTTTTGACATTATTTGTCACTCCATTTTTGATAGATATCCATTAGACCCAAATCATCAAAGGCCTGAATGAAGGGTGTGCTTGGGCTCAGAATGGTGAAAGTATCGCCGTTTTTCTCCATGGTTTTCCCGGCTGAAATGATGACCTGCAAACAGGGTGTCGTCAGATTAGTGACGTCTGATGCATTACAAACAAGACTGGAATGCGCTACTAATGAGTGTGTGAATTTTTCTTTTAACTCTTCGGCGGCAGCTAGGTTCAATACTGGCGGGAAGTGTAAGACAGTATCTTCCAAGCAATTTTTTTCAACCATGGTGTTGGAGCCCTTTTAACACGGAAGTCTCAGATTTTAGTTCTTTGGATGTGGCGATGAACTAATACTAACTGTGTATATAAGATGTTAATTAGTGGTTAAAAAAATTAACGATAGGATGTTTTGCGAGTATTTTATTTATGTTTATACGTGTCGAAACAAAAAAGGTTGTTTGTATCAGAAAAATATTGTCTTGTGAGTACATCGCCTTTTCATTAAAAAAAATTATTTTAAATCAATTAGTTAATGTTTGTTTATGAAGTGTTTTTACGATTCACTTATCCAAAGTTGGATTGTTTTAATGAGTTGGTTTGGTTTTTGTAAATTTAGAAAAGTAGTGATAATATGATATGATAATTTAATAAACTTAGTTGATTCTAATAATAAAACAAAGGTAGTAGATCGCGTGAATTTTTAAAACATGTTCAAATAGACGTATTGGAAACTGTCATGGCGAATTCGATACCAAAGATCAGGAACAAATTAATTTCTATTTTAATCGTTCAAGATGAAAAGGGTGAGTGCAACAAAATTAAATTAGGTGTTGAAAATAGTCTTTTTACGAGTGTTCGGATAATGGCATTTGAGGCAGTCCGCGAGACCCTTAAAAAAGATCGTCGCCCGGCTCTGGTGATACTGGATGCGACGGCCTTTGATGATAGGGTTTTAGAACGTGTGCCTGAGCTTATCAGTATGCACGAGTTGCCGGACATATCTCTTCTGTATATTGTTGATCGAAAAATGATGGGACGAGGCCTTTTTCCGATAGAAGATGGTTGTATTGACTTCCTCATGAAACCCTATCGCAAAATGGATTTGAATGCGCGTCTGGAGATATGTGCCGGAAATATCCAGAATGCAGTGCAGGCAAAACAGGCGATTACCCGGGACCCACTGACAACGCTTGCGACACGGCAAAACTTTCTGGAACATTCACGCCCCTTATATGCTAGTGCAAAGCGGGATCAGGCCACGTTATCATTGATGATTATTTCTCCGGATAATCTGGATCGGATAAATCGGGAATATGGCCAACTTGCCGGGGATATTGTTCTAATGGAAATGGCGGGTTTGCTGGATAAACGAAAAAGGGACACCGATATGCTGTGCCGTTTTGCGGGCAGCAGGTTCTGTTTGTTGACCCTGAATATGGATGAAACCCATCTAGTAACGTATCTCGACGATATGCTGGCTTTGGTACAATCCCATGATTATATCGTTGGCAAGGACGTCATTAATATTACCGCCAGCTCTGGGGCCACAACAAATATCGGAAATGATATTCACGATATGATTTTTCTGGCAGAGCAGGGATTGTTAGCTTCAAGAGAAGCCGGTCAAAATCGGTTCACCGTCTATAATGAGCTTCAGAACGTTTCATCCAAGGCCCATTCAGTTAGTTAGATCAAAAAGGGGCCGGATCTGAGACTATAATGGGTTGTTTCTTTACCGGATGCGAAAATCCGAGCGAGCAGGCATGAAGTAAAAGTCTGGATGCCTTTTGTTGCCCTTCTCGATCGCCGTACAAGCTATCCCCAAGGATGGGATGACCGATACTGAGCATATGGACCCTCAGTTGATGAGAGCGCCCTGTGATCGGTGTGAGTTCGACCCGGCTGCTATCTCCCTTGATCTTGTCAACAAGTTTCCAGTGGGTGACAGATGGTTTTCCAACATCAAAATCCACTTTTTGGCGTGGTCGGTTTGGCCAGTCGGCGATAAGCGGTAAATCAATCGTGCCTTCCGATTGCTCGGGATGCCCATCGACAATTGCGTGATACTGTTTGTTGATGGTTCGGCACTGAAAGGAAATACTTAAGGCCTTGTGGATCTCGGGCGAGAGGGCAAGCATAATCAATCCGGATGTTTCCATATCAAGGCGGTGGACAATAAGGGCGGTGGGGTGCGTCCTTTGAACCCGGCTGATCAGGCAGTCCTGTTTGTCTTCACCGCGACCGGGAACACTCAACAAGCCTGACGGCTTGTTGGCAACGATTAGAAACTCATCCTCATATACAATAGGAATTGTATGATCGGGGGGCGGTGAATAAGTGCTCATAAGGGCCCAGACATATAATGGATCGTGCTGTCATACGTCAAAGACCCCTGAATTTGCAATCCTGAAGTTTGTCAGGAATATTCTGAAATAAGCTCTTTTGAAATAATCTGCTTCATGATTTCAGAAGAGCCGCCGGCAATGCGGGTCATACGGTTGTCTGCCCATGCCCGAGTGATGGGATACTCCCACATATATCCGTATCCGCCATGAAGTTGAACGCATTCATCAAGCACCTGACACAGAATTTCAGTGGATTGCAATTTGGCCATTGCGGCTGTATTGGAATCAAGCTCTCCCGTCAAATGAGCAGCAAGACAAGCATCCACGAAGCTACGGACCATCACCGCCTGGGATTTTATTTCAGCGAGTTTAAAACGGGTGTTCTGAAAATCGGAAACGCTTTTGCCAAACGCCTTTCTCTCCATCGTGTATTTTACGGTCCAATCCAGCGCGGCCTCAATGCAGGTTGCAGATCGAAGGGCGATGACCAGGCGTTCCTGCGCGAGTTGCTGCATCAGTTGATAGAAACCTTTTCCTTCTTCTCCCAGCAGATTTGTTCTTGGAACCCGAACATCGTTGAAGAATAATTCCGATGTGTCCTGCGCTTTATAGCCGACTTTCTCCAGATTGCGGCCTCGCTCAAATCCGGCGCGATTCCCTTCCACAAGGACAAGGCTAACTCCTTTCCCTGCCGCACCCGGATCTGTTTTGCAAGCCAGAACAACCAGATCTGCCAGTTGGCCGTTACTGATAAAGACCTTTTGGCCGTTAATGACAAAATCGTCGCCCTCCGGCAGGGCAGTAGTTTTAATATTCTGCAGATCAGATCCTGCACCGGGTTCCGTCATTGCGACAGCCGAGATAACCTCGCCTGAAACCATTTTGGGGAGCCAGTATTTTTTCTGTTCTTCCGACCCGTAATGAATAAGGTAAGGGGCAACAATTTCTGAATGAAGATGAAAAGCAGGACCAGTTGCGCCGACACGGGCGACTTCCTCACAGAAAATCGCACTATACAGAAAATCGGCTCCCGGGCCGCCATATTCTTCTGGCACGGTGCAGCATAAAAAACCGGCTTCTCCGGCAGCCCGCCAAAGGCTTCGCGGCACCTGACCCTGTTTTTCCCATTCAGCATGAAAGGGAACAATCTGGGTTTCCACGAACTTCCTTGCGGAAGCCCGAAAGATGTTGTGATCTTCGTTAAACAGCGTGCGCTTCATTCTGGTTCTCTTTTTATAATTGTTGATGAATGATGGCTTGATATTAACAGTCCATGATGCAGATGCAACAGGGTGCCCATATTCAGTTTTTGTAGGGAAAATCAAAATCCGTCAGAAGACAGATGACCGATAATATCACGTTATACGGGAGTATTTATTTTAAAAAACTATCTAAGAATATATTGCAAAAATAAGAATGTAATAACGAAAAGTTGATCTGGGGCAAAATCCGGCAAAAACTATTGAGGGTGTTGTTCTTAAAGTATTTAGGGCGCGCAGATATTACTCAATTCAGAAGAATTATTTTTACACAAACTGAAATAGAGTTGAACAGTTTGTTAATACTCCTTATTTAGTTTAGTGTGTGTGTAATATAAGGCTAGGAATTGGTGTTGAAAGTATCTCCAACTGTTGATGTGGTGACTGAAATAAACAACGATCGGATTCTGGTTGTTGAGAATTCGGAAATTTACAGCAAACTAATAAAAAACTCTTTGGCGAATATCTTCGCTGGCGAGATAGATACAGCAAATTCCTTTGATCGCGTAAAGGAGTTGGTTGAGCTCTATGGCGACCGGTACTTTCTGTCCTTGCTGAATATGAGTGTTGAGGGGGCCCCAAGTGGCGAGGCCGTGGAATATGTTTGTTCCAGAAAAATACCCAGCCTTGTTTTTACCAGCAATACAGACGCAGAGTTTATCAAGAAAATAAGGTCTTATGGCGTTATTGATTATATCTTCAAGGAAAATGTTGCGAACCTGAAGGTTATGACCGGTCTGGTAAAAAGATTGTCACGAAACCGGTATTCGACGGCGCTAATCGTAGATGACAATCAGATCAATCGATTGCAGATTAACGCACTCTTATCCAAATATCTTTTTAATACAATCATCGCTGAGAATGGTCAGGAAGCGTTAGAAATTCTGAATGATAATCCGAATGTCGACCTGCTCATAACTGACTATATGATGCCGGTGATGGATGGTTTTGAACTTATTAAGAAGGTTCGGGAACACCAGGATTCAAAAGAACTTGCAATCATTGGTATCTCTGCGAATTCAGAGGGCACGCTGGCCTCGAATTTTATGCGCTTTGGTGCAGATGATTTTGTGACAAAGCCGTTTGGCCAGGAAGAATTTTGTACGCGAGTATCCATTTGTATGGACAAGCGGGACCTGCTGCAGGATTTATCGAAAAGTGCAACGACGGACTTTCTGACCGGTCTGTCAAACCGGCGGTATTTTCTTGATAAAGCCGTGTCGACCCATGCCAGCTTCAAACGCCAGCAATTGGATCTTAGCTGCGTCATGCTGGATATCGACCACTTTAAAAATGTGAACGATACCTACGGGCATGACGCTGGTGATCAGGTTCTTGTCGAGGTTTCACGTGTCCTGAAAGAACGCATACGGGATACGGATTTGCTGGCGCGCTTTGGCGGTGAGGAATTTTGCCTGCTTGCCGTAAATGCGGAAAGAGGGGAAGCTCATCAATTTTTTGAGGAAATCAGAAAGTTAGTGTCTTCGATTTCTTTTGAAATCAATGGTAAAACCTTCAGTGTTACGATCAGTATGGGGGTCTGTGATCAGTCTCTGGATACGCTTGATCAAATGATACTGGCCGCGGACCGCGCGTTGTATCAGGCAAAGAACGCGGGCCGTAATCGCATTGAGTTTGCCCGCTAACCTCCTGACGACCTGTTAATCATTTATTCACCGTGTTTTTGTAATATTGGTAATCAAATGGTTTACATCTTTATGGAAGTACCGTGACGAATTCCTTTATCGACATTGCTGATATTTATACCGTTCAAACGCTCTATGACGGAAAATGGCGGTTTGATGGTACCTATGAAACGGAGCAGGGGGCCCAGAAATATGCGGCACTGCTTGTTCCTGACTGGGGCAAGGCGCGTGTTCGGGTACTTGTGGGCCGATATGATGCGGCGCTTTGTAAGCGTCGCTATTTTAAGCTGGAAATGACCCCGCCGCTCAATTGGTATCAGTCGGTTGGACAGAAGATGTTTTCATTCACCAGTCGGACACCCTCGCAAAAGGCAGGCCCTTTACTGGGAGGCATGATCCTGATGATTATGTTGGTTGGAGGTATTGCAGCATTTCCAAGTAATGCCGCAAATTCCTCACCAACGCAAAAGGCATCATCGGTCGCACAAAATCAGGTTACAATTCCCAAAAATGTTAAGCAGTTGTTTGGAGATCTGTCCCAGAAGGGGTTTAACAAAACCAACACGTTGGCGCATGCGCCGGTACGACTCCATGGACTATGGGGTTTCTCTTGTCCAAGTGGCGGGCGGGAGTTGTTTGTGTCTAAGAACACCATTACCCATGTTGACGGGGCTGTCGCACAGGATATTCCATTGCAAGCCGTTTTCCAATCTGGACAAACTTATGGTTTTGTTCATGAAAGTGGCGCAGTCAGTGTTGTGGAGATGGTTTCGTTCGATCAGATAAAACCTGTGGGGCTGCTGGACCCGGAAGGACGGTTCGAAGCAGCTCCCAACGGTGAACTATTAAAACGCTGTCTTTAGAAGATTACACGTGGAAGGATGAGCCACAACCACAGCGGCCTTTTTCATTCGGATTTTCAAAAGTGAAACGGGACTGCAAGCCTTCTTCCAGCCAATCCATCTCAGTCCCATCGACAAATTCAATGGCGTCCTTGTTAATCAACAGTTTGAAATCGCCACTATCTATGATCGCATCATCCTGCCGCTCATCTGTTGCATAATCCATTGTATAACTCAGGCCATTGCAGCCGGTATTGGTTATACCAATGCGCAGTCCAAGGATTTCCTGATTGTTTTGAGCGATCAAAGCGCGAACACGTTCGGCAGCTTTGTCGGTTAATGTCATAATCTGTGCGTTACTCATGATCTCAGTATACTCCTAAAACATTCCAAGGTCGAGTTTTGCGGCCTCTGACATGTGGTCAGGTGTCCAAGGCGGATCCCACAAGATTTCCACCTCAACAGTATTAACTCCGTCAACGGGTTGGACAGCATCTTTTACCCAAATCGGAATTTCACCGGCGACAGGGCATCCCGGCGCTGTCAATGTCATCCCAATATAGATATTGCCTGACGGATCAATATCAATGACGTAAATCAGGCCCAAGTCATAAATGCTGACCGGTATTTCCGGGTCAAAAACAGTGCGAAGGGCCTCGATTACCGGTTCTTCCAACGCAGAACCGGTCGTCCCTTCAACAAAAGGCCCTGTTGCAACTGGACGTTCAATGGTTGTTGTGGCTGTCATTCTACTGCCTTTACTCCGTTGTCGTTTCTGCCGCGCCTTTAAACGCGGAATTCATGGCATGCCAGGATAGGGTTGCGCATTTTACACGCATCGGAAATTGTTTTACACCTGCCAGTACCATAAGCCTTTCGGTATCCTCGCCAGCATCCAAGTCCGTCCCGTCAGCTGCGACAAGTTTATGAAACTGGTCAAACAGCGACAGGGCCTCGTCTTTGGTTTTGCCCTTTAGGATTTCCGTCATCAGGGAGGCAGAGGCCAGAGAAATGGCACATCCTTTCCCATCAAAAGAAACTTCCTGAATGGTGTTTTGTTCGTCTAACGTCATGTAAACATTAACTGTATCGCCGCAAAGTGGATTATATCCATGGGCTTCATGGCTGAAATGTTCCGGTTTTCCAAAGTTTCTGGGATGCTTGGAATGGTCCAGAATAACTTCCTGATACAGCTCTTTCAGACTGTCAGACATTATCCAAAAAACTCCTGCACTGTTTTAATGGATTGGACAAGATGATCCACATCATCGCGATTGTTATACAATGCAAAAGAGGCGCGCGCCGTAGACGGGACATCAAAAAAGTCCATCAGCGGTTGCGCGCAATGATGGCCCACCCGAATGGCGACGCCGCTTTGATCCACAATCGTCCCGATATCGTGTGGATGCACCCCTTCCATTGTAAATGAGATAATCGCTGCTTTTTGCTTGGCTTGCCCGATGATCTTGACAGAATTTAGTTGGGAAAGCTGATCTGTTGCATAGGCCAACAACTTCTGTTCATGCGCCGCAATTGTATCAAATCCGATCGCGTTGACGTAATTAATCGCGGCTCCAAGACCGATAGCCTGCACAATAGGGGGGGTCCCGGCTTCAAACTTGCTGTGACCCGTTGCATATGTTGTTTTCTCAAAGGTCACCCGGTTGATCATGTCGCCGCCGCCCTGATAGGGAGGCATTTTTTCCAACCATTCATTTTTAGCATAGAGAACGCCAATGCCGGTGGGGGCAAAAACCTTGTGGCCCGTGAAGACATAAAAGTCCACGTCCAGCGCCTGGACATCAACTTTCATGTGCGGCATCGCCTGCGAACCATCCAGAAGGACGGGAATACCCATGTTATGGGCGGCTTCGATTACCTCTTTGACCGGTACAATAGTACCGATCGCGTTGGAGATATGCGTGATGGCGACAATTTTTGTTTTTGGCGAAAGGAGCTTGAGATATTCCTCCATCAAAAATTCGCCATTCTGATCAATCGGAACGGCTTTTACGGTTGCACCAACCTTTTCAGCGGCCAGTTGCCACGGAACGATGTTGGAATGGTGTTCCAGATAGGAAAGCAGGATTTCATCGCCTTCTTTTAGCGCAAGCTGACCATAGGACTGGGCGACCAGATTGATGGCTTCTGTGGTGTTCTTCGTAAAGATGATTTCATCAAGACTGGTCGCGTTCATGTGGGACCGGACAATTTCCCGTGCCCCTTCATATAACTCAGTCGATTGCTGGCTTAAATGATGAACACCCCGATGAACATTGGCATAAGTCTTGGCATAGGCATCATGAACGGCGTCCAGAACAGCCTGAGGTTTTTGAGCTGACGCGCCGCTGTCTAAAAAGGTCAGGCGTTTGCCATGCACTTTTTCGGAAAAAATCGGAAAATCCTGACGAATTCTTTCTACGTCAAATACGGTCATGTCATTCATGGCTTTGCCTGTTCTGTTGTGAGCCAATGTGTTGAAAGGGTTGAAAAATATTCTTTGACCTGTTGGTTCTTAACAGTCTCCAGAACATCTCCCAAAAAGGCCTCAATCAACATTTTCCGGGCGCGTTCCTCAGAAATTCCGCGCGATTGGAGGTAAAAGAGGGCATCCTCATCCAATTCGCCCGATGTTGCTCCATGACTGCATTTCACATCATCTGCAAAAATCTCAAGTTCAGGTTTACAATCTACCGCCGCGTAATCAGACAACAAAAGTGCCTTGCTTAACTGATCGCCCGTCACTTGCTGGGCATCTTCAGAAATATGAATTTTACCCTGAAAAACACCATGGGATCTGTCGTCCAGAACCCCTTTATATATCTGGCTGCTGGTGTTTTTTGGAACTGTATGCTCAGTCAGGGTGGTCGTGTCGGTATGTTGGCTGCCACGCATCAGATAGGCGCCGTTCAGATGGCTTTCCGCGTCTTCCCCGATAATCGTGCTTTTCAGCTCGTTTCTGGAAATCCGGCCCCCTGTGGACAGGCAAAAATTAGTGTAGTTCGCACCTTTGGCAATTTCACTGTCAATTAACGCCAGATGAAAGGCATCAACGCTTTCATTCTGTAGCTTGTAATGTTCCAGCGTTGCCCCTTCGGCCAGGGAAATTCGGGTGACCGGATTGGCAAAATACGCGCCGTCACCCTCATGTCGTTCCAAAATGGTGAGCGATGCATTCTTGCCCAGCGAAATCAGGTTCCGGCTATGATAGCCTGTATCGGATTTTGCCGAGTTGCGGAATGTAAGAACCAGTACGGTTTCAGGTGTTGCGCCGTCATCCACATGCAGGGAAAACCCGTCCTGCATATAGGCTGTATTAAGCGCCATAAGGGCCCGGTTTTCATCTTGTTCCAGATTAAATACGGCCCCCGTTCCCAAACTGCTTGCCAGATTGGATAAGGTAACCCCCTCTGGCAGAGTTGATAAAGAACTTGCTTCCGCAGAAAACTGGCCATCAATAAAAACCATCTCACAGTCTGATGCAAATTCGCCGTGAAGCGGTGCGAATGTCTGTTTCGCGGCCTGACTGTCATTGGCAGATGGTTTGGTCAAGGCAGCGAGATTTGTATAGCGCCATTCTTCAATGCGCTTATGCGGGAAGTCCAAACCGGAGAACCGGGTCAGTCCTTCTTTTCGAAGCGCTGTTACACTCCGATTATCCGATCCGGGCATCCGGGTAACAGCCTGATCAAACTGATCGATATACTGCTTTGCGAGGGGGGTCAGGTTTTTCATAATCCTATCCTTGAAATTGGGTAGTGAAAAGCAGCTTAGGCGGCGCTGATTTCCGTGTACCCTTTCTCCTCAAGTTCCAATGCCAGTGATTTATCGCCGGATTTGACGATTTTTCCGTCCGCAAGTACATGGACGAAATCCGGAATAATATAATCCAGAAGACGCTGATAGTGGGTGATCACCAGTGCGGACCGTTCCGGGCTGCGTAGACGATTGACACCATCGGCCGCGACTTTAAGTGCGTCGATATCCAATCCTGAGTCTGTTTCGTCCAGAAGCATCAGGTCAGGCTCCAGTAATGCCATTTGCAGAACTTCGTTCCTTTTCTTCTCGCCGCCGGAAAAGCCAACATTTACAGCCCGTTTCAGCATGTCATCCTTGATGCCCAGTTCAGTTGTTTTTTCGCGAACAAGTTTCAGAAACTGCATTGCGTCGAGTTCGTCTTCACCCCTGTATTTTCGTTGGGCGTTGAGGGCTGTTTTCAAGAAGGTGGCAGAGGCAACACCCGGGATTTCCACAGGATATTGAAACGCCAGAAAAATGCCGCTGCAGGCACGTTCATCAGGATCCATTTCCAAAAGGTCCTGCCCTTTATAATGAACGGAGCCACCGGTCACTTCATATCCCTGACGGCCTGATAAAACGTAGGACAGAGTACTTTTACCGGCGCCATTCGGTCCCATGACCGCATGAATTTCGCCTGGATTGATGGTCAGATTAATCCCTTTCAGGATTTCTTTTCCGCCCACTTCTGCCCGAAGATCTTTAATTTCTAACATGATCTAGCTCTTTATTTATGACTTTAAAAAATAC
Organism: Sneathiella aquimaris; assembly: GCF_026409565.1. Taxonomy (NCBI): domain Bacteria; kingdom Pseudomonadati; phylum Pseudomonadota; class Alphaproteobacteria; order Sneathiellales; family Sneathiellaceae; genus Sneathiella; species Sneathiella aquimaris. The sequence goes on from NZ_CP112881.1 coordinate 1,981,099, forward strand.
ACTTAATGTATTATTTTTAAATACAATTACCCGACACTGCCTTCGAGGCTAATGCCAACCAGTTTCTGTGCTTCTACTGCAAATTCCATCGGCAGTTTCTGCAGGACTTCCTTACAAAAACCATTGACGATAAGTGCCATGCTTTCTTCTTCTGAAAGTCCGCGCTGCTGACAGTAAAAAAGTTGTTCTTCACTAACCTTTGAGGTTGTCGCCTCATGTTCAATCTTGGCTGTACGGCTTTGGTTTTCGATATAGGGCACCGTATGGGCACCGCATTTATCACCGATCAAAAGGCTGTCACAAACGGTGTGGTTACGGGCGTTTTCTGCCTTGCGCCCCATACGCACCAGTCCGCGGTAGGTGCTTTGTGCGCGACCAGCGGAAATGCCTTTGGAAATGATCGTGCTGGACGTGTTTTTACCTAGATGGATCATTTTTGTCCCGGTATCCGCCTGTTGAAGATTGTTTGTTATCGCAATCGAATAAAATTCGCCAACAGAATTATCGCCCTGCAGAATGCAGGATGGGTATTTCCACGTAATTGCCGACCCCGTTTCAACCTGTGTCCAGGACACTTTGGCATTCACGCCCCGGCAGGCAGCCCGTTTTGTCACGAAGTTGTAAATCCCGCCAACACCGTTTTCATCGCCCGGATACCAGTTCTGGACCGTCGAGTATTTGATTTCGGCGTTGTCCATAATGACCAGTTCAACCACCGCTGCATGCAACTGGTTTTCGTCCCGCATCGGGGCGGTACATCCTTCCAGATAACTTACATAGCTTTCATCGTCAGCTATGATAAGGGTTCGTTCAAACTGACCGGTCTGCGCCGCATTGATCCTGAAATAGGTGCTCAATTCCATCGGACAGCGAACGCCTTTTGGTATGTAGCAGAAAGAACCATCGGTAAAGACAGCAGAATTCAGGGCGGTGAAATAGTTATCCGTATAAGGAACGACAGAGCCAATATATTTCTTCACCAACTCCGGATGGTTTTTAACCGCCTCAGAGATCGGGCAGAAAATCACGCCTTCTTTTTCAAGGCGTTCCCTGAAAGTCGTGGCCACAGAAACACTGTCAAAAACTGCATCAACCGCCACATTGGCAGCGCCTTCAACGCCCGCTAAAACTTCCTGTTCTTTCAGAGGAATACCCAGTTTTGCATAAACTTCCAGCAACTCTGGATCTACTTCATCCAGGCTTTTCGGTTTATCCTTCGTTTTGGGCGCTGAATAGTAATAGATATCCTGATAATCGATTTCAGGATAATCGACTTTAGCCCAGGTAGGCTCTTCCATTGTCAGCCAGTGCCGATAGGCCTTCAAACGCCATTCCAGAAGCCATTCAGGCTCTTCTTTCTTGGCTGAAATAAAACGAACGATATCTTCGTTCAATCCTTTAGGTGCCGTATCTGCTTCAATGTCACTGATAAATCCGTATTTGTATTTTTCAGAGACAGAGGCGACCTGTTCAACAGTTTCTTGGCTAATAGCCATGATTTACTCCGATACTAAATTGGTGGCAGTGGGCTCAGATCCAGCGCCGACCATTGGGGTAAAAGGTTTTTGGCTGTCCTGACACATATCGGCCAGGGTTACTTCTTCCATTGCTGTGTTAATAGCGCGATTAATTTTTTCCCAACCGCCACGCATGGGGCAGCAGGTTTCCACCGAGCAGTCGTCATGACTTTCGTCAACACAAGACGTTACAGCAACGGGTCCTTCCAGAACGCGAACAATTTCAGCAATGGAAATCTGGTCAGGACGTCTATCTAAACGATATCCACCATGGGCCCCTCTGATAGAGGTGAGGAGACTGCTTTTAGCGAGTGCCCGCAAGATCTTTGCAGCAGTCGGTACTTTCAGTCCTGTATAAAGAGACAAATCAGGTGCGGTCAGAATTCGCCCTTCAATTCGGGCCATTTCTGACATAATCACAACGCCGTAATCTGTCATTTTGCTCAGTTTTATCATGGTATATTCTATATCGTACTAATTTAGTCTGATTTCAAGATTTTATAACAGACAAATTTGGTCTTGTATATAGGGGAAGGTGTATTTTTGAGCAAGAAAAGAAATACCCTGAAGTGCGATATTCGTTGCGAATAATACGCATTATCAGGCTCGGTTTTATGAACGATCGGCAGCGGTCCCGCAGGCAGCCTTTATTAGGAATTGAACAAAGGCAGTAATCCGCGATATCCTCATATTAGATCAATCTTTAGTGATCTTTTTTTGTTTTGTTGGACTTCGTGTCAATGAAAGAAATAGCGCTAAGTCTGCCCCTCCGGACCCTTAAAAATGCTTGATCCGTTCTGATCTTTTAACGTGGATTCACATCTTGGGCAGCGCAAGCGGATCTGCTTATCTGTTGTCGTTTCAAACCGGGCTGCTGGATGTCCGAGCTTAGTACAATCCTGCCATGTTTCGCCTCAGCGAAGGGCCAGTAATTACCACCAGCAGGGATCGTTTTCGAATGAGATTCTGCGACCCGTCGCCTGATTTTGTGTCTGTGCCTTTAAATGGGTTTTGTGCATTCGGCACTATTTAATATCGAGGTCCGGACGGGTTCCTGCTGACTTTTGTTTCAGAACATGCCAAGCTTTCTGAAAATAAAGAAAAGGGGAGCAAACATGAGCGACATTCTTCAAGGCCATTACGACTGGGACAAAATTCTGGATGGATTAACCCGGTATTTGCGTATTCGGGCAACGCCCATCGGGATGAAACTGTTTGAGACAGTTGAAGAAATGGAAGCTGTTCCGCGTATTCGCCGTCCGAACTCTATCCATACAGCCGATCAGATCGTCGGGCAGGCGTGCCGTCTTGGATGGACCGTCGGCGCGACCGCCGAGGATTTTGTAGGCTCTCAATGCGGCGCGGTTTTGGGCCTGCATCCACAAGATGAAGAGTGGAAGAAAGGCGAGCGCTATGTCGGGGTCTGGTGGGAAAGCGAAGAAGACACCAGAAAACATCAGGAAGCGATGACGGTTGTTCCGTCCGGCCAATATAAGGCCATGGCAGTGTCGCCTTTGGCTTCTGGCCGGCTTGACCCACCTGATATCTGTATGATTTATGCAACGCCAGCCCAGATGATCTTGTTCATCAATGGCTTGCAGTGGGCGGGGTATAAGAAGCTCGACTTTTCCTGTGTGGGCGAAAGTTCCTGTGCGGATAGTTGGGGCCGGGCTTTGTCAACGGGCGAGCCCAGCCTTTCCTTGCCCTGTTTTGCTGAACGTCGGTATGGCGGCGTTATGGAAGACGAATTGCTGATGGCGCTGCCCCCCGCGTATCTTCCGGGTGTCATAGAAGGACTTGCGAAACTGGACAAAAACGGACTGCGCTACCCGATACCGCCTTATGGTATTCAGAATGATGCGCGAGCTGGCTTAGGTGTTAGTTACGGGAAGTAACGGCCTGTTTCAGATTTTTTCCGGCTTTGAACTGGAGGTCTGCGCCTTTCCCTCGGGCAGGGGGCAGATCTGCTCCAACCACTGTCGTGATCTCACGGTTTTGGGCAACAGTAAAGGTGCCAAAGCCTGTCAGGCGGACAGCCTGTCCTTCCGTCAACGCATGGGTGATGGTTTCAAGAGCCGTATCGACAACGCGTCGGGCATCTTTAATTGTCATACCGTTTTTTTTAGCAACACTTGTTGCAAGGTCTGCTTTGGTCAAGGGATGGGCGGTCGGCGCAGAGGGAGACGGCGCTTTTGCCGGCAATGCCTTGACCATCTCGTCAAGATTAGCGTTGCCGCTTTCTGCTGCCAGCAGAAATTCACCGATTTTGTCGACGCCTTCTTCCGTGAAGCTCGTTTCCATCGAATTAAAAAACTGCTCTACCGCATTGTCATCAGCGGCATCATATCCATAATTGTGAAGCAGGCACTCTATTACTGTGTTATCGGTTGGCATTTTAACTCTCGCGGTAAATGTCAAATGTCGTCAATGCGACTTCTGACTGGGTCTGATCGAAATACAGATAACGTCCGTCATTCCGATCAGCGCCGAAGCGCAAAATCTTTACCTCTGACGGAATTTGTTTCATACCCCAGCTTATGTAGGTATTGATCAGCTTTTTTCCACCCCGTCCATCGGCATGTAACCAAACGCAGCCATTATGCCCTTTTTTGAGCGATTTTACCAGCGTTGTGTCCAAACTGCCCCGGCCAATAAGGCCAGGAAGCTGTTTTTCCTCGATAAAGGGGGTCAGTGCCTCTTTAGGGGCGCCGCTTAAGTACCAGACAAATAAAGCCTTTTCCTGATCACCTACCGGAAAACGTTCATCACATAAACACAGGCAGAGTGACAGAACAACAGTGCCATTTATTCCTTGAGTACAAAGCGCGAAATACTGTGGGTCTTTCTGCGGGTAGGCCCGCCGCATAAAATAAAGGCGCTTCCAGTTCCAGTCATGATCAGCGCGTTCAGTTTGTGTTGAAATGGAAGGCTGAATATTCTGGTGCCACCAATCAATGTAATTTGAACTGGTAAGTTGTTCGACCCAAACAGGTTTTTCCTGCGTTGATTTTAATGGCAATTTGCTGATGTAATTTCTTGCCATGTCGATGCAACGCTTCCCGATCCAATTATTTGATATATGATTGATTGTTCACAGAATATGTTATCGTTACACGGTTGCAGGTTCAATGGGATTTTGTTCACGAAGGGTTTGTTTTTCTGATTTTTTAGACTAAGCTTGGAAAAAATAAAACAAACGACTTAATTGGTGGGAGAAGACCGTGAAAATGGCGAACCAAAAAGCCAAGGGCATCGAAAAAACAAAACATTATGATGTATTGATCGTTGGGGCCGGGATCTCGGGGATTGATGCGGCGTATCATCTCAAGAATGAATGCCCCGAAAAGACCTTTGCTATTGTCGAAAATCAGGAAAGTTTTGGCGGAACCTGGCGGACGCATACCTATCCTGGTATTCGATCTGACAGCGATCTTTTCACGTTTGGGTACAAGTGGAAGCCCTGGTCCGGAACGCCAATTGCGACGGCACCGGAAATTCTTAAATATTTAGGCGAAGCGATAGAAGAGCATGGGCTGGAAGAGCATATCCAGTATTCCCATCAGGTGAAGTCTGCACATTGGTCCAGTAAGGATAACCTTTGGACATTGGTGCTGCTGGATAAGAACGCTGATTCGTTAACCGAGATTACCTGTGAATTTCTTTGGATGTGTCAGGGTTACTATCGTCATTCAAAAGGGTATACACCGGATTTCCCCGGTATGGAGAATTTCAAGGGTGATATTATTCATCCACAAAACTGGCCGAAAAACCTTGATTATTCAGGCAAGAAGGTGGTTGTCATCGGCTCAGGTGCCACCGCAGCAACACTTATTCCTGCCATGGCAGATACGTGCGAACACATCACAATGCTTCAACGGTCACCCACCTATTTCTTCCCGGCGCCCAATCGAAATGATCTGGCGGATACACTGCGGGAACTGGATGTGAAACCTGAATGGATACATGAGATTACGCGGTTAAAAGTACTTCAGGATCAGAAAGTTGTTGCCCGCCGTTCGTTTGAAGAACCAGAAAAACTCAAGCAAGAGCTGATTGCTGGTGCGCGACATTATCTGGGGCCAGACTTCGACGTGGAAACTCATTTTACGCCCAGTTATCGCCCATGGCGCCAGCGACTGGCATTTGTGCCTAATGGTGACCTGTTTTCTGCAATCAATGATGGGAAAGCCTCCGTCGTTACGGATCACATTGAACAAATAACAGAAAACGGGATTTCACTGAAGTCCGGGGCAAGCCTCGATGCGGATATTATTATTACGGCAACCGGGTTTAACCTGTCCGTGCTTGGGGATATCGAGTTTGTTATTGATGGACAGGAATTGGATTTTGCAGATACCTGGGCCCATCGCGGGATCATGTTTTCAGGGATCCCCAACATGGCGTGGGTGTTCGGGTACTTGCGGACCAGCTGGACCATGCGGGCCAATCTTGTGTCTGAATTCGTCTGTAAATTGCTGAAGCATATGGATGAAAAAGGGGTGAAGCGCGTTACACCTCAGTTGCGCGAAGAAGATAAGGATATGCCGAAACTCCCGTTTGTGGACGAGGAAAACTTCAACGCAGGCTATTTGATGCGCAACATGCATTTAATGCCCAAGCAGGGGAACCGTCAGCCGTGGATTTTCAGTCAGGATTATTACCGGGAAAAAGATGAAATCCCCGAAGCAGACCTGGAAGATGGCACTCTGATTTATAAATGATTTTCTATTCAAGAAGAAAGGTGTTCGCCGACTTGGACAGGCGCGGGAATGCGCTGTATCATAAATTAAAAAAAGGTGACTAATGTCACCGGTGCGGAGAGTTCACATGGTTTATGACAGCGTCTTCAAAAACGATCTTTTTTCAGGACAAACCCATATTGTAACGGGTGGCGGCAGCGGGATCGGTCGCTGCATAGCGCATGAATTAAGCAGTCTAGGCGCCAAGGTGGTATTAACCGGACGCTCTCAGGAAAAACTGGACACGGTCGCCGCTGAAATCCGGGAAGATGGCGGAACGGTCGATACTGAGGCGTTTGATATTCGCTCTGAAGAGACGGTTGTTGAAAAAGTAGCCGCAATTTTGAACAGAAATGGCCCGGTTCATGGTCTGGTGAATAATGCAGGGGGTCAGTTTCCGGCTTTACTGGAAGATATCAGTCTTAAGGGGTGGGATGCCGTCATCCGGACAAATCTGACCGGTGGTTTTTTAATGAGTCGCGAGCTGGTCCGCCAATCCATGTCTGATAACGGGGGAAATATTGTCAATATAGTCGCCGATTTTTGGAATAGCATGCCGCGCATGGGCCATTCCGGTGCGGCACGGGCCGGGATGAGCAATTTTACCAAAACAGCGGCTGTAGAATGGGCGCATTATGGCATTCGTGTGAATGCCGTGGCGCCGGGAACAATCGCGTCTTCAGGACTTGATACCTATGACGAGGCGGCACATCAACGTCTTCACAAACGTAAGATGATGATGCCTATGAAACGATATGGAACAGAAGCCGAAGTTTCTGGAATGGTGGTATTTTTATTAAGCCCCGCCGCGAATTTTATTTCCGGCGAGACTATTCGGATTGATGGTGCTGTTCCCAATATGACAAATGCGTATCAAGTGCCTGACCATGAAAAGTCCCATCCATTTAACGGATTTCACAGGGCAGTCGATCCGGAATTTATGTCCCGGAAACCAGACGGGGACGACGGCGATTAATACTCGCCTCTCACCCGTTTATCTTCTATTTGAAGATATTCTTCCAATTGCTGTTCTATATAAATCGCTTGTCGGTCATTGGGCAAACCAGATAAAATTTTGACGTCTTTTCCCGAATGCATTTTCGCACGCACCTCATATGAAACGGATGTGCTGTTCTTGCTCCTGCTGATCTTCTTTTTAACGTAAATCTGTCCGATTTGCGACACTTCAATCTTTTTTGCCCCGAACCATGGAAATGGTTTATGCATGATTTCCATTTTTGTGTGATCCGCAAAGATATAAGAGGTATTAAACCAGCTGGCCAAAGCAAAATATCCTATACCGACCCCGGCGAGAACATGCGGAATAGGGATCAAGGAGCCCAAGCTAAATTGGGTTTCATTGGAAAAGAGTTCCGGCAGAATTTTTAGCAATATAAACCACCAAAACACGCAGAAACCCGTTAGGATAAAGGCGGTTATTCCTCGCCAGCGACGGGAAATTTCCAGGTAACTTCCATGGTTGACCAAATTCATTTGTGCCGGTAGCTCAACGGCGCCTTCATCCCATCTGTCAGCCACAAGAGGTCCTTATAATTGGTTTTTCAAGGTCAATATTCGTAATTTTACCCTTTGAAATGCTGGTAAAATTAAAGGTTGTTTTTTGCACTTTATCGGTCTTAAGTAAGCTGAAATATTACATAGGAAAAAGAAATGTCAATCGAACTCTGGGTATCGTTTGCGGTTGCCTGTTTTGTCCTGGTGTCAATCCCGGGTCCGACAGTTTTGCTTGTTGTCAGCTATGCGTTAGGACGCGGCCGGCAAACCGCAATCGCGACGGTTCCGGGCGTTGTTCTTGGTGACTTTACAGCGATGACCGTCTCTCTCCTTGGGGCAGGTACCATTATCGCGGCCTCTGCCACCCTCTTTACCGCTTTAAAGATTGTTGGGGCGCTTTATCTTGTCTGGCTTGGCATTGGTCTTTGGCGCGAAGGGGGTCAACTAACCGCTGTTGCAGCCGAGCCAACCGAAAAGGCCCTTGGAAAGATGTTCTGGAATTCCTGGCTTGTGACGGCTCTTAACCCCAAAGGGATCGTATTTTTTATTGCTTTCGTGCCGCAGTTTGTTGATCAAAGTCAGCCTGTATTACTGCAATTTGCCGTGTTGGAGGGAACCTTTTTGTTCTTTGCCGGGTTGAATGTGTTGTTGTGGGCGTTACTGGCAGGCAAATTACGACAACAATTTCAAAAGCCCGGTTTAATGAAGGTTATTAAACGGCTGGGAGGCAGTTTTCTGGTCGGAGCCGGTCTTTTGACCGCAATGGTTCAGCGGGCATAAGACGAATGACGGACACTTATATTTTTGTCTATGGGACGCTGAGGAAAGACAGTCCGCAGGCGATGGCGCGATTACTGGTTGCCAATAGCGCGTTTCTGGGGCCGGCACAGATGAAAGGAATGCTGTACGATTTGGGGCGTTACCCGGGTATGGTTCGCCTCTCCGACGCTGGCAGAAATACCTCTTCGTTTGTGAACGGGGAACTATTTCACGTGTTGGACCCGGACACTGTTTTACCAGCACTGGATTATTATGAAGAATGTGGGGACAATTTTTCTCAGCCTACGCTGTATGTTCGCGAGAAGGAAACCGTCTTTTTTAATGGCAATCATACCGTTCAGGCGTGGGTCTATCTGTATAACCGAGACATCACGGGTTTTCATTACATAGAAAGTGGTGACTATCTGTCCTATCTGACTGACAAAAGCGGGACGGGTTAGACAGTCACCATCATTGGGGCTTTATATCGGGCTAATCCGCTTTACTGCCGATATGGGCTTCTCCGCGTTTTGCAGCTAACTGGATCTGTTTTTGGCGTTCTGCAAAACGGGCCCGTTTTTCTTCTGTCAGGCTGTCGTGGCAGCGCGGACAGGAAACCCCTTTTTCATAATATTCTGACAGTTTATCTTCTTCTGTGATCGGGTATCGACAGGCATAACACTGGTCGTATGAGCCTTTTTCAAGATCATGGTTGACCGTCACGCGCTGATCAAACACAAAACATTCACCTTCCCAGCTGCTTTCTTCTTTCGGTACATCTTCCAGATACTGCAAGATCCCACCTTCCAGGTGATACACATTTTCGAACCCTTCACGAAGCAGGTAAGACGTTGATTTTTCGCAGCGAATACCCCCGGTGCAGAACATGGCTACTTTTTTGTGTTTGTCCTTGTCCAGATTGTTGGACACATATTCCTTGAACTCGCGGAAGGTTCCGGTTTCCGGGTTAATAGCCCCTTGAAAAGTTCCGACTTCATATTCGTAATCATTGCGGGTATCGATCAGGATAACCTCGGGATCATTGATCAGGTCGTTCCAATCCTGAGGTTTTACGTACGAGCCAACCATTTTAAGCGGATCGGTTCCCGGCGCGCCCAGTGTTACAATTTCTTTTTTCAGACGGACCTTCATTCGGTAAAATGGCTGCTCTTCATTGATCGCTTCCTTGTGTCGCAGATCGGAAAGGCGCTCGTCCTTTTTCAGATACGCAAGAAGCGTGTCAATCCCATCGCGAGACCCTGCGACAGTGCCGTTTATTCCTTCTTCGGCCAGCAGAAGTGTTCCAAAAATGTTGTTGTCCATACAGACTTTCAGGATCTTCGGTTGAAGGTCCTTATAGTCGGGCAAAGACACAAATTTATACAGGGCTGCTATTACAAACATGGTTTTCTCGAATGATCAGTCAGTGTTTAGTTCGCATTGGGAACAATAGTTGCTGGTCTTATAATAAAAATACCCTATTTCCGCAACCAGCGAGTGGGGGGCTTTCTGTGACAAATTGTCTTATCTATCGCGTGTCCCTAATGTACCGATCAGATCGTTTTACAGCGATAGGGGTATAGAATTTGCTGTCTTCCGCGTTAAATGATAGAAGCCTTTCAGTTTCTTTATTATTGGATTTACTTTGTTATGGCAGCTCCGGTTCTTGCGTTACAGGATGCACGTATTACCTTCGGTGGTGGCGATCTTTTTAATGGGATCTCCCTTGGGATTGAGCCTGGAATGCGCATTGCGCTTGTTGGTCGTAACGGATCAGGTAAATCGACATTGCTGAAAGCCATTGCCGGTGATATCGAGTTGGACGGTGGGGACCGTTTTCTGCAAGCTGGGACACGCGTTGGATATTTGAAGCAGCAACCCGACATTGTCCCCGGGCGCACGGTTGCAGAACAGGTGCAGCAAGGACTGTCGCCTGATTTAACGGCGGATGGAATGGAAACCGGTTATTTGGTCGATCAGGTTCTTGAAGGTGTTGGTATCGATGGCAGCCGGCTTCTTGAAACCTTGTCCGGCGGTGAAGCGAGGCGTGTATCCCTTGCAGAAGCCCTTGTTTCCGATCCCGATGTCCTGTTGCTCGACGAGCCCACCAACCATCTGGATATCAAGACTATTTTGTGGCTTGAAGAAGAACTGAAAGGTTTCCGCGGCGCCTTGATGGTGATCAGCCATGATCGTCAGTTTCTTAAAAATCTGACCAATCGCCTGTTTTGGCTGGATCGCGGCAAACTCCGGACCCATGGGAAAGGCTTTTCGGCTTTTGATGAATGGTCTGAGGAGATTTTACGCGGCGAAGAAGTCGAGCTTAAAAAGCTTGATAAAAAAATTGCTGAAGAAACAGACTGGTCCCGAAAAGGGATTACGGCCAGACGGGCGCGTAATGAGGGTCGCATCAGGGCGTTGCATCGTTTGCGGGCCGAACGTCAGGAGCGGACCAGTCGCGTGGGAAATGCGAAGCTGGAAGTAGCCTCTGGATCCAAAAGTGGCAAGGTGGTGATCGAAGCCAAGGATATTTCTAAAACGTTCACAGACGAAGACGGAAACGAAAAGACGGTTATCAAGAATTTCTCCAGCCGGATTATGCGGGGGGACCGTGTCGGGATTATCGGGGCGAACGGCGCCGGAAAAACAACGCTCTTGAACATGTTTATGCAGAAGTTGGCGCCGGATACCGGTTTTGTTAAACTGGGAACAAATCTGACAGAGGCCGTTTTTGACCAACAGCGGGAGAGCCTTGATCCAGAAGAGAGCCTTTGGGACACTTTGGCCGACCCGGGCAGTGGGCAGCTTTTGGTTAAGGGCGAAGTGCGTCATGTGGTTGCGTATCTTAGAGACTTTCTTTTTGATGAAAAACAAGCCAAAAGCCCGGTCAAATCATTATCGGGCGGCGAGAAAAACCGGTTATTGCTGGCTAAACTTTTAGCGCGCGAAAGTAATCTTCTGGTGCTGGATGAACCGACCAATGATCTGGATATGGAAACGCTGGATCTGTTACAGGATATGCTGGCCAGCTATGACGGGACGCTGCTTGTTATCAGCCATGATCGTGATTTTCTGGATCAACTGGTGTCGTCGGTCATCGTAATTGATCCGGGTGGGGACATAGAAGAATATGTCGGTGGATATTCGGATTATGTGAGGCAGCGGACTCACCTTGAAATTCCGAAGGCGAAAAAGGGCCTGCCGGAAAAAACGGTAGCGAGTAAACCGAAACAGGCCCGAAAGCGGCTTTCCTATAAGGACCAGCGGGATCTGGATCGTCTTCCTGACGTCATTGGCGCGCTGGAAGAACAAATCAAGTCGATGGAAAAGGCGTTGGGGGATCCGGATCTGTTTACAAAACAGCCCGATCAGTTCAACAAAATCTCGAAAGAACTGGTTGTTGCACAGGAAAAGCTTGCCTTGTCCGAAGAACGATGGCTTGAACTTGAAATTCTGCAAGAAGAGATGACCGGGTGAGGGGCTTCCTGCCGTTAAGTACTGGCCGCCAGCGCCGTACTGATTGCCTGTGATAAATCCGCCTTCCTGAAAGGCTTTTCTAAAAGCGTGATGGGTATTTGGCCGGTCTCGTTATCTTCAAAAGCATCTTTTGTGTATCCGGACATAAAAACAATTTTAATGTTCGGGATAATTTCTGCGGCTGCTTTGGCAATATCCGGACCCTTCATGCCGCCAGGTAAAACGACATCTGTCAGCAATAAATCGATGGTCGGAGTTTCTGTCAGTTTATCGAGGGCCTTTGGCCCATTCTCGGCGGCGCACACATCGTATCCGAGGCTGTTCAATTGCGCGACAATCAGGCTTAAAACATCCTGATCGTCTTCGACAACCAGAATAGAGCCACTTCCTTGTATATTTTTTTGATTTATCATTGTCCCCCGCGTTTTCGTTTCTTGTTGTGATCTTGGAAGATAAAGTTTGGCAACCGTTCCTTTCCCGGTTTGCGAGTCAATTACTACATTGCCGCCCGATTGTTTGGCGAACCCATATACCATACTCAGGCCGAGGCCCGTGCCTTTGCCGATTTCCTTTGTTGTAAAAAAGGGCTCGAAAATATGCTTCAGGTTTTCTTCTGGTATCCCGCGTCCTGTGTCCGATACCGTCAAAAGAATATAATCGCCCGCGTCCAGATCAAGAGGCTGAGCTTCCTGTTGATCAAGGGTAACATTTTTTGTCGTGATGGCGATTTGCCCCCCATCGTCCATTGCATCTCTGGCATTTAGTGTCAGGTTTAGCAGGGCATTTTCAACCTGTCCGACGTCCGCAACGCATCGCCACAAGAATTCTTCATGTTTAACATGAAGCTGAATGGTTTCATCCAAGGTGCGTTTGAGAAACTTTATAACGTCGACAAGTTCCTCATTCAGGCAGATGTTTGACGGCTGTAAATCCTGTTTACGAGAAAACGCGAGAAGGTTATTCGTCAGTTCAGCCCCCTTGTTCGCGGACTTTATGATCGCCTCAATAGAGCTTTTTGAAATAGGTTGACCATTTTCCAGTTTTTCTTGAATTAGCTCTGAGTTTCCAAGAATTATTGCGAGTATATTATTAAAATCATGGGCCACACCGCCAGTAAGCTGGCCAACGGCCTGCATTTTTTGAGACTGACGTAGCTTTTCCTCCAATTCGATTTCTTTGGTCAGGTCTGTGCCTGTTCCGCGGTATCCTAAAAAGGCACCGTGGGCATCAAAGACGGGTTTGCCATTGGTCGACCAATAATGCGTCTTTCCGCTGGGATCCTGATGGCAATAAATAAAATTTTTGTAAGCACGCCGATTTTCCAGATCGTCCAGATGGGATTCCCAGTTTTCATCGATATCTGTGCCATACCGCATTTCACCACGGCTTTTACCAATAAAGTCCTTCTTTTTCAGGCCAGTTACCTGCGTCATTCTATCAGAAATATAAGTGATCCTGAGCTGGTCATCCATTTCCCAATACCAATCAGCAGCAAGTTCAATCAGATCCGCAAACCGGTCTTCGCTCATTTCTTTGGATTTCAGGGCTTCGTTTAAATAGGAAATGTCCTGTGTTATGCCAAAATAAGCGACGTGTTTTCCGTTTTCGTCATACTCGGGTTCAAAGACACCTCGAACATACCGGATAACGCCATCCTGTCGTCGAACCCGGTATTGGAACTCCTTCGGGCCCGTTTGTTTAGCATATGTATCAAACAGATCGGCAAACAGATGAGTGTCTTCTGGAAGTTTAAAGGACTTGGCCAGGTCACGGGTGATTTTTACTTTTGCCGGATCAAGGCCGTAAATTCGATAGAGCTCGTCGGACCAGTATAGCTCCTCCGTCTCAACGTCTATACGCCAGTACCCAACATGGGCAAGAGAAAGCGCAGAATCCATGTCTTTTTTTGGGTCAGCCAGCTTCTATCTCCGATAACACAATAAATTCTAATAAAGAGTAGTCTCGGAAATCCTAAAAGTCATGTGGAATTGTTACAAAAGCAATAACATTCAACAAGTTCCATTCTTCAACCGCTCTGGCAAAGGCATTAAACCGCAGTTGCGAAGCACTGTTGTAATGATGGAATTTGTGGCCTGTTCATAATCTTCATCTAAGAGAACACCTTCCTCCCGCCCAAGGACAGAGGCCCACTGGATCTCAAAATCCGCCCAGGTCTGCGTCATCGCCCATATATGAAATATGAGCCGTTTACTGTCAACGGGCGCCATTTTGCCTTGCTCAATCCAAGTATCCAAAACCGCTGATTTTTTTTCAACCCAGGCTTTCAGATCCCCTGAGAGATAGGGTTTGATACGCGGCGCTCCCCGAATGAGTTCATTGGCGAACACGCGGGAGGCTTCTGGCCGGTTTTTGGAAAGCTCCATTTTCGCGCGGATATAATCAGCAAGGGTCGACGCCGGGTCATCCTCCGCCGTGATTTCCCGAAAAGAAGAAAGCCACAACTCGACGATTTCATCAACAACGGTCCTGTACAATTCTTCCTTCGTGCCAAAATAGTAATGAATATTCGCTTTGGGCAATCCCGCCTGTTTTGCAATAGAGGCCGTTGTTGATCCTCTAAATCCGTTTTCGGCAAAAACTTTTTCCGCAGCGTCCATGATCCGTTTCCGGTTTTCCAAGCGAATGCGACCCTGATTATTTAATGCGACGGCTTCTTTTTCTGACATATGTAAGCGTGGCCTCTATTATATGCGGTATCAGGAGAATGGTGATTAAATGCCTGAAGGATACTATTATTCTATTAAAACTTGACCAGATGGTCAATAAATGTGCGTGAATACACCGTTAAACCGGCTGAGTAGCATTTTAACGAGCGGATCAGCAAGGGAAGATCTGATTAAACTTCAGGCTGAGTTCCCTTATGAAAAAAGGTTGAATACCGTAAGGGAAAGAGGTATAGAACAAAAAGGGAACAAACTGCATTAAAAAAGGGACGATAAGGGGCGGACAAATGAACATAGAATTGCGGCGCGCGCGCTTTTCAGCGTTACACTTTCGGAAAAATACCTTTGTTCTGCCAAACCCTTGGGATATTGGCTCCGCGAAAATGATGACGGCTTTGGGAGCAGAAGCCCTGGGCACAACAAGTGCGGGATATGCGTTTTCACAAGGACGGCCGAGTGATCTGGGGGAGATTGGCCGGGAACAGGCGTTGGCGCACGCAAAGCAGATCCTGTCTGCGACCTATTTACCGGTGAGCGCTGATCTTGAAAATGGATATGGCCATACGCCAGAGGAGGTGGCAACAACGGTCGAGAGGGCGATTGAAACAGGTTTGTCAGGTTGCACCATTGAAGATGCAACGGGTGATCCTGAGAATCCGCTTTATGACAGGAATTGTGCTATCGAACGAATTGCGGCTGCCAGCGAACGGGCAAAAAAGCTGGATGTTAATTTCGTTCTGACTGCGCGTTCAGAAAATTTTCTGAATGGGTGTCCAGATCTGGACGATACCGTCGCCCGATTAAGGGGCTATCAGTCTGTCGGTGCTGATGTTTTATACGCCCCGGGTTTACCAGATCTGGGTTCCATCACTGATGTCTGTCAGGCCGTCGACAAACCCGTAAATGTGGTCGCGGGCATCGGTCTTGAAGGGGTATCATTTGGGCAACTTCAAAAAGCAGGTGTTAAGCGTATCAGTACGGGGTCGGCCTTGTCTCGCGTGGCGTATGGCGCAATGATAACGGCGACCAATCGTATCTTGCAATCGGGCTCGTTTGAGGATTTGGACCAGTCGGCCAGCTTTAACAGTATTGACGGGCTGTTTCGTAAGGCCGACCTGTTCGCCGAACATGGAAGATGGATTGGTTCTGGCTGGGCCTGCTAAATGTTTCTGGCTGCTTTTTGTTTCAACTTTGGGTAAATTGTTTTTCGTTAATTCCAATAATTTGACTTGACGCGCAACTAAATAAAGGTCAATAGTGCTGACACTTAAGGTGTGAAAGGCTTCGTAATGAATTGGGAAAACAGACTATCCAAAGATGCACAATCGATTAAAGCATCTGAAATCAGGGAGTTGCTGAAAATTCTGGAAGATCCAGAAATTTTGTCTTTCGCTGGCGGGATACCCGACCCGCAGTTATTTCCCATGGACCGCGTCAGGGATATTCGAATAAATCTTGAGAAAAATCCGGCGGCAGATCGCCAGGCTATGCAATATTCCCAGACGGAAGGGTATGCACCTTTGCGCGATTGGATAGCTGATCGATGTTCAACTGAAAACACGATTTTAGAGCGAGAAAACGTTCTGATCACCAATGGTGCGCAGCAGTCCCTTACGCTTCTTTCCACCATATTCCTGGAGGCCGGAACCAAACTGGCCGTTGCCAGTCCGACATATCTGGGTGCCTTGCAGGTCTTTGGAACCCGCAGACCTGACTACATCACTGTTGATACCGACGAAAACGGAATCATCCCTGAAAGTCTGGAAGAAGCCTTTAAAAAAGGCGCGCGGCTTTTTTATACAATTCCTGATTTTCAGAATCCGGGTGGCATGACAATTCCAGAAGATCGTCGTGTAAGGATTATCGAGCTGGCCCATCAGTATGACGTTGTTATTTTTGAAGATACTGCCTATCGAACCCTGTATTATGATGCCCCGCCTCCGCCTTCGTTGCTAGAGCTTGAAGGCGCGTTTCTGGGCAAAGGGCAATGGCAGGAAAAGGGCCTTGTTATTCAAATGGGCACAGCCTCAAAAACATTGATGCCCGCCTTGCGTGTTGGCTGGACGACGGCCCCCAAGATCATTTTGGATAAAATGGTATTGTTGAAACAAGCCAATGATCTGCATACTTCGACCCTTAATCAGATTATCGCCCATGAGCTTTTTTTCAATGGCCTGGACGAACATGTTGCGATTTTACGGGAAGTCTATGGAAAGCGCCGCGATGCGATGCTGGACGCTTTACGGCAATATATCCCCAATAGTGCCAGCTACACTGTCCCCAAGGGCGGTATGTTCGTTTGGATTACGTTGCCGGAAGGGATGGACGCAAAAGATCTGCTTGAAAAATCCATTGCTCACGAAAAACTGGCCTTTGTTCCGGGGAAAGCGTTTTTTGCCGATGAAAAAGGGGCCAACACATTGCGTCTTTCTTTTTCGACCTGCTCCCCTGATGTGATCCGTGATGGTATGAAGCGACTGTGCGCCCTTATTCAAAGAGAACAAATGGCGCAGGTTGCTTGATTTAGTGTCATGGTGCGAAATGATAAAAAGCCGGCTTTTTGCCGGCTTTTTTGCATTTATGTGGTGGTGTTAGGGGAGCCTTTTTCCGCATTCTACAATTAGTTGCTTTTAATCGAAATTTTCTTTGGCTATCCTTTTTTTATAACAATAATAAAGGGAGGGGACCATGGGATCGGTTCGAGTATTTGACTGGTTGGAGCATCACGCAAATTTCCGCGGAACTGAAAAAGCCGTTTGTGATCTGGAAAGCGGGCGATCCTATAACTGGATTGAATTTAACGATCGGTGTAGCCGGCTCGCCGGATATCTTAAGCACGAGTTATCCATCAAAAAAGGGGATCGGGTTGGGGTTTTAATGGCCAACTCAACCGATTTTCTGGAAATTCAGTTTGCCTGTAATAAAGTCGGCGCCGTATTCCTGCCGCTTAACTGGCGTCTAACGGTCCCTGAATTGGTGTTTATCGCGGGCGATGCTGCGCCTGAAATATTAATTTGCGGGTCTGAATTCAAAGAGGTTGCAGACGCTGTGGCCGCCGAGGTGATCTGTGTCAGGCATGTGATCGAGGCAGATGGGGCGGGCGGAAAAACGGCCTATGAAGACGGCATATCCCATAATACACCGCTTGCTTCAATTTCGGACTTAACCCATGATGATTTGGCGGCGATTATGTATACTTCTGGCACAACGGGCTTGCCGAAGGGGGCGATGATCACCCATGGCATGACCTTTTGGAATGCCATCAATCTGGGCATGCCACACCGGATTTCCCCTGATACCGTTCATCTGTCGGTTTTGCCCCTGTTTCATACGGGCGGCCTTAATTGTTATACCAACCCCGTAATTCATGCAGGCGGTACTGTATATATCATGCGTAATTTTGATCCTGTCGAATGTCTTCGGATTATCGGGGATCCTGAGTATGGTCTCACCCATTTCTTTGGGGTTCCAGCGAATTATCAATTTATGGCGCAACAGCCTGAGTTCCAAAAAACCGACTTTTCGCGCATCAAGACGGCGGGAATCGGGGGGGCACCGGTGCCGGTTCCTTTGTTGGAAACCTATCATGCGCGGGGACTTTCAATCGCTCAGGGCTTCGGTATGACCGAGACCAGCCCCACGGTTCTGGGTTTGGATACAAGCGAGGCGATGGCCAAACCGGGTTCCACCGGAAAACCTGTTTTGCATAATGAAGTCCGCATTGTTAATGAGAACGGTGAGGACGTCGTCCCAGGCGAAATGGGCGAATTATGGGTGAGGGGGCCCAACATTACCCCGGGTTACTGGAACAGACCTGATGCGACTGCCGAAACCATTACAGATGGTTGGTTGCACACGGGAGACGCCTGCCGGATGGATGAAGACGGGTTCTACTATATTCTGGACCGGACGAAAGATATGTATATCTCGGGCGGGGAAAATGTTTACCCCGCTGAAGTAGAAAATATTCTGTATCAACTGGATGAAGTTGTGGAGGCCGCGGTTATCGGCTTGCCAGATGACAAGTGGGGCGAAACAGGATGCGCCGTCCTTGTCTTGAAAGCGGGTGCCACAACAACCGAAAATGAAGTTTTGACGCATTGCAGATCACAGCTTGCCAGTTTTAAGATTCCGAAGAATGTGACCTTTGTGAAAGCCCTACCTCGAAATGCGACGGGTAAAATTCTAAAACGGACGCTTCGCGAGCAATTTGAGAAAGGCTCGAAAATACAATGATATACAAGGGTTTTCTAAACGTTCTTTTATAGATGTATAGGCAAACGGAATAAAACCTGACCAGATGGTCAAATTATTTCTTGACCATTTGGTCAGTTTCTAGCTATGGTTTTTTTATGGGAAAACCGGCGCTATGCCGGGGTATAAGTTTAACTGGGCTAGGAACTATCAAGATGGGTGATATCGCAGATATCGCAGCCGGACGTCTGTCCGCTGACGAGCTCTCACAAAATTTTAAGGACATGTATCCGCCGTTGGATCCGCGGCAAGCTGGCATTGAAGCAAGCCGCTGTTATTTTTGCTTTGATGCACCATGTATGGAAGCCTGTCCGACAGGGATCGATATCCCAAACTTTATTCGCAAAATTCAGACAGAAAACTATCGCGGTTCTGCCATCGATATTCTGACAGAAAATATCATGGGCGGTGCCTGTGCACGGGTTTGTCCAACTGAAATTCTGTGCGAAGAAGCCTGTGTGCGGACCACGCAGGAAAGTAAACCGGTTACAATTGGTAAACTGCAACGCTTTGCCACGGACTGGTTGATGGAAACCGGCGAGCAGCCTTTTGAACGGGCCGCGTCAACCGGTAAAAAAATCGCAGTCATCGGGGCAGGACCAGCCGGTCTTTCAGCGGCCCATCGTCTGTCGATGCTCGGACATGATGTTGTTGTGTTTGAAGCAAAAGAAAAAGCTGGCGGACTGAACGAATATGGCATTGCAGCCTACAAAGTTCCCAACGATTTTGCGCAGGAAGAAGTCAACTTCATATTAAGCCTTGGCGGTATCGAGATCAAATATGGCCAGGCGCTTGGCAAGGACATTTCACTTGCTGGATTAAAGGCAGAGTATGATGCTGTCTTCTTTGGCGGCGGTTTAGGCGCGGTACGGTCTCTTGGCCTCGATGATGAAAGTGTCAGCGGTGTTTATAATGCGGTCGACTTTATTGCTCAGCTGCGCCAGTCATCCACGAAAACAGATGTTCCGATTGGGCGCAAAGTTGTCGTGATCGGCGGTGGTAACACGGCAATTGATATGGCTGTGCAGGCGAAACGTTTGGGGGCAGAAGAAGTAACCCTTGTGTATCGCCGGGGGCCTGACGCCATGAGCGCCACCCATCACGAACAGGAATATGCACAGATTAACGGCGTAACCATTCGTCACTATGCCAAACCTTCGCGGATTTTGTCATCTGATGGTGTCGTGACAGGAATGGAGTTTGAATATACGGAAATTGGCAACGACGGTAAGCTGAACGGCACCGGCGAAACCTTCACCCTACAGGCAAATATGGTCTTTAAAGCAATTGGGCAGGTCTTTGTTGCCGACCCTGTTACGGAAGAGGCCGCGTGTCTTGAAGTGCAGGATGGCCGAATTGTCGTCAACGACGACAAAGCAACCTCCATTAGCGGAATTTATGCAGGCGGTGACTGCATTTTGGGCGGAGAAGACCTGACAGTAGCCGCTGTTCAGGACGGTAAACTTGCCGCCCATGCAATCGACAAATATTTAAGCGCCTGAGGAAGGATTATAAAATGGCAGACTTAAGCTATGATTTCGTAGGAATCAAAACCCCCAATCCTTTCTGGCTGGCCAGTGCGCCTCCGACGGATAAGGAAATTAACGTTGTTCGTGCCTTTGAAGCAGGCTGGGGCGGCGTTGTCTGGAAGACTTTGGGTGAAGATCCACCGGTGGTGAATGTCTCATCTCGTTATGGTGCCATCAATTATGGTGGTCAGCGGATGGCAGGGCTGAATAATATCGAACTGATCACAGATCGTCCGCTGGATGTTAATCTGGAAGAAATCAAACGGGTTAAAAAAGCATGGCCGGATCGGGCGATCATTGTTTCATTGATGGTCCCCTGCGAAGAGGAGCCGTGGAAATATATTCTTGGACGGGTCGCAGAAACCGGTGCCGATGGGATCGAACTGAATTTCGGTTGTCCGCATGGCATGTCAGAACGCGGCATGGGCGCCGCGGTTGGTCAGGTTCCTGAATATGTGGAAATGGTGACTGCCTGGTGCAAACAGCATTCGGATATGGCGGTTATTGTTAAATTAACACCCAACATTACGGATATTCGTCAATCTGCTCGTGCAGCAGTGCGCGGCGGTGCAGACGCGGTTTCTTTGATCAATACAATCAATTCGATTGTGAATATTGATCTGGATATCATGGCGCCGACCCCCACCGTGGACGGAAAAGGCGCTCATGGCGGTTATTGCGGCCCTGCCGTGAAGCCAATCGCTTTGAATATGACCGCCGAAATCGCACGTGATCCTGAATGTCAGAATATTCCAATGTCCGGCATTGGTGGTATTTCCAACTGGCGCGATGCTGCCGAGTTCATTTCTCTTGGATGCGGAACTGTTCAGGTGTGTACCGCCGCCATGCATCACGGTTTTAAAATCGTTGATGATATGAAAACGGGTCTGTCAAACTGGATGGATAGCAAAGGGTACAAGACCATTGATGATTTCCGCGGCCTTGCGTCGGGGAACGTCACGGACTGGAACCAGCTGAACATGAACTATGACGTTAAGGCGCTGATTGATCAGGACAAATGTATCAAATGCGGGCTTTGTCATATTGCCTGTGAAGATACGTCCCATCAGGCGATTACAGCGGGTCGTGTTGATGGCGATCGTCGTTATGAAGTGGTTGACGAAGAATGTGTTGGCTGTAACCTGTGTCAATTGGTCTGTCCGGTTGATGAATGTATTACGATGGTCGAACAGGACAACGGGAAACCGTATATGAACTGGAATCAGGATCCACGAAATCCTCACCGTACAGCAGCAGAATAAGTGGTGAATTGATAATGAAAAATATGAATGTAACAGGGGATCGTCTTTGGGACAGTCTCATGGAAATGGCGAAAATCGGCGGAACAGAAAAGGGCGGCTGTTGCCGCCTGGCTCTCACTGATCTTGATAAAGACGGTCGGGACCTTTTTTCCAACTGGTGCAAGGATGCTGGATGCACCATTAAAGTCGACAAAATGGGCAATATCTTCGCTCGCAGGGCCGGTCAGGATGATGATTTGCCTCCTGTGATGATGGGCTCCCATCTGGATACTCAGCCGACCGGCGGTAAGTATGACGGTGTTTACGGTGTTCTGGCGGGTCTTGAGGTTCTTCGGACACTCAATGACTATGATGTAAAGACCAAGCATCCGGTTGAAGTTGCGGTCTGGACAAATGAAGAAGGGTCCAGATTTGCGCCTGCCATGGTGTCATCCGGCGTTTTTGCTGGTGTTTTTGATTTGGATTACGGTCTCAGCCGTGCCGATCTTGACGGAAAGACCATGGGCGAAGAACTGGCACGCATCGGTTATGCCGGTGATGAAGAAGTAGGGGGCCGCGAAATTAAAGCATTCTTTGAAGCCCATATCGAGCAAGGTCCTATTCTGGAGCATGAAGAAAAAACAATTGGCGTTGTAAAAGGCGCTCAAGGGCAACGCTGGTACGAAATTAAAGTAACCGGTCAGGAAGCCCATGCCGGCCCAACACCAATGGCCCGCAGAAAAGATGCCTTGGTGGCAGCCTCAAAAATCGTGACAGAGGTAAACCGGATTGGACTGGACAACCAGCCATATGCCTGTGCAACTGTGGGTTTGATACAATCCAGCCCTAATTCCAGAAATACCATTCCGGGTGAAGTGTTCTTCACTGTCGATTTCCGCCATCCTGACGATGCAATTTTGTCTAAAATGGATCGCGAGCTTCGTGAATATTCTGAAAAAGTCACTTCAGAAGGCGGCTTTGAACTGGAATTCGAACAAATCTGGTATTCACCACCCGTTGCGTTTGATGAAGATTGTGTCAAAGCAGTTCGTCACGGTGCAGAAATGGCTGGTTACAGCCATATGGACATTATTTCCGGTGCTGGGCATGACGCCTGCTATATCAATCGTGTTGCCCCGACCGGGATGATTTTTGTTCCGTGTGAAAACGGGATCAGTCATAACGAACTTGAAGAAGCCACCCCAGAAGATCTTGCTGCCGGTTGCAATGTTTTATTGCATGCGGTTGTGGAACGGGCGAATGTAGCGTAACAAGTGTAATCGAAAAGAGTACGTTGTTCAGGATGGGAACCTTTCTGTAAAAGAAAGGTCCTGACTGCGTTTGTATAAGAGAGGTAAAGCATTGGGATGCACCGATCATTGGGGCTTGACGAAGGGACGAATGCGATGACTGATATGGGAAAACCGGTCATCGAGATCGAAAAGCTGAATTTAATATTCGAGACACCGGATGCTCCGGTTCACGCGTTGAGTGATGTGGATTTAACGATCAATGAAGGGGACTTTGTTTCTTTTATTGGACCATCTGGTTGCGGTAAAACCACGCTTATGCGCGTTATTGCCGATCTGGAAAAACCGACGAATGGAACGATTTCTGTTAATGGAATGACGCCGCAACAGGCCCGTGAGAAACGCGCTTATGGCTATGTGTTTCAGGCGCCAGCGCTTTATCCATGGCGAACGGTTCAGAAGAACATCATGCTTCCCCTTGAAATCATGGGGCTTTCCAAAGAAGAACAGTTGGCACGAGCCAGAAAAAATCTGTCGCTGGTCAACCTGGAAGGGTTTGAAAAAAAGTTTCCATGGCAGTTGTCAGGAGGGATGCAGCAACGGGTCTCCATCGCACGGGCTTTGTCAGTTGAACCTGACCTTCTGTTAATGGACGAGCCATTTGGGGCATTGGACGAAATCACACGGGATCATTTGAACGAACAATTGCTCCGGCTGTGGGATCAAACAGGAAAAACGGTTATTTTCGTAACCCATTCTATTCCTGAATCTGTGTTTCTTTCTTCAAAAATTGTCGTAATGTCACCGCGGCCTGGTAAGATTACCGATGTCATTGATTGTAATCTTCCAAGGGACCGAACACTGGATATTCGGGAAACTCCAGAATTTCTGGAAATAGCCCATCGGGTCCGCGAAGGGCTTAGGGCAGGACATTCATACGATGACTGATATGGCACTTAATCCAGCGGGTGCCACAGTTTGGCAGAGGCTCTATTACGGAAAAACGCTGCCGGTTCTAACAGTTCTGCTCAGTCTTCTTGTTATTTGGTATGCAGGGGCAGTGTATCTGAACAAAGATACCCTGATTTCCAATTACGAACGCAATGATATTTCCTGGGATGCAGAAAAACTGATTTCGGATGCATGGGCGATGGAGCGGCCCATCCTGCCGGCCCCGCATCAAATCGCAACCGAAATCAATAAAACCGTCTTTCAAAAGAAAATCACCTCAAAACGCAGCCTTGTTTATCACGCTTGGGTGACAACCTCAGCCACGTTGTTAGGTTTCGGGATGGGAAGTATTCTGGGGATCCTGTTGGCTGTGGGAATTGTCCATGTCCAGACACTGGACCGCAGTCTGATGCCTTGGGTTATTGCCTCGCAGACCATTCCAATTCTGGCAATTGCGCCGATGATTATTGTGGTGTTGGGGAATTTGGGTATTACCGGTACAATTCCAAAATCCATTATCTCCATGTATCTGTGCTTTTTCCCGATTACCATTGGCATGGTCAAGGGGCTTCGTTCTCCCGATGTTCTACAAATGGACCTTATGAGAACCTATAGTGCGTCAACAGGTCAGATTTTCTGGAAGCTCAGAGTCCCTGCATCGGTTCCGTTTTTATTTACATCCCTGAAAGTTGCTGTTGCCATCAGTCTTGTTGGTGCAATCGTTGGTGAACTGCCAACGGGCGCGGTTTCTGGTATCGGTGCGCGGTTGCTAAGCGGTTCCTATTACGGACAAACCATTCAGATTTGGTCAGCGTTGATCGTGGCTTCTGTTTTGGGAATGTTGCTGGTTTATCTGGTGTCGATGATTGAAAAAATTGTAATGAGTAAAATGGGATATAGGGCATGATCAGGACAATATCTCAAGATCGCCCCATGTTGGTTTTTCTGATACTGGGGCTTCTTTCCCTGCTTTTTCCCGTTGGCATGGTGGAAGAGGCAGGCTTTGGCTGGACCAATGATATGTTTGCGCTTAGTTTGGCGATCATCGGGCTGGCAATTGCCGTTTTTTATATGATCACACGGCCAACCGGCAGGGGGGGGGCCCTGGTGGTTATTGCCGGGGTTATAATTGCAGCGGCTGCACCGCTTGCCTTAATCGAAGCAAATACCGTTCATTCCTTTAGCGCTTATGGCCTATGGCTGTTTGTGATCGGGCTGGGATTTTATGCCTGGCGTGCCATGGAACATATGTCAGGGCAGGTGAAGGATAGCAAGCTTCTGTCCCTTGTGGTGCCGGCGTTGTTTGGAATGTGGCTTTTATACATCTGGCAGGTCGTTACAACCGGTTTCAAGGTACCCTCGGTCTTATTACCAAGCCCAGATTTGATTGGTTTGGCATTTATGGCAAATCTGGACATTCTGGCCGGTGATTTTTACCAGACCTTTGTTAAATCTGTGTTGAGCGGGTTTGCTTTTGGGTGCGGATCGGGGTTTTTGGTCGCCATACTCGTCGACAAAATTCCGTTCATGCAGCGGGGCCTGTTGCCTTTGGGCTCATTGGTTAGTGCTATTCCGATTGTTGGTATTGCGCCCATTATGGTGATGTGGTTCGGGTTTGACTGGCAGTCAAAAGCGGCAGTTATTGTTGTCATGACCTTCTTCCCCATGCTGGTGAATACGCTAGCAGGGTTGGAGGCCACCAGCCATCTGGAAAAGGATCTAATGCGGTCTTACGCAGCGTCTTATTTTCAAACTCTTTTCTTCGTCAGATTACCAAATGCGTTGCCGTTCATTTTTAATGCATTGAAGATTAATTCCACGCTGGCGTTGATCGGGGCGATCGTGGCAGAATTTTTTGGAACACCGATTGTCGGGATGGGATTTCGCATTTCGACAGAAGTAGGAAGAATGAATGTGGATATCGTTTGGGCGACAATTGCGGTTGCTGCGGTCGCCGGTTCGTTATTTTACGGTATTCTTGCAATAATTGAGAGGTCACTTACTTTCTGGCACCCCTCATATCGGAGTTCAAGAAGCTAGACGCTGAAGAATTTATACAGGATAATAAAGATAAAAATAATAAGGGAAGAAACAAATATAAAAGTCTAACAGGAGAGGTGAAGATTATGAAAAAGATTGGGTTAATGGCGACAGCAGCGATGCTGAGTTTGGCGGCCGTAACGGCACAAGCAGCAGATAAGCTGACATTGCAGTTAAAATGGGTCACTCAGGCACAATTTGCGGGCTACTATGTTGCAAAAGACAAAGGCTTTTACGACGAAGTTGGCCTGGACGTTACAATTAAACCGGGCGGACCGGATATTGCTCCAGCACAGGTTCTTGCCGGTGGCGGGGCAGATGTGGTCATTGACTGGATGCCTTCTGCACTGGCAACACGGGAAAAAGGTGTTCCACTTGTCAATATCTCACAGGTATTCTCCAAATCAGGCATGATGCTCACCTGTCGTAAGGACATGGGAATTTCGGGCCCTAAAGACTTCAAAGGGAAAACTTTGGGCGTCTGGTTCTTCGGAAACGAATATCCGTTCCTTTCCTGGATGGACAAACTGGGTCTGAAAACAGACGGTACCGGGGCGGATATTACGGTATTGAAACAGGGCTTTAACGTTGACCCTCTATTGCAGAAACAGGCCGCGTGTGTGTCTACAATGACATATAACGAATACTGGCAGGTTCTGGATGCAGGTCTGAAGCCGGCAGAACTCAGCGTTTTCAAATATGAAGAACAGGGCGTAGCAACGCTTGAAGACGGTCTTTATGTCCTTGAAGACAGCCTCAAAGATGCAAAAATGAAAGACAAACTGGCACGTTTTGTTAAAGCATCCCTTAAAGGTTGGAACTACTCTGTCGAAAATGTTGATGAAGCCGCGGATATTGTTCTTGAAAATGATGCGACCGGTGCACAAACTGAGAAACATCAGCGTCGGATGATGGGCGAAATTGCAAAACTGATTGATACGGAAAAACTGGGACGTTTGAACGAACGGGCTTATAAACGGACAGTTGCAACTCTGTTGTCTGGTAAATCTGCACCCGTGATCAGTAAAGCGCCAGTTGGTGCCTATACTCAGGAAATTTGGGATATGGCTTCCAAAATTAAATAACGAAATACATATTTCTGGATCAAGGGGCGCTTTGGCGCCTCTTTTTTTTATCCTGAAGCCTTAATTTACTCATTTTTTTTGCAAATAATAAGATTTATCTTATATTAATTCGCTTTTCTGTTAGTCTTTTAGCGTCGGTTTTTATGTAGTATTTTGGAACCTTTGTATGAAATCTGCGGTTTGGTATTTTTTTGTTCTGTGTCTTGCAGTATTGGTTGTTTTTGAAAACGATACGGCTGCGAACGAACGTCCTGCCCGCTTACTAATTTCGCAAAGTATGGGGGTTCCGACCCATGAAGCAGGGGCACGCGTTTTAACTGCACTTTATGCGAAAATGAACATCGACGTTGCCTTCAAAATATTGCCTGCCCGCCGAAGCCTTTTATCCGCTGTAAATAATGAAACAGATGGCCTTGTGTTTAGGATTGCTGAAATCGGGGATCTGTATCCAAATCTGATCCGGGTTCCAACACCCTTCATGCGTATTAGTGGATATGCCTATTCGATCGATGGCAGAATTGTCAATTCCCAAAAAGAGCTTAAAAATCTGAGGATTGGAATCATTAGAGGAATTGTCTGGGCGGAGAGGATAGCAAAGAAGGCGCATATTGTTTACTTCGATGATTACTCGGCTATGTTAGGTAAGTTATTTGATGGTGGAATTGACGTTGTCGTCTCTGTCGAGCATAGCATCCAGCGCGAAATCAAGGCCAAAAACTATAAAAACAAATTTTATCGGGGGCGAGCGCTGACAGAATTTGACCTCTATCATTACTTGAACATCAAACATAAAGCATTGGTGGATCGAGTGGACTATTACCTGCAGGTCATGCAAAAAAGTGGCGAGTTCGATCGTCTATTCAGTAATAGAAAGCAATATCCATAATCCAAAATAAAAACCCCCGTTGCGGGACGGGGGTTTTTATCGTTAGACAGGCACGAATAATCGGACTTGTCTCCCTTTACTCGGCGGCAGCAGAAGGTCGGTTGACGCTTTTGGGAGCCGTTTTTTCTCTTCTGATTTTCAAGGCATCAAAGTGACTGTTGAAAGTTGGACGCTTGATATAGCGGCCGGCGCCTTTAACAACATTCAACTGACCATCTTTAAAGACAACATTGCCCTGACTGATGGTGTGGCTTGGACTTCCTTTGACTTCCATTCCTTCAAAGATGTTGAAATCGATGTTCTGGTGATGGGTTTTGACCGAAATTGTCCGTGTCATTTCAGGGTCCCAGACGACAATATCTGCATCGGCGCCCACACTGATGGATCCCTTGCGCGGATGAATGTTAAAGATTTGAGCGGCGTTGGTTGAGGTGACCTTCACAAACTCATTGATCGTCAGTTTGCCTTGATTAACCCCATGTTCCCAAAGGACCGCCATGCGATCTTCTACACCGGATGTTCCGTTTGGAATCTGGGTAAAGTCGTTGCGACCTGCAGCTTTTTGCGGGGCACAGAAACAACAGTGATCGGTTGCCGTTGTCTGCAAATTACCAGACTGCAAACCGCGCCACAATTCCCGCTGGTGATCTTTGGGGCGGAAAGGGGGGCTCATTACATGGGCCGCAGCAAATTCGAAATCTTCGTTGTAATAAACACTGTCATCAATCAAGAGATGTCCCGCAAGGACTTCGCCGAACACTCGTTGGCCTTCCAGGCGCGCCCTGGTAATGGCTTCCAAAGATTCTTTACAGGAAACGTGAACAATATAAACCGGAGTTTGCAATACCTGCGCTGTCCGAATTGCCCGGTTCGCGGCTTCGCCTTCTACTTCAGGTGGGCGGGATTGCGGGTGACCTTCCGGGCCCGTGATACCCTGTTTCAGCATTTCCTGCTGAAGGTAATAGACCATTTCACCATTTTCAGCATGGACAGTTGCCATTGCGCCCAGTTCGCGGCAGCGGTTAAAGCTTGCCATCATCATCTCGTCAGAAACCATAATCGCATTTTTATACGCCATGAAATGCTTGAACGAGTTAATACCTTCCTGTTCGGCCAGAATACCCATATCCCGGTGAACGGTGTCATCCCACCAGGTAATCGCGACGTGGAAGCTGTAATCCGCAACAGATTTTTCAGCCCAACCGCGCCACTTTTGATAGGCTTCCATAATGGGCTCTTCAGGATCAGGAATAACAAAATCGATAATTTGTGTCGTTCCTCCGGCAAGTGCGGCGGCGGTTCCTGTATAGAAATCTTCCGACGCAACTGTCCCCATGAACGGAAGCTGCATATGGGTATGAGGGTCAATGCCGCCCGGCATGACATATTGACCACCAGCATCGACCACTTCTGCGCTTGATGGTACTTCCAGATTTTCACCGATGGCCTTGATGATGCCATCCTCGCAATAGACATCAGCCCGAAAACTTGTTTCTGATGTGACGACGGTTCCGCCTCTAATCAGGGTTGACATACCCACCTCCTGTTTATCCATTTCTCTAGCGATAATGTGGCGCAAGTCCCAGTTCCCGGCCATCATTTTTTCTATTTTAACTTTGCCTTTTAAAAAAGGATAGTTAAAATCCTGACCAATTGGTCAAAAAATGTATTTTGTCATCCTAAACGGCATAAAACAGCAAACAGGAGAGGTGTCATGGCAATCGTAAAATCCGGTCTTATCCAGGTAGGATTAAAAGGAAATACAGATATGTCGCCAAAAGAAATCAGTGATCTGATGATCGAGGCGCATATTCCGTTCATTGAAGAAGCTGGTCAGAAAGGCGTTCAGGTTCTCAGTTTCCAGGAAGTATTCAACCAACCTTATTTCTGTCCGTCACAGGATAGTAAATGGTATGCGGCCGCTGAAAAAGTGCCTGATGGTCCCACTGTCAACCTGATGAAAGAATATGCCAAGAAATATAACATGGTGATCGTTGTCCCAATTTATGAAGAAGAGAAAACAGGGATTTATTACAATACGGCAGCGGTGATCGATGCGGATGGCACCTATCTGGGTAAATACCGTAAAACCCACATTCCGCAAGTCGCAGGCTTTTGGGAAAAATTCTTCTTCCGCCCCGGAAATAGTGGATGGCCTGTCTTTGATACGGCTTATTGCAAGCTGGGTGTCTATATTTGTTATGACCGGCACTTTCCAGAAGGATGGCGGGCTCTTGCATTAAATGGTGCTGAATATATTGTTAATCCGTCTGCAACCGTAAAAGGGGTCAGCCAGTATCTTTGGGAGTTGGAGCAACCCGCCTCGGCCGTTGCAAATGGTGTTTACATTGGTGCCAGTAACCGGGTTGGCACCGAAGCGCCGTGGAATATTGGTGAATTTTACGGGTCATCCTATATCGTCAATCCGCGTGGTGAACTGATTGTTCAGGCATCTGACAACAAAGACGAATTGATTGTTGCTGATATGGACATGGATATGATCCGCGAGATCCGCAACAACTGGCAGTTCTTCCGGGATCGGCGCCCAGATACTTATCTGGATCTGGCGGACGATCACGTCAGTTAAACCGTCCCGGTCTTATGCGGTGACCCGCTGGGCAAATTCAAGCCAGAAGGGAATCGCCATAAGGGATAAAATAACCTGAAGGGAAGAGGCGTTTGCGTAAAGCGGTGCGTCTCCTCCCATTTCTCTGGCCAACAGATATCCATTTGCAGCAGTTGGCATGGCAGCAAGGATCATCAGAATGTTTAATTCCAGCCCATTGATGCCCAGTAACAGGGCAATTACAAGAACCAAAGCAGGCATAAAAACCAATTTGAAGAAGCAGGCCAGAAGAAGCTTAAGGCGCATCGCTTCCAGATTGCCCAGTGTTAATCCGGCGCCGACCGTAAGAAGTGTAATGCCAAGAGAGGCCCGCCCCAGAATTGTCAGGCCCTCATGAACGGGTTGCCAAAGCGACAAACCGCTTAGATTAATAGCAATGCCGACCAGACATCCAATGATTAACGGGTTTTTCAGGATCTTGAGAAGGATTTGACCGGGTGCAATCTGTTTATCGGTCAGGAGCCACGTCATGACTGTAATATTGACCACGTTGATAGGTGGGATCATTGTGATTAAGCCCAGTGCAACAATGGCTGTTGCATTTTCACCGTACAGGCTGGCCACCAATGCGAGGGCAATAAAACCGTTGAACCGTGTGGATGTTTGAAACAGGGAGGTATAGGCCGCTATTTTCTGTTTGTTCTTACGGGTAAGGGAGGGGTAAAGCAGTGCAAGTATCACAAAGGTGGTGGCTAACGCGCATAGTAATGTCAGGACAAATGGCCAAACATCCAGGGAGGCCATGTCGACCGAGGCCAGAGCGACGATGATAAAGCAGGGCATCAAAATCAGGAATGTTATTTTTTCAATGGGAATCCATTGGCTGTCGTCTTTCAAAACACGGCTTTTAAGATAAAAACCGAGCATCATGATGCCGAATACAGGTAAAAAGCCGTTTAACAGAACACCAATATCCATGCATTGATCCCTTTTTTTTTGATGGCATCCTATACACAAATTTAGTCTTGTCAAAAAAATGCAGTACGGGTATTGTTTTTAGATAATTCAGTATTAAAGGGTATTCAAAACTGCTTTATCGAAAGCGTTATATCCCGTGGGCAGGGCGTTCGTGAACACAATGAGTATAATTGCCAGAATATTTCTGGGGTCTTTTGCTTTGGCAGGATGTCAAACGATAGACGTCCAAAATGGCAGCGGGGATATCTATTTTTTCAAGGATGGTTTTGTTTCAAGCTATAAGGCTTATCGGACCGGTTTCCAATTAGGAAACGACAACCCACGCGCGTTTGCCTTTGACCCGACAACTGACACGGTTTCCTGGAATTCTGTACGGAAGCTGGATGGGGTTGATGCCGCCAGGAACAAGGCAATTATTCAATGTGAAGAACACGCAAAAAGTGGGAATTGCCGGTTGTTTGATGTGGATGGTGTCATTGTATGGACGGGGCTCGATCCCAAACGAAAAAAGGAACTCCTCGATGTCGCATCAAAGACCGTTGATCTTACCAATACGCCGGTGATCGATTATCAAATGGACCGCTTTAAACTGTCCAGCAGACAGATTAAACTGGCAAAAACCTATATTGAGGCATCTGAAAAATATGACGCGTCTGCATTTTTTGTCAGTGCAAATGCGTATTCGACAGGCTGGTCCTTTTATAACGGCACGGATGCCTATCAGACGGCTGTTCAGGCGGCACTGGTCCATTGTAAACAAAAGTCTGAATATTCAGATTGCTATTTATTTGCCGCAGATGGCAAGCCCATCAACAAAGATGCTGTGCAGGCATTGGGCCCGTCATAATCTATTTAATAGAGTGTTTTCTTTTGCCGCGAAAGCAAGGTTTGATCATAGTTTATGGCATCAAATGTCGGGTTTCCGGACTTCGCCATTTCGCCGGCAGTTGGAACTTGGTCTTGTGTCAGAAATAAATCCGGGTTCCAAAAGTCAGATCGGATCAGCGCGCGGGCACATTGAAAATATACGGTTTCGATTGTTACCAGTATAACGCAGGTTGGCCGTTTTCCGTTCATTTCAAAATTTGTGGTCCATTGGGGATCCGTGGTCAACCGGGCTTTCCCATTTACACGCAGGCATTCATTGATCCCCGGTATCATAAACAGCAACCCGACCCTTGGATCCTCAACAATATTGCGCAAAGTATCAATCCGGTTGTTTCCGCGTCTGTCCGGGATGGCCAGAGTCTGGTCGTCGATGATTTGGAACAACTCCCCCTTGACGTCCCCGCGAGGAGAGCAATCAAGACCCTGACTACCCGAACTGGCCAAGGCAAAAAAGGGCGATTGTTCGATCCATCGTCTATAAACAGGATTTAGGCTGGTGACTTCTTTTTCCAAGGAGGTCGACGCAGGTGGCTGATACAGATTTTCCAATTGCTCAATGGATGTGATCAAGTGCATATTTTTCACTGGTTTTACTTTTTTCGTTGCCGGAATCGCACCATACTACCCAAAAAATTATTTCAAGACTAAGACAGTTTTTCCCGTCCATTTGAATGGGGATTATTTTGAAAGGATAATGAGGCATGTCACAAGGGCAGAAAACGAAAACAGGAGCCTGTATGTGCGGGGCGGTTACATTTCGTGTGACAGGCCCGTTTCGAGATCTGATCATGTGTCATTGTAACCAATGTCAACGGGCAAGCGGGCATCATATTGCCGCGACAGCAGCACCGATCGAGAATTTTGAATTTTCTCAAGATCAAGGGTTGCGATGGTTTCAATCCTCCAGCCATGCAAAACGCGGCTTTTGCGAAAAGTGCGGAAGCAGCCTTTTCTGGCAAATGGCTGGAAACAAGGACAGGAGCATTTTTGTCGGATGCCTTGATGGGGATGTTGATCTGCCTGTTTCCATGCATGTTTTTGCCAAAGGCCGCAAATCCTATTATTCCCTTGAACAGGATGTCCCTGTTTATGATTATTATCCGGGGGCCGACAATGAAGGGTAACTCCTTGCAGATTGCTCGGGCCGGCATCATTTTAAACACGGAAAATTTTAACGCCTGTGTTTCTTTTTACAAGCAGGTGCTGGGCTTGAAACTGTTGTTTGAAGAGCAGTCAGAAGGTTTTAGGCTTGCCTGCCTGGAATGCCTTGGAACCTATCTGATGATCGAAACAGGGGGTGTTTCGGTTCCTTCTGGAAAAACAGTTTCACAAAATCCGACCAAATTACGATTTAATGTAAAAAGTATGGAAAATACCCTTAATTATTTGAAATCAAAGAACATTGACGCCAAAATTACCAATAATTCGTGGGGTCAGTGTATTAATATATTTGACCCTGACGGAAACCGTGTGGCCTTTCGGGACGAGTCCACTTTTGTCAGCCAAATCAAAAATTAAGTTTGTTTGCGAACACGTTCCCGATACAGGATGTACAGGCCACTGGCGACAATAACAATCGCGCCTAAAATTGTATACTGATCCGGCAAATCTCCAAACGCAAAATACCCGAAAATGGCAGTCCAGACCAATTGGGTGTAGGAGAATGGCGCGGCCGTTGACGCAGAGGTATAAGAGAACGCTTTAATGATCACAAAATGACTGACCCCACCGATTAACCCGATCACAGCCAGCAAACCCCATCCTTTGGCATCTGGCGCTGTCCAGACAAAAGGGGCAACAATGGACATCACAACCGTTCCCACAAGCGCCGTATAAAACAGGGTGGTTACAGAACTGTCTATGCCCGCAAGTTTCCGGGTCGCGATCTGGTAAGACGCATAAAAAACAGACATGCCAACGACGAGAAACATTGCAGGATGAACAATGCCAAGTCCGGGGCGCAAGATAATCAAAGCCCCCATAAATCCAATGATAACAGCACTCCAGCGGCGAAAGCTTACTTTTTCCTTTAATATTAAAACGGAAAGAACCGTCACAAAGAGCGGAGATGTGCTGCCCATGGCACCGGCGTCGGCGAGGGGTACATATTTAAGGGCTGTAAAGAAGCAGATTGTCGCGCCCAGTAGCAGCATGGACCTGAAAACCTGCAATTTCAAATTGCTGGTTCGGATAAGTTTCATGCCTTGACTGGGGGCAAGAAACAATGTCATCAACACCATGTGAAAGAAATATCTGGCCCATACGACTTGTGACGGATCGTAAAATTGCGCCGTGTATTTTACGATACTGTCCATGCACACAAACAGAAAAATTGCGGTGCAATACAGCAAAATCCCTTGATAGGACTGCGTTATTGGTAATGCGTTGGATGGAGCAGACATTGATTGTCCAGTTCTTATTGTTTGCGGACATTTTCAACGGATAACGACTGTCCTAATGATCAGAAACGATCAACTGAATACCCCAAGATGTCAAGCTTTGTTGTTTTTCCGGCAATATGTTTAGCGATCAGGTCTGCTGACCCGCAGGCGAGAGTCCAACCCAGCGGACCATGCCCGGTATTTGTGTAGAAATTTTTAATTTTGGTTGGGCCAACCAGAGGGACGCTATCCGTTGTCATTGGCCGTAACCCTGCCCAACGTGTAGCTTTGGCAGGATCTCCGCATTCCGGAAACAGGTCCATAACGGATTTAAGGACCATATCCTCCCGTACGGAATTAGGGTCTGTCTGATACCCGTTAATTTCAGCTGTTCCAGCGGCACGAAGGGTATCCCCTAGGCGACTTATTACAATATGGCGGGTTTCATCAGTGATGCTTGTCATTGGGGCGGTATTGACGCCTTTCACCGGAATACTGACAGAATAACCCTTTACCGGATAGATCGGCAGGTTGACCCCGGCCTTTTGAGCAATGGGTCGGCTGAAAGCACCAGAGCATAACACAAAGGCGTCAAAACGTTCTGTCTGGTCATTTACAATCATCGCGTCAATGGTTGTGGCTGTGGTGTCAAAGCCGTTGATTGTTGCGGAATAGTGAAATTGCACCCCTTTTTCTTTCAGAATACTTTCAAGGGCTTTGGTAAAGGCTCGGGCATTACCACTTTCATCCCCTTTTGAATAGGTTCCCCCAATGAAGTTGGAGGCTGTATTGTGAAGAGATGGTTCAATATCCATGCAGCCTTCGCGCGACAGAAACTCCTGTTCAACACCATGGTCGCGCAGCCATTTTTGCCGGGCCAGGGCGTCTTCTGCTTCTCTGTCTGTTTCAAACAGCTTTAAGATACCTCTTTGTTCCCGGTCATATTTCAGATTTTCTGCGCTGATCAGATCATTCAAAGCGAGTTGGCTGTATTTGGCCAGCTCAACAATTTTTTCTGCGTTCTTAAAAAACAAACTGGTCCGGCAATTCAAAAGATATCGAACACCCCATGCCCATTGATAGGGATCAGCCTGCATTTTAAATACAAGCGGGGCGGCGTCATGGCCTAACCAGCGGATGAGTTTGCGCGGTAAATCAGGGCTGGACCATGGGAAGGGCTGACTAACAGAAATCTGGCCCCCATTTGCAAAACTGGTTTCTTCGGCGGAGGCAGGCTGGCGATCAAATACAGTGACCGCGTATCCTTGACTGGCAAGGGAGTAGGCTGTTGTTACGCCTGTAACGCCGGCTCCAAGGACTGCTATTTTCACGATGAGAATTCCCGAGTTGTCACTTGCGGTGCACCATACTCAATCCCGTTAAGGAACCCCACCCAAAAATGAAAAAAAGTGACAGGGATATCTATCTTGTTTCCAAGACGGCAAAACTCTTCTAAAGTTATCGGATCATGACTGAACCATTAATTTATGAACAGAATGAGGGGATTGTAACCCTCACGATCAATCGTCCGGAGGAGCGAAATGCCCTCTCTGACGATCTCATTTTTCGCGCATTTGTCGATGCTGCGGAGCGAATTAACAAAGATAACAGCGTCCGCTGTGTGATCCTGACAGGGAAAGGCAAAGCTTTTTCTGCTGGCGGGAATGTGAAGCATATGCGGGACAAGGAAGGGCTTTTCGCAGGATCTCCGACAGAACTGCGGCAAGGCTATCGTCACGGCATTCAAAAGATCCCGCTGGCCTTTTACAATTTGGAAGTGCCAACAATTGCGGCAGTAAACGGACCCGCCATTGGTGCCGGGTGTGACCTTGCCTGTATGTGTGATATCCGAATTGCTGGTAAATCAGCCAAGTTTGGCGAAACCTTTGTTGCTTTGGGGATTATTCCCGGTGATGGCGGCGCTTGGTTTTTACCCCGGACAATTGGTCGAAGCCGCGCGGCTGAACTGACCTTTACAGGGGATGTCATTGATGCGGAAACCGCCCTTGAATATGGTATGGTTTCCCGCGTTGTTGAAGATGACGATCTTTTGGCGGCGGCGAATGAGCTTGCGGGACGGATTGCCAGAAATCCCCCTCATGCATTGCGTTTGTCTAAAAAACTGATGCGGGAAGGTGAACATACACGCCTCGACAGCCTTTTGGAAATGTCTTCAGCATTTCAAGCCCTTAGCCACTATACTGAAGATCATATGGAAGCAATTGACGCGTTTTTTGAAAAACGCCCGGGCGACTACAAAGGGAAATAACAATCGATGGGTCAGTATCATCATGTGATTGCTGACCCATTTCAAACGGCGAACTTCAAAGTTTGTTCCACTGATCGTAAATGGACATAAACTGAAGGCCGGATCCGGCGTCCTGTCGGTAACTGAATTTTATCATGATTTTGTCTGTTTCCGGATTAAGTGCCAGCATCTGGCCCGCATAACCCAACCCCCAAAATCCCGGTGCCCTCTTATTATCGGTCCACCATTGATACCCATATCCTCTGAAAGATGTT
Source organism: Sneathiella aquimaris (assembly GCF_026409565.1). Lineage (NCBI taxonomy): Bacteria > Pseudomonadati > Pseudomonadota > Alphaproteobacteria > Sneathiellales > Sneathiellaceae > Sneathiella > Sneathiella aquimaris. Next base: position 2,018,362 of record NZ_CP112881.1, read on the forward strand.
TTCAGGGTGCTGGGAAAGGTGATTTGTGTGGTGGTGGCTTTCTTTAAATACTCCGCAAAACAGGTATTTTGTTTGCGTTCTTTTAGGATCCAGACGGCAAGGCGACCCCAATCTTTAAGGCGGGCCTGAAACCCTGAACTCGCCATGGTCGCTCCATTTCGATCGGCTTCCCAGTGGGCAGGGCCTTCAGGGCCGGTTTTCTGCCATATCATCTGGTCAAAATACGCGGCCAAGGGTTTCCCGGTACGGCGCTCTACAATTGTTGATATCGCAAGCGTATCTGCCCCTTTATAGATGAACATGTCTCCGGGAGAATGCACGTTTTTGTTTTCAATCCGTTCCCATAGTGGGCCCCAAAGAATGTCGGAAACCGTTACCTGACCCAAACGGATTGGCCAGGAATAACCGTTGAAGGGTTTTCCTGTTCTGGGGTTTGAGCCAATGCCGCCGGTAAATTTAGGCTGGCCACTTCTGGCGGATTGATAGGCGCCACTGCTCATGGTCAACAGGTGCCGAACAGTCGCGTGGCCAAAGGGTGTTTCGCCAAACTCAGGCACGAACTTGTTGGCGCTCTGATCGAGGGATGGGATAAGTCCGCCGCAAACGGCTTGTCCGGCAGCAAGACTGGTCAGGCTTTTGGCAATGCTCATGCTATAAAATTCAGAGTTTTCAGATCCAGCGCCCTGATATGCTTCATACAATATCTGGCCGGCCTCTATGGCAAGGATTGCTGTTGTGGCAGGATAGGCCTTTAAATAGTCCTGCAGGTTCTTCTGGTGCCCGTTTTGAAAAAACTGTTTTCGCGCCTGTTCGCTGGCAACCTGTAATTCACTGGGAAAAGGCGAGGGCTGAAAAACATAATCCACGGTTGGTCCCACATCGATATACCCACCTACATTATGCGCCGGTGTCATCTTTTTAATGTCTGCTGCCGCCATTCCCCCTGTTAAAACGATTAAGAAAAGGCTCAGAAGGGCCGTGTGTAATAAAGCGAGCATGATTTAGGGAACCCCTTTCATCCTTTCATAGAGTTGCACTAGAATATAAACCAATCAATCGTAAAAGAGTGGACGTGATCCAAATGCGCTACAAGTTAAAATACTGTTTTGTCATTGCTGTGCTTTTCATTGGTGCCTGTTCACCGATGGTTCAACGTTCAGGAACGATAAATCAGGCGCCGGAACTGAAAGAAAATCAATTTATTGCACAAGACGGTGTTTCATTGCCGATCAAACAATGGCCGGCCCTTGAGGACGAGAAAGCGGTGATTGTTGCGGTTCACGGGTTTAACGATTATCGAAACGGCTTTTCCTTTCCAGCAAGCTGGTGGATGCAAAAAGGACTGACAACCTACGCTTATGACCAACGGGGATTTGGGGAAACAGAACAGCGGGGAATTTGGGCGACAAGCGACCGTTTAACCGGGGATTTGTCATCGCTTGTTGCGCTCATCAAAACTCGGCATCCCGGCAAACCCATTTACCTATTGGGCGAAAGTATGGGCGGTGCCGTTGTCATGAGCTCCATCACTCAAGACGATTTTCCAGAGGTTGATGGTGTTATCCTGTCAGCACCCGCAGTGTGGGGCTGGAAAAGCCTGAATCTGTTTTATAAGAGTAGCTTATGGGTAAGTGCTCATGTTTTTGGTTCGGTAAAAGCAACGGGAAAAGGCCTTGGTATACAGGCCTCTGACAACATTCCCATGCTAAGAAATCTTGGTCGCGATCCATACTTTATCAAAAAGACGCGTTTGGATGCCGTATACGGTTTGGTTGGTCTAATGGATGAGGCCTATGAAAGCGCAGAAGAAATGACGTTGCCGACCCTTGTTTTATATGGCGCAAACGATCAGGTCATCCCAAAGAAACCGGTTGAAGATGTGGTGCACAGGTTACCGAAAAGCGCTGATATCGTCCTGTATGAAAAGGGATGGCATCTTTTGCTTCGCGATTTGCAGGCCCCAGTGGTCTGGGAAGATATCCGTAGCTGGATCGAGAAGAAAGAAATCCCGTCGGGCAGTAAAGTCAGGACCCTTCCGCTTTTTCCAGATGATGCCTAGAGATTTTTTCCAAAATTCCGGTCAATTGATCAAAATGATCAATCATAAAAGTGGCACCCAGTTGATCCGCGGGGGTTTGAGAATACCCAAAGGTGACAGCAATGCTGTAAATTCCGGCGGACGTTGCCGCATCGATATCATTGTGGGTATCCCCGATCATGACCGAGGGGCCGTTCAACGGGGGAAGTATTTCCAGCGTTTTGGTAATATGGGCAGGATCGGGTTTTCGGGTATCAAAACTATCCCCGCCCGTGATAACGGAAAAATAATCCGCCATTTGGTAATCATGAATGATCGTCTTGGCAAATTCATAGGGTTTATTGGTACAAACACCCATCTTGCACCCAGATTTTTGCAAGTGGTCCAACGTTTCGCCTACAGCAGGGTAGGGAAAACTATGAACGGAAAGGTGATCCCGGTAATGATCAAAGAAAAGAGTAACCAGTTCTTCAAATTCATCATTGGCAGGTAACCCCCCTGTCGCTTTCAGGCTTTTTTCCAGCAAAACACGGGCGCCTTGACCAACCATATGTTTGACACTTTCAAGAGATACGAGGTCTCTATCAAATGTTTTCAAACAATGATTTAGGGTATTGTGAAGATCTGGCGCGGTATCCAAAAGGGTCCCATCCAGATCAAAAAGCAGGTTCATAGGGTGCATTTGTGAAAAATCCCGTAACATTGTTTGATTTGGGAGCAAAGTAATCATTGTGTAAGAGTGCAATCAACAGATAAAAGTTGATCTATTGCAATATTTTATATTGAGAGACTAAATGACAGCGATCGCGACCGTTATCCTGGCGGCTGGTGCGGGTTCCCGCATGAAGTCGAAAATGCCAAAAGTACTGCATCAAATTGCCGGACGGGCAATGGTGTCTCATTTGCTGGATACTGTTTCCACTTTAAACGCGACCAAAAACATTGTCGTTGTAGCACCGGGTATGGATGACGTGCGGGCAGAAGTGGCCCCAGCACAGACAGCTGTGCAGAAAGAGGCGCTTGGAACCGGTCATGCTGTGGCCGCAGCCCTTCCTGACCTGGAAGGCTTTGTCGGGGATATACTGGTCCTGTACGGTGATACACCGTTAATAACAGCGGAAACATTGCGGACGATGATCGAGGCACGCCGGGCATCAACGGGCAATGCTGTGGTGGTTCTGGGCTTTGAGCCGGAGGACCCGCTGGAATATGGCCGACTGGTGACAAACGAGGCTGGAGATCTGGAAGCGATCGTTGAATTTGCTGATGCAACAGATAAAGAAAAATCGGTAAGGCTCTGTAATTCTGGCGTTATGGCGATTTCGTCAGAACATATTGAGGGGTTGATTTCAGCGGTTGGCAATGAAAATGCCAAAGGTGAATATTACCTAACGGATATAGTTTCGATAGCCCGTTCAAAAGGATTGACCTGCAAGGTGGTCAAGGGTCAGGAGACTGAACTCCTGGGCGTGAATAACCGGGTTCAGTTGGCCGAAGCAGAAGAAATTGCGCAGGAACGCTGGCGCAAACAGGCCATGACACAGGGCGCAACGCTGATTGATCCTAAAAGTGTCTTTTTCAGCCATGACACAATTTTGGGGCAGGATGTGGTTGTCGAGCCCAATGTTTTCTTTGGTCCAGGTGTCACCATTTCGGACGGTGTGCGCATCAAAGCCTTTTCCCATATCGAAGGTGCGACAGTTGGCGTCAAATCGCAGGTTGGTCCTTATGCCCGCTTGCGGCCCGGCGCCGCCCTTGGCGAAAAGGTGAAAGTTGGAAATTTTGTTGAGGTGAAAAAAGCGTCTTTGGACGATGGAGCCAAGGTCAGCCATCTTTCCTATATCGGGGATGCGTATGTGGGCGCACAGGCTAATATAGGGGCCGGCACGATTACATGTAATTACGACGGTTATGACAAAGCAAAGACGGTTATTGGGGCCGGTGCGTTTGTTGGCTCCAACACGGCCCTTGTTGCACCTGTCAAGATTGGGGATGGCGCAATCATCGGGGCCGGTAGCACTGTTACAAAAGAAGTGGCGCCGGATGCGTTGATGGTGGAGCGGGCCTCGGAAACCCAAAAGGCGGGATGGGCAAAACGTTTTCGGGCAATGAAAGCCCGGCTTAAGAAATAATTCAGAAGCTTTTTAGCGGATAAGAGGATCTATGTGCGGAATAATCGGTGTCTTGGGCAAAACAGATGTTGTCCCATCTCTGATCGGTGGCCTTAAACGGCTTGAATATCGGGGATATGACAGTGCGGGCATTGCCGTCCAGACGGGTGGTTTGATGGACCGCCGACGGGCAGAGGGGAAGCTTGTTAATCTGGAGAAAGTCGTAACTGATGATCCCTTGACCGGGCTTACCGGTATTGGTCACACCCGGTGGGCAACCCATGGGGTTCCCAATGAAACCAATGCTCACCCGCATATGACACCGCTTGTTGCCCTTGTGCATAACGGGATCATTGAAAATTACCGGGAACTGGCCGCTGAGCTTGAGCCGCGGGGCTATTCTTTTTCATCAGAAACAGATACGGAAATAGCCGCCTGGGTCATTACCAGTTTTCTGGAGGATGGCAAAACACCTGAAGAAGCCATTGCACTGTCTCTTAAAAAATTTCAGGGCGCCTTTTCGCTCGCCGTTATCTTCAAGGGGGAAGATGATCTGATGATTGGCGCCAAGCGTGGCGCCCCTCTTGCCATTGGCTGGGGGGATGGCGAAATGTTTTTCGGCTCTGATGCCATGGCGCTTGCACCGCTTACCAGCCGGATTTCCTATCTGGAAGAAGATGACTGGGCGGTTTTGCGCCGGGAAGGGGCAACCATTTATGATGGAAATGGTGCACAGGTTGATCGGGAAATCAAGCTCACCAAGCTTTCAGGTGCGATGATCGGCAAAGGAAACCATCGTCATTTCATGATGAAGGAAATAGTCGAGCAGCCGGCGGTGATCGGGGAAACACTGAACGGGTTTTTTAACCCGAAATCACGGACCATCACATTGCCTGATCTTCCGTTCAGCTGGACGGACCTGCCAAAAGTAACAATTGTAGCCTGCGGAACGTCCTATTATGCCGCCATGGTTGCCAAATACTGGTTTGAACGTCTGGCCCATTTACCGGTTGAAGTGGATATCGCCTCTGAATTCAGGTATCGCAGTATGCCATTACCAGAAGGCGGATTGGCAATGTTTATCTCCCAATCGGGAGAAACGGCCGACACGTTGGCAGCATTACGCTATGCCCGGCAACAAGGCCAGCATATTGCCAGTATCATCAATGTTGAAGAAAGCTCGATGGGGCGCGAGTCGGATTTTGTCTTTCATACCAAAGCAGGGCCAGAAATCGGGGTTGCCTCGACAAAAGCCTTTACCTGCCAGCTGGTGACCCTTGCCTGTATTGCGATTGATGCTGGTGTGAAGCGGGGTACGTTGTCCGCCGAAGAAGAAGCGCATTTAAGTTCGGCCCTTTCCGAGGTGCCCGCGCGGGCTGCCGAAATTCTGGATCATGATGGCGCTATTCGTGAGCTTGCCAAAAAAATCTTTGAAGCCAGAGACATTCTCTATATCGGCCGTGGACCCGGTTATCCCATTGCCCTTGAAGGGGCACTGAAATTAAAGGAACTGTCCTACATCCATGCGGAAGGATACGCGGCGGGAGAGCTGAAACACGGCCCCATCGCGCTGATAGACGAAACCGTTCCGGTCATCGTGGTTGCACCGACCGATCATTTCTTCGAAAAAACAGCATCGAACATGCAGGAAGTCATGGCGCGAAATGCCCAGGTGATTTTCCTGTCGGACGCGGAAGGAATGAAGCAACTGGGCGAACATGCCTTGGGATCGATTGAAATTCCGACGGTGGACCCGTTTGTCACTCCGATCCTGTACGCAATCCCTGTTCAGATACTCGCCTATCATGTCGCGGTTCTAAAAGGCACCGATGTGGACCAACCCCGCAATCTGGCAAAGTCCGTTACTGTCGAATGATTTGATCGGTGCCGATAACGTTCTCCGACAGTAATACCAAGGTCATCATCGGTGAACAGAGGCACCTTTAACCCAATAGAAACAACGTGTTCCTTGTCTTCTGGAAGGTGCTGAACGTCGATACGTTCAACGACCTGTGACAGCCATTTTTGTTTTTTACGTTTGTTGAAAGCGTTTAAACGGTCAAAATCAACCACCAGACTTTGCAAATTCAACAACCAACCGTCTTCGTTGCTTTGGTGTTTATAGCATATTGAAGCCTGTTCCAACAGTTCCAGTACCGATTGTCGTTCAGTGTTTAGATTGTCAGAAACTCGGTCGTAGATACGCTTGGGGGTCTTTCCCATGCGATAATCGGTTTCCACATCAGCCAGTGACGTATCAAGGGTGTCTAACTGTTCTTCAAGATTATGAACACGCTTGTGAATTGCAGCACGACGCTTCCTGTAACTGTTGTCGATGCCAAATTGTTCTGACAACTGGTTATGAATTTCTGATGGGTCAGATAAAGTTCCCATAATCGTATCCCAAACGATTTCATCTGTACGAAGAATGTTTAGGGATTTGATCATGTCGCAACCTCTGCCGCGTTTCCATTTTTGTTTATCCTGCGGTGGGTTTATTCGGCTAACTCGTAACGAAGAACGCAATTGCCATTAAAATCCCGACAACGACTATTATCCGACGAACCATTTCTTTGGATAACTTTCGTGCAAGGAGCGCACCAACATACCCACCCACTGTTGCTGAAATCATCATGATCAGTGCCCAGTCCCAATTAATAATCCCTGCTATAGTAAATGTAACTATTGATGCAATTGAAAGGATGAACGACAGTAAGTTTTTCAATCCGTTCATCAAGTTAATGTCTTTAAAACCCAAGACCGAAAATAACGACAGCAGAACAATACCTAAACCGCCGTTAAAATAGCCCCCATATGTTGTTACGATAAGAGATATGGCATTGCTCTTAAATGGTGTGAGAACTCTATTTCGTGGTAAAAGTGCCGTAATTTTGTCCCCAAATGCAAACAATGCAGTGGCGAATATCAGAAGATAAGGAACAATGGTTCTGAAAATTTCATTCGGAGTGATGAGGAGTAAAGTCGCACCTAAAACTCCACCAGCAATCGAGATGAACACTAATGTGAGAAGCGGTTTTAATCCGAAATTTTTCAGCTCTTTCATAAAACCAAAAGTGCCACTGAGGTAAGCAGGGAAGACAACAACAGCACTCGTGGCATTAGCGGATACTGATGGCAATCCAACATATACCAAAGCAGGAAACGTCAGGAAACTACCTCCTCCTGCAATGGAATTTAAGCCGCCTGCTAAGAAAGCCGATAAAATTAATAGTGAGGTTTCAAACATCAAATACCGTCGGATATAAATTTCAAATTAGACTATGCATTCCATCTTTGAATAAACGATTTGGTTCTTTCTGAAAATCTCAATTACACTACCTTGAGGGGACAGGTATTAAATTCACCGTTTTTTGTATTGATCTGTCTGGTGAAATTGAGAGTTCAATTATTTTAATGAAACACTTTTTAAAACATAAGAATATCGTTTCATGGGTTCTCGTATCGGCAATAGTTCTAAGCATACTTGCATACCGAGACTTCAATTCTATTCGCACTGGACTGAATGCAAAAGCAACATCACTGCATCGGCTTGTTTCGCAACGTGCTGATCAGCATGATGCTCACTTAACAGGGTTGTCTGCATTAGCCTCAGCAAATGAAAAACCATTAGAAGGGATGATGTTGAATTTATCGGAGACAATTCGGAAATTCTACTCACGCATTGAACATGTTGACCTGATCAAGTTGGACAAAAACAACCCTGAAACAGTTTTTTCAACTCGGTACTCCCATTTAGCACAAGACGATACCCGTGCGATTAATGATGCAGCCTTTGCGTCTGATGGTCGACTACAGATCATCCCGGCATCAAATGGATACTTTTTAGTCAAGCGTTCTCCCAATTCGGATAATGCAAGATATGGGTTAGCACTATTTATCAATGCTGAGAAATTGATAGAGAATGAACTGGATTTCAATTCAAATACACAAATCGACCTAAAAACAAATTCTGGCATGACTGTTTACTCTGTGGGACAACTTGAAGCCACGAATCGATTTACTCGAAACATTTCCTTTTCAAAGGTATTAGGTAGCAGAAGTCAGCCCTTGACATTAGTTGTTACGCTGCATCTGAATGTAACTGACTATATCCGGTGGCAAACAATTCTGCCTGTTATCTTATTCATGGTGTTAGGAATTGTGTTCAGCCAAGCCTTTTTAACACAGCGACAAAAAACAAGACTTGCCGAAGAACGAGCATTACTTGGTGAACATGAAGCAAGAATCGCACAAGCATCACGAATAAATGGATTGGGTGAAATGGCTTCTGGTTTGGCACATGAAATCACTCAACCTTTAACAGCGATCCTTAGTCAAAGTCAGGCAGGAGTTCGTCTAATTGATGCAAGACCGGATGACCTTGAGACTTTGAAACAGGTGCTTGGAAACATATCCAAGCAAGCGAAAAGAGGCGGAGATATTGTTCAGAGACTTCGAACATGGACCACCCATAGCACTGAAACGATTGAAACGTTTGACCTGAATTCTGTTGCTGAAGGTATCCGTGATTTAACGAAAGCAGATTTAAAAGAAAAGGGTGTAACGATTGAAACCACACTCCATTCTAACCCTTTAATGATTCAGGCAGACCATGTTGCGATTGAACAAGTGATTTTCAATCTATCACGAAATGCAGTAGATGCGATGGAGGGGGTCGAGTCAGGGTATCTTCATTTATCGACATACATTGATCAACAATACGCAATTTTCATGGTTAAAGATAATGGCAAAGGCATTGATGAAGAGACACTACAGCACCTTTTCGAGCCATTTTACACCACCAAAGAAAAGGGTATGGGATTGGGATTATCCCTATGTGAAAACATCATCAACCGATACAACGGACAGATTGAAATTTCAAATAATGATGGTGGTGGGGTCACTACACTTGTGAAACTTCCTCTTAAAGACAACGGAACAGGACAATGAATACACGGGTCTATCTGGTCGATGATGATGAAGCCGTGCGTGACGGATTGAGTTTGCTATTACAAACCATTAACTATGATGTTACGACATTTGCGGACCCTATGAAGTTCTTGGATGACCTTCCAACCCTGTCAGCAGGGTGTATCATCATGGATATTCGAATGCCCATGATTTCAGGTTTGAAAGTGCAAGAAAAACTGGTGGAGGCAAACTGTTCGTATCCTATCATTATTATCAGTGGTCATGGCGACATCAACGCTTGTCGCAAGGCATTTAAAAACGGTGCCATTGATTTTATCAGCAAACCGATTGATGAACAGGACTTGATTGATGCTATCCAAAAAAGTGAAGCAGTCCTTCAAAGCGAGAACCAAAAACAAGAAGAAGTAAATGAAGTCATTTCGCTGGTTGAAAAACTTACGCCACGGGAAAAAGAGGTTCTTGAAATGATCTCGCGCGGATGGACTACTAAAGAGATCGCATCAAGTCTTGACCTCTCTCCACGAACAGTAGAAAGCCATCGTGCAAAAATTGCAGACAAGATTGGTACAACATCCGTTGCTGAAATGGCACGGATCGTTATTGAGGCCGGTTTATAGTATCCGTAGCACTACGGATACATAGTCGTTACCCTACGAATTACCACACCAACACAAAAGTCATATCTTAATTCCAGAACAACACATCATGGAGTTAAGGTTATGAAAAACATTCGTTCTACATTTGTTAAATTTGGTTTCGCTGCAATGGGTGCAGCAATGACAACATCTGCAACAGCAGCAGACCTGCCGACTGCACCGTACCTGCCGCTTGAAATGGCACAAAAGGCAGCAAGTGCCGCGATCAAACAATGTAAAGCCGATGGGTTCAATGTTAGCGTTGCGATTGTTGCACGTTCTGGCGAGACAAAAGTTTTGCTCAAAGCCGATGGCTCTGGTCCCCACACGGTTGGTAGCAGCACAGGTAAAGCCTTCACATCAGCAAGCATGGGTCGCCCGACAATGGGGCTGGCAAACTTCCTGAAAGATCACCGTGAATTGGACGGTCTTCGTGACATGGACTCTCGTTTGGTCATTCTCGGCGGCGGACTACCGATTAAAATCAACGGTGCGTTGGTTGGTGGCATTGGTGTCGGTGGCGCACCGGGTGGCGACAAAGATGAAAAATGCGCACAAGTTGGCTTGGCTGCTATTGGTGCTGAATAATTAAAATCGGATCGGGGTATGTGAATTGTGAAAGGAATAAGACTATGTTGAAGAAGTTTGTATATTGCACATTGTTTAGCATTTACCTTCTGTCTGCATCCGACAGCAAGGCACAGACCCCACCGTCTTCCGATGAAGTCACTCAATATTCACCTTTCTTTAAGGCAGTGATCGAAGGTGATGTTGAAAAGACACAAAAATATATAAGTCAAGGTGACGACCTTGAACAACGAGATACGGCTGGTCGTACAGCACTACACATTGCCGCGTATGAGTCTAACGAAGAGATGTTTACACTGCTTGTTCAAGCAGGGAGTAATGTAAATGCATTTGAAAACGACGAGTATGATGTCGTAACAATAGCCGCAGTAGCAAATGACATTGAAATGTTGGAACTGGCTTTGTCATCAGGCGGTGATGCCAAGAATACAACCAGCCCATATAAGGGCACGGCATTAATCGCTTCGGCTCACCTTGGTCATGTCAAAGTCGTGGAAATGCTACTGAAAGCGGGTTCAAACATTGACCATGTGAACAATCTCGGTTGGACCGCGCTTTTGGAAGCGATCATATTAGGGAACGGAAGCAGCAATTATATTAAGGTTGTCGAACTGCTTATGGCTTTTGGTGCTGACAAAGCGATTACTGACAATCAAGGTGTTTTGCCAATTTCACATGCTCGACAAAGAGGTTACACTGAGATCGTTCACTTACTTGAATAAACTTCTCTGGAATATCAAAAAAAGCCCAGTATTCTGGGCTTTATGACAAAAATACTTCACGTTTCATCGGCTATTCAGGAAATGCAAGGAACGTCTTTACAGACCCAAGAAGAACTTGGGATCGCAAAGGCGAAAGAACTCGGTTTCGCCTATAAACTTTGGAATGAGGGTGGGCAACCGTCAAGGTTTGAAGACCTTCACAATAGACCAGTTCTTCGCAAGTTATTGCTTGAAATAGAAGATGGAAAAGTTCACCACCTTTTTGTTTTCAATACTGATCGACTAAGCCGCAACCAGAAAACGTAGGGCGGGATACGATGGAAACTCAAAGAAAACAGGGTGAAACTTCATACAGCATCAGGTGCCATTGATTTTTCATCATCAATGGATGAATTGATTATCGGAATTCTGTCAGAGATCAGCCAGTATGATAATGCGCTTCGTTCTGAAAAAAGCCAAATCGGGAAATTAAAGAAAGTTCAGGCTGGCTGTTGGATGGGTGGACCCGCACCTTTTGGGTACAAACTTGTTGATGGTATGCTTGAAGAAAACCCAGATGAAAGCAAATGGGTTAAACGTATCTATGAACAATATCTGGATGGGGTACCCAACGTTAAAATCAAAGCGGAATTGGAAGAAAACGGTGTAATGCCTCGTCGTTAAAAAAGCGTCATGGTCATTAGGTTCTTTGCAAAAAATTCTTCAAAACACACTCTATATCGGACGATACACCTACCGTGACAAGAAAATGATAGAGCCGTTGGAATGTCAGTGTCCTGCTTTCATTTCAGAAGCCACATGGAACCGCGCTCAAGATAAACGTAAGAAAATTCTGAAACGCAAAGGTCAAATCAATAAGACCAAACACTTCTAACTGTTACGGGATTTCATGTACTGTGCACACTGCGGTAGTTTTATGTCAGCGAGAAAGTGTAATGATGGATGCGAACAGCATTATTACTGCTCCTGTAATGAACGTAATTGGAAGTTAAACCCACCGCAGGATAAACAAAAATGGAAACGCGGCAGAGGTTGCGACATGATCAAATCCCTAAACATTCTTCGTACAGATGAAATCGTTTGGGATACGATTATGGGAACTTTATCTGACCCATCAGAAATTCATAACCAGTTGTCAGAACAATTTGGCATCGACAACAGTTACAGGAAGCGTCGTGCTGCAATTCGCAAGCGTGTTCATAATCTTGAAGAACAGTTAGACACCATTGATACGTCACTGGCTGATGTGGAAACCGATGATCGCATGGGAAAGACCCCCAAGCGTATCTACGACCGAGTTTCTGACAATCTAAACACTGAACGACAATCGGTACTGGAACTGTTGGAACAGGCTTCAATATGCTATAAACACCAAAGTAACGAAGACGGTTGGTTGTTGAATTTGCAAAGTCTGGTGGTTGATTTTGACCGTTTAAACGCTTTCAACAAACGTAAAAAACAAAAATGGCTGTCACAGGTCGTTGAACGTATCGACGTTCAGCACCTTCCAGAAGACAAGGAACACGTTGTTTCTATTGGGTTAAAGGTGCCTCTGTTCACCGATGATGACCTTGGTATTACTGGCAAAGTCCGTTACAGTCGAGTAGGGAACGGGCCTTGATTCCACCGCGTGTCGGTGAACAATAAAGTTGTTAATTTCGATATCTGAGTGAATTTGGCATTCATTCGCTCAGCGGACCATTTTGGATGGGCAACAAGCGGTTGTTAAGGGCATTACAATGAAAGCCCATCACGGGTGGGAAGCGGACGTTGGCTGATATTGCATAGCACAAATAAACTCAGTCAATTGCAGACTTCGCTGTGATTACTGTATCAACCGAAACTTTGCCCAAAGCCTTTTGCGCGACCCTTCATAATATCGTTCTCTTAAGATCGGATTATTTCGCTTTTCAAGGCTCTAATTGCATTAGGGCTCTTAAGATCCTTCTTTTAGTCATAGCTACTATCTTTTGCCTTGATCTCATAATTTAGGTTCATAACTAGTCCTAACAAACGCTCAGGAATTTCTTCAAGAATCATGTTACGCTCAACCGGTAAAAGTTTAAATATATTGGATAATATTCTGCTCGGTGACTGCGTTTCACTTTTGCTATTTAGCGCAACACAATCATTTTCCAATGTGAGTATCTGGCTGAATTTTTAGCTGTTCGGTAAGCCAGCGTTTGGTGCATCTTTGTTGGGCGGCACCAAGATCCAGCAGGGCGATGCGGTTTTGATCTGCGCCCCGTTCTATCATTCCGGTGCGAATTTCAGCAAACAGTTTGAGTTTGGTATTTGTTCGTTGCAGATGGGCTGATAATTTTTCGAAGCGTTGTTCTTTTGAAATGCGATCAAAGAACTGCATTTTGACAAAGAACGGATTACCCAGGAAAAAATCGTAGAGAGTTGCCTCTTCCTCATTGGTATCACTTTCCAACCAGTTCATGAACCAGTCCCGGCCTTTCGGAGTCACCGAATAGATTGTTCGGGTTCTGTTGCTGGCACTGACATCTTTGCGGCCGCTGATGATTTCTTCTTTTTCCAATTTTCGCAGCAGTGGATAAAGCACACCGTCATTAATGGTTTCTGACTGTGAGACACGCGGCGCAAGAAGGCGTTTCAGCTTGTAAGCGTGATTGGGATGTTCCAATAACAAGCCCACCAACGCCTCCCGTAGATTTGTTGACATTTCATGCCCTTATCCAAATTTGACGACGAGCATGGTAGGTTTATGACACCAAGAATGCAAGAGCCCCTCACCGTCAATTGTATAGATCAAATCAGCTAGTGACTTAAAAAATCCCCGACGATTGTGTTGAGTTCTTCTGACGCCAAAATGCGTGTATGGCCATACTCTTCTGTTTTAACGAGAGAAGAGTTTGGATGTAGGGTATGGATTTTGTCACCCTCTGTATGGGGAACAAACTTGTCTTTTTTGTCATAAATCAATAGCATTTTGGAGGTTGGGTTGGTGTAGAATTCCGATGTTTCCAGCTGATTCCATGGAATTTCAAACTGTTTACTGATATGGGCCTTGTATAAAGACATCACGGAGGCCCGTGGATTAAGCTTGCGCCGCACACCTTCAATCGGCGGGAACGGAAATGAGGGAGCACATACGCAAATGAGTTTTTTGGCCTGAATGCGACCGTGATGATGGGCGGCCATCATGGTCATGCCTCCGGCAGAATGGCCGATATAAGCATATATTTCTTCGTTCAAGGAGTTGGACAGGTCGGTGATGTCGCGGATAAAATAGTCCCATTGCGTGTAGTTTTTGCTCGATCTTCCATGACCTGTAACGTCGAATATGATACATCGAAAACCGCGCTTGGCGATTTCCATAGCGTGCGGTGCCATCTGACTTGCCTGTCCGCCCCATCCATGAATGAGAACTACGATCGGTCCTGTTCCCCATTCCCATGCTCGAATCTGCTTTTTTTGGCCCAGATAAATTGGTTTTGCTTGCGAAAGCGCGGCCTGTTCAAATTCGCGGACATCAAGTGGTTTCACAATGCCAGCGGCTTTACCGATTATACGCAAAGCGAGCGTATCTGGAAGGATTGGGAGAATCTTTTTTACAATTTTTGTGGGCATATTGGCTCGCCTTTTTTGAATGAATTAGATTATGTTTAGGTTTTTACTGCCAAAGTTTGAGGGGGCGTCGTCGGCTTCCAGTTTGTTTGATAAACAGAAATTGCGGCAAAAATTCCGTAAATAGACATGCCAATTCCAACAAGCATGAAGAAATGCCGTGGTGTCGCGTCGATTTGCGAGAGGAACAAGCAGCCGATAGTGACAACAATCAGCCGAACAGTTCCAGCCAGCACCGGCCCAAGTACTTTTTGAGCCCCTTGGGAGGCAAAGAGCAGACATAGCCCAAGACCAAAAAAAGCATAGGCCGGTCCCGACCAGATAAGGTACGAATAAGCAACGCCAAGAACTCTGGGATCAGACGTGAATATGTCGGCCCATAAGCCCGGCGCGATTATAACGATCAATCCTATGAGGCCAACAATGAGCGCCGCCAAACCACCGCCATAGGCAGCTGCTCTGCGCGCGCGCGATACATCTCCTGCCCCGATAGCCATGCCGACAATTGGAACACAGGCGACGCCAATGCCAAAGGCAATGGGGATAAGGACCATCTCCAGTCTGGCACCGATCCCATATCCTGCAAGGGCATCCTTGCCATAATGAGCAACGAAACCAGTGGTGATCAGGACTGTCAAAACAGTCTGCAGGGGGGAAATACAGCTAACTAAGCCTACATACAGGATTTCTTTAAATAGATGCCTTTGAAGTCTAACGTTGGAAAATGAGAGAGGAATTCTGGATTTTCCGGCCCAAAGATACCAAAACAGGAATAGAAAAGAGCCGGTAAAGGCGATGACATGACCGTAAGCGATACCGGCCATCCCCAATTCAGGCAAAGGACCAATACCAAATCCCAGGCCACCGCTGATAACCGACTGCATGATCAGAACAAGGAGCAGGATTTGGGAAGGAATTTTCATATCACCGCAACCTCGGATAATAGACATCAGCATACTGGTTTGCCATACGGCGACGGATCCAAAGAATATGACATTTCCATAGGATAACGCCTCAACCACTGCGTCTTCCCGTGCGCCAAGAAAAGAGAATATGGGGCGACCAAAACCCAGCATCAGGCCGCTAAAAACAACGCCGCCAATCAAGCCAATGAGTAATGCATGAATGGCAAGATTTTGGGCACGTTCCTCATCCTTCGCACCCAGAGCCCTGCTTATTGCAGAGGACACGCCGCCGCCCATAGCGCCATTGGAAAAGGATTGTTGCAAAACTATGATTGGAAAGACAACGGCAATACCAGCGAGCGCTGACGTTCCAAATTTTCCGACATAAGCCATTTCGATAATAGCGGCCAATGCTGACGCCAGCATAACAGCCATATTGGGCAAACTAAGCCGAACTAGTGTTGGAAAGATCGGGTCGCTAAGAATGTTTGAGGGGGAAGCCGTTTTCAAAGAAGCTTCTTTTTCCAGATTTTGTAAGGTCATTTTATTTTTATCCATTATACCTATAATCTAGGTATATGGCTATAACATCAAGTTTTCATATATGTCAAATCTAAATTTCTCTTTAGTTGTAATCGTTTTCTAAATTCAGGTGTGCGATCTGTTTTGTCTCGTTCGATTTAGGATGCTGAAACTTGCGGAGTTTCCCACTATTGGATACATCTAATTCATATGTTTGGTATATTGCCTGTTGAAACTCACAAGTTTGCCAAAATTGCGCCTGCAAACAAGGGTTAAACAATCCCATGACATCTTCCAATAGCACCCACCCAGGGCTACTTGCCTGGTCGCTTCTACTCCAGCTCAGTTTGATTTGAGGGTTTGCATTTGCGTCTGCCGTGACTGGTAATATATTAAAGAAGGGCACGTTTTAAGTTATCAAATTGACTATCTTTGCGCGATCGTTCGCTCCTGAGATTATGGATGATGATTGCATTGATGGATGAACGGCAGCTAAGGGCCGCAAGATATTCAGAATGAGCTGCCCAAATCAGAACCTCTCCAGCAAGCGTGGCTGTACAGAAAAGCGTGGAAAATAGGGTTCACTTCTAACGTTATTCATTAGCTCCCAATACATAGAGCGGATAAGCGGATCAGTGATTTCTGTCGGGACGTTAAATCGGTAGGCTTGAATGCCGTCTAACATATAGGGCTGGTATGCGCGTTGAAACTCGGACCGCAGATAGTAGTAAATACCCCAGCGGATCTCATTCAAAAAAAACGCTACTGTCGTCGAACTAGCCATGAAGACATGATCTCGGAACCATTCCTGAAATTCTGGGATCACGAGATAACTTTGACCTTCATTGATGTCAGTGCCATTGTCAGCCAACACTTTCTGAATTTTCCTAACTATGTCACCGAGGCGGGTAAAGCCGTGCTTAGACGCAGTACCACATATCTTCAAATAATTCATCCGCTGGACTGTGATGGTTCCTTCTCGGTTAATCGATGGAAGCCAGACCTTATCCACGCTGACCGATCCATCGAGCCACTCAGCGAAGGATTTGGCTGACGAAGTTAGTAGTGTTGTGTCTCCCCGGAAATGGGGCTTAGCGCTAACATCAAGTATGTTTCCCAAATAAGTCCTAGCAAGGCTTCCCGAACCATGCCGGTGGGAGAGACCAAACGTGCCTCTTCTGGGTAGTGAAAGGAAGTCGGCAAGAATGATCAAGAAAAGTTTGCTACACTCGGAGGTCTGAAACATCAGAATCGTTTCTCTTAGGCTATGCTTTTTTTCGAAATGAGCGTAATGCACCATTGACCCGATTAGGTCCCAAACGGCTGAAAGTACGATGATCTCGCGGTCAAGATCTGAATACCGGGCTGGTTTCATAAAATTATATTAGACATGTTGCGGCTTACTGCAAACCCTCATTAAAATTGACCAATACTTAGTGCCTACGACATTCACCAATGTCCGCTTCGGGCCGAAAGTGCTGACGAAATGATGAACGTAACACCCTTTTATTTTAGACAATCGTCTTTCTCATGGGTCCTGATCAGGGCCCGTACTTCCTGTTAGCGTTGATAAATCAGACTATTGTCTTCGTTTAAAAGAGGGCTTGTAAAAAGGGAACAGTTTTATGGTATGATTTTCTCTGGTATCAATGGTTTAGATTGGACCGATTTAACGACATTATGGTATTCTCACACGCGCCCATTATTCAACAGCATGTAACCGGTTGTGCCCTTGCGAGTACGGCATGGATTGCAGGACTGAGCTATGAGCGGGTTCTGGCCCGCGCTGAAGCGTTGGACATTGACATAAAGAACCCGACCCTGTGGTCAGAAACAACTGAGGCCCGGCGGCTTTTACAGAGTTATAAGGTGCAATTATCTCCTGACGAAATCCCGTTTACAAATTGGGAAAGTCTGCCAGACCGGGCACTTCTGGCGGTGAAGTGGCATTTAGAGAAGGGAAAACCTCATTGGCACTGGGTTGTTTTTACGCGATTTGGTAACGATCCGATTGTAATGGACCCTAAAAAAGGGCTAAAAAACAACATTCGAAGGGATTTTGGTCGTATAAAACCCAAATGGTTTATCGAAATATTCAATCCTTGAACGTATAACACTCGGGGTGCGGCGTGGCGGTACCGTTTTTTGGTGAGGGCCCCTAGAATGGATATGATATTTGCGACCAAGTTTTTTGGGGCGCTTTTTGCAATTATGAACCCTTTTTTGATCTTGCCGATCTTTCTGGCGATGACCAGTAAAGAAACGGTCAAACAGCAACGTGTTATTGCGGTGCAGACGGTTCTGTCCTGTTCGATCCTGTGTATTGTTGTAGCGTTTGCTGGCCATAATATTATCGGATTTTTCGGTATTACCGTTGATCATTTCAGGATCGCTGGCGGCATTGTTTTGTTTGGTATTGCTTTTTCCATGCTGAACGGTCGGGAGATGTCGTCTCATACAGGAACAAATACGGAAAAAAACTATCTGGATACTGAGGGTGGGGTAGCATTTTATCCAATGTCCTTTCCCATCATTGTTGGACCAGGTACGATTACAACCCTGACCATTTATGCGTATCAGACGAAAAAGATGGAGCAGTATGTTGCTTACGGTGCATCGTTGTTATTGATCATGGCCATCATGCTGATCGTTCTGTTTTTTGCCAGTGCGATTGGCAAGATGCTCTCCAACAAGATACGGATCATTGTGACGCGTATAATGGGCATGATGCTGGTTGCGGTATCCGTTGGAATGGTAACAACAGGTTTAAGTGTTTTATTGCCGGGGCTCGCTGGATAAGCAGACGAAGATCCTGCTTTACCTGACTTCAGCGAAAACCCCTAAAATATGAGTGACAATACCGTCCTCGTTTTCGAGCGGGCAATCAACAGATTCAAAATTGATAAATTCTTTGTCCAGGATCGCAAGGTCCCCAAAACACTGATACGCCACCTTTTCGGTTGCAACCCTTCGCATATGCTTGGCTAACAGGCGGTCATCAAGGCTGCCATTCTCGTCAGAAAATTCGTGATTAAGGGTTCTGCGGCCGATCAGATCCGCCACCGTATCACCATGAAGGCGATAGAGAAAATGACCAGGCCCCAGAACTTCGATTAAGAATATGTTGGCGGGTAAACTGCGATGCTGTGTGATGTCGAAATCAGTGCGCGAGGGAAGGGCCGGGGCAAACCCGGCCCACCATTCAAACAACCTGCGGGGTAATGGAGAAACGAACTGATCAGCAGATAGGGCCGGGACCCTTTCTACCTTATTAAAATTTTCTTCGCGTTTTAGGTCCCGGTTTGGATCCTGCTCCATAGTCTGTACTGCCTCTACTTAATACTAAACGCGCTAGGTCGCTAAATTCTGGCGATGCCCAGCAATACTTTGTGCTTCTATAAAAATACGCCGAATTTGTGGAAACTCAGCCTTAATAAGTCGTTCCAAACGGGATGTGGACGCTTCAACTTCATTTGCCCCCATCTCTTCTTTAAAGTCGACACTGATGTTCAGCAGGATATCATCAGGGCCTAAATGCATGGTCAGTGTTTCATTAACGGCCAGAATTCCGGGATCACTTTTGATAATGTTTTCGATTTTCCCGGTTACTTCAATCGATGCACTTTCACCAATTAACAGGCCTTTACATTCTATGGAGAGAATGATGGCGACTGATGCCAGTAGAATACCAATGAGGACGGATGCAATGCCATCAAAAACAGGCGCATCGTAGTATTGCGCAATTGAAATACCGACGAGGGCAATCAAAAGACCCAGCATCGCGGCAGTGTCTTCCAGCAAAACCGTAAAGATGGTCGGATCTTTACTGCGCTTGATTGCCCGCCAAAGACTTTGTTGGCCGATCACTTTTCTGAATTCACGGTAAGCAACAGACCAAGCCCAGCCTTCAAAGATAAGGCCAAGGCTCAAAATGGCGTAGTTCCAGTTCGGATTTTTGATCGCTGTCGGTGACTGGATCGCATGAATACCTTCATAAAAGGAGATACCGGATCCCAAAGCAAATATAAGGATCGCCACCATGAAAGACCAAAAATAAACCTCCATACCATATCCAAACGGGTGGAGTTTATCGGGCTGTTTTTTTGCACGGGACAGGCCAAGCAACATGAGTGTCTGGTTGCCTGTATCCACCAGCGAATGTATGCCTTCACTGAGCATGGCAGAACTGCCAGTTACCGCGGCTGCCGTAAATTTTGACACAGCAATCAGAAAATTACCAATAAGTGCCGCATAAATAACCTTTTTTGAACCGCTGGCCAAAATTTTTCCTTGAACTTTTATATCAATGGGTCGGACCCGCCGACAACAGATTTGAGAGTAGTTGGACAAAGTTAAAATTTCCATGTGAAATCGAAGAAGTGGCTAATTTTGTCTGAATAGGCAATTGCGGCTGTGAAAAATCTGCCTTAAACTCTCGCCTCCTTTTCGCGTTTCTATTCTGGAGGCAGCAATGCTTGACGTCACTGAAAATCCCTTGAACCTCAAAGACCCTCAACTTTTTCGTCAGCAGGGCCTGATCGATGGAAAATGGTGCGACGCAGATAGTGGTGCGAATTTCGAAGTTACCAATCCGGCAACAGGCGATGTGATGGGAACGGTTCCGAAAATGGGCGCTGCAGAAACGAAACGGGCGATCGATGCGGCCAAGAAAGCCATGCCCGCCTGGGCAGGCCTTACGGCAAAAGCGCGGGCGACGATTTTACGTAAATGGCACGATCTGATGATTGAAAACACGGATGATCTGGCACGCCTGATGACCATGGAAATGGGAAAACCGCTCGCCGAAGCCAAAGGTGAGGTTGCATATGCCGCGTCATTTATTGAATGGTTTGCCGAAGAAGGGAAACGCATTTACGGCGACACAATTCCTGAACATCAAAGCGATAAACGGATCATTGTGTTAAAGCAACCGATCGGCGTCACTGCGGCCATTACACCCTGGAACTTTCCGATTGCGATGATTACACGTAAAGCAGCGCCTGCGTTGGCCGCAGGGTGTCCAATGGTGATTAAGCCAGCGGAAATGACACCGTATTCGGCCTTTGCCATGGCGGTTTTGGCTGAACGAGCCGGCGTGCCCGCTGGCATTTTAAGTGTAGTAACCGGTGTGCCACAGGATATCGGCGGCGAAATGACCAGTAATCCGGATGTTGCCAAGTTGACCTTTACCGGATCAACAGCAACAGGAAAGCTTCTGATGGAGCAATGCGCAGCAACCGTCAAAAAAACATCCATGGAGCTGGGCGGCAACGCGCCGTTTATCGTATTTGACGATGCAGATCTGGATGACGCTGTTGAGGCGGCTCTGGCGTCAAAATATCGGAATGCCGGTCAAACCTGCGTTTGTGCCAACCGCCTTTATGTTCAGGAAGGCGTATATGACGAATTTGCAAACCGCTTGGCCGAAAAAGTGAAAGGCATGAAAGTTGGGAACGGACTTGAAGACGGGGTAACACAAGGGCCGCTTATCAACGAAAATGCTGTTAAAAAAGTTGAAAGCCACATTGAAGATGCGCTGTCAAAAGGCGCTAAGATCTTGGTCGGCGGTAAACGCCACGAATTGGGCCATACATTTTTTGAGCCAACGATTTTGACCGGCGCCACGACAGATATGAAAGTTGCGCGCGAAGAAACCTTCGGACCCATGGCGCCGTTGTTTAAATTTAAAGAGGAAGACGAAGTCATTGCCCTTGCCAATGACACGGAATTTGGGCTGGCGGCCTACCTTTGTGCCCGTGATATTGGCAGAATCTGGCGTGTCAGTGAAGGTCTGGAATATGGAATTGTCGGAATTAATACAGGCATCATCTCAACCGAAGTTGCCCCTTTTGGGGGTGTGAAACAATCCGGAATTGGACGAGAGGGTTCAAAATACGGATTGGATGACTATCTTGAGATTAAGTACATGTGCTTGGGTGGCTTGGATAAGTAACACAGGCACGAATAGGGCGGGCGCTCTTTTATAAGGAATAGACTTTTGGCTTTTGATTATGATCTTTTTGTGATCGGTGCAGGTTCTGGCGGAGTCCGGGCCTCTCGTATTTCGTCTTCCATGGGGGCGAAGGTTGCGATCGCGGAAGAATTCAGAGTTGGCGGAACATGTGTCATTCGTGGCTGCGTTCCGAAGAAATTGTTCGTGTATGCAAGCCATTTTGCGGAAGATTTTGAAGATGCTGAAAATTATGGCTGGACAGTTCCAAAAGCCAAACACGACTGGAAAACCCTGATCCGTAACAAAGACACGGAAATTGATCGGTTGAACGGCATTTATCATACAATCCTGAGCAATAATAATGTTGAGCTGTATGAAAGCCGGGCGACAATCCTGGATAAGAATACCGTTCAGGTGGGCGATAAAACAGTTACTGCGAAATATATTCTGATTGCTACTGGTGGCACGCCAACCATGCCGGACGTGCCGGGCATTGAACATGCCATTTCGTCCAACGAAGTCTTTCATCTGGACGAAATGCCCAAGCGTGTTGTTGTTGTAGGCGGTGGTTATATTGCTGTTGAATTTGCCGGAATTTTTAACGGCCTCGGCGCCGACGTAATCCAACTGTATCGCGGCGAACAGATTTTGCGGGGCTTCGATCATCATGTGCAGGCCATGGTCGCTCAGGAGATCACGAAGAAAGGCGTGGATTTAAGAACACATGCCAACCCGGCAAAAATTGAAAAAACCGCCGATGGACTGGCGATTACTTTGGAAGACGGTTCTGTCATCGAAGCGGATGCAATCATGTATGCTACCGGCCGCCGACCAAATACCGAAGGCTTGGGCCTTGAGGCGGTAGGGGTCGAAACATCCCTTAACGGTGCGGTCGTGGTCGATGCTTTTTCAAAAACCACCGTGGATAGTATCTATGCTGTGGGCGACGTTACCGATCGGATCGCACTGACCCCGGTTGCCATTCATGAAGGGATGGCCTTCGCAGAAACAGTGTTTGGCGGCAAGCCGCGTGCATTTGATCATAGCAATGTGCCGTCAGCCGTGTTTTCGCAACCCCCTGTTGGGTCTGTGGGTCTGACAGAATTGGAAGCCCGTCTTCAATTTGGTGAAGTGGACATTTACAAGTCTGAATTCCGTCCCATGAAGCAAACCCTTACACAGGGAAGCGAACGGGCCATGGTCAAATTGATCGTTGATCGTGCCACGGATCGTGTTCTGGGTGTTCATATCGTCGGTGCTGATGCAGGTGAAATCATTCAAGGCATTGGGATTGCTGTTAAGTGCGGTGCCACAAAAGAGCAGTTTGACGCCACTGTAGGGGTGCATCCCACACTGGCTGAAGAAATTGTCACGATGCGCGAAAAATATACCGGGGACTGAAAGTTTACCTCGGGTTTGCGCCATAAACACTGATTTGTGGCGCAAAAATGAGCAATTTGTGTGCCTACACACTGCTTAAGCATTGCTTTCATCGTAAAAGCCTGTAGTAATTTGTAAAAAATGCTGTTTTGCAGTGCGAATATCTGTTTAGGGAATTAAGACAATGTCAAATTTGTGGACACCTGAAAGCTGGAGAGAGAAGCCAATCCGCCAGGTTCCGACATATACCGACGAAGCGCTTCTACAATCTGTTGAAAAAGATCTGGGCGATTTTCCGCCGTTGGTTTTTGCAGGTGAAGCGCGGAACTTGAAGAAAAAACTGGCTGAAGTGTCAGAAGGCCGTGGTTTTCTGTTGCAGGGTGGTGATTGCGCTGAAAGCTTTGCCGAGTTCCATCCGAACAATATCCGCGACACCTTCAAGGTTCTGTTGCAAATGGCGGTTGTCCTGACCTTTGGTGCAAACAAGCCCGTTGTAAAGGTCGGGCGTTTGGCCGGTCAATTCGCGAAACCTCGCTCTTCAGATACGGAAGTGATCGATGGCGTCGAGCTTCCAAGTTATCGCGGAGATATCATCAACGGATTTGATTTCACGGAAGAAGACCGTATCCCTGATCCAAAACGGATGCTGACGGCTTATTCTCAGGCAGCGTCGACGCTGAACCTGTTGCGGGCTTTTGCACAAGGCGGGTACGCGGACCTGCATCAGGTTCAACAGTGGAATATGGGATTTGTTGCCAGTCGCCCGCAAGGCGCCCGTTACAAAGAAATGGCAGACCGTATTCAGGAGTCACTTGCCTTCATGGAAGCATGCGGCGTCAATTCTGAAAATACACCGGCCATGGGCAAAACAGACTTCTTCACGTCGCATGAAGCCTTGTTGCTTCGGTATGAACAGGCCCTTACCCGCATCGATAGCACTTCCGGTGAATATTATGACACGTCAGCCCATATGCTTTGGATTGGCGATCGTACGCGCGACCCGGATGAGGCGCATGTTGAATTTTTGCGTGGTGTTTCAAATCCGATCGCAGTTAAAGCAGGCCCTTCACAGGATCCTGATACACTGCTTCGTCTGATTGACACTTTGAACCCGGAAAATGAAGCGGGCCGAATGACGGTAATCTGTCGTTTTGGCGCGGGAAATGTTGAGAAGCATTTACCAGCCCTGGTTCGGAAAATTAAGCAGGAAGGCCGCAACGTTGTCTGGTCCTGTGATCCGATGCATGGAAACACCATCAAATCGGGAACAGGCTATAAAACACGTCCTTTTGATCGTATACTGTCAGAAGTTCGTGAGTTTTTTGATGTTCACGCAAGTGAAGGGACCTATGCAGGCGGCGTTCACTTTGAAATGACCGGTAAGGATGTTACTGAATGCCTTGGCGGTGCTTTCGAAGTCACTGAAGAACGCCTGAGTGATCGGTATCATACAGCATGTGATCCTCGTTTGAATGCAAATCAGGCGTTGGAGCTTGCTTTCCTGATTGCCGAAACCCTTAAGAAAGAAAGAGGTAATGACGTTTCAGCTGCGGCTGCGTCATAATCTTCGGGCAAATGAATCAGCAATCCATAAAAACCGGCCTGACGGCAGTTGATCAGAGTATATCTGATCATACAGATCAGTATTTTAATAAAACGAAGAAGGTCGTCCGGGAGTTTGGCGATAAAATAGTCACTTACGCCATTTTTATGCGGCGTCCGGTTATCTTTTGCCCTCGCCTTGTTGTCGAATGGTTGGAAGAGATCAATCGTCTTCGAGGATATACTTTTCAGGTGGAACCCTGTTTTGAAGAAGGTGACTGGGTTGGGGCAGGCGAGCCGCTGATTTATATCACTGGCAGTTTTATTGATCTTGTTGATCTTGAGACCTTGTATCTTCAGAAACTTGGTTCCGCCTGCGTTGCCGCTTATAACGCGTATCTGATGTGCGGTCATTTGCCCAATGCTTCGTTTTTGGCAATGGATGCGCGCCACTGTGCCGGTTCTGAAATGGCAGAAATGATGGCCTATGCTGCATCGGTAGGCAGTAAAGCTGCGCAAAACGAGCATGGTGCAATCGGTTTTATTGGGAATGCCAATGACAGCACAGCTCATTATTTCGGGAATACAAAAGGGCTCGGCACCATGCCGCATGCCCTGATTGGATATGCGGGCAGTACGCTCCGTGCAGCCGAAATGTTTATCGAAAGCTTTCCCGGTGAACCGATCACGGTCCTTGTGGATTATTTTGGTAAGGAAATCACCGACGCGCTTGCCGTATGTCACCGTTTCCCTGAGATGGCGGCCGATGGCTTGATCTCTATTCGAATGGATACCCATGGCGGGCGATTTATCGAAGGGCTGGATCCGGCTGGATCTTATGCGGTTGTCGAACGTTACATGCCGAAAGGTATTCGTCAGTATCGGTCTGAAGAAGAATTGAAATGGATCGTCGGGACCGGGGTCTCGGCGGCAGCGATCTATCGCATGCGCGAATGTCTTGATGAAGCAGGTTTCGACAAGGTTCGGATTGTTGCTTCCTCAGGTTTTTCAGCAGAAAAATGTCGGATCATGGGCAGTCTGAATGTGCCGATTGATGTGATCGGGACCGGGTCCTATCTCCCCTCCAGCTGGACAGAGACTTATGCGACCGCAGATATCATAGCTTATGACGGTGAACCCAGTGTGAAACTGGGCCGGGAATTTTTGTTGAAAAAGGAAAAATAGTGTCTCTTTTGGGATAGGGCCGCAAGAGGACAGGCGCTATACCGCCTGTCTTTGTCTTATGACGCGTATTATTAGCGTAAGTGATCGGATACAGCCCCGTGAGATCAGCTTTATCGGCATGTTGGCCACTATTATTTGGAATCGCCTTGATGATGCTCGGCAATGGTTTGCAGGGCAGTCTTCTAGGTGTGCGCGCCAATATCGAAGGCTTTCCGACTGCACTGACCGGTTTCATCATGTCAGCCTACTATGTAGGCTTTCTTTTTGGATCGATTGTCACTCCAAAAATTTTGGTTACAGTGGGCCATGTCCGTGTATTCGCGGCATTGGCGTCGCTTGCTTCCACGACCACGTTGTTGCACGCCGTTATTCCCGATCCGTATATGTGGGGGATTTTCCGGATTATTACAGGCTTTTGCTTCGCCGGGCTTTATATTGTCAGTGAAAGCTGGCTGAACGATGTTGCGAGCAATGAAACCCGCGGGCAAATCCTGTCCTTTTATATGACAATCATATGGGTTGGTATGGCCGGCGGACAGTTCCTTCTGACCGTTTCCGATCCGGGCGGATACAACCTTTTCATTATTGTTTCTGTACTGGTTTCGTTTGCGCTTATTCCATCAGCGCTCACCGCGTCGCCACTCCCGAATATGGAGACGACCCGCAGTCTGGGCTTGAGGCAGCTTTACAAGATTTCTCCGTTGGGGGTAATTGGTGTTTTCTCAGTTGGTGTTGGACATGGTGCGTTTTTCGCTATGGCCGCGGTATATGCGGGCTTGATCAACCTGTCATTGATTGAAATTTCGACCTTTATCAGTGTGAGCATTATTGGAGGGGCCCTGTTGCAAATGCCAATCGGTCGACTGTCAGATCATTTCGATCGTCGGCAAGTGATCTTTGGCACGGCCATTTTAGCCGCTGCAACCGGCGCCATGATGTTTGTCCTGCAGGATGGCGAGAGTAAACTCCTGTTTTTGTTGGGAGCAGGGGTCTTTGGTGGCTTTTGTATGCCGATCTATTCTTTGTGTCTGGCGCATACAAACGATTATCTTGAACCCGACGAAATGGTGGCCGCGAGTAGTGGGTTGATTTTGACCAATAGTGTGGGGGCGGTAATCGGCCCGTTGATCGTCTCTTTTCTGATGTCCAGTTTTGGTGCGTCGGCCTTCTTTGTTTTTCTGGCAACAATCTTTGCGTTTATCGGGTTTTTTACCCTGTACCGCATGAGTATTAAAGAATCTGTTCCGGTCGATGAACAGGTTGAATTTGTGGCCATGCCAATTCGTTCAGGAACCATGGTTCCAGTCATGAACCCTGAATCAGAGGAATGGATTGAAGATGAACCCATCGATTTTGAACATTATGAAAACAAGGATATTACCCATCCGTTCTTTCTGAGCAAAGCGTCCATGAGCATAATGGAAGATTATGTTGAAGATGATGACGAAGACGATGAGACCGGTAGTATTATGGACGACGGTCCCTCCTTGTGGAACCGAAACGGCTAACAGACTGTTGTCTGCCTGCCGTCTTTTCCAGCGGATTTGCAAAAAAGACGAAACTCCCCATTGCTGGACGGGCAAAGGAGAGTTAAAACCTTTGCATGACTGATAAATTACGTATTGCAATGGCACAGGCCAACCCGACATTGGGTGATATTGCAGGAAACATCAAATTGGCGCGCGAATTTCGGCAGGAAGCTGAAGCGGATGGCGCTGACCTGATCGTTTATCCCGAACTTTTCTTGAGCGGATATCCGCCGGAAGATCTGGTTCTGAAGCCCGCTTTTATTCGAAGCATCAAAGCCGCTATTGACGAGCTTACAGAACTGACACTGGATGGCGGACCGGCCATGTTGATGTCGGGACCGGTGTCAGAGAACGGGAAGCTTTATAATTCTGTTTTCCTGTTGGAAGATGGGAAAATGTCGGCCATTCGTCATAAAGCCAAATTACCTAATTATGGCGTTTTTGATGAAATGCGAGTATTTGACGCAGGGCCGTTGCCCGGGCCAATCCCGTTCAAAGGGGTCCGTCTCGGTGTCATGATCTGCGAAGATATGTGGTTCAATGATGTGGCCGAATGCCTTGCTGAAACGGGTGCAGAATTGCTGATTGTTCCCAATGGCAGCCCGTTTGATCATGAAAAAAGTGACTCCCGTATCAATTATGCGGTGGAACGTGTAACCGAAACCGGTTTGCCATTGATGTATGTTAATCAGATTGGCGGACAGGACGAACTTGTGTTCGATGGCGGGTCTTTTATCCTTAATTCGGATCGATCCTTGCCCGTGCAGATGAGTTGTTGGAAAGAGGATCTTCTGATCACGGATTGGCGCCGCAATGATGAAGGAGCTTGGCAGTGCGACACGGAGCATCTGAAAGATCCCGGTGCATCATTGGAACGGGTTTATCATGCCATGGTTCTGGGTTTAAAAGATTATGTGGAAAAGAACAAATTTCCGGGTGTTGTTCTGGGCCTTTCTGGCGGAATTGATAGCGCCCTAAGTGCCGCTGTTTCCGTTGATGCATTAGGAGCGGACCGGGTTCATTGTGTTATGATGCCGTCCAAATACACCTCACAGGAAAGTCTGGATGATGCCGCGGAATGCGCCCGCCTTCTTGGAACGCGTCTGGACAGTGTTCCAATTGTTCCCGCTGTTGATGCTTATGAGACCATGCTGGGCGGTCTGTTTGAAGGAACTGAAGCAGATATTACCGAGGAAAACATCCAGTCCCGTGTGCGTGGCGTGACGTTGATGGCTATTTCCAACAAATTTGGCAAGATGGTTCTGACGACTGGCAATAAATCCGAGATGTCCACCGGCTATGCAACAATTTATGGGGATATGTGCGGGGGATACTCTGTCCTTAAAGACCTTTATAAAACCCTGTGTTTCGACGTTTCGGAGTGGCGGAATGCGAACATGTCGACTTTGTTCAAGGGGCCAGCTGGCGCTGTAATGCCCAGCAATGTGATTACCAAGCCGCCGTCTGCAGAATTGCGTGAAGATCAGAAAGATGAAGACAGTTTGCCTCCTTATGAGGTTCTGGATGCCATTTTGCATGCGCTTGTGGAGGAAGAGAAATCCTTTGCGGAAATAGTTGCTGCAGGCTATGAACGCGAAACTGTTAGCCGAATTCAAAACTTGCTTTATATTGCAGAATATAAACGGCGACAGGCTCCTCCTGGCGTGAAAATTACGACCCGAAATTTTGGTCGGGACAGACGCTATCCTATTACCAACGGATACAGAGATAAAAGATGACTGCAAAATTTAGATTTGCCCCTAGCCCGACAGGTTTCCTTCATGTCGGGAACGCTCGACTGGCGCTTATTAACTGGTTGTATGCCAAAAAAACGGGCGGCCAGTTTGTCCTGCGTTTGGATGACACAGATGAAGAGCGGTCAACCGAGGAATATGCCGTTGGTATTCAAGACGATTTGACATGGCTGGGTCTCGATTGGGATGACCTGAAAAAACAGTCGTCACGGAAAGAGGAATATGATCGGGCAATTGACGCGTTAAAATCGTCAGGTCGGGTGTATGCCTGTTACGAAACCGCAGAGGAGCTGGAATATAAACGTAAGCGGCAGATCGCCCGAAAAATGCCTCCCGTTTATGATCGGTCCGCCTTAAAACTGACCGAAGACGAGATTGAAAAATTCAAAGCAGAGGGTCGTAAACCCCACTGGCGTTTCCTGCTGGATCAGGAAAAAGTGACCTGGCAGGATGATGTTCGCGGTGAAGTCAGTGTTGATTGTGCCAGCATGTCAGATCCCGTTCTTATTCGGAGTGACGGACGCCCGCTTTACCATCTGCCATCCGTTGTGGATGATATTGATTTTGGAATTACCCATGTTATCCGGGGCGAAGACCATGTAAGCAACACAGCCCTGCATATCCAGATTTTCAAAGCCCTTGGCGCCGATGTTCCCGCATTTGCCCATCTTCCGTTACTGATGGGGCCGGATGGCGGCCCCCTGTCTAAACGGGAAGGCAGTCAAAGCCTGCGGGAGCTTCGAGGCACTGGATTGGAGCCAATGAGCATCAATAGCCTGCTTGCCCGACTTGGAACGTCTGACAATGTGGACGCGCAGGGAGACCTGGCGGCGGTTGTTGAGGGGTTTGATATCAATCGGTTCAGCCGTGCAGCTGCAAAATTTGATCCAGCGGAACTTAAAAACATTAATGCCCGCATCCTTCATGAAATGTCATGGGAGCAGGCGTCCAAGCGGCTTAACCTTGAAGGGGCCACCGAAGCATTTTGGCTGGCTGTTCGGGGGAATCTTGAGACAATCAAAGATGCTGAAGGCTGGTGGAACGTTGTCTGTGGTCCGATTACACCGGTTGTTGAGGATCCCGAATTTCTGGCAAAGGCCGCTGAATTGCTGCCAGAAGGGCCGTTGGATGCGGGAAGCTGGAAGATTTGGACCACTGCAGTGAAGGACGCCCTTGGCGTGAAAGGAAAAGCCCTTTTCATGCCTTTGCGTCAGGCGCTGACCGGACGGTCTCATGGTCCGGAAATGAATAATATGTTGGTTTTGATCGGGCGTGAAAAAGCGCTCGCGCGTCTTGCTGGTAAACAGGCCTGATTGGCTTGAGGAGAAGTAGAGTGTCCATTCAGTTATACAATACGGCGAAGCGGCAAAAAGAAGCGTTTGTCCCACGCGATCCCAAAAATGTGGGAATGTATGTCTGTGGACCAACGGTTTATGATACAGCCCATATCGGAAATGCCCGGCCAGCCGTTGTGTTTGACGTATTAGCGCGCTTGCTTCGTCACGAATATGGCGACGATCACGTGACCTATGTGCGTAATATAACGGATGTAGAAGATAAAATTATTGAAGCCGCGGCCGCCAATAACGAAAGCATTGCTGACCTCACGGCACGGACAACCAAGGCCTATCATGATGATATGGCGGCGTTAGGTGTTGGGCTGCCGGACCGCGAACCAAAAGCAACCGAGCATATCGACGGCATGATCGAGATGATCGGCGTGTTGATCGATAAAGGGCACGCCTATGAGGCGGAGGGTCATGTTCTTTTTGATGTCCCAAGTATGCCTGATTACGGAAAACTTTCCGGGCGCAACCGTGAAGAGCTGATCGAAGGGGCGCGGGTGGAAGTTGCTCCTTATAAGAAGGATCCCGCAGATTTTGTCCTGTGGAAACCGTCTCCGGGTGATATGCCTGGATGGGAAAGCCCTTGGGGCAAAGGTCGGCCGGGTTGGCATATCGAATGTTCTGTGATGTCCAAGGCCGAACTTGGAGAAGCGTTTGACATTCACGGTGGTGGTCGCGATTTGATTTTCCCTCATCATGAAAATGAAGTTGCGCAAAGCTGCTGTGCCAATGAAGACAGTACCTTCGCCCGCTATTGGGTTCATAACGGTTTTCTGACCGTTGAAGGTAAAAAAATGTCCAAGTCACTGGGCAACTTCTTTACGGTTCGCGATTTATTGGATAAGGCCAGCAAGCTGGAAAACTGCGCCGGTGAAATCTATCGTTTTCTATTGCTCAATACAGACTATCGTCAACCCTTGAACTGGACTGAAGTTGGTGTTGAAAATGCTGAAAACTCTTTGAATACGCTTTATACGGCGATGCAGAAGCTGGAAGATGTTGGCGCGGAATTGTCGGTTGTCCCCGATACGATTGTTGATCATCTGAAAAATGATATCGATACCCCATTTGCGTTGAAAGAGCTGATTGCGATCGCGAAAAAAGCCAATGTGGCCAGCGATCAAGAAGAACGCGCAATCCTGAAAGGCCAGTTAATCAAAGGCGGGCAATTGCTCGGTGTATTGCAGCAGTCTGTTGACGACTGGTTTAAAGGGGCTGCTGGCAGCGAATTGGACGGGGCGGCCATTGATGAGTTGATAGAAGAGCGTATCCAATCCAAGAAACAGAAGAATTTTGCACGGGCAGATGAAATTCGGAATGACCTGATGGAACAGGGAATCATTTTGGAAGACGGACCCGAAGGAACAACCTGGAAGAGGGCATAATGAGCAAAGAACGGCTATATCTTTTCGACACGACGCTACGGGATGGCGCGCAAACCCAAGGCGTGGATTTTAGTGTTGAGAACAAGATTTTTATTGCCGAAGCTCTGGATAAGTTGGGGATTGACTATATCGAAGGCGGATGGCCCGGCGCCAATCCTGGCGATACGGCTTTTTTCGAAAATCCGCCAAAGTTTAAAAACGCTACCTTTACTGCGTTTGGAATGACCCGTCGTCCCGGACGCAGTGTGTCCAACGATGTGGGACTTGCGGCTGTTCTTGATGCGAAAACGCCCGCAACCTGTCTGGTCGGAAAAAGCTGGGATTTTCAGGTTGATGTTGCCCTCGGTATTTCAAATCAGGAAAATGTTGAACTGATCTCGTCCAGTATCGAAGAATGTGTTCGTCAAGGGCGCGAAGCGATGTATGACGCCGAACATTTCTTTGATGGATATAAGGCCAATCCAGATTATGCGATGGAATGCTTGAAAGCTGCCCATGATGCGGGTGCCCGCTGGGTTGTCCTGTGTGATACAAATGGCGGGTCCATGCCGCATGAAGTCTCCCGGATTGTAAAAGAGGTCGTTAAAGTCATCCCCGGTGATCATGTTGGTATTCATACCCATAATGATACGGAAAATGCGGTTTCAAATACGCTTGCCGCTGTTCTGGCTGGTGCCCGGCAGGTGCAGGGAACCATCAACGGGCTGGGTGAACGCTGTGGTAATGCCAACATGATGAGCCTTATTCCAACTTTCATGTTGAAAGAGCCGTTTAAATCGCAGTTTGAAACCGGGATATCGGCTGAAGGCCTGAAAAGCCTGACTTCTGTTTCACGGCTTTTGGATGAAGTGCTAAACCGGGCTGCCAATCGGCACCAGCCCTATGTGGGACCCTCTGCGTTCACCCATAAAGGGGGACTGCATGTCTCGGCGGTTCAAAAAGACCCAAGCACCTATGAACATATCGAGCCGTCACTGGTTGGAAACTCGCGTATTATTCCTGTTTCGGATCAGGCTGGTCGGTCAAATGTTCTTGCACAGTTAAAAGACTTTGGTATGGACGTTGATCCAAAGGATCCGCGGATCGATCGCCTTCTGGAAGAGGTGAAAGAACGGGAATTTAACGGTTATAGCTATGATAGTGCGCCGGCCAGCTTTGAATTGATGGCGCGCCGTCGTCTGGGAATGGTGCCTAATTACTTTGAGGTTGAAAGTTTTCGTACGCAGGTTGAACGGCGCCACAATGCCAAAGGGGACATGATTTCTGTCTCGGATGCAGTGGTAAAAGTGATTGTTGACGGTAAACGATATATGTCTGTAGCTGAAGGAAATGGTGCGGTGAACGCGCTTGATATGGCCCTGCGAAAAGATCTTGGAAAATATTCTCAATATCTGGAAGACCTCCGGCTGGAGGATTTCAAGGTGCGTATCCTGACAACCGGGACGGAAGCTGTCACACGGGTTACCATTGAAAGCATTGATGATACCCTTAAGAACTGGACGACGGTCGGGGTTTCCCCGAACCTGGTGGATGCCGCCTTTGCCGCATTGCAGGATAGTATCATTTACAAACTTCTGAAGGCCGGTGCGCCCGCAGGAAAATAGAAGTAATTTTACATGACGAGTAACACACAAGCGCCAGCGATTATTCTCGTAGAACCCCAGATGGGAGAGAATATTGGTGCCGCAGCGCGGGCCATGCTTAATTTTGGTCTCACCGATCTGCGTCTGGTCGCCCCAAGAGACGGCTGGCCCAATGACAGGGCCATACCGCTTGCGTCCGGGGCGGATGTGGTATTGGAAAAAGCCAGACTGTTTGACACGTTGAACGAGGCAATCGCTGACTTGCAGCATGTCTATGCGACCACGGCCCGCCCGCGTGATATGATAAAACGGGTTGTAACCCCCAATGGCGCGGGCAGGGAGATGCGCAGTTCCATTGACAAGGGCGAAGCGTGCGGGATCTTGTTTGGCAAAGAAAGCTGGGGGCTGTCTAGCGACGATATTACATATGCAGACACAATCATCACGGTTCCTTTAAATCCGGACTTTTCATCGATTAATCTGGCTCAGGCGGTGTTGCTTGTTGGGTATGAATGGTATCAGCAAGCCGATGATACGCCTCAGTCCGTAATCAGGAATGAAGAAAGACTGGCGACTAAAAAGGAACTGGTTCATCTGTTCACACGGATTGAAAATGAACTGGATGCCCGCGGCTATTTTGATTCAATCATGAACCGACGGCCGGTGATCCTTGCCAATATGCGCAATATGTTCCACCGGTTTAACCTGATGGAAACTGATATCAAGGCGATGCAGGGCATTATCAAGGGGATATCCCGGCCTAAGAAAAAAGACGATTAGTTAAAGATTTCGTTCTTTTTGCCGGGAAAATCGCCCGATAATTACTTGTTAGTTGATAAAATAACAAAAAGCTTATTTACTGTTTCCTGAATTGTTCCTGATTTTTTTTGGGGGGAGGCAGAATGCGCGGAACTCTTGATCTATTTCACCTTAAGGTCGGTTTTTTGTGGCTCCTGACGGGCGTCACTTTTGGTACATGGATGGGAATTACGGAAAATTTCCAATATGCAAATGCTCACGCCCATGTGGGTCTGTTAGGGTTTGTTTTGCCCGTAATGTTCGGAATATTGCTTAAACTATATGGGCGCCTGAAGCAGGCAGCGCTGTCGGTCCTGCAGTTCTTTGTTTTTCATATCGGGGCGGCGACGCTTATTGCTGGCAAGGTTATTGTGACGAAATCTCCGGAACTTTTCCAAGTTGCAGCAATCGGTTCAATAATCACAATTTTGGGTGTTTTGCTTTTTCTTGTCATGATCTTTGGGTTAAAACACAAGCATATTGAATAAGACAAAGATCGGGATAAGCCCGACAGGAGAAGAATGTGACGATAACAAATGGTTTTGCTGAATTATCAGATATAACGCTGCATTACGCGGAAGTCGGGCGAGGCCATGACACGCTTGTTATTTTCCTGCATGGTTTTCCTGAATTCTGGTATACTTGGCGTCAACAGCTGCCGGTAATAGGGACACATTTTCACGCTGTGGCGCCGGATCTGCGCGGGTACAATCTGTCAGATCGGCCAGAAGATCCTAAAGCCTATACAATTGGTCCCTTAATCAATGATGTTATCGAGCTTGCGCATCATTTCGGACATGAGAAATTCTATCTTGTCTCTCATGACTGGGGGGCTGCTATTGGCTGGTCAGTTGCCCTTGCGCACCCAGATCGGGTGAAAGGCCTCTGTGTTTTAAACGGCCCGCATCCTTATATTTTCTCAAAACTGTTGGAAGAAGATGAAACCCAAATTGCCCACAGTCAGTATATGGCAGATTTTCGGGAGCCGGGGATAGAAGAAAAGCTGCAAGCCGATAATTGTGAATGGTTGTGGGACTGGACCTTCAAAAAACATTTCGAAAATGGGCAAATGACACAGGCCGATAAAAACGCCTATCTGGCCGCGTGGCAAAAACCCGGTGCCATTCGTGCCATGCTGAATTATTATCGAAACTCGCCGCTGACGCCACGTCCTAAATCGAAAGGCGTGAAGGGCCTTGAACTGGACCCCGATGCCTTCATTGTCAAGGTTCCCACACTTTTGGTCTGGGGCGAACAAGATCATGCGCTAGTGCCCGCAAATATTGACGGTATCGAAGTGTTTGTTCCTGATTTGAAGATCCTCAAAATGCCGAATGTCAGCCATTGGGTAACCCATGAAGCCCCAAAAGAAGTTGCCCGGGAAGTCTTGGCGTTTTTGACCGATTTGCAAAAGCGACAGAATGCAGCCAAAAATGCTGCAAAGTAAGTTGACTTCTAAAAACGCATGATTATAGTGCGCGTCTTGTGCAAGCCTCGTCGGCATGCCTTATCCTTTGATTTATTGGAATAAGATTATGACTAAACGTATCCAAGCCAAGTATAAAATTGATCGCCGCATGGGCGAAAATATCTGGGGTCGTCCGAAGAGCCCTGTTAATTCACGCGAATATGGACCAGGCCAGCATGGTCAGGGCCGTCGCGGTAAGCTCTCCGACTTTGGTATTCACCTTCGTGCAAAGCAGAAGCTGAAAGGTTACTACGGTAACATCACTGAAAAATCTTTCCGTCGTTTGTATGCTGAAGCCGTTCGTCTTAAAGGCGATACATCAGAAAACCTGATTGGTTTGCTTGAGCGTCGTTTGGATGCTGTTGTGTACCGTATGAAATTTGTACCAACTGTTTTCGCTGCTCGTCAGTTCGTCAACCACGGCCACGTGACTGTAAATGGTAAAAAAGTAAATATTGCTTCTTACCAGGTTAAAGTTGGTGATGTGATTGAAGTTCGCGAGAAATCAAAACAGATGGCTCTCGTTCTGGAAGCAACCGCAAGCGCAGAACGCGAAATTCCAGAATATATGGAAGTGGATCACAAAGCGATGAAAGGAACGTTCAACAACATTCCTGCATTGGCTGATGTTCCTTACCCGGTTGTCATGGAACCAAACCTGATCGTTGAATTCTACTCTCGTTAATTCGAGGGACCACATTTACAACATTTCCGATGTTGTTATCAGAGCCCCGCAGCGTTGTTGCGGGGCTTTTATTTTGTCCGGTGCGCTGACCTCTTTGTATTTGCTTGTTCGGAAAGGAGGATGGGGCGCATTATTCACAACAAATCACAGGCAATTATTTATGCAGGAAGGCGTCCTAAGAATGCCTGTTATAATTGCGAATTGCGTTGAAAAAATTATACATCCCTTTCCAAGATTTAGATCATTTTCGAAGTAACCGGCAATCATAGGCTCGCTACAATTGATTGTTTTCTTATGTTGAAAAGTTATATTACTGTTTAGACGATAAAAACCGACCTGTAATTTTATTGTTTTTTGGTTTTATTTTAAAGTTACTGTTTTTTTGGGGAATGGCGGTTTTTTGAATATTGTATCGGCATTACCGACGTTAAAATGTGACGACAAGTTTTCAGATATATCCTGTAGTTTTAAAATAGATTTATTTCTGAACAATAGAATGGCACCATTGCGATCTCTGTTCTGAGTGTTTTTGAAATATTGAATCAAAATAAATGAAGGGAGGTTTGGTTGGAACTGGGCAATCTTGATGCTGAAGCGTTGCTGAGAAGTCTGAATGCAGGCGTCGTCGTGCATAACAATCGAACAGAAATACTTTTTGCAAACCCGAAGGCATTGGAGCTTCTCCGGCTTTCTAAAGAGCAGGCCTTGGGCAAAGATGCAATGGACCCTAAGTGGCATTTTATTGGCTCTCATGGGGGGACGCTGACTATTGACCAATATCCAGTCAATCAGGTTCTTCAAAAACGTAAGGGGATTGCAAATCTGGAAATCGGGATATGTGATAGCACAAAAGATGAAGTGACATGGGTCTTGTGCAACGCCTATCCAGAATTTGAAAACGGGATCGTCGATAAGGTTATTGTGACGTTTATTGATGTGACCAAAGAACATCAAACAATACCGTACAAAGATATTGTGGATCTTTCTAACGATGTGATTGTTGTGACAAAAGCACGGCCTATCGATAACGAGGGGCCTGAAATCGTTTATGTAAATGATGCATTTACGGCCCTTACCGGCTACACAGCTGAAGAAGCAATCGGCAAAAACCCCAGAATTTTACAACGTGACGAAACTGATCCAGAAACAAGAAAACGCGTTCGAGATGCCTTGATTGCCAACGAACCATTACGCGAAGATATTTTGAATTTTTCGAAAAATGGCCGCCCGTACTGGCTGGATATGAATATCGTGCCTCTTAAAGATGAATTTGGCGAAATATCTTATTTTGCGGCCATTGAACGCGATGTTACTGAGACTAAAAACCTGCAGAACAAACTTCAGGATTTGGCCATCAAAGATCCTTTGACGGGTTTATATAACAGGCGCGGCTTTAGCGAATTAGGGCAAGAGAGTTTTTATATCGCCCGCCGTGTTCATCAGAAATACGCTGTTGCAATGATCGACATTGATCATTTTAAGAGTGTGAATGACGCCTATGGCCATGATATTGGTGATCTTGTTATTCAGGATCTTGCAAATTGCCTTAGAAATAGTTTTCGGGAAAGCGACCTTGTGGGCCGTATGGGCGGCGAAGAGTTTGCCGTTATTATGCCATCCACCAGTTTGGAGGCGGCCTATAAAAAACTGGATGAGTTACGATTGAAAATTTCCAACCGAAATTTAAAAGAACTGGAAGGACGTCCCTTTACTGTTAGCATCGGTCTCTGTCCATTAACAGACGAAACCAGAGGATTGGATGAATTGCTGAAAAACGCGGATAAGGCACTCTATGAAGCAAAAAAATCTGGCAGGAACAAAGTAACCGCCTTTTTTGAATAAATTATTCACAGCATTGCAGAACGAACCGTCGACACCAAACCGTTTGTTTGGGTTGATCGGGAACGTGCACTTGCCCGGTGTTGAAGTTCATTTTCAGGGGGTGCAAAGTTTTCGCCTGCAAAATCAAAATCAGTTATGCCCCAGCGTCTGATTGATCTACAAAGTAAAGCACCTTGATCGACATTGTTCTCTTTAGTACTTATGGCAAACTCTTTCCTAAATGAAGTGTAGAAAAAATGGAATTCTTAAGCATTTTTACCAGTCCAGAAGCCATCATTGCTTTGTTGACCTTGATCGTAATGGAGGTTGTTCTTGGGATTGATAATCTTATTTTTGTCTCGATCCTGAGTAATAAATTACCAGAACATCAACAGAAAACGGCACGGATGATCGGGATCAGTTTAGCGATGATTATGCGTCTGGGACTGTTGTCCGTGGTTGCAATCATCGTTAGTTTGACCCAGCCCGTTTTTACGATATTGGACCTTTCTTTTTCCTGGCGGGATCTGATAATGCTGGCCGGCGGCCTTTTCCTTGTCTGGAAAGCGACTACTGAAATCCATCATCATGTTGAAGGGAAGGACAATGACACGGAGGCGGGAGGGATTGTAAAAATCAGTTTCACGGCCGCTGTTACTCAAATTATCCTGCTGGATGTCGTTTTCTCGATCGACAGCATCATCACGGCGGTTGGAATGACAGACCAGATTGCAATTATGGTTATCGCGGTTGTTGTTGCGGTTTCCGTTATGTTGTTTGCGGCAAATCCGTTATCCGAGTTTATTTCGCGCAACCCAACAGTTGTTATGCTGGCTCTTGGTTTCTTGTTGATGATCGGGATGACATTGATTGCCGAAGGCTTTGGCGCTCACGTACCGAAAGGTTATTTGTATGCGGCGATGGCATTTTCCGCGCTGGTTGAACTGCTGAATACATTAACAAGAAAGAACCGGAAAAAGAAAAGCGCCTAAGAAGGCGCTTTGTCTATATTGGATTTTGATGGATGTGTTCAAGCTTCGGGGTTTAACAGAGAAGCCTCTGACTCAACACATCCCTCAATGCGCGCGATGGACCCATGGATTTTCACTTTTCTCTGGGCCATCAGCTTTAGCGCCAATGGATAAATTTTATGTTCCTGTTCAAGGATCCGCGCAGCCAGGCTTTCCGGT
Organism: Sneathiella aquimaris; assembly: GCF_026409565.1. Taxonomy (NCBI): domain Bacteria; kingdom Pseudomonadati; phylum Pseudomonadota; class Alphaproteobacteria; order Sneathiellales; family Sneathiellaceae; genus Sneathiella; species Sneathiella aquimaris. The sequence goes on from NZ_CP112881.1 coordinate 2,058,028, forward strand.
GTATCTTTTTGTAAAATCGGAACAGCAGCCTGCGCAATAATCGGTCCATCGTCCATTTCGGGCCGAACAACATGAACCGTACATCCGGTAAAGCGCGCCCCTGATTCAATAGCGCGTTCATGAACATGCAGGCCTTTGAACGCGGGCAGAAGCGATGGGTGAATATTGATGATAGAGTCGCGCCAACGGTTGACGAAGTCGGCCGTCAAAAGACGCATGAAGCCTGCAAGGCAAATAAGGTCAATTTGCATGCCTTCCAGATATTCGTTAATCGCAGCATCAAAATCATCGCGATTGTCGTAGTCACGATGATTAATCACTTTGGTAGGAATATTATGCGCTTTGGCAAATTCCAGCCCGCCAGCATCTGGATTATTTGACAGGATCGTTACGATCTCTGCCGGGAACCCTTCTTCCTGACTGGCTTTAACCAGGGCCTGCATATTTGAACCCCGGGAAGAAATGAAAATTGCTACTTTCACTTTAAAAACGCCTCTTCCAAATCAGGAATTGAAACCTGCTCAGCATCGGTCTCTCGGGCAATGAGGCGACCCACTGTCTGAGCGTTCTCTCCGTGATCGGATAACAATTGCAAGGCAGCCTCTTCATTTTCAGGGGCCACGGCAACAATCATGCCCAGTCCACAGTTAAAGGTTGTCGCCAATTCCCGCGGCGCAATATTGCCAAGCTCGGCCAGCCATTTAAACAAGGGCGGCAATGTCCAAGCATTCGCGTCAATTTCCGCAGTCAGGGTGTCCGGCAAAATACGCGGAATATTTTCATAAAGCCCGCCGCCAGTAATATGAGAAAGGGCCTTGATATGACCCGCACGAATGCTGGCAAGGCAGCTTTTTACATAAATTCGGGTCGGGGCAATCAAGGCGTCGCCCAAAATAACATTTTCATCGAACGGGGCCGGTGCTTCCAGATCCAGCTTAAAGTCGCTGAGCAGCCGACGGACCAGGGAATAACCGTTTGAATGAACACCGCTGGATGAAAGACCAATTAAAATGTCTCCTTCATTCAAGGTGTCTGCTTTGAGAAGCTGGTCTCTTTCAACCGCGCCGACTGTAAAGCCGGCCATGTCATAATCGCCCTTCGCATACATGCCCGGCATCTCCGCGGTTTCACCACCGATCAGCGCGCAGCCAGCCTGCTTGCAGCCTTCGGCGATACCGGCAACGATATCCCGGGTTGCTTCGACATCCAATCCACCGGTTGCAAAATAATCGAGGAAGAAAAGAGGTTCTGCCCCCTGAACGACAAGGTCATTCACGCACATGGCAACCAGATCGATCCCAACCGTGTCATGCTTGTTCATATCGATGGCGACTTTTAGTTTTGTACCAACACCGTCCGTTGCTGAAACAAGCAGTGGATCTTTGAAGCCTGCCGCTTTAGGATCAAAAATCGCCCCAAAACCACCCAGATCAGCATTAGCGCCCGGCCTGCGGGTCATTGCTGCAAGTGGTTTGATGGCATCAACAAGAGAATTGCCTGCGTCAATATCGACACCTGCATCTTTGTAATTGTAACTTTTTTTGGAGCTATCGGTCTTCATAAGATATGCTGTATCCGGTATCCTGATTCTAGATGCGTCAACATACGTTTTTTCCAGTGGTTTGCAATGACGGAAACGAAACACATTCGAAGTTATTTTGCCTTGCTATCGTTCATAATAGCGAGTTTTCTCCTTTTCGGCATTAACAATGCGCGGGCAACGGATAGTAAACTCTATTCAGTGAAAGGTATTTCGGTGGACGCCACAGCGGCTTCTGCAAGTGAAGCGCGGACGCTTGCGGTCGCCGCAGGACAGCGGCGGGCGTATAAAGCATTGTTAAGAAACCTTATTCCAAGGTCTTATCATGATTCCCTGCCAGAAGTTTCAGATGCCGACTTAACCGCGATGATAACTGGTTTTCAGGTATCCAATGAAAAAACGTCGGCGACGCGTTATCTGGCGGATTTGATCTTTGATTTCAAACCGGAGAGCGTCCGGCCGATTCTACAGGCCAACAATCTTCCCTATGCTGAGACCCGAAGCAAACCGGTTCTGATCCTGCCCGTGTATGACGCATTGGGCGCCAAGACCCTTTGGGGGGAACCTAACCCGTGGCGTGATACCTGGATTGACGTTTTTGAAAATGGAAACGGCCCCATAGGGAACTCCAAACGCTTGGACGACTGGGCGCAAACGCGGGTCGTGCCTATCATGGTTCCCAGCGGTTCGCTTGACGATATTCGAACAGTGTCTGTTGAAGATGCGGTCGGTTTAAACGGTCCAGCGCTTACCGAGATTGCGGATAGTTACGGGGCCGGCGTTGTTATGGTCGTGTATGCCAGCCTGCAAAATCAGGGGGGGATACGTCGTCTGGATGTATCTATCCAGCGGAATGATGCTTTTAGTACCGCTGTGGTCGAAAGTTACACCGGCGGACAAACAAACAGCGATATTTTCCGAACGGCCATCTTTGATATTGTCGATAACCTTCAGGAAGGTTGGAAAGATCAATATATTCTGGATCGCAGTATCGAGAACAAGCTGGCCGTTTCTACAACAATTTCCAGTCTCTCAGAATGGATGGCCATTCAGGAAAAAACAAAATCAGTTCCCGCTGTTCAGCAAATCAAAATCCGGGAATTGTCCGTAGAGAAGGCATTTTGGGAGATTTCATTTGTCGGTGAAATTGACCAGCTCTCCAGCGCGTTGGCGCAACGGGATTTGTTCTTGAATTCAGTCGATGGCTTTTGGCTTTTAGAAGCAGCTACACACGAATAGTAAGATTGTAAATAGTGTCTCTTCTTTAGAATACAGTTCGGAAAATAGCTTGAATATACCCAATAGCATAACTTTGGCGCGTATCCTGACGGTACCGTTGATTGTATGGCTGATCCTTAGCGAAGAAATGCTGATTGCCTTTATTGTCTTTGTTTTGGGCGGGCTTTCTGATGCTCTGGATGGTCTGATTGCCAAACAGTTTAATCTGGTAACCCATCTGGGCAAATATCTGGACCCGTTGGCTGACAAAATCTTGCTGGTTTCCGTTTATGTCACGCTGGGGATCAAGGAATATATCCCAAGTTGGCTTGTGATCCTTGTTGTCAGTCGTGATTTACTTATCGTGGGAGGGGTCCTTTTTTCTCATGCAATGGAACGCAACCTGCGGATCCATCCTGTTTTGATCAGCAAGATAAATACATTCTTTCAAATTGCATTAGCCGCGGTCGTGTTGGGAACAGCAGGCTTTAATGTTGAATTAGGTGTTTGGCAGGTGAGTATTGTCTATACTGTTGCAATCACGACGGTTTTGTCTGGATACTACTATCTGTCAAGTTGGATGAAACAATCCGAACAAACTGGAATGAGGGGCTGAACGGATATGACAATTCAACAACATATGAGGTTTTGGACAGTTCTGATCGCACTGTTTGTCCTTTTTCTCATTCTATTAAGTGACATCCTGCTGCCTTTTGTTCTTGGCATGGCCGTTGCGTATTTCCTCGATCCTGTTGCGGATAAGCTGGAAGCGAAAGGATTGGGACGGACAACCGCGACATCGATTATTGTGGGCATTTTCTTACTGTTAAGTTGCCTCTTTATCATTCTGTTAGTGCCGGCGCTCATTGATCAGCTAATCGGCTTATTGAAAAGATTACCCGGTTATATCACAGCGCTATACGATTTCTTTAAACCCATCATTGCACGGTTTGTGGATATTGAAATGCTTCAGGCCAGCGAAGAATTCCGCGCGGCCATAAGCAGTTATGCCTCTAATGCTGTCAAAAATCTGGGATCGTTATCTTCTAATCTTCTCAGCCAGGGGCTTGCACTGGTAAATCTGTTATCGCTGCTTGTTATTACCCCGGTTGTTGCTTTTTACCTGTTGCGTGACTGGGACCGGATTACCGCGAAAGTGGATAGTTGGATTCCCCGAAGCAAACTGACTGAAATCCGGCAAATCGCAACAGATATCGATTTCGTTCTTGCCGGATTTGTCCGCGGGCAGTCGACAGTATGCCTTATCCTTTCAATCTATTATGGAACGGCCCTGTTGGCTGTCGGCTTGGAATTTGGTCTTGTGATCGGCATTGTAACTGGCTTGATCTCATTCATACCGTTTGTTGGGGCCATCGTCGGTTTTATCGCCTCGGTGGGTGTGGCCATTTTTCAATTCTGGCCTGACTTTTTTCAAATTGGCATTGTCGGGGCCATCTTTATTGTCGGTCAGGTTCTCGAAGGATATGTCCTAACACCCAAGCTGGTCGGCGAAAAAGTGGGGCTTCACCCGGTTTGGGTCATGTTTGGCTTGTTGGCAGGCGGTAGCCTGTTCGGTTTTGTCGGTGTGTTAATTGCGGTGCCCTTGGCTGCTGTCGTCGGTGTCGTAAGCCGTTTCGCGCTTTCCCAATATATGAGCAGTCCGCTTTATGGGCGAAATCAGGAGCAGTTGGAGGGGGACGAGTGAAGTCAGAACAACTGCCCCTTGACCTTGCGTGGAGAGCCGCACACGGACGGGATGATTTTCTGGTTGCGGGCCCTAATAAAGAGGCGGTTGCCTGGATCGACCGCTGGCCAGACTGGCCAAGCCGGTTTCTGTTGCTGACTGGCCCTGATGGGTGCGGAAAAACCCATTTGTCTCATGTCTGGATGGAACGGAATAAAGCGGCCCTGATAACATCGGAAGAGTTGGGTATGCTACCAATGGACACGCTGTCTAATTTTGCCCGTGCCCCCCTGGTCATTGAAAATATTGGCCCTGATGTGCCCGAAGAAAATCTGTTTCACCTGTATAATCTGGTAAAAGAGAAAGGGGGGTCTGTTCTTATGACGTCCCGTTACAATTATTCAGAATGGCCCCTCACGCTCCCCGATCTCATTTCGCGCCTTGGTACCGTTCAGGTCGCTAGAATTGAAGAGCCGGATGATGAGTTATTTGCTTCCGTTCTGGTAAAGCTATTTGCCGATAGGCAGTTACAGGTCACCCCTGAAATCTTGCAATATCTAATGGTTCGCCTTGAAAGATCGTTTGGGCAGGCACGGCATGTGGTGTCCGCTCTCGACGATCTATCATTGGCCCATAAACGGCGCATAACCATCCCACTCGTAAGGGATCTATTGGAAAAAGAAGGACAATTATAATGGATTTCGGAATTAAGGGTCGCAGGGCAATTGTATGCGCTTCCAGTAAAGGGCTTGGACGGGCCTGTGCGGAAGCCTTGGCAGAAGAGGGGGTAAATCTGGTTTTGACAGCCCGAACAGAAGGCCCCTTGCTAAAAACCGCAGAGGAAATTCGTACAAAATATGACGTGAATGTTGTCGCCATTGCAGGGGACATTACCACGGAAGAAGGACGGGCTGCTGTTCTGAAGGAATGTCCTGATCCTGACATCTTGATCAATAACGCGGGTGGCCCACCTCCAGGTGACTTCAGGGACTGGTCTACTGAAGACTGGATGAAAGCGTTGAATGCCAACATGTTGACGGCTATCGAATTGATCCGTCAGACAGTGGATGGGATGCAGGAACGTAAATTTGGTCGCATCATCAATATAACATCGGCGGCCGTAAAAGCGCCGATCGATATTCTAGGGCTCTCCAATGGCGCACGCGCCGGTTTAACGGGTTTTGTCGCCGGGATTTCGCGCAAAACAGTCGCCCATAACGTGACAATCAATGGCTTGTTGCCCGGTCCATTTGATACGGATCGGCTGAAATCAACATTGGAACCCGCGGCAAAAGCCACGGGAAAATCCATCAAGGAAGTGGCCGCGGAACGCGCCGCACTGAACCCGGCCGGGCGTTTTGGTCAGCCCGAGGAATTTGGGGCCACCTGCGCGTTTTTATGCAGTGACAAAGCTGGTTTCATTACAGGCCAGAATATTCTCTTGGACGGGGGTGCCTTCCCGGGTACTCTTTAACCAACAAACAAGACGGGGGCTCGCATGAAGAAATTAGTACGTGGATTAACTTTTATGGCCGCTATAGGGATGAGCGGCACAGCATCTGCAAATTCAGGTGTCATCGGCATATGGGAAACGGTCGAGGGTAAAAGTCATGTGCAGATTTCTTCCTGTGGAGAGAATAAATATTGCGGTGAACTGATTTGGCTCAAGGAACCGAACACTGAAAAAGGCGAGCCAAAAACCGACATTAATAATCAAGACGAAAAACTTAGAAATAGACCGATTATTGGTATTCAGCTGCTGAATGGGTTGGAAAAAACTGGGCCCAACGAATGGGATGATGGGACAATTTATAACCCGGAAGATGGCAATACCTATAGTTCTGAAATGCGCCTTATCGATACCGATCAGCTACAGGTTGAAGGATGTGTATTGTTTATTTGCAAAGAACAAATCTGGACACGAAAGAAATAGGAAATACTTGATAAAGCTGCATTTTGTCACAAAATGGTGATATACAGGTGGTATGGGAATGGAACTTATCCCAATCCATTAAGGTGGTGCTGTGAATTCTCCTATTATTGTCTCTGATCAAGAAGAGTTGTCTGATGTAAATCCAGAAAGCCATAGTCGGTTTATAAACCGCGAACTTTCCTGGCTTTCTTTTAACTGGCGGGTCTTGGAAGAGGCCGAAAATAAGAACCACCCCTTGTTGGAGCGGTTAAGATTTTTGTCCATTTCGGCGACCAATCTTGATGAATTCTACATGGTTCGGGTTGCGGGGCTTCTCGGCCAGATCAACGCCCGTGTTACAACCTTAAGTTCAGATGGTTTAACGCCGGCACAGACACTGGAACAAGTGGATAAAAAGGCCGCGCGCCTTATCGATCAGCAGCAGATTATCTGGAAAGACCTTTTGCAGGATATGCAGCGTGAGGGTATTTCTGTCGTCAGTCCAGACGGCCTTTCTGGCGATGACAAGGCGTGGCTCGCGAATTATTTTGAAGAACAGATCTTTCCGATCCTGACGCCGATGGCAATTGATCCGTCTCATCCATTTCCGTTTATTCAAAATCTTGGCTTTGGCATGATTTTGCAATTATCGGGTCGAAAAGCAGAAAAACGCCTGAAGGCCCTAATTCTGTTTCCGCAAACCCTGCATCGTTTCATCAGGCTGCCTGGTAGTGAAATTCGGTATATCACGCTGGAACATACGGTAACCCTGTTTCTGGATCGGCTTTTCCCCGGTTATTCGGTGGATGGGCAAGGTCTTTTCCGGCTTGTTCGTGATAGTGATATTGAGGTTGAAGAAGAAGCCGAAGATCTTGTGCGACTGTATGAAAGCGCGTTGAAACGCCGACGCCGGGGCAGCGTTATTCGGTTAAAAGTTGATGCGGGCATGCCTAAGCCCCTCGCGGATTTTTTGGCCGAAGAGCTTAATATTGATGTTCGCGCTATCATGGTGATTGATGGTATTCTCGGCATTTCAACCATCAATCAGATGATCGGTGAAGAACGACCTGATCTTGTGTTTGAACCGGCGGAGGCGCGTTATCCTGAAAGGGTCAGGGATGCCGGTGGTAATGTCTTTAATGCCATCAGTGCCAAAGATTTCATTGTTCATCACCCGTATGAAAGCTTTGACGTTGTCGTCCAGTTTCTCAGGCAGGCCGCTGCCGATCCCGACGTAGTTGCGATCAAGCATACTTTGTATCGAACATCATCAGACTCCCCGATTATAAAAGCATTGATAGAAGCGGCCGAAGCAGGAAAGTCGGTCACTGCCCTTATCGAACTCAAAGCAAGGTTCGATGAAGAAGCCAATATCCGCTGGGCGCGGGATCTGGAACGGGCAGGGGCTCAGGTCATTTACGGGTTCTTTGATCTGAAAACCCATGCGAAAGTCTCTCTGGTGGTTCGCAGGGAAGGCGGACAGCTGAAAAATTACATGCATTTTGGAACTGGTAACTACCACCCGGTGAATGCCCGTATCTATTCAGATTTGTCACTCTTTACGGATGATGCTGACTTGGCAAAGGATGTGGCCCTGATGTTCAATTACATCACCGGGTACGCAACGCCCAAAGGATTATCGAAACTGTATTTGTCGCCCTATAGCCTGCGGAATTCACTGATCGAAATGATTGATCAGGAAATCGCCTTTGCAAAAGAAGGTAAGCCCGCCTCTGTATGGGCAAAAATGAATTCACTGGTCGATGCCAAAATCATCGATAAACTATATGAAGCCAGCAATGCCGGTGTCGATATCCGTTTGATTGTCCGCGGAATTTGCTGTTTGCGTCCGGGGGTCCCCGGACTTTCCGAGAATATCTATGTGAAAAGCATTGTTGGTCGTTTTCTGGAGCATTCGCGGGTCGTTTGTTTTGGAAATGGGGCCGAAATGCCGTCTGAAGAAGCCCATGTTTTTATTACTTCGGCTGATTGGATGCCTCGAAATTTCGACCGTCGGATTGAAACATTGGTACCGATTACAAACGAGACTGTGAAAAGACAGGTGCTCGATCAAATTATGGTCGCCTGCCTGAAAGATACTGAGCAAACCTGGGTTCTCGGTCCGGACGGAGAATACCAACGTTTACAGGATGTTAAGAATGAATTTTCTGCGCATAAATATTTTTTAACAAATCCGTCTTTATCTGGGCGCGGAAAAGCTTTAAAGGTGAATAATCCGGTTCCGATTTTGATTCCACCAAGTTAATGGATGTTGCACTTGGGACAGGGTACTGGGTGCCATAGCAAAGAGTAAATTTGTGCAGGATATAGTTGATCATCGAGACAGAAGTCTGGATCCCGAAGTAAAGTCATCCAAGAAACTCACCGCTGTTATTGATATCGGGTCTAACTCGGTGCGGCTTGTTGTTTTCGATGGGCCTTCACGTGTTCCAATGCCGAAATTCAACGAGAAGGTCCTTTGCGGACTGGGCCGGGATTTGGGGAGCTCTCAACTGTTGGGACAGGATGCGATGGATCAAGCCATGGCAGCCCTCCGTCGGTATGCGGCACTGGTTAATCAAATGGGAATTGACCGCGTTCTCGTTGCGGCGACCGCCGCGGTCCGTGAAGCAGATAACGGTTCTGAATTTGTCGCGGATGTCGAACAGGAATGCGATTTCAATGTTCAGGTGTTGAGCGGTAAACAGGAAGCTCGTTATGCAGGATTGGGTGTTTTGTCCGGAATGCCATATGCACATGGGCTTGTGGGGGATCTGGGCGGCGGTAGCCTTGAACTTGTTAAGGTTGATGACCACCGCATTGAAAACACGGCAACCCTTCCGTTAGGGGCGTTGCGATTGTGGCAAATGGATATGGATAATCAGCAACTTGCTGATTATCTGAATGATTACTTTTCAAAAGTGGACTGGCTTTCAGAATTGAAGGGCAAAAACTTTTACGTCGTAGGCGGGGCCTGGCGCGCCCTTGCCCGATATCATATCTCGAAAACCGGTCATTCGCTGAACATAATACACAATTATAAATTGTCGCTTCCAGAAATGCTTGAGACAATTTCCGAAGTAAAAGAGCTGTCTGACGATTATCTTCGGGCGATGCCGCTTGTTCCTAAATCCCGCGTCAGCACCATGAGAACTGCTGCAATTATCATGGAACAGCTGTTCACTATCATCACCCCGAAGAGCATTATTTTCTCTGCAAACGGCCTGCGCGAAGGCATGCTTTTTTCTGAACTAAAAAAACCGGTGCGCAAGCGGGATCCGTTGCTGGAAGCCTGCCGCGATATGGCGGCCCGCGAAGGTCGTTTTGCCGAACATGGTGAAGAAATATTCAGTTGGATGAAAGGCGCATTTTATCACATCCCTGAGAAAGGGCAGCGTCTGGCACTGGCCTCTGCAACTTTGTCAGATATTGCCTGGTTGATGAGTACCGATTATCGGGCCCCGCAAGCGTTCAGGCGAATTTTCCGTGCGCCGTTTAGCGGCATTGGTCATAAGGGGAGGGCGATTGTCGCCCTCGCTGTATATGCCCGATATCGCGGCAATCTGGATGGTAACGCTCCAGAAGACGGATTGGCTCTGGTATCTGAAGAAGAACGCGGACACTCGCTTAGCCTGGGTTTGGCTTTGCGCCTGTCTCACACTTTGAGTGGCGGTACCATTGGGATTTTACCGCGTACCAAACTCACAGTGGAGGGTGATGTGGTTGTTCTTTATCTTCCTGAAGACCTTTCCATGTTGAGAGGTGTTCACGTTGAAAGCAGACTGAACAGTCTCGCTGCAAGCTTTAACAAGACGTCTGAAATCCGGATTATGAGAGATCGATAATCCGGATTTTATTGTCTTTAGCAGTAAAGCCGATTTTACCTTCTTTTAAGGCGAGAGCGTGCTGGCCAAAAACTTCATGCCGCCACCCTTTCAAGGCTGGTATATCAGCATTGCTGTCACTGGCAATTTTTTCCAGATCGCGGCTGTTACAAACGAGTTTTTGAGCGACGTTTTCTTCTTCGCATCGTGTTTTTAGTAATACCTTCAGCAGATCCATCAAAGGACCCAAGCCTTTGGGCATTTGTGCTTTCAATGCGACTTGTGGACAATCATCATGCGGCATTTCTATGCCTTCATTGATAGCGGACAGCAGACCAGCGCCCATTTTTCCTTCCGCAAATTTCTTTCCGATCCCCCTTACATGAGAGAGTTTCTCTGCGTTCCGGGGCGGATTTGCTGCAATTTCCAGCAAAGCTTCATCCCTGAGAATGCGATTGCGCGGAATATTCTGATGATGCGCCTGTTTTTCCCGCCATGCCGCTGTTGTTTGAAGGATGGCCAGAAAACGTGGCTTGTTATTTCTGGCTTTGATTTTTTGCCAGGCTTTTTCCGGCGGCAGAAAATAGGTCTCTGGCGATTCAAGGATCGCCATTTCGGATGTTAGCCATTGGGACCGACCCGATTTTTCAAGCTCCGCCTTAAGATGCTGATAAACATCGCGCAGATGGGTTACGTCGGCTTCGGCATAAGACAACTGCCGCTCAGTCAGGGGGCGGCGTGACCAGTCCGTAAAGCGCGAGGATTTATCAATCCCATGTCCGGTAATTTTTGTGACAAGCGTATCATAGCCAACGGATTCGCCAAATCCACACACCATTGCAGCAACCTGAGTGTCAAAGATCGGAATAGGGACATGTCCCGAAAGGTGGTGAAATATCTCCAGATCCTGACGGCCTGCATGAAAAACCTTCAACACATTCGTGTTTTGCAAAAGCTTAAACAGAGGAGCTAAATCAATCCCATTGGCTAACGGATCAATGATCGCAGATTCATCATCACTGGCAATCTGCACCAGACACAGTTCAGGCCAAAAGGTATTTTCCCTTAGAAACTCGGTATCTATAGTGACATAGGAATGTTTGGAAAGCCGTTGACATAAGTCTGAAAGAGTATCTGTCGTGGTCACAATCTGCATGAAATTTATTACTCTTTTTAATCGTTGAACAGACGCTTTTGCCACTGTCCATGACGGTATTTTACAGGAAAGTTGAGATTAGCCCATTTTTTACCACAAAGGAAGGTTGGCCTTTGGAGAAAAAGCATGTAATACAAGCCCTTTGGTACTCACTATAGAGTATTTTGATCCTTGATAAACGCTTAAGAGAACCGTGATGCATAGTTATCGTACACATACTTGCGCTGAACTTCGTGACAGTGACGTTGGTAAAACAGTCCGCCTTTCAGGCTGGGTCCATAGAAAACGCGATCATGGCAATCTGCTGTTTGTCGATCTGCGCGATCATTATGGAATTACACAATGCGTTGTTGAAACGGATGTTCCGATTTTCAAACAGGTTGAAGCTGCCCGATCTGAAAGTGTTATCACGGTGACCGGTAAAGTTGTCGCCCGGAGCGAGGACACGGTTAACCCAAACCTGCCAACGGGTGCAATTGAAATCGATATTACCGATTTTGCTTTGCAGTCTGCCGCCGATGATTTGCCCATGCCGGTCTTTGGGGAACAGGAATATCCGGAAGATATTCGCCTGCGTCACAGATATCTCGATTTGCGCCGGGAACGGCTGCATAACAATATCATCTTGCGTTCCAACGTGATCTCAAAACTGCGCAGCAGTATGATCGATCAGGGTTTCATGGAATTCCAGACACCTATTCTGACGGCGTCTTCTCCGGAAGGGGCACGGGACTTTCTGGTTCCAAGCCGGATGCATCCTGGCCAGTTCTATGCACTGCCTCAGGCACCGCAACAATTCAAGCAGCTGGTAATGATGTCTGGTTTCGATCGGTATTTCCAGATTGCACCTTGTTTCAGAGATGAAGATGCACGTGCGGATCGTAGTCCAGGTGAATTTTATCAGCTTGATATTGAAATGGCGTTTGTAACGCAGGACGATGTTTTTAATGCTGTTGAGCCGGTTTTGACAAATGTTTTTCAGGAATTTGCCGGTGATCGTCGGGTTGAGACACCATTTGTCAAAATTCCTTTTGACGAAGCAATGCTGAAATATGGTTCTGACAAACCTGACCTTCGTAACCCCATCCTCTTGTCAGACGTCACAGAAATATTCAGAGGCTCCGGCTTCGGTTTGTTCGCTGGCGCTGTTGAAAAAGGGTCTGTTGTTCGAGCTATTCCTGCACCAGGTGCGGGAAATCGGGCACGGAGTTTCTTTGATAAAATGAACGATTGGGCCCGTAAGGAAGGGGCCGGTGGTCTTGGCTATATCATCTTCAAGGATGGAGAAGCGAAAGGACCGATTGCGAAAAACCTGGATGCGGAACGTATCGCAAAAATCCAGGAAACCGCGGGCGTTAAAGACGGTGACGGTATCTTCTTTGCATGCGGAAAAGAATTGGAAGCAGCTGAACTGGCAGGTAAAGCCAGAAATATTGTCGGCACTGACCTCGATATTTGTGAAAAAGATGTTTTCAAATTCTGTTGGGTCATTGATTTCCCAATGTACGAATATGATGAAAAAGAGAAAAAACTCGACTTTAGCCATAACCCGTTTTCAATGCCACAAGGTGGCCTTGAAGCATTGGAAACAATGGATCCGCTGGATATCAAAGGCTACCAGTATGATATCGTTTGTAACGGTATTGAACTGTCTTCCGGTGCAATCCGGAACCACCGTCCAGACATCATGATGAAGGCGTTTGAAATCGCTGGTTATGATCCCCAGGTTGTTGAAGACCGTTTTGGTGGCATGTTGAACGCATTCCGTTACGGCGCGCCTCCGCATGGTGGTATTGCCCCAGGTGTCGATCGTATTGTTATGTTGCTTGCTGACGAGCCAAATATTCGGGAAGTGATTTTGTTCCCAATGAACCAGCAGGCGCAGGATCTGATGATGCAGGCGCCAGCACCGGTTCCAGCGAAAAACCTGCGCGAACTGCACGTTCGGACGGTTATGCCTGAACCAAAAGCAGAGAGCTGATTATTTAAGTTGAAAGCCTGGAAAAACCGGGCTTTCAACTATTTTACCAAAATTTTAATTTTGTTAATGATTTGCCGCATAATATTAGCGCTTCTCAATGAAGGGCTGTACTGTGGTTGCATCAGAAAAACTAAACTCCCTAAAAGATGATAAAGAACGCTTTGTGGCCTTTTCGTTTGCCGCAGCCGACTTGCTTATCGAGTTGGATGACAAGGGAAAGATTTGTTTTGCGTCTGGTGCCGCAAAAGGGATTACCGGAAAAACATCAGAAGAACTTCATGGAACCGATTTTACGGATGTTCTGGACCCGCTTGATCAACGAGTGATTTCGTACCTTTTCAAGAATATGAAAGAAGGGGAGCGTATCAGTCCTGTTGCTGCCCGGATGAAAAAATCCAATGTGACTGCCGTTGTCGGTGCCTGCAGTTTACCGCGAACGCACGGACATTTATATCTGACCCTCAATGTTACTGGATTGCCCGCTGCACAATCTTTGGCCGTCAATCGGGACGAAGACACGGGTTTGCTTGACAAAAATGACTTTATCACGCTGGCCAATGATCAATTATCAATTGCATCGGAAACGGGACAAGACCTCGAACTCACCCTTTTAAATCTGTCCAATCTTGGGGATATGGCGGCAAATGTCTCGGAAAACGACATGGGCGAGTTTCTGCACAAAATTGGTGCCGTCATGCGTAGCTATTCCTTCGGGGGCGATTCTGCGGGCCGTATTGATGAAGATAAATATGGTGTACTGCACAATAAAAGCTTTGATGAGTCCCTTCTAAAAGAGAAGGTAGAGACGATTTCGAACGAGATGGCACCGGGTCACGGAGTGAAAGTAACCCCGAGTACGGTTGATCTTGATAAAGGGAATCTCTCCTCAGAAAATGCCAGCCATGCTCTGATGTTTGTGATCAATAGTTTCGTTGCAAAAGAAAATGGTAGCTTTAGTATTGAAAACCTGGCCGATGGCTTACAGGGCCGGATGGAATCGACAATGAACAGGATTTCAAGCCTGAAAAATGTTTTCAAACGTCATGATTTCAGCCTCGTCTATCAGCCCATTATTGACCTGAAAACAGAAGACATACATCACCACGAGGTCTTGTGCCGATTTGCGGATGGTGAATCACCATTTGAAACAGTGACCTTTGCCGAAGAAGTTGGAATTATCCTGGATTTGGACCTTGCTGTATCCAAAAAAGCCATCGATTACGTTTCAGGCTTTCGCCAGAAAGGGTACGAACATCCTAAAGTTGCCATTAATATTTCCGGCCATTCAATAGAATCTGATGGGTTCGTTGACTCGCTCTTATCAATGCTGATGACGGCACCAGACCTACATCCCTTTATTGGGTTTGAAATTACTGAATCAAGTCAAATAAAGGATCTTGTGAGGGCTGAACGTGTTATTCAACAGATCCGAAAAAATGGTATTGAAGTCAGTCTGGATGACATGGGAGCAGGGGCAGCCTCTTTCCAATATATTCGGGCGATTAGTGTCGATCATGTAAAAATTGACGGGGCTTATGTTCGCGATGTTCTGAACAATGAAAAAGACGCCGCAATTTTACGCTGCATGGCCCGCCTGTGCCAGGAACTCAAAATCGGCACCATAGCCGAAATGGTCGAAACCAAAGAACAGGCAAACTATCTTAAATCACTGGGGGTTGATTATGGACAGGGTTGGCTTTTTGGAAAGCCACAACCTGAAATCGTAACATCCAAGAAAAAAAGAAAGATTTCCATGAATGCCCGAAAAAAAGGAGTTACCTTGAGTTGGGGATCCTAAAAAAAGGCGACATCCAAAAGTTTAGATGCCGCCCAAATAATCACAGACTCAAGTAAAGAAACTAACAAGCTCGTGAATCAAATCATTGTCGGAGTAAAACAGGTTCTGCAGGTCCTGCAAACAACAACTTGATCCCTACAAACACGCTACATTACCAGGTACACAACGTTAATTTTATACTGGGTTCTTTGTAACTGACTTACAAAGCCCATTAAGAACAACCGCTTGTGGAGCCACATGTATCACATTTCATACAGGTTCCGTTCCGCACCAAAGTGAAGTTACCACATTCTCCGCAACTATCCCCTTCATATCCTTTCATTCGCGCTTCGCGAACCTTATCCATTCGGCTTGATCCGGCTGAACCGGCTTTTTTGCCGCTGGACGCAGGTTTTGACCCTGACCCCGGTGTAGATGTTGGCGGTGGCGTCATAGTTGTCGCTGCTGGGGCCGCCGTTTCGGTCTGACCGACTGCCATGGACATGTTATTCAATCCGCCTTGCAAGACCTGAAAATTGTTAGAGCGCACATAACCGGTGGAGGCAAGATTGATGACATTACCCAAAGGGCTGGAAGTTTCCTTGACTTCCTCGTCAGAGATTTCCGCCTGTGACTCACCGCCGCCCATGGCGTCAATATGCAGATCATCAACAACAACATGTGCCAGATCATTTCTGCCAAGATAAGAAATCGCCAGTTCACGGAACAGATAATCCAAAATTGAGGTAGACATCTTAATGGCATCGTTTCCTTCAACAATCCCTGACGGCTCAAACCGCGTGAAGGTGTAGGCCTCGACAAATTCCTCAAGTGGAACGCCATACTGCAAGCCAATGGAGATTGCGATAGCGAAATTATTCATCAAGCTTCGGAAGGCTGCGCCTTCCTTATGCATATCAATGAACAACTCACCAATAGAGCCATCATCATATTCACCGGTTCGCAGATATACTTTATGACCGCCGACGACGGCTTTCTGTGTGTATCCCTTACGGCGCGTTGGCAACTTACGACGTTCGTTCGATAGACGTTCAACAATCCGTTCGGCAATAACCGTGCTTGCGACCGCTGGTGCCTCCTGAAGTTTTTCTTCCAGCTCCATCTCGTCCTCTTCATCAATTGATATGGCGGAGAGAGGCTGACTGAGTTTAGATCCATCCCGATAAAGGGCATTTGCTTTCAGACCCAGTTTCCAGGACAGAAGATAGGCGTCTTTACAATCTTCTACGGTAGAGGCGTTCGCCATATTGATCGTCTTGGAAATAGCACCGGAAATAAACGGCTGCGACGCGGCCATCATTTTAATATGGCTATCAACAGACAGGTAGCGTTTACCAATGCGGCCACATGGGTTGGCACAATCAAATACCGGCAGATGCTCTTCTTTTAAAAGAGGCGCGCCTTCCAGTGTCATGGAGCCACAGCAATATGTGTTTGCCTGTTCAATCTGAGCGCGGGTAAAGCCGATGGCAGCCAGTAAATCAAAGTTATAATCATCGAGATCATCGGCATTCAGGCCAAGGATATCGGTGCAGAATTCTTCCCCAAGGGTGAATTTGTTAAACACAAACTTGATATCAAAGCTTGCGGCCAGTCCTTTTTCGATTTCCTGCAGAATATCGTCGGTAAAGCCTTTTTCACGAAGTGCTTCATGATTAACGCCCGGCGCATCCTGCAAAGTTCCATGCCCAACGGCATAATTGATAATGTCCCGAACTTCCGAACGGCTATACCCCAGATTATCCAGTGCTTCCGGAACAACCCGGTTGATGATCTTGAAATATCCGCCGCCTGCAAGTTTCTTGAATTTCACAAGGGCAAAATCGGGTTCGATCCCTGTGGTGTCACAGTCCATCACAAGTCCGATGGTTCCGGTTGGCGCAATTACGGTTGACTGAGCATTGCGGAAGCCATGTTTTTCGCCAAATTCTAGGGCTTCGTCCCATGAACGGATGGCGGCATCTACCAATGTGGCATCCGGGCAGTTTTCAATATCAAGGGGAACCGGTTTTACGGTCAGGCCTTCATAATTACTGGATTTTCCATAAGCGGCCGTCCGATGGTTTCGGATAACGCGCAGCATTTCAGCGGAATTTTTCTTGTATCCCGGGAAGGGGCCAAGTTCAGATGCCATTTCAGCACTTGTTTTATATGCTGTACCAGTCATCAGAGCCGTAATAGAGCCACAAAGAGCCCGACCTTCGTCTGAATCATAGGACAGGCCCTGTGACATCAGAAGGCCACCAATATTGGCAAATCCTAAACCAAGTGTCCGGAATTTATAAGAAAGTTTGGCGATTTCTTCTGATGGGAACTGTGCCATCAAAACCGAAATCTCCAATGTAATTGTCCAGATCCGAACAGCATGTTCAAACCCTTCAACATCGAAACTTTTATCCGGACGGCGGAAATTCATCAGGTTAAGAGACGCCAGATTACACGCTGTGTCATCAAGGAACATATACTCTGAGCAAGGATTGGACGCATTAATGCGGCCATCTTTCGGACAGGTATGCCATTCGTTGATTGTTGTATCATATTGCAGACCAGGGTCGGCGGACTGCCAGGCGCTTTCGCCAATCATTTCCCAAAGGTCGCGGGCTTTGATGGTTTTCGCGACTTTACCGTCAACACGGCGAATAAGATCCCAGTTTCCATCTTCCAGAACGGCTTCCACAAACTCGTTGGTAATCCGAACAGAGTTGTTGGAGTTCTGACCGGAAACTGTCAGATAAGCTTCAGAATCCCAGTCTGTATCGTAAGTGGCAAATTCAATTTCTGTGTAACCTTGCTTGGCAAACTGAATAACCCGCTGGATATAGTTTTCAGGGACCATTGCCTTACGGGCGCCAATAATCGCCTTTTTCAGTTCCGGATTTTCTGAAACATTAAAGGCTTCATCCCCCTCTGCGGAGTGACAGGCTTTAATAACGTTATTCAGGTGACGACCACAGAGTTTTGAACCTGCGACAAGCGCAGCCACTTTTTGCTCTTCTTTGGCTTTCCACTGAATATATTCTTCAATATCAGGGTGGTCGATGTCCAGTGTGACCATCTTAGCAGCACGGCGCGTTGTACCGCCGGACTTGATCGCGCCGGCAGCCCTATCACCGATTTTAAGAAAGCTCATCAAACCAGAGGACTTGCCGCCGCCAGAAAGGCTTTCACCTGCACTTCTTACATTTGAAAAGTTTGTGCCTGTTCCAGAGCCATATTTAAACAGTCGCGCTTCACGCACCCACAAATCCATAATCCCGCCTTCATTGACGAGATCATCGTCAACAGACTGGATGAAGCAGGCATGGGGCTGAGGATGTTCATAAGAATTAACGGATTTCTTCAGCTTGCCTGTCTTGTAATCCACATAGGAATGACCTTGTGCGGGGCCTGAAATACCATAAGCCCAATGCAAACCCGTGTTAAACCATTGCGGTGAATTCGGCGCGCCCATCTGACGGGCCAACATATAGCGCATTTCATCAAAATACGCTGAAGCGTCGGCTTCGGTATCGAAATATCCGCCTTTCCAACCCCAATAAGTCCAAGTTCCTGCAAGACGATCAAATACTTCAGTCGCAGATGTTTCCGGAACATACCGTTCTTCTTCTGGGAGATCTTTCAACGCTTCTTCGTCAGCAACCTGACGGGACAACCAATCAGGCACATCCGCTTCTTTATCGGATTTCAGACGGGCAGGGACACCGGCTTTACGAAAATACTTTTGCGCAATGATATCGCAGGCAACCTGAGACCAGTCAGACGGTACATCGATATTGTCGAGCTTGAAAACGATCGAGCCATCCGGATTCCTGATTTCACTCGACGCCTGACGAAATTTGATCTTGGCATAGGGTGAAGAGCTTTCATCGGTAAATCGCCGTGTAATCCGCATGTTAATCGTCCTTAAAGTAATCCCCAATTCTTGTGTCTTAAAAGGTGAATGAATACTCAGAACGCGACCCGTGCACAGTCAGTAAAACTGATCTTAATGCACTACATCTGGTAGGCCTCCCCCTTCGAGACGCTAGGATGGTGCCAATGACATTCCCTTAAGTCAACCACCTCATAATCCATATCTTGTAGTGAGATGTCCGTTAGTCGTCCACATGTCGTGGAATGTCGCAGTTTTGTTTCGTTTTTCTTTGGCAAGTAAAAAACGCCGTTCTCACATTTTTTTTATGGGGTGACCGAAAAACAACAGTTCGGTTAATCAGACTGAATTTCACAAGAATCAAAACCGCAAAAAGGGACACTGGAATATAGATGTCACAGATTCATCGAAAATTGATCTTCTCTGGGTAAAGTTTGGCTGGACTGACAGGAAGTTGGATGCCATATTCCTGCAAATTATTGAGTTTCAGACGGAAGAGAACGCTATGGCTACGCTGGGCACAAGACTGTTTACCTGGAGAAAAGGGGAACAGGTTGGTGAAGATCAGTTTGGTAATCGCTACTATAAAGAAAAAGGAAAGCCGACAGGTCCATTGGGCCGGGAGCGCCGCTGGGTCCTTTATAAAGGGAAGCCGGAAGCGTCAAAAGTCCCTGCGGCCTGGCATATCTGGCTTCACTACACGACCAATAACCTTCCTTCAGAACAAGCCGTTGAGGCGAATAAGTGGGAAGAAGAGCATTTGCCAAATTTGACCGGTACAGACTATGCTTACCGTCCGGGTGGATCTGTTGTTTCACCTGGTGAACGACAGAAGGCAACAACCGATTACGAAGCTTGGAAACCAGAATAAGGTTTGTTTGCGTCGGAAACATTACGTTAAGCGGGAGGCTTGGGTTTGGGAAATAATATTGTTGAAACCATTATCGGGGGCGTGGTCCTCGCTTTTGCAACGATTTTTCTTGTCTTCGCCTATCGCACCGCTGATATCGGCACGACCGGTAATGGCCTTAACCTCACCGCCCGTTTTGATAAAGTGGATGGCCTTCAGGTCGGCAGTGACGTCAGGATGAGTGGTATCAAGGTCGGTACCGTTGTCAGTCAGGTGCTGGATACAGAAACGTTTCAGGCAATCATTGGGATCAGTATCCGTGATGAAATCGCCTTACCAGAGGACACAGCCGCCAAAGTCGCGTCAGAAAGCCTGCTGGGGGGAAGCTATCTTGATCTTGAACCCGGCGGCGCGGAAACTGTACTGCAAAGTGGCGACGAAATCACATATACGCAAAGTTCTGTCAGTTTGATGGATCTTATCGGGCAAGCCATCTTCAGTGCCGGTTCCGGTGACGATAAAAGTGATTGATATCTCCGTATATTCTTCAAAAAGATTGGGTAGGGAGTGCAATTCTAAATGCCTCTGAAACGCCGTTTCCTATTCTGTTTGCCTGTTGTTTTTGCCGGGTTTATTGTTGCTGCAGATCACGCAAATGCAGGGTCTCTGGTTGGGGAGGCATCGATTGTTCGCGCGTTGGACAAGGTGACAGCCCGAACACTTGACCTGATCATCCCAATTGGTGAAAGCGTGCAGTACGGCACGTTGGAAATCACAAGTCGTAAATGCCTGAAACGTCCTCCTGAGGAGCCACCTGAGACATCCACATTTTTGGAAATTCGGGAAACCAAACAGGAAGAAGAAACGGTAGAATTGTTCAGTGGATGGATGTTTGCGTCAAGCCCTGCATTAAATGCTCTTGAACATCCTGTTTATGATGTTTGGGTGATCGATTGCAAAATGGCGGAAGACGATAAACCGCCTTCTAAAGAATAAAAATCACCTTCAACGTCCAGAGCCTGATCCAACCGACGATGATATTCTTCTCTAGAGATTTCAATCGCCCCCATCGAGGCTAGGTGGTCGGTTAAGAACTGGGTATCAAGAAGCTTGAACCCGCCTCGTTTCAAGCGGGCAACGAGATATACCAACGCAATTTTGCTGGCATTGGTCTGACGGGAAAACATGCTTTCTCCGCAAAAAACTCCGGCAAAGGATACACCATACAATCCGCCCACCAACGTATCGCCGTCCCAGCATTCGATTGAATGGGCATGGCCTTCTTGATGAAGTTCCGTATAGAGATCAAGGATGGTTCGATTGATCCAGGTTGTCTCGCGCCCGTTTTGCGATGCTGCGCATTCCTTCATAACCTGCCGAAAACAAGTGTCCGCCGTGATTTTGAAAGGGTCCTTGCGGATCGTTTTGGCGAGACTTCGCGGAACATGAAAATCATCTAGTGGAAAAATGCCACGGCGCTCAGGGTCGACCCAGAAAATTTCTGGATCGTCCTGAGATTCCGACATTGGAAAGATACCGTGTGAATAGGCACTCAACAAAATTTCTGTCGTCAGCGCGGTCATTATACTATGTGATCAATCAATAAAAACTATTGTCGATCCTCAATGAATTTTTCCAGCCAGTGAATATTGTATTCGCCTTTGATAAATTCATCGTTCTTGATGAGGTCCTGATGCAGTGGCAACGTGGTTTTAATGCCTCCGACAACAAACTCCTCCAACGCGCGATCCAGGCGCATCAGGCATTCTTTCCGATTGGCACCATGAACAATAAGCTTCGCGATCAGGCTGTCATAGTAAGGCGGAACATTGTAGCCGGAATACAACGCGGAATCGACCCGAACCCCTAAGCCACCTGGCGCATGAAACTCCAGCACAGGGCCAGGGGATGCCGCAAAGGTGTTAGGGTCTTCTGCCGTGATCCGACATTCAATCGAATGCCCATTGAAGGAAATATCCTCTTGAGACAGGCTAAGTTTCTGACCGGCCGCAACATTAATCTGTTCGCGCACAAGATCAATACCCGTAACCATTTCTGTAACCGGATGTTCCACCTGAAGACGGGTGTTCATTTCAATGAAATAAAATTCATCATTTTCAAACAGGAACTCGATAGTGCCGACGCCTTCATAGCGCATTTCCCGGATCGCATCAGACACCGTTTTACCAATGCGTTCCCGCAAAGTATCGTTCAGCGCAGGGGATGGGGTTTCTTCCAGTGCTTTCTGATGACGGCGCTGCAGAGAACAATCCCGTTCCCCCAGATGCACTACATTGCCCTGTCCATCAGCCAGAACCTGTATTTCAATATGCCGAGGTGTGCCCAGATATTTTTCGATGTAAACCGCATTGTCGCCAAAGGCCAGTTGCGATTCAGCCCGTGCAGAAGAAAAGGCTTCTGAAATTGAGGCATCGTTAAGAGCAACCTTCATGCCGCGCCCACCGCCACCGGCAGAAGCCTTGATGATCACGGGATATCCGATATCCGCTGCAATCTTACGGGCTTCTTCCAGCGTTTTAACTTCGCCGTCTGAGCCAGGGACACAAGGAACACCAAATTTTTTCATGGTATCCTTTGCCGCGATCTTATCTCCCATCAGGCGGATATGATCAGCAGACGGGCCAATGAACTTGATGCCGTGTTCCGTGACGATATCGACGAATTTAGCGTTTTCAGACAAAAATCCATACCCTGGATGAATGCCGTCTGCATTGGTTACTTCGGCTGCAGCGATAATTGACGGAATATTCAGGTAACTTGCTGTCGACGAAGGCGGCCCAATACACACACTTTCGTCTGCAAGACGCACATGCATGGCAGCGGCGTCTGCTTCGGAATGGACAGCGACTGTTTTGATACCCATTTCACGACAGGCGCGGTGAATTCGAAGGGCTATTTCGCCGCGATTTGCGATGAGAATTTTTTTAAACATCAAGTATGTCCACTCACTCGATAATAACGAGAGGTTGACCGAATTCGACTGGTTGCGAATCTGAAACGAGAACATCCAGGATTTTGCCGCCTTTTGGCGCTGCAATCGGGTTCATTGTTTTCATAGCTTCAACAATCAGCAGGGTCTGCCCCTGAGAAACAGAATCACCAACTTTGATAAACTCGGCAGCGCCGGGCTCTGGTGACAGATACGCTGTGCCGACCATTGGTGATTTCACAGCGCCCGGATGAGAGGCGGCATCCGCAGCAGGGGCCGCTTCAACAGCTGCAGGAGCCGCTGGAGCCAATGGAGCAGGGGCAGCCACCATTTGAGGTACTGCCTGACTTGCAACAGAAGAATTACGGGAAACACGTAGTCTGCTGCTTCCATGCTCAACTTCAATTTCACCCAGTCCGGTTTCATTCATGATTTCGGCCAGTTCCCGGATGACGTCCTTGTCGATGTCAAGTTTACTCATAATTGTTCGACTTTTCGTTTCTATTGATCAAAAATTTCGGAAAGCGCGTCTAAAGCCAGAGTATATCCTTTTGCTCCAAACCCACAAATCACGCCAGTGGCGGCAAAAGAAATGTAACTCGTGTGGCGGAAAGACTCGCGTGAAAATACATTAGACAGATGAACTTCTACACATGGCAGGTTCACTGCTTTTAACGCATCCATTAACGCCACGGATGTGTGCGTATAAGCGGCTGCATTAATAATTATACCGGAATGCGTCTCTCCGGCTGCTTGAATGGCATTAATCATCTCGCCTTCAAGGTTACTTTGCATGAACGCACAATCCATTCCCAGGGTTTTTGCATGGACGCGGCACAGTTCTTCAATATCTGACAGTGTTGTACTGCCATATATTTCTGGTTCACGCTTCCCCAACATATTGAGGTTCGGACCATTTACTATCAGAACTGACTTTCCCATTTCCTCTCCCTAAGGGCCTGTGGCCATTTAGTAGACGGCTCACTTATACTCAAGTTTTAGAGATTGATAAAGCCGTAGCATAGTTAATTATGAATAAAGTATGACAGAAACAAGGTTGATGGTTGCAACAGTGGCGTGTGAGCACCATAATCGCCGAAATTGTCACCCTGATTATGAACTGCAGAGTAAAGGTTGAGTTACATGAACCTCACAATAAATGGCGAAAAGAGAGTCTATGACCGCTCTTTGTCCATTGACGAGCTGTTGAATGACCTTGAATTGGATGGTCAGAAAGTAGCGTTAGAACGAAATCTGGAAATTGTCCCTAAATCGAGCTACAGCACAACGATGCTGGAAGAGGGCGACAAACTTGAAATAGTTCATTTTATTGGAGGTGGTTCCGTGGATACGGATGATGTTTTTGAAGTCGCAGGCCGTAAGTTAAACTCCCGGTTAATTGTAGGCACAGGAAAATATAAAGATTTTGAAGAAACCAAACTGGCGATCGAGGCATCGGGCGCTGAAATGGTCACCGTTGCTGTTCGGCGTGTGAATATTACAGATCCCAAACAGCCAATGCTGGTCGATTATGTGGATCCGAAAAAATATATTTATCTGCCAAACACGGCATTTTGCTATACGGCAGATGAAGCCCTTCGTACCTTACGCCTCGCACGGGAAGCGGGAGGCTGGGATCTGGTGAAACTGGAAGTCCTCGGTCACGAAAAAACACTCTATCCCAATATGCCCGAAACCCTGAAAGCCGCACAAACCCTTATAGATGAAGGGTTTAAGGTTATGGTTTATTGTTCAGATGACCCTATTCAATGCCAGATGCTGGAAGACATGGGCTGCGTGGCCATTATGCCTTTGGGGGCACCTATCGGCTCTGGATTGGGTATTCAGAACCCTGTCGGGATCGGCATTATCAAAGATCAGGCGAAAGTGCCGGTGATCGTTGATGCAGGGGTAGGAACTGCATCAGATGCGACAATTGCAATGGAACTGGGATGTGACGGCGTGCTTATGAATTCTGCCATTGCACATGCAAAAAATCCGATCATCATGGCCTCAGCAATGAAAGACGCTGTAACAGCAGGTCGCAAATCCTTCCTGGCAGGCCGGATGCCGGTCAAAAAATATGCGGATCCTAGTTCTCCTCTCGCAGGATTGATATAGTTTCGCCTTACTCTTGACGGATTGATACGGTCTCCTCATCTTTATATTAATGGATGAGGAGACGAATGAAACGCACGCTCATTAAAATTCTGGCAGGGTTCGTTCTGGTTTTATTTCCATTTCTGACCCCCCAGTTCATTTCGTTCGCCAGCGAATATGGTGTTGAAACCAAACACTGGTCAAACGCGCGGTATGATCGCACCTATCTTTCCCCTGATCCCCAGATCATCAAGGAAGCCGTTGTTCAGGTTATGGCCGCTCGCACATGGGGATGGCGTGGCAGTTTCGCCGTTCATACATGGATATCCGTCAAAGCCGCAAATGCCCCCGGCTTTACACGCTATGAAGTCATCGGCTGGCGGCACACCCCACTTACCATTCGCATTGGTGTGCCTGATAATTACTGGGCCGGTAACCGTCCGTTTCTTATAACGGATATCAGGGGCCAAAAGGCGGCAGACATCATTGAAAAACTGGATAAGGTCGTTGATCGGTATCCCTATAAAGACAGCTATAAGGTCTGGCCCGGGCCCAATTCCAATACGTTTATCGCTTATATCAGCCGCGAAATCCCGGAGTTGGAGCTAGACCTTCCCCCAACTGCAATCGGAAAAGACTATCTGGTGGGCGATGGGGTGATCGGGAAAGCCGTCAGCGGACGAGGGGTGCAGTTTTCGGCCGGTGGGTATGGCGGATTTGCGTTCAGTCCGGTAGAAGGGCTCGAATTTCATCTTCTGGGATTAACAACGGGATTTGATTATGGGGATATGGCGTTAAAGTTACCGGGGTTTGGACGGGTGCCCTTGTTTTGAAACTCTCCAAAGGGGGGTTAGTCACTGTTCTTTTTCAGATGCGGGATCAATTCATCGGCCCGTTTGTCCAGCCGATTTAAAAAGCCATCAAGCATTTCAATCTCGGAAGGGGAAAATTCTTCTAACAATAGATCCTCATATTCGGACGCCAACGGAATTATTTTTTCAAGGACCGCTTTGCCGTCTTCCGTCAGGATCAACGAAAATGCGCGGCGGTCTTCGGCAACAACCTGACGGGTAATGCGCCCTGATTTTTCGAGTTTTTCAGTGGCACGGCTCATATTAACTTTATCAAGAGACGCCAAAACGCCCACTTCACGGGCAGTTAATCCGGGTTTTTCGCCCAAGATAGCCAGAATGCGCCACTCCTGAATGGTAAGGTCAAACTGACGGGAATACCGCTCTGCCAGGCTTCGGCTGATAACGCCGGAAAGCTTTGTCAGGCGATAAGGCAAAAATCGTTGCAGGTTAAGTTTACTTGACTCTTTCTTCATCCGCCTATCTTGACTTTTAAGCGAGCAAAGAACAACTTGAAAAATAATAGTTTCATATGTAACTATATACCTACTGAAATTTGTGATGGAGGCTTTTGTGGCTGATTTATGGGAAAACCCGATGCAAACCGACGGGTTTGAGTTTGTGGAATATGCGGCACCGGATCCGGAAGCTCTGGGAAAATTATTTATCCAGATGGGTTTTCGTCCCGTCGCGAAACACAGATCAAAGGATGTAACCCTTTATCGCCAGGGTGATGTTAATTTTATTGTGAACGCAGAGAAAGACAGCTTTGCGCAGGCCTTCGCCCGGATTCATGGCCCTTGCGCCTGTGCGATGGCCTTTCGGGTAAAAGATGCAGCAAAGGCAGTTGAACAAGCCCGTGCTGGTGGTGCATGGGTAGTGGACGCGACACCCGGCCCAATGGAGCTCAGTATTCCAGCAATCAAGGGAATTGGCGACTCGCTGATCTATCTGGTTGATCGGTATGGCGACAAAGGCTCCATTTATGATGTGGATTTTGTGCCGATTGAAGGAGAAGAACGCAACCCGGTTGGAGCAGGTCTTACTTATATTGATCACCTGACCCATAATGTACATCGCGGTCGCATGGATGAATGGTCAGAATTCTACGAACGTCTGTTTAACTTCAAGGAAATTCGGTATTTCGATATTGAAGGCAAATTGACCGGGCTTAAAAGTAAAGCCATGACCAGCCCATGCGGTAAAATCCGGATACCGATCAATGAAAGTTCCGATGATAAGTCACAAATTCAGGAATATCTGGATGCGTATCATGGGGAAGGTATTCAACATATCGCTTTGGGAACAGATGACATCTTTAATTCAGTTGAGGTCATGAAAGCGCAGAATGTCGAATTTCAATCCTCACCGGATACCTATTATGATCTTCTGGATGAACGGGTTAAAGATCATGGGGAAGACACGGCACGGCTGAAAGATTTGAAAATCCTTCTGGACGGTGCCCCAACTGAAGGGCAGGGCCTGTTGCTTCAGAT
The DNA here is from genome assembly GCF_026409565.1 of Sneathiella aquimaris. Taxonomy (NCBI): domain Bacteria; kingdom Pseudomonadati; phylum Pseudomonadota; class Alphaproteobacteria; order Sneathiellales; family Sneathiellaceae; genus Sneathiella; species Sneathiella aquimaris. Next base: position 2,085,259 of record NZ_CP112881.1, read on the forward strand.
ATTTACACAAAATGTCATTGGACCGATTTTCTTTGAACTTATTCAGCGAAAAGGGAATGAAGGATTTGGGGAAGGCAACTTCCAGGCCTTGTTTGAATCAATAGAACTGGACCAGATTAACCGAGGCGTCATCTGATCCAGCTTGCATGATACTTAGTTGGTTGCGGATGATTTTTTGGATCTTGCTTCCGCAACCAACCTTTTCATGGTGTCTGCAGGTATGGCACCGGGGGCTAATTGGCCGCCAATTACAAAGGCTGGTGTCCCTGTAATATTCAGTGCCTGCGCTAATTCGTAGGTTTGACTGAGACTCTTTGAAATCGTGTCTGACCCCATGTCTTTGGCCAGTTGCTGAACATTCAGCCCAAGACCTTGCGCATAGGACATGATTTTGTCCAAAGACAGACCCCCACGGGATTCCATCAGGACTTTATGAAACTCGTTATATTTCCCCTGTTTCTCTGCCGCCATAACAGCCCGGGCTGCTAAAACTGACTCGTCTCCCAAAATTGGAAACTCTTTCATCACCAGGCGAATATTTCCGTCTTCTTCAACGGTCTTCATCAGGTCAGGATAACTTCGTTTGCAGTATCCGCATTGGTAGTCGAAAAATTCGACAATCGTAATATCGCCGTCTGGATTCCCAGCGACAAAACTGTATCCATCATTTTCCAGCTCGTTCAAACGGGAAGCCAGTTGCTCTTTTGCTTTTTGGCGGGCTTCTGCGGCTTCCGTCGCGCTGAGCACTTGAATGGCTTCGCGAATTACCGCGGGATTTTCCAAAAGGTAAGCTCTTACCTGTGCGCCAAATATATCCTTGGTATCTTCTTCAGGTTTTTGCATTTGATAGAGGTTAAGACCAACCATCGCTGCCAGACCAAGACATAAAACACTGATGAGGGCCACAGTACCCTTCGAATTTTGCATAGAATAAACCTTTAACAATAGAACTGAATTGTAAAGGTATACAAAGACACCTTCTATTCAAAGCACAAGGTTGTGAGTACAAAGTTATTTGATCAACGACGGCTTTCCAACTGGGCCGCAATTGTGATGATATCATCGGCGCGAAGAAAGCCGGGGGTTCCCGTTCCCAGGTTTTCCTGAGCCCGTTTCGCATGAAATATGGCTTTATCGAATTTTCCGATTAACAGAAAACGTTCTGCTGTTGCGAGGGCCAAATTACCCGTATCACCAATACGACTGTAACCGGTCGCCAATTGATGCCAGCTTTCAGAATTATTCGGATCATAAGAAACACTGGTGCGCAGAACCTCGACGGCCTTTAAGTCATCTTCCCGGCGACCGGACGCCAGTAAAACGCGGCCATACAAGGTTAGAATAAGAGGTTCAAACGGGGCTGTCTCTACGGCCGCTTCCAGAGAGGGAAGGGCACCGAAGATATCTCCATTTTCATATAACATTTGCCCTTTTAACTCGTAAAAATAGGGATTTCCGGGAAATTCAGCGATCAAAGAGTCAATTTCTACAGTCGCTTTGGCAATGTCAGGTCTGCGGAAATATCCAACCGCGCGCGCATAACGCGCCTCAACCGATTGATCTTCCACTGGATATTTTTTCAATGTCTTGGCGAGGCTATTGGTAAAACCAAAAAGCTTGCCCTGTATCCGTTTCAGGGCCGCCACTTCGTGCGGCGGATCTTTGACATCTTTAAACGGTGAGTTATTCACCTGTTGTTCCAAGGCCTGAATTCGCTCACTGCTGATCGGGTGACTTCTCCAGTAGGGATCGATTTTCCCATAATTGGCCCGATCTGATTCCCCCAGAATTTTTAAAAATTCCAGCATTCCAACACCGGATACGCCCACTTGGTTTAGATAGGCCATCGCGGCCTGATCCGCAGATGATTCTTGCGTACGGTTATATTTTAGAAAATTTTTGGTTGCGAGCGCTTGTGAGCCCATAATAATTCCTTGTCCACCCGCACCGCCTCCCGCGATAATTGCGGCAGCACCCAGCAGATACCCGATGATACTGGCGGTTGTCGCTTTCTCCAGGGCTTCCTGTGTTCGTGCAAGATGTCCACCGGCGATATGTCCGGTTTCGTGGGCAATAACTCCTTTTAACTGACTGGGATGTTCGACCCGTTCCAAAAGCCCGGTGAAGAAAAACATACGTTGCCCGCCAGCGACAAAGGCATTTAGTGTTTTATTGTTAATCAGGTGAATGGACACATCATTTGCATTTAGTCCCGCTGTGGTGAAGAGGGGGCTTGCGTAGGATCGCAGGGTATGTTCAATTTCAGCATCACGAATGTAGGACAGCTTCGTCTGTTGAGCATAAGCGCGCACAGAAGGCAGGGTCGCAAATACTATGGCTAAAAAAGATATAAGTATGCGTTTAATCAAGAACTCTTTCCCATTGTTTCAAAGTAAACCTAAGAACAGAACAGGCCCACGTCAATGGTTGAGAAAAACCAGTTTGTTATTGGCCGGTGGCGTCTTTCTACTTGCGGCCTGCGATACGCCAGCAACGAAACAGGTCGGAGAAATTGACAGCGTTGATGGACCTTTGGGTGGCGCGGCTTCAGACGAGCCCCGGGCGACCTTGATCGCGCAGGATATTCTATCTGCAGGCGGGACCGCTGCTGATGCGGCCACGGCACTTTATTTTACCTTGGCAGTTACCTATCCTATTGCAGGATCACTCGGCGGCGGCGGTGAATGCATTGTTTATAACAACGAGAAAAACCGTCTGGAGAATTTGAAGTTTCCGGTCGGTGTTCCGGCTGCGGGCGGCAGTGTTGGAATTCCCGGTAATATTCGGGGCTTTGCCGCCCTGCATGCGCGCTATGGCCGCTTTGAATGGTCCGCACTACTGTCTTACGCCGAAAAGTTTGCCAATTTTGGAGAGAATATCTCTCGAGCCCAAAGTATGGCAATGATTTCAAGCAGTGCCAAATTCCGTCTCGGTTCCCGGCTTCAGGAAATCTATATGGATGAAAAGGGCGACTTCAAAAAAGAAGGCGAAAAAATTCAGCAAATCCGATTAGCCAGTGTACTGACAACGTTGCGAACAAATGGTGGAGCGCATTTCTATAGCGGAAATCTCGCTCGATCATTTTCAGAAGATGCGAACGCCATTGGCGGGGCCATTACCAGTCAGGATATGTTTAATTATCGGCCAACCTGGGAAACAGCGATTACTTTTAATGTTGACGCCAACACGGTGGGCGTTTCAAACAGTCCTTACGGCGAGTTATTTAAAAACGTTTGGACTGATACCTTTGAAGGCAAAGGATTTCTGTACCTTTCAGATGATGTCACGTTACCGAAATTGATCGAGTCAAACGGCAAGAATTTTTCCAAATACCAATCCCATTCTCCCTTTGTGTCGCATGCGACAACGTCTTTTGTAACCTCTGACAATGAAGGAAACGCGGTTTCCTGTGTTGTTGGCATGAAAAAGCCGTTCGGAACCGGTTTTGCCGGTGGCATTACCGGAATTGTCATGGCACCTGTGGTCCCGGATGAAAAAGCTGAATTCCCGACCACACCGATCCTGATGGTCAACGAACCCAACAAGGACTTTTATTTTGCCAGTGCTGCGTCAGGCGGGGCGGCGGGAACGGTTGCTTCGGTTTATACAGCGCTTCAGGTGTTCGCGAACGAGAATAATCTGGAAGCGGCCATCAGTGCTCCGCGGGCCTTTACTATGGGGCCAGGTTTGCCTTTGTTATTTGAAAGCCAAACCGATCGGTCGATGATATCTAATCTTGCCGGAGCGCATCCGGTTCAGTTAGAAGTTGAACGCCTGGGGCGCGTGAATGCAATTCACTGCAAAAACGGCAAACTGTTTAACTGTCAGTCCTATACCGATCCAAGAGGGTATGGCCTGTCGATGATCCGGCGTTAATCACGCAATTGCAAAGGTAAAAACGTGACTTATCCGTCTCGGGGAAAGCTTTCCCCATTTTTTGCTATGGAAGTATTGAAATCGGCTAACCAGAGGGAAGCCGAAGGAAAAACTGTCTTTCATATGGAAATCGGGCAACCCGCAACATCCGCCCCGTTGGCTGTGAAAGAAGCAGCCGCCAAGGCCCTTCAGGATCAGCCGATCGGATATACTGAGGCGCTGGGCATCCCGCCTTTGCGGGCAGCCATTGCCAACCATTACAGCGATATGTACGGGCTGGATGTTGATCCGTCCCGGGTCGTTGTAACGACAGGATCCTCGGGAGGGTTCCTACTGTCTTTTTTAAGTTTATTTGCAGCCAATGACCGGGTTCTTCTGGCAGAACCTGGTTACCCTGCCTACCGGAATATTCTGCAATCTCTGGATATCATTCCTGTCGGCCTTCCCTGTGGGCATGAAACCAATTTTCAACCAACACCACAGTTAATCGATGCGGTGCCGGGAACACTTGATGGCCTGCTGGTTGCCAGCCCTGCCAATCCAACCGGTACAATGCTTACACCAACTGAATTAAACGCATTGGTTCAGTATTGTGATGAAAAAGAGATGCATTTCATTTCTGATGAAATCTATCACGGCCTGACATACGGCACGGAAACCGTCTCTGCGCTCTCATTTTCTCAAAATGCAGTCATTATCAACTCATTTTCCAAGTATTTCTCCATGACCGGATGGCGGCTTGGTTGGATGGTCGTGCCAGAGGCATTGGTCCCGCGGATCGAAAAAATCGCCCAAAGCCTGTTCATATCGGCACCCGCCTTAAGCCAGTATGCGGCGCTGGCAGCCTTTGACTGTAAAGATGAGTTGGAAGAGTATAAGGCGAATTATGAAATAAACCGACGCCTGTTGCTGGACGAACTCCCTGCTATGGGGCTTGATAAATTAGCAGCGGCCGATGGCGCTTTCTATATCTACGCTGATGTTCGTCATTTAACGGATGACAGCATGGTGTTCTGTCAGGAAATGTTAGAAGGATGCGGTGTCGCGGCTACTCCCGGTCTGGATTTTGATCCTGTTCGGGGGAAACATTATGTCCGGTTCTCTTTTGCTGGTGCGACAGACGTCATTGAAAAAGCAGTGGAAGCCTTGAGGCTCTGGCTTGCAAAACGATAACCGGAACGTTGATTATCTGAACATCGATAAACTGTTTAGAGGGTTCTTGAAAAAAACGACCCTCTAAACAAACAGAAACAAAAAGCAAAAAAGGCGCCGTGAAAGGCGCCTTTTTTAGTCAGCTTTTTCAACTTCTCAGCTTTTACGGCGCCACCAGCCAGACCGGCGAGGGCCTTTTGGTTTTGCTGTTTCTTCAGGTTCGGAAGAAACAGGAGATGTTTCTGGAACCTCGGTAATAACCGGTTCAGCCTTCACTTCAGGTGTGTTGGCAACTGAAGGTGTTTCAACTTTTTCTTTTCTCGCCCGCGTACGTTTTGGTTTTACAGACGCTTCCGCAGGGGCCGTTTCACCTTCCACTACCGGCGACGACACTGTTGTCACCACTGCTTCTGTTGCCACCGCAGAAGTTTCTACGTTCGCTTCAGAAGCCGGTTCAGCAGTTTCGCCACTCTTTTTACGGGGTGAACGGCGCCTTCGGGGACGCACCTTTTCAGGTTGTTCTTCAGGGGCCTCTTCCGTAGATTGCTGTATAGTAGAAGCCTCAGCCTCTGTTGCAGGAGCGTCCGCAGATACTGTTTCAGTATCATCACGGGCAGTATCCGGCTTTTTACGAGTGCGAGGTCTGCGGCGACGTGGCGTTTTCGGCTTTTCAGCTTCTTCGCTTGTCTCCTCTGATTTCTGTGTTGGTGTTTCATCAGAAGGTTCATCTGAATCACCAGATTTCAGGATAATACCGCCTTCATCAGTTTCCGGCATGGTAATCGGAATAAGAAGAACTTCCTGATTTTCCGGGTTTTCAGTGGCCACTATGGCTTGGTTTTCATCACCATTTTCGGAAGAAGGCTGACGTGACCGACGACGACCACCCCGTTTTCCACGGCGGCGTTTGCGCGGCTCTTCATCCGTTTCCTCAGATTTTGCTTCTGTCTTATCGGACTCGTTTTCTTCTGAAGTTTCAGCATTTTCAGCATTTTCAGCATTACCATCAGCATCATCACGTGGCTTCCTCCGCCTACGACGACGACGACGTTTGGCTGAGTTGCTTTCACTCTCTTCGTTATCCGCTGTTTCCTCAGTGGTTTCGTCTTCTTCTTCTGGTTCTGAAACAGCAGGAGGAAGAACAGACTGGGTCGGTGCGTTTGGCTTGCCACGCTCACGTTCAATCTGGTGATCGTTCAAATTGGTTGTTGGATCCGCAAGAATGACAATTGTCAAACCATACAAACCTTCGAGTTCCTGAATGACACCACGTTTCTGGTTGAGCAGATAAATTGCAACATCCGTATGAACCGTAATTGTAATCTTTGCACTCCGCTCGCGAACCCCTTCTTCTTCAAGGGCACGAATGATCAGCAAAGCTGTCGATTCAATTGACCGAACAAAACCGGAGCCACCACAGGTATGGCAGATATTTGTACTTGCTTCGAGGAAAGAAGGACGCAGACGCTGACGCGACATTTCCATAAGCCCGAACGGACTGATGCGACCAACCTGGATCCGTGCCCGATCAGATTTCAGACAATCTTTCATCCGACGTTCAACCGCTTTGTTATTTCGGTTGTCGTCCATATCGATAAAATCGATAACGATCAGGCCAGCAAGGTCACGCAGTCGAAGCTGACGGGAAATCTCTTCAGCCGCTTCCAGATTAGTTTTAAGGGCTGTTTCCTCGATGCTTCTTTCTTTCGTCGCCTTACCAGAGTTGACGTCGATTGAAACAAGCGCTTCGGTAGGATTGATAACAATATAGCCACCGGATTTCAGATGAACTTCCGGTAAATACATTGATGCAAACTGCTGCTCTACCTGAAAACGATGGAATAGGGGGATGCGATCCCTGTAAGGCTGAACCTTTTTGGCATGGCTTGGCATCAGCTTGCGCATGAAGTCCTTGGCAATCCGATAGCCGTTATCACCTTCAATCAGGATTTCGCTGACCTCTTTGGAATACAGGTCGCGAATAGATCGTTTGATCAGATTTGCTTCTTCGTAAACGCAGCAGGGGGCAATGGATTTCAGCGTTGTCTCGCGAATGTCGTCCCAAAGGCGCATCAGGAATTCATAATCCCGGCGAATTTCCACTTTTGTCCGATTTAGACCGGCTGTTCTGATAATAACGCCAATCCCATCCGGAACATCCAGCTCCGTCGCGATTTTCTTTAACCTCTTGCGATCCGCTGGGTTACTGATTTTACGGCTGATACCACCGCCGCGGCCTGTATTCGGCATAAGCACGCTATATCGGCCGGGTAAGGAAATATATGTTGTAAGCGCGGCGCCTTTATTGCCCCGTTCTTCCTTAACCACCTGAACCAACAGGATTTGCCGACGCTTGATGACTTCCTGAATTTTATAGTGGCGTTTAACATTTACCTTGGGTGCAAGGTCAACATCATCTTCGCCGCCGATATTCTCAACAGAATCGTCTTCGTCGTCTCCAACAGTTTCAAGACCGCCCAATGTGTCGTCTTCATCATCGACAACACCTTCTTCGTCGTCTTCGTCGCTGGTGGAGGTTTCACTATTTTTTGCGGATGAATTATTTGGTTCGTCATCGGTATCGGACGGAGCGGCAGATGTTGTATCCTCGTCTTCGTCTTCGTCCTCTTTACTCAGCGCCTCTTTTTCAGCAACACTTTCCTGCTCAATCAGCTCTTCGCGGTCAGAAACCGGGATCTGGTAATAATCAGGATGAATTTCAGAGAAGGGAAGGAAACCGTGGCGATTTCCGCCATATTCCACAAACGCCGCCTGCAGCGACGGTTCTACTCTCGTTACTTTGGCAAGGTAGATATTGCCTTTTAGTTGTTTCTTCGAAGCAGTTTCATAATCAAACTCTTCAAGGCGAGTACCTTTAACAATTACGACGCGCGTCTCCTCATCGTGAGTCGCGTCGATTAGCATACGCGTAGCCATTTAAAAGCTCCGTCAGTTACAAATTTCCTGGTGAGACAGGGGCAAAGTAACCAAATTTTTTAAGGAAGTCGTTGGCGCCGGTCCCCCTCTAACCGGAGGGAAAGGAATGTCCTATTTAACACTGGACCCTAAATCGGCTGCCGATCCCGCCAATGTATGTCAAAGACGGAACAACTTCTGTTTCAACCATTTTTCTGCATTGTCTTTAGCGCTGTTTCCAGACGCTTTGGGGGATCGAAAAGTCGATGCCAGCAAAAGCTGTCGAAAACGGCGCCGCCTCCATATATTTTTATATTCGAGGACTGACCACAGAAACTCACACCCAGATGATAGTTACTTGGCAGCAACATAACAAACGAATAATTACATATGGTTAAAAAAACTTTTGACGAATAAGATGCTTTGGTCGATTGCCTACTAGTAGGCGTTTTAAGAGATGTCGTTTTACCAAGGGGTTTGTAGTTTGAGATATAGGCGTGTAACAGGTTTACTGAGTGTTCTGTTGCTTTGTTTTCTTTTCGGTGAAACAGCAATTGCAAAACCAGAAGTGACTTCTGTTCGGCTTGGCTTACACAAAGACAAAACCCGCTTTGTAATGGAGATGTCCGAGAAGCCGGAATACAAAATATTTTTCCTGCCCAACCCCTATCGTATCGTCATTGATATGCAGGAAGTTTCCTGGAAACCGGGGAACAAAAAAGTTCGAAAAACAGGGGTTATCGAAAATTATCGTTACGGGTTGTTTCGTCAAGGTACGTCTCGGGTTGTGCTTGATTTGAACCGCCCTGTTAAGGTCCTTCGAAAAGTAATTCTGCCCCCCTCAGAAGGGAAGCCCTATCGATTTTTCATTGATGTCCAGAAAACCGACCAGTCGACATTCCAAACCGCCGTAACAGAATCGCGAAAACGTCAGGTAGCGATGACCGTTCCGGCCATTAAAACGGCGCCGCCCCCGAAAAATGAGAAGCAGTTAAACATTATTATTGATGCCGGGCATGGCGGGATTGACCCAGGGGCTATTGGCAAAAGCGGCGTTTATGAAAAACAGCTTACCTTGGCCGTGGCCCGTAAACTGAAACAGAAACTTTCGCTGAATAAGCGATATCATATTCTGATGACCCGCTCGAACGACACCTTTGTCAGTTTGCGTGAACGAGTGAATTTTGCCAGAAAGAACGAAGCAGATCTGTTCATATCCATTCACGCCGATTCTATTGGCCGTTCAGACATCCGCGGATCGACTGTCTATACCCTGTCCGAAAATGCATCGGATGACGAAGCGGCCGCCCTTGCCAATACGAATAATAAATCGGATGTTATTGCCGGTGTAGATCTGGAAGAACAGGACGATACGGTTCAGGGAATCCTGATTGATCTTGCGCAGCGGGAGACAATGAATTTTTCGGTAAAATTTGCCAAGATGCTGATCCCGGAAATTGCCCGTTCAGGAATGAAGGTCGGTGGCCATTCTCATAGATTTGCAGGATTTCGGGTTTTAAAGGCCCCGGATGTTCCTTCAGTTCTGGTTGAGTTGGGATATCTTTCCAATAAAAAAGATGAACAGATTTTAAAATCCGAGATTGGTCAACGAAAGCTGGCAAATTCCATTGCATTGGCAATCGATAAGTATTTTGAAGCAATCAAGCCTTAAAATCGCCACTCGGAACGCTAATATTAGCAATATAAACGAAAAATAGACAAAGTTGCCGTTAAGTATGCAAACGATAAAAAACGCAGGCGTTCCTTTGTTAAGTGTTGAGCTCTATGAATAGATTTTTGAAAATATTTTTGATTTTATCTGGTTTGGGTCTGCTGGGTCTTTTGATCGGTGTCAGTGCGATTTTTTACGGGTTCTGGCATTTCGGCAAAGGGTTACCCAATTACGACCAGCTTGCTGGCTACGAACCTCCCGTTATGACACGGGTTCACGCCGCAGACGGTAGCCTGATTGCGGAATATGCGCGCCAACGACGACTTTTTGTCCCCGTGGATGCTATTCCAAAAAAGGTAAAACAAGCTTTTCTTGCAGCAGAAGATCAAAATTTCTACGAACATATCGGAATTGATTTTCAAGGCATTGCCCGCGCCTTCTTCGTGAACCTTAAAAATTTGGGGCAGGGGCGTCGCTTGGTTGGCGCGTCAACAATTACCCAGCAGGTCGCAAAAAATATGCTGCTGACCAACGAAGTATCCTATGAACGCAAGGCAAAGGAAGCGATCCTTGCCATCCGTGTCGAACGGATCCTGCCGAAAGATCGCATTCTGGAACTGTATTTAAACGAAATTTATCTGGGACATCGGGCGTATGGTGTCGCGGCGGCGGCCCTGTACTATTTCGACAAATCGCTGAATGACCTGACGATCGCCGAAGCGGCGTATCTGGGGGCGCTTCCAAAGGCTCCGAACAATTATAGTCCCTTCCGATACCCGGAACGGGCACTTGCGCGCCGGAACTGGGTTATTTCCAGAATGCTGGATGAAAAGTTCATTACTGCGGAAGAGGCGGAGAATGCAACAAATCAGCCTTTGAATGTAAAGCAGGGCGGCGACGCACAGGTCATAGAAGCAAAATGGTTCGTTGAGGAGGTACGCCGGGAACTCTATACGCTTTACGGTGTGGAAGGCTTATATGACGGGGGCCTGTCTGTTCGAACAACCATGCAGACCTCCTTACAGAAAATTGGCGAGAAGGCGCTTCGTGAAGGCCTCCGGCGGTATGACCGCCGCCACGGTTGGCGCGGTCCGATTGCTCAGATCAAACCTGAAGAAAACTGGATTGAACAGCTTAAATCGGTGTCCCCACCCAAAGGTCTCGGGAACTGGAAATTAGCTGTCGTCCTTGAAATGAGCAAAAATGAAGTAGCCATCGGATTTGACACGGGTGCACAAGGTCGGATCGAATTGCAGGACATGAAATGGGCACGGCCATGGCTGAAAGATCAACGGGTTGGTCCGGGCGTTTCAAAAGCATCCGATGTTGTCGCCGTCGGAGATGTGATTACTGTGACCCCAATAACCGGAGAACGGGCGAAAGAAGGGCTTTATAGCCTGGAACAGATACCTGATATTTCGGGCGGACTGGTGGCGATGGATCCGCATACAGGGCGCGTTCTGGCACTTGTTGGTGGATGGGATGCTGACGCGTCAGAATTCAACCGTGCCGTTCAGGCGCGCCGCCAACCCGGATCCTCGTTCAAGCCCTTCGTCTATGCAGCCGCATTGGATAACGGCTTTACACCAGCCAGCAAAGTCATGGATGGCCCATTCGTTTTGAACCAGGAAAACGGCGACCGATGGAAACCGTCCAACTATACAAAGAAATTTTACGGCCCCAGTACCTTGCGTCTGGGCCTTGAAAAATCCAGAAACCTTATGACGGTTCGATTGGCGCGTTCAATTGGAATGGCTACCGTTGCCGATTATGCTGAACGATTTGGCATCCACGATAATCTTCAGGAAACCCTGGCCATGTCATTAGGCGCAATGGAAACAACTCTGTTAAGGATGACAACGGCGTATTCCGAACTGGTAAATGGGGGTAAGGAAATTGCACCAACCCTGATCGACCGCGTTCAAAACCGCCGCGGTATTTCCATCTACCAGCATGAAACGCGGGCCTGCACCGGCTGTCGTGCCAGCCGCTGGCAGGATCAGGAAGAACCGGAAATTGAAGATAATCGCAAACAGATTATTTCTCCTGCAACAGCCTATCAGGTTGTCTCTATGCTGGAAGGTGTTGTGCAAAGAGGAACGGGGCGTAAGGTTTCTGTCATCAAGAAGCCACTGGCCGGAAAAACAGGGACTACCAATGAAGCGCGGGATGCTTGGTTTGTCGGTTTTTCGCCAGATCTGGCTGTTGGTATCTATATCGGATTTGACACACCTAAAACGTTAGGCCCCAAAGAAGGCGGCGGCGGGGTCGCTTCTCCCGTTTTCCGGGATTTCATGCAGGAAGCCCTGAAAGATAAATCTGCTATTCCTTTTCGGGTGCCGGAAGGTATCCGTCTGGTTCGGGTTAATCAGACAACTGGAATGCCGGCAACCGCTGGTGACAGAGAGGTCATCCTTGAAGCCTTTAAAACATCGGATGCCATCAAGGCCAATTCAGTACTCGATGGGTCAGATGGGGGTGGTCTTTCGATCATTTCCAACGATTTACCAAAAAATCCGGCAACACATGGCACAGGTGGTCTTTACTGATCGACAACTAACCATTAGTTTCTCAAACCAAATCGAAATTCAAGAATGAAGTGGAATGAACATGCGCGCCGAACATCAGGCCGTTGTTGATGAAATCAAGCAGGCATTAGGACTGCTGAGGAGGCATCTTTGACTGGGAAAACGCGACAAGACGCCTCGAAGAATTAAACTCGCTTGTTGAAGATCCTGATCTTTGGAACGACTCGTCCAAAGCACAGGCTTTGATGCGGGAACGAACCAATCTGGATACCGCCATTACCGCCTATAACCGAATTGTACAGGATCTGGACGATACGGTAGAGCTGATGGAGCTTTCAGAGATGGAGGACGACGAAGAAACTCTTGGCGAAGCGGCTGAAGCCCTGCGTGAGTTGCAGGTTGAGGTGGATAAACGACGCCTCGAGAGTATGCTTTCCGGTGAAGTGGACGGAAACGACTGCTATCTTGAAATCCATGCTGGGGCGGGGGGAACCGAGTCTCAGGATTGGACCCAGATTTTGCTGCGTATGTATATGCGTTGGGCGGAACAGCATGGCTGTAAGGTTAAAACACTTGAAGAAAGTGCGGGCGAAGAGGCGGGCCTCAAGTCCGTAACGATCGAGATTTCCGGTGAGAATGCCTACGGATGGCTGAAAACGGAATCTGGTGTTCACCGGCTTGTCAGGATATCTCCGTTTGATTCTAATGCGCGTCGCCATACCAGCTTTTCCTCGGTCGGTGTTTTTCCTGTGATCGATGACGATATTGACATCGAAATTGAAGAAAAAGATCTGCGTATTGATACATATCGCGCGTCTGGCGCCGGTGGACAGCACGTGAACAGAACCGAGTCGGCGATCCGGATTACGCATATTCCGACAAATGTTGTGGTTCAATGCCAAAACGACCGTTCACAGCACAAAAACAAGGCCTCTGCCATGAAAATGCTGAAGTCTCGTTTATATGAGTTGGAACTTCAAAAACGTGAAGAAGCGGCACAGGAAACCCGAGGTCAGCAAACAGATATTGGTTGGGGGCATCAGATCCGATCTTATGTGCTTCACCCCTATCAAATGGTCAAGGATTTGAGAACCGGTGTCGAAAAAGGCAACGCGCAGGGTGTTCTGGATGGCGATCTGGATGATTATCTTGCCGCCGCGTTATCCCAACGGGTAGGCGACGGAGAGTAAAAGATGTGGGGCCAGCGATGAGTCAAATGGCTGGTCCCGCTAATTCACGGTTAGATATTCCGCCCGAATTCTACTATACAAACCGGATGATTTTATCGCCCGTAATCCACGATTAAACTCTTTTAGAACGCGGTCCCCGTCAGGGATCTTTCTGGAAATACAGACATAATTTGGCTGGGTAGAGATTTCCGAATAATCCAGCGGCAGCTCTAATCCCATCAAATTCAAATCATATAAGATTATATCGCGATACGCGTATATATTCTTAACCCGGTCACTTTCCAGCATCCGGATCAATTGTATTTCGTCTTTTACACCGACATTTTCTACGTCATGATCATTAAGTTCTTTTTGCAGCACATACCCGGTTATGGTTGCAACTGTTTGCCCTTTCAGCTTGGAAAGGCCGTTGATTGACTGCTCCGCATTCTTTTTTTTGCGAAAAACACCCTGACTGATATTGCCAAGCATATCTGAAAAGAAAAAGCTGGTTTCCCGTTCTTCGCGATAACTGCACCCACATAAAGCGTCATAATCACCGTTTTTCACGAGTGCCATGGCGCGAGAAAACGGAAAAAAATCAAACGATACTTTTCTGCCTTGGTTAGCCAATGCCGCTTTAATAACATCGACGTTCATACCCGAGGCGGTTTGCTGTTTAAAGTTATAGGGAGGGAAATGATTACAGGCGAATTTCAGGTCCGGTTTTGTTTCAGACGCAGAAACAACAGAAACAAACCCTGAAGTGATCAACCCAATTAAAAATAGTACTCTTTTCATGCAACTGCCGATCACTATGTAAGTTTCATATATGACATGCCGTTCATTCATTATTCTTCATTTTTATTACATTTTCCAGTAATTTTTTTCATCTCTATCTTCTGTATACCTCACTATATTTTAAACGATCGCTTATAAGTAGTTGATATTAAATTAATAAAATTAAGGCAAAAAGCACTCGATTATTGAATTTATAATATTATGATAATACTGATATTACAAAAAGTTACATTTTAGATGCGCGTTAAAGATGTGCATTTTTGATGAGGCAGGCTGTTGTGACCAATAAAAAAGTCGAAAAATTTAATCCTTAACACAAACGCTTATTAGGAAAGAACGAAATGGGGTATTCGAGATCATGAATTTTGATTTATCCTTCACCCTCATGGGGATATGGCATTTCTCCACGTACCAATTAGAATAAAAACCAGAAAAGACCGCGAATATTTTATTCGCACATCTATTCAGGCCCGCCTATTTGACGGCATGGAAACTCCCAATCTTCTCAAACCTGACTTAAAATACCAGAGGTTGGATAAACGGGCGCCCTATCGTTGATTATAAAAACTACAAAATGCTGAATATTTTCCGTGTCTCTTATTGGTCATATAAGGCGTCATGGGCCGTGGAATGGGATTGCTTTTTTTTACGAGCAGGGATGTCCTGAAGCCATTCGTTCCTCCAATTTTTTTAAATCCGGTTGTTTGGGCATGCCTGCGGGGCTCCGGTATTTTGGTACTCCCTCTGGAATTGAATTAGGTGCCCTCTCGCGTGACAGAAAGCCAGGACTGCGCGAATTTTATCCCGCGTTCTCCAAGTCGAGTGTCACAACACCGCTTTTATGGCCTTCACGATTAAGGAACTGGGGCGTAACACACACTTGCAATGCGTTTTCAAACGGGCCCGAAAAGCGTCGGTCAATTACCCGCCAGGCAAACCGGCAGGGTTTATGTCACCTTAAGGGCTACTCTTTTTACTGTACCAGTAGCGAAAGAAAGTCTTATCGGAAACACGCAGAACATAGAAACTGACAGGAAGGATCAGCAGGATTGAAATGACAAGTCGGCCAACCAGAACACCACTCCAATGCCCACCATAGGCAATTGCAATAATCGTATCTTCAATCAGGCTATGACACAGCCCCATAAAAATCATGGAGATAAATATACTTCTCGGCTGAAGGGCCCCTTTTTCGACTTCGCGTAAGATGAGCGCGCCTCCAAAAGAAAGGCCCAGCAATATTCCAATCATCGCAAGGGGGGCCGCATTTGGTCCGACCCCCATGAGGCGCAGCGCGGGTGTTAAGGCCCGGGTGATAAGCTTTGTAATACCAAGAAATTCCAGAACACGAAGCAGGGTGATCAAAAAGACGAGAACACCGAAAACTGAAATGAGACCGGTAAGGGAAGAGATTCCCCACGCCATCCAGCTGGTATCACCCGTCTGGTTTTCCGCCGTGATCAATATGGTTGCCGGACCATCAAGAGCGCCAAAAAACTGATAGACCACATGCATTATCCAACCATAAAATCCCGCGGCAAAAACCCGAGTGAAAATGGAAAAAACAAGCGGTGTGCCGGTCTTTTTTACGATCGTCTGTTCCACGGGAAGGGCATGCGCAAAAAGGAGCATTCCTGCCAGAACGGTCATATTTTCAACAGTAAGATCCAAACCGGGGGCCAAGGTAACAAGGGCAGCCCCGGCACCATAAAGGCCCACAATCAGATTGGTCGCCAAAACAAGGGAAAGCTCAGCTGGAAGGCCGAACACAGACATTATAGGTGCGCACCATTTACTAATGATTTCCACGACGCCCAAACGAACACCGATTTCAACAATAACCATGACGGGAACCATGATTTTCAACAGTCCCCAATAGACAATGAAACTTTCCTGGAAAATTTCCGTTAATGCCTTAAGCATCGCATTCATCGCAATCAAACCTTGGAAAATACAGTTTTCAAGGTGTCTGCAGAGGTCCGAATTGCTTCATCTCCCTTTTCCAATAAACCGCTTAGCGACATAAAGCCATGTACCATGCCTTCATACCGGATAACGCCCATGGGAACCCCGGATTCTTTTAAACGTTTGGCATAATCTTCTGCCTCATCTCGCAACGGATCAAATCCTGCGGTAATGATCAGGGCGGGCGCAAGCCCTTCAAGATCTTCCTTCAATCCCGGTGAGGCTCTTTCATCATTCCAAAGGTCGGGATCAGGAAGATAGTGTCCTCTATACCAATGCATTCGCTCCGCTGTTAGGAAAAACCCATTTGCAAATGTGCGATGGCTGGGTGCCGTAAAGTTGGCGTCTGTCGTGGGGTAAAGCAATAACTGAAATACGGGCGAGGGGGTACCATTGCGCAGTGTATCCTGTGCAACGACTGCCGCCAGGTTACCGCCAGAACTATCGCCGCCGACAGCAACCTTTCCGGTATCCAGACCTTTCGACTGGCCGTTCAAACGAGCCCAGTCATAGGCAGCGTAGGCATCATCTACAGCAGCAGGAAAAGGACTTTCCGGGGCCAGATGGTAATCAACGGATAAAACAGCAAAACCGCCAAATTGAACAAGGCGCCGGCAAAGCCCGTCATGTGAGTTAATTGACCCCCGAATAAACCCACCCCCATGATAATAAACCAGAACCGGAAGCAGGCTGTTATCAGTTTCTGGTTTATACAAACGGACAGGGATGTCGCCTAAGGGACCGTCAATGGTGAAATCTTCTATAGACCCTATGTGCACTGCCTCACCAGACAGCAAGTCAGAAAGGTTCTCCATTTGCAGCCGTGCGTTTTCAACGGTTTCCTCTTCAATAGGGAGGCTTTGTTTTTCAACGATGGAACACAAAAACTGTGCCTTTGCGTTCAGGAGTTGTTTGTCCTTTTTGATCCGCCGGGCAATATATAAAAGATTGAACAACCCATCGGGTAACGACGCAATGATTTTCACTAGTTTTTCTTGATTCACATTGCCCCCCAGAGTGCAAATTCCCTCATTTTCTGTGGGCAGAGTAGATTATTTTTTAAAGACATCAACGTATTTTCGTCGAAATGTCAGGGGGATCTTTCGAATTTAGGTCAAAAAAAACGGCGCTCTACCGCACCGTTTTTTGATCTCGTCAGGTATAGGCAATTAAGCAGTTGCTTTGGCAACATTCTTTTCTTCAAGAATGCCCTGCAATTCCCCTGTTTCAAACATTTCGCGCATAATGTCGCAACCGCCAAGAAACTCGCCTTTTACATAAAGCTGAGGGATGGTTGGCCATTCACTATATTGTTTTATGCCGTCACGAATGCTGGGATCACTGAGGACATCAATGCTGTGAAACTTGACATTCAGGTGCGATAAAATCTGAACCGCTGTCGCTGAAAAACCGCATTGCGGGAAGATTGCCGTCCCTTTCATGAACAGGACAACATCGTTCGAGGACACTTCCTGTTTAATCCGTTCTTCGGTAGCTTGATCAAGCATTTGTAAGTCCTTCTTAAACTATTAACGTAATTTATGATTTAGGGGTTGATGTCTGCAATGCAAGTGCATGCAGGTCACCGCCCATTTTCCCTTTGAGAGCGTCATACACCATTTGATGTTGTTTGACACGTGGAATACCTTCAAAAGCCGAAGATTCAACCAGCGCAGCATAATGATCGCCATCACCCCGCAAATCTGTGATTTGTACGGAAGCACCCGGGATACCTTCGAGAATGAGGCGTTCGATTTCACCTGCGTCCATTGCCATGCTTAATTACTCCTGCTCAACACTTTGTTTTACCATCAGATTTGGCAGCCAATTGCTGTGCACCTGACGGATATCTTCTACAGATATGTGCAGTTCACCTGCAATATTCAATTCATTATGACCGGTCGTTCCAATAATTTGAAGGGGAACGTTGGCATTCTTTGAATTTTCCAGAAGTTTCTCTGCATTTTCAGGCGATGCCGTCATTACATAACGACCCTGATCTTCTGCAAAAAGTGCCGCATGCGAAGGAAGATCCATATCCAGATCGATCGTTGCGCCCATCTTACCGGCAAGCGCCATTTCGCTCAAGGCGACAGCCAAACCACCATCTGAAAGATCGTGACACGCTGTTACCAAACCAGTGTGAATTGTCTGTCTCACAAAATCACCGTTTCTTTTTTCAACAGCAAGATCCATCCGAGGCGGTGCCCCTTCTTCACGGCCCTCGATTTCTCTCAGGTAAATAGACTGGCCCATGTCTCCCGATGTATCACCAACCAGAAGAACAACATCCCCTTCGTTTTTAAAAGCGATCGTGGCCATATGATCGGACTGTTTCAACAAACCTACGCCGCCAATTGCGGGGGTCGGATGAATGCCGGTTCCGTTTGTTTCGTTATACAAGGACACATTACCAGACACGACTGGATAATCCAGATCTGTGCAGGCTTTTCGCATGCCGTCAATACATCCAACAAACTGTCCCATAATATCAGGACGTTCCGGGTTTCCAAAATTCATGCAATCCGTAACCGCAAGAGGCAGGGCCCCGGTTGCGGTCAGATTACGCCAGGTTTCCGCAATCGCCTGCGCCCCGCCGGTTTCTGGATCCGCATAACAATACCGCGGTGTACAGTCTGTTGTGACGGCAAGCGCTTTATCTGTTCCGTGGATACGGACAACTGCGGCATCGCCGCCAGGACGTTGAATGGTGTCGCCCATGACCATATGGTCATACTGTTCCCAAATCCATTTTCGGCTGGCAATTTCAGAAGAGCCCATAATCGTCAGCAGGGCCTGTTTCAGATCCTTGCATTCGGCGACATCTGCGGCCTTGATCGGTGCAGGCGTTTCTGTCTTTACCCATGGACGATCATATTCAGGCGCGGCATCCGCCAAAGGAGCAACCGGAAGGTCTGCCACCACATCACCGAACATTGTCAGGACCATGCGCCCTGTGTCAGTAACGGTTCCGATGACTGAGAAATCAAGTTCCCACTTGTCAAAGATCGCTTTTGCTTCTGCTTCCCGACCGGGTTTCAGAACCATAAGCATTCTTTCCTGACTTTCCGACAGCATGATTTCATAAGGCGTCATGCCTTCTTCGCGCATCGGAACGTGATCAAGATCCAGCTGAATTCCAACGCCGCCTTTATCTGCCATCTCAAAAGAAGAAGAGGTCAGACCGGCAGCCCCCATATCCTGAATAGCAACAATCGCGTCCGTTGCCATTAATTCGAGGCAGGCTTCCAGAAGGAGTTTTTCCGTGAACGGATCCCCTACCTGCACTGTCGGGCGTTTCTCTTCGCTGTCATCATCGAATTCGGCTGATGCCATCGTGGCGCCGTGAATACCATCGCGCCCGGTCTTCGATCCCACATAGACAACCGGATTGCCGATACCGGCGGCGGCTGAATAGAAAATATTATCGGTATCTGCAAGACCAACGGTCATCGCATTTACCAGAATATTACCGTCATAAGACGCATGAAAATTGGTTTCACCGCCCACTGTTGGAATGCCCATGCAGTTGCCATAGCCACCGATACCAGCCACGACACCAGACACCAGATGTCGTGTTTTTGGGTGCTCTGGTCGGCCAAACCGAAGGGCATTCAGATTAGCAATCGGGCGGGCGCCCATTGTAAAGACATCCCGCATAATGCCGCCAACACCGGTCGCTGCACCTTGATAGGGCTCGATATAAGAAGGGTGGTTATGGCTCTCCATTTTAAAAATGGCGGCCTGGCCATCGCCAATATCAACCACACCGGCATTCTCCCCGGGCCCGCAAATGACCCAAGGGGCTTCAGTCGGTAGGGTCTTGAGCCATTTTTTGGAAGATTTATAGGAACAATGCTCACTCCACATTACAGAGAAGATCCCAAGTTCCGTCAGATTTGGTTCGCGTCCCAGAATTTCCAGAACCCGTTCATATTCGCTTTCGGATAAACCGTGTTCAGCGACAATTTCTTTTGTGATTTCGGTCATGTCGTCAATCAGTTCAGAGAATTGATAAGATTATCGAAGAAAACTTTGCCGTCCGTGCCACCAAGCTGGTCACTGATCAGGCGTTCAGGGTGAGGCATCAAACCAAGGATATTTCCAGCCTTGTTATAAACACCGGCAATATTATTGCGCGAACCGTTTATGTTGCTCTCGCCTGAAACAACGCCATTTTCATCGGCATATTTAAAGGCTATCTGGCCTTCACCTTCGAGCCGGGCAAGGGTCTCATCATCGGCAAAATAATTACCGTCATGATGGGCCACAGGAAAGCGCACAATATCACCTGAAGAAAAACCAGCTGAGAAGTTCCGGTTTTCGCCCACAACTTGCAAATGCACATCTTTACAAATGAAAGCCTGATTAGCATTGCGAAGCAACGCACCGGGAAGCATTCCGGTTTCCGTTGCGACCTGAAATCCGTTGCAGACCCCAAGAACTGGCGTCCCGGAGGCCGCTTTTTTCACAACTTCTCTCATGATCGGTGAGTTCCCCGCGATTGCGCCACAACGCAAATAGTCGCCGTAGGAGAACCCGCCGGGAATGGCAATTAAATCGCATTCCGGCAATTGACTGTCTGCATGCCAGACCATAGCCGGGGCGGTACCCAAAGACTGTTCGATCGCAACTTTCATGTCACGGTCACAGTTGGACCCCGGAAAAACAATAACGACGGCCTTCATCGGTCTTTAGTCTCCCAGTAAAGGTTAGTCCAACAATTCAATGGAGTAATTTTCGATCACTGTATTGGCCAACAATTGTTTACACATCCTGTCGACAGTGTCCGGTGCTTCATTTTCTGAGATATTCCCCAGATCGAGTTCGATCACTTTCCCCTGACGGACATTATTTGCCTGTTCAAAGCCCAACCCGTGCAACGCATTTTCAATTGCCTTGCCTTGTGGATCCAGTACACCGTTCTTGAGTGAAATAGTAACGCGAGCTTTCATTTATCCTTACCTTCTTGAAATGCCCAAGAAAAAAGGCGCAAAAATGCGCCTTATTGAATTGCTGTAGAACCTTTAAGATCACCGGGACCGCCCTCGGGCAGGATACCCAGCCGCCGAGCGACTTCCTGATAGGCATCTTCAATCCCACCAAGGTCCCGACGGAATCTGTCTTTGTCCATTTTTTCGTTGGTTGCAATATCCCAAAGACGGCAGTTATCAGGGCTTATTTCATCGGCCAGAATAACCTGCACTTCATCGTCAGAATAAAGACGTCCAAATTCCAGTTTAAAATCGATCAGTTTAATGCCGATCCCAGTGAACAGTCCGGTCAAAAAGTCATTGACCCGCAAAGACTGGTTCATAATGTCGTCCAGTTCCTGCGGCGTTGCCCAGCCAAAGGCTGTGACATGCTCTTCAGAAACAAGGGGATCGTTCAGTTCATCGGACTTGAAGCAGTATTCAATGATGGTCCGCGGAAGGGCTGTGCCTTCTGTAATCCCTAAACGACTGCAAATAGAGCCTGCAGCGACATTCCGAACAATAACTTCCACAGGAATGATTTCGACTTCCCGGATCAATTGTTCGCGCATGTTCAGGCGCCGAATAAAGTGATTATGAATACCGATCTCAGAAAGGCGGTTCATCAGATGTTCTGAAATACGGTTATTAAGGACGCCTTTACCGGTCACGGTGGATTTCTTCTCGCCGTTGAACGCAGTTGCATCGTCTTTAAAATATTGAACAAGGGTTCCTGGCTCTGGTCCTTCAAAAAGAACTTTTGCCTTGCCTTCGTAGACACGTCTACGTCGGGTCATGGACGTCACTCCAGCTATGGGGCTATAAAAGCCAACAGTAAATAGGGAACGGCTGACTTGATCTGTCGCAATGACTTGTCAACAAATCCGGTCTATCCGTCTTGAAATACCAGTGATTAGTGATTTCACGGGGAACATAGTTCAGTTATGCCGCAAACACAACAACTCGTGACACATTATAGGCGGATAATTTCAAAAAAAGTTCTTGTCGCTTTTTAAAGAAATAACCATCTTACATGTTTAGTCTTGTGATAAGCTGTAATAACAGTATTTTCGGCACTGAAAAGTGACTTTAAGGGGTTAAGAATGTCAGGTTTGGACGATTTTGGTAAAACACACGAAAACAAGTTCGCGCATGATAGCGATCTTGAGTTCAAAGCAAATGCGCGCCGCAACAAGCTTCTGGGTCAGTGGGCCGCAGAATTGATGGGACTCTCTGGAGATGCCGTTGCCGCTTACGCAAAAGAAGTAATCACGGCCGATTTGGAAGAAAAAGGCGACGACGATGTCTTCCGTAAAATCCGTCGTGATTTCGATTCAAAAAATGTTGAAATGTCGGACCACCGAATTCGCCGGGAAATGGATGAATTGCTGGTGAAAGCCCGCGAACAGATCAAATCTGAATAGGATTTGACAAACAGTTGAAAAAGAAGCCGGTTATAAAGACCGGCTTTTTTTATGCCAGTCGTCTCTGGACAATCGGTATAAAACATGGGGACGAAGGGGATGCCCTTCAGGAACATCAGGATGATCGAAGTCTTCATCTTTGTTCTGTCGGAAGCCCAGACGCTGCATTACTTTTTGCGATTTAAGATTGATCGTCGCTGTGAAAGAGACAACCTCCACCAAGCTCAGATTATCAAATGCAAAATCCAGACACGTCGCCGCTGCTTCAGTGGCGTAACCAAATCCCCATGCTTCTTTGCCAAGACGCCATCCGATTTCAACACAAGGTTTAAAGGGCAGGGGGGCAGCGGGATTATTAAGGCCGACAAACCCGATAAACTTCCCCGTTTCTTTCAACTCGACCGCGAAAAAACCATATCTATTGCGATCAATCTTTTCGCGAATAACAGCCGCCATCGCATTACTTTGTTCAGCCGAAAGGATCGCCGGGAAAAATTCCATGACGTCCGGGTCACCGTTTAAAACGGCAAAAGGCTCCAGATCAGTTTCTTTCCAGTCCCTGATCAGAAGCCTTTTTGTTTCAATCGCTTGAAACGGCATTTTATTTAGCCAAAAACGCGCTTGAACAATGTGTCTACATGTTTCGTATGATACTCAAGATCAAACACACTCTCTATTTGTTCGTTGGAAAGGGCTGCTGAAACTTCGTCATCATTTTTCAACAGATCCATAAAGTCGGCGCCTTCACGCCAAACTACCATGGCATTCCGCTGCACCAGGCGGTACGCATCTTCGCGGCTGACACCAGCTTGCGTCAACGCGAGAAGAACACGCTGTGAATGGATGAGCCCACCAAGCTTGTTCATGTTGTTCATCATATTTTCGGGATAAACAACAAGTTTGTCGATGACGTTTGTCAAACGAACCAGTGCAAAATCAAGTGTGATTGTTGCGTCTGGACCAATGCCACGTTCAACAGAAGAATGCGAAATATCGCGTTCGTGCCACAGGGCCACATTTTCCATCGCAGGAATGGTTGCCATCCGAACCAGACGGGCAAGCCCCGTCAAATTTTCGGTTAGAACAGGATTACGTTTATGCGGCATCGCAGACGATCCTTTTTGGCCTGGGGCGAAATACTCTTCCGCTTCCAGAACCTCTGTCCGCTGCAAATGACGGATTTCAACGGCCAGCCGTTCAATAGAACTGGCGATCACGCCCAATGTTGCAAAAAACATCGCGTGGCGGTCACGCGGAATGACCTGTGTCGAAATTGTTTCCGCTTCAAGCCCCAAAGCTTTCGCGACATGTTCTTCAACGAACGGGTCAATATTGGCAAATGTCCCGACTGCCCCGGAAATTGCGCAAGTCGCGATATCTTTTCTGGCGTTTATAAGACGCTCTTTATTCCGTTCGAATTCGGCAAACGCCTGTGCCATTTTCAAACCAAATGTAACAGGCTCGGCATGGATACCGTGAGACCGGCCAACACAAACATCGTCTTTATGCTCGTAGGCCTTTTTCTTCAGGGCCGCCAGCAATTTGTCCATGTCGTCCAACAGAATATCGGATGCCTTGGTCAGCTGTACGTTCAGGCAAGTATCCAGAACGTCTGATGACGTCATTCCCTGATGCACAAAACGGGCTTCGTCACCGACATATTCCTGAAGGTTGGTCAGGAACGCGATGACATCATGTTTTGTTTCCCGTTCGATTTCGTCGATGCGATCGATTTCGAAATTGCCTCGGTCCCAGACAGCCTTGGCGGCCTCTTTAGGGATGACGCCCAGTTCTGCCTGTGCGTCACATGCGTGGGCTTCAATTTCAAACCAAATGCGGAATTTGCTTTCTGGTTCCCAGATTGCTGTCATTTCCGGGCGGGCATAACGGGGTATCATGGAGCGTCACCTTGTATGTAAAACAAAAGGGTGTCTTTTGTTATCAGAGATTGTCAAAGACCAGTTATCAGATCGTTGCGCACTCACTAACAGGAAGCATCAAGAATCTCAACCATTTCTGAAGCCAATTGCTGAAATACAGGTCGCTAAAAACAGTATGAGCCCCGTGGAAAGTAACCAAAACTGCGATAACGATATTTTTTCAGTTGCTATTCTCCCCAATCGACAGTCTGCTTAAGGCGGGGTCAATTAACGATGAATTGATTGTATGGTAACTGACGAAGACATTATTGAAGCAACAATCACAACCCTCGCTCATAAACCCGAAGCCACGATGCAGGAAATTGCGAGAGAGGCCGGGGTAAGCCGGATTACGATCAATCGAAGATTTGGATCCAGAAATGACCTACTACAAATAGCAGCAACCTATAGCCTTGATTTATTTGAGGATATCCTTCTAAACGCCCAAAAGTCCCGCAAACCGCCGCTGGATCAAATACGTCAGATTTTTGAAGGTTATGCGGGCTTGAGTAATCACTACTTCTTCTGGATGAGAGGGTTTGTCGAGGACCGCAAAAAATATGAGACAATCTTCCTAAATCAACTGGCCATGGTGGAAAAGCTGGTTCTGGCCGCACAAGACCGGGGGGAACTCAGGAAAGATTTGCCAACCGGCTGGATCGCGGGGATGTTTGACTATCTTGCCATCACTGTAAATTCGTCGTTGAATCGAGGCGTTATCGCTCAACGTGACGCACTGAACCTGGGGTGGGATACATTTTTGAACGGTGTGAGCCCGAAAAAATTCTTTTGATCCATGGCGCCCAATATTGCTAAGGAAAGGCAAAGGCTGGTTTGAAGCTGAAAACGCTACATCAAGCCCAAAGATTTCAGGCTGGTACTCTCATTGGCGCTAACAATCAGATGATCGTGAACTTTGATACCCAATGCTGCCGCAGCGGTGACAATTTCCTTCGTAATCGCAATATCCGCCTTAGAAGGGGTTGTGTCGCCCGACGGATGGTTGTGCACCAGAATAAGCGACGTGGCACTAAGCTCTAAGGCTCGCTTAATAACTTCTCGGGGATAGGCTGCGGTATGGTTGACCGTTCCCGTCTGTTGCACCTCATCAGCAATCATGTGATTTTTATTATTCAAAAACAGAATTCTAAAATGCTCGATTTCGCGATGCCCCATGATCCCTTGACAATATTCCAGCAACGCCTGCCACGAACTCAACACATTGCGTTTTTCCGTTTTGGCGCGAAGGAGTTTCACCCCCAGTGTTTCAGCAACCTTCATGGTCGCGATGGTCGCATCACCAACCCTGTCAACTTTTCGCAATGCTTCTGGGGAGGCCGTTAAGACCTTCGCCAGTGAGCCAAATTCCTTGATCAGTGATTTTGCAATTGGACGGGTATCCCCGCGTGGTGCCGCAGCAAAAAGCAGCATTTCCAATATTTCGTATTCCGCAAGGCTTTCCGCGCCGGCAGAGAGCACCTTGCTTCGCATGCGTTCACGGTGTCCCAGTTTATGATCATGCTTCTTTTTTAACGAAGCACTGCCTTCTTCTATATTGAAATAAAAATCATCCGGCAGGATCGTTAGACCAGAATGATCCGTAAATCCGGCAGTATTCCCCTCCAAATCCTGAGAGGATATGCTATCTGCCGAACTTTCCGGAGTATCTTCTGTCTCAGAGGGCATAAGGCGGGCAATTCAATCCTTCAGGCGACAGCGTAAAAATTTCGTATCCGGTTTCGGTGACGCCGAGAGAATGCTCAAACTGCGCAGACAGGGACCGATCTTTTGTAACAGCGGTCCAACCGTCTTCCAGTACTTTTACCTGCCATTTTCCCAAATTAATCATGGGCTCAATGGTAAAAATCATACCGGCTCGCAGTTCAACCCCTTCACCTGGTGTCCCATAGTGAACAATGTTCGGTGCGTCATGGAAAATTTGCCCAAGGCCATGTCCACAAAAATCGCGAACAACAGAACAGCGTTTACTTTCCGCATAGGATTGAATGGCATGTCCAATGTCACCAGTTGTTGCACCGGGCTTAACAACATCAATCCCGCGCATCAGGCATTCATAGGTAATGTCAATCAAACGACGGGCTTTTACGCTGGGCTTTCCTGCAACAAACATTCGGCTGGTGTCACCGTGCCAGCCGTCAACAATTGGTGTCACATCTATATTGATAATATCGCCGTCTTTCAGTTTTTTGGGGCCGGGAATGCCATGACAGACAACGTGATTTATGGAAGTGCACACTGATTTCGTAAAACCGCGATATCCCAAGGGCGCGCATATTCCGCCCCGTTCAGTAATAAAATCATGGCAAAGAGTATTGATTTCTTCCGTAGTAATGCCGGGCACAACATGTTCTGCGATCATGTCCAGTGTTTCCGCACCTAACCGACCTGCTTTACGCATGCCTTCAAACCCTTCGGCACCATGAAGTTTGATGACACCGTTGTTTTGTTGGGGCGCGTCTTTGCTATCAATATATTTCATTTATCTCGGTTCTTAACTAATTTAAGATTTATATCATACTCAATCTATTCAATGATAGATCAAAATTTATTCTACCATCTGGATAGCCGTTCTGACGTCAATACCATTCGGATCTATCGTGCAGTCATAACAATATACTTCGACTCCACGGGATTTTGCATCCAAAAATGCAGCGCGGTATGTCGGGTCAATATCTGATGCCAATTGGAAAGACTGGCAATCGCTGCGTTGGACTAAATAGAACATAGCGGCTCTATAACCACTTTCAACCATATTTGCCAGTTCATTCAGGTGTTTTGTGCCACGGCTTGTGACCGCATCTGGAAATTCTGCGATGCCAGCATCCCGGCTCAAAGTCACACTTTTCACTTCAACATAGCAATCGGGCCTGTTTTCGTCGGTCAGCAGAATATCAATGCGCGAATTCTCACCGTATTTTACTTCATTCTTTAATCCACTATACCCGGCAAGAGGCTCTATTTTACCGGCTATAATGGCGTCAGAGACAATTTTGTTTGGCAGGGAGGTGTTTATCCCCACCCATGAACTCCCCGGATTGACCAGCTCCCATGTGAATTTCAGTTTTCGTTTTGGGTTGTCAGACGGGGATAAACAAACGGCATAACCCGGTTCTTTCAAGCCCATCATTGATCCTGAATTCGCGCAATGTGCCGTGACGACAGAGCCATCCTCCAGCTCAATATCGGATAAAAAGCGTTTATACCGCTTTATCAGGGTGCCTTTTACAAGCGGGTGACTGAATTTCATATTGCGTCCCAGATACTTTTAGATTGGAATAAGTTTAATTTACTTTGAAATTTTTCGGGTTCCGGCGATAACATATATCCAAGTCAGACAATAATAATGTGATCGGGAAAGCGCAAATGGCAGATACTCCTTCTGGAAAACAAATTGTAACAGCCTCCATGCTGGTGATTGGCGATGAAATTCTGTCGGGCCGGACACAGGATAAAAATATTGCCTTTCTTGCGACAAAACTCGGAGATGTTGGAATTCAGCTGAAAGAAGTTCGCGTAATCCCTGATATTGAACAGGAAATTGTTGAAGCGCTGAACCATTGCCGGCAAAAATATGACTATGTTTTTACCAGTGGTGGCATTGGGCCAACACATGACGATATTACCGCAGATTCAGTCGCCAAGGCGTTTGAGATCGGCATTGATCACCACCCAGAGGCCATGAAAATCCTGACGCAGCACTATGATCAAAACGGTATCGAATTTAACGAAGCCCGCAAACGAATGGCAAGGATCCCGGATGGCGGTATCTTAATCGATAATCCGGTTAGCAAGGCGCCCGGCTTCCGGGTTGAAAATGTCTATGTTATGGCCGGCGTCCCGCAGATCATGCAGGCAATGATGGAAAGCATTCTTCCGACCCTGTCTGGCGGCGAGAAAATGCGAAGCCGGACGTTGAATGTTAACATGCCCGAAGGGAAGGTCGCAAAAACCCTCGGTGAACTACAAGATGCTTATCCAGCCGTTTCAATGGGCTCTTATCCCTATTTCAAACAAGGAGAACTCGGCACCAATCTTGTCCTGCGGTCAATTGAGCCGGACACATTGGACGCCGCCTTTGACGCTCTAAAAGAAGCCCTTATTACCTTTGATTGCGAGTGTGTTGAAACAACCTGAAAGATGGCGGTGATAATAAATGAAAACAATTCCGCAACTACTTGATAAACAAAAAACATTGTATGGAAGTAACATCGCGATCCATGACCGCGGAGCCTCCTATAGCTATGACGATTTACATGATTTGAGCCTGCGATTTGCCAACGGATTAAAGGCTCAAGGACTTGGAAAGGGAGACCGGGTCGGCCTGTGGCTTCCGAATATCGCCGCCTATCTAATTGCGTTCATGGCCTGCGCACGGCTGGGCATCATCGTCGTTTCCATAAACACCAAATTCAAATCTTTCGAAGTCTCAGACATTGTTACCCGATCAGGATGCAAGGCTCTTGTTCTTTGGCCAGATTTCAAAGGCATTCCGTTTTTAGATATTTTGGAGGAATTACCCGAAGGCGCGCTTGAAAATATTGAAACGGTTATTCTATACACGGAAAATGACATCACAGTTGAGTGTCCGCCCTGTCTGCGGGCCTCCCAAATTATCTCGTTTGATAAAATCGCGTCGTTCCAAACAAACCCTGTCCCACCGGTAGAGGCGGAAGAAGGGGTTTTAATTTTCACCACCAGTGGAACAACAGGAAAGCCAAAATTCGTCCTTCATTCTCAGTTTAGCTTAACTCAGCATGCCATTGAAGTTGCTGAACATTATTCTTATGAGAACAGGGTTTGCCGACTGCTGCAAGCGGTCCCTCTATGCGGTACATTCGGGCTAACACAGGCACTGGCTGTTTTGGCTGGCGGGGCGACACTTTATTGCTTGCCGGTCTTTGATCCTCAGGAAGCGGCGCGGTTGATACGGGAGTATGCGGTAACCGACATGAACGGGTCTGACGATATGTTTGCCATGCTGCTCGATCAGGGAACTGGAGCGGTTCCTTATCCAAGCCTGAAAAAGGCGGGTTATGCCGCCTTTAACCCGTCCCTTACCGATATTGTCGAGCGGGCAGAAGCCGCCGGAATAAAATTAATGGGTCTTTGGGGTATGAGCGAAGTTCAGGCCCTGATCGCTCATCAGGACCCGAACCTGCCGGCAGAGCTTCGAAAGCGGGCTGGTGGGCGACTGATATCACCTTCTGGTCATATTCGAATAACCGATCCGGACACCGGCGCAATTCTGCCTTTTGGTAAAAATGGCGAGATAGAGCTTAAACTGCCCAGTCAACTGAAGGCCTATTTCTTAAATCCGGACGCGACTGAACAGGCTTTTACGGAAGATGGGTATTTTAAAACCGGAGATTTGGGATATCAGGAAGAGGCCCGTAGCTTCGTATTTTTGACCCGCATGGGGGATGTCCTGCGTTTGGGCGGTTATTTGACCGATCCGGTGGAAATCGAAACCTGCCTGCTGGACGTCGAGGCGGTCCGACAGGTTCAAGTGGTGGGAGTTGTCACACCAAAGGGCGAAAGAGCTTATGCTTTTGTGACAAGTAACCGCCAACAGGTGCTTGATCTGGACGATCTTCAGGCGCATTGCCGACAAAAACTGGCCGGATATAAAGTACCGGTGAAGGTTCAGCAATTATCTGAATTTCCGATGACAGAAAGCGCGAACGGAAAAAAGATACAACGATCCAAATTGCGTGAAATTGCTCAAAGGGCCATTGATGAAGGTCGATCATAAGATAAGTTGCATATGATAAAAAAAATAGTTTTCAAGCCAGGCTAAAATAGCACTTGTCTGTAGAACAATCTGCTATTAGGTTAGCCCTGCTGCCCGCATGGTGAAATTGGTAAACACAGTAGACTTAAAATCTGCCGCTCGTATGGGCTTCCCGGTTCAAGTCCGGGTGCGGGCACCATCTAAAAAATCCGTCGCTTTTGTGGCGGTTTTTTTTGTGTTTTTTTCACCGATAGCAGGAGAGACTGGTACTTATTGCCAGGTATCTGGTTTTCCAGCACTGACATCTGGACTAATGATCCAAATAGGCTCGGTGACACTTCCCGAAGTGGCAACTCCAGCTTTCAGGGGCAGCGTCTAACTGACTTTACATAACACTGTTATCTGATCATTCATAACAATGTTATGTTTAGAAAGAAACTTCATTGAAGGTTATATTTTTCAATCAGTTATAGAACAATGCTTGACACCTAGTCTTTTATCAACCGTTAATAGATTTCTCGTATCATATGACAGTTACTTAAAAAAAAGAGAAAAACGTGACTGAAATACCGCCTAAAAACAATCAGGCAAAAGCCTTCTTAGTTCGCCAACAAATTCTGGAGGCCGCACGGATTTTGTATCGGGATAAAGACGGACAGGAAGTATCTGTTCGGGACATAGCCGCCCGTGCCGGATATTCAACAGGTGCCGTTTATTTCCATTTCAAGAATAAAGAAGCGATTTATGCAGAGCTATTAATTCAAGGCCTTACTGACCTTTCAACGCAGGTAAAACAGGCTTCAGAGGCAAAATCAGACGCTTTTAGCAGCCTTATGGCGGGCTATTTATCATTTTACCGGTTTTATGATGAAAACCCGGGAGACCTTATTGATATCCTGTCCCGGATACATTCTCCGTTGATGAAACAGAGAGACGAGCCGGTTCGGGTCGCCATAAATGAACATTTTCGGCAAATTAAATGGTGTTTCAGGGAAAACCTTGTGCGCTTTGGTGTTTCAGATCGTCAGGCAGAGCAGGAGGCCGCCGTCTTAATCAGCGACATAATCGGCCTGCTTCTGTCCTCTGCCCGCAAAACTGATATTCTGTTCAGTATGCCATCAGACGATCTTCTGAATACCCATTTGGAGCGCTTGCAAAAACGCATTCAACATATCATTCACACCCCATAAGGACGATCAAACCTTAATCAAAAGAGATTTCTGCGGATCAACTGCGCCGTTCACAAGCTGATCATAGGTGTCTTTTGCCGCTTGCGGGCCTGTCAGGTCCATCATCTGTGTTAAAGTGGGGGCAAGGGCCGCAAAACTATCCCAGGCGGCATTCATGCGTGCCTTCAGGCCACCAGCGCCCCAATCAGCTGAGCGGGCCTTGATGCGGCCGGGGGCGAAAAAGGGAGTGGGTTGAGGACCAGGAAGCCCTTTTGCGGGACGGGAGGAGTCCCAGTGCGAAATACCGACAAGCAAACTAAATGTCAGATTTTCAGTAAAATGCTGATGAACCGAATTGATAAACTCACCATTACCCGCCATATCGATCAAGGCTGTCTTCGTCCCGGGGCTCAATTCCGAAATGTCATCATAGGTTATAACATGGTCATAAAGCTTTGTTTTTTCTGTATATTTTTTGTTTTTTGATGATGTAACACCGATCAGTTTCGGCGCTCCCTCAAACAGCCTGAACGAATTGGCTGTCATCATGGCGGTTTTGCTGGAGGCACTGGCAATCAGGATCTGGTCAGCGCCATAAAAACCGTTTTCATCAAACTGATCACAAATCATGTAGCCCGTAACCAGTAGAGGGCGGAAAACGGGCCACAGGTCCTTTTCCTCAGCTTTCAAGTCGTCCATGGCCTGCACCCGGTTATACTGGTTGTAGACGGGTGCCAGCGCTTGTCTGTGGGCGGTCATATCGACAAGGGAACCTTTACTGATATGCCCCGGGGTCATTCTCAAGTGCGACGATAAGGGGAAATAGCCGTAAAGCTCTTCACCCACCTCTATATCTGGATTTTCTGAACCGGTCACAGTGGCAAAACCCCAAACAGGCAATTGACCAACCGTCTCGCTTTCAGCTGGAAAAAAGGCCCAGTAACCGGGCATATCTGTCCAGCTACCGAAGGACTTTCCCAATGTCGCATAGGTAATATTATTCGCGGTCAGGGCAAACCTGTTCAAGGCGACTTCGATCTGTCCGGCTTTTAACGGAGTATGGTCCGCGGCGGGATGCAAGCTTGATTTGGTTATGTCATCTTTATCAATCAGGATTGTCCAGCGAGAGAGCGTCATTATTCTTTTCCGTTCATTTTGTTTTTGTCCCAGTTTCTATTTTAGTTTGATATTTTTATCGTGGAAATATCAAGTGCTGCGTGTCATATTTGGTTTAAATAATAGACAGACAATTGGGAGGTCTGGTTTTTGTTGCCCGCGGTGAGAATATTTATCGTCATCCTGTTGATGGTTAGCCTGCAAAGTTTTCCTGCCCGGGCAAATGACAGAACAACCGAAGCAGAACGGATGGTCAGCAATCTGATCAAGACAGCCACAAAAATTCTGAACGATCCAAACGGAACCCTGACAGAACGTGAAAAATCCTTTCACGCAGTTTTAAGGGACAATATTGATTTCCCTTTCATATCCGTTCTGGTCGCCGGAAAGTTCTGGGAAAAAATGGCGCGCGAACAACAGCTTGAGTTTCAAGAACTGCTCACCAGTTTTTACCTATGGTCCTATGGGCCTCTACTGGGGGGATATCCAGGCGATAATACAGTCTTGGTTGCAGCCAAACAAATCGGATCGTCAGATGTCATTGTCACGACCCGGCTGAAACGAAAACAGAGAAAAGATGCAAATGCAAAATGGCGTCTTCGCGAAATAGCCGGAGATCTCAAAATTATCGATGTGGTTATTTCAGGATCAAGTGTTGGTTTTTCCCATCGATTTGGTTTTACACAGCGGATGGAGAAAAAAGGGATAGAGGGCCTATTGACCCTGCTTCGGGTAAAAGCAGAACAGGTGAGGACAACACCATGACGAGATCACTGTCACGCTTTGGCAAAGAAACAGGCCGCGCGCTACTGACTGTATTTATTGTTCTCTGTATATGGCTGACGCCCGGTATTTCTCTGGTTTCGGCAAACGACCACTCTCTGAGCAGAGCCATGGAGTATTATCAATCCGGACAATTTGCCAGCGCGTTGAAAATTTGGAAAAAACTCGCCTCGGAGGGGGAGGCGGAAGCCCAGTATAATCTCTTTTTATTATACGAGCAGGGGCGCGGAACCGACCCGGACCCTGATCAGGCGCGGCGCTTTCTCAACATGGCCATACAGAAGGACTATGCGCCCGCCCTGCATTATCAGGCCCTCGACCTGACAGCACAGGATAAATTTGCGGAAGCCCAGGGCTTCTTAATCCGGGCCGCCGGGCAATCTTTTCCCTCATCACTCTATACGCTTGGAAAGTTCTATCAGGCCGGATTACTAGGGACAGAAAAGCCAGCTCTTGCCTTTCGTTACATTTCCAAAGCCGCAGACCTGGGACATGTAAAGGCGCAGTATAATATGGGGAAAATGTACCGTGATGGATATGGTACGTTGCAAAATGATGTCATATCCACTGCCTGGTTCCTAAGAGCCGCGAAACAGGGGCATCCATCGTCCCAGGGAAAACTTGTAACACGATATATGAAGGGGGTGGGAGTCCCCAAAGATGAAATAGAAGCCTTCAAATGGATGCTTATTTCAGAAAAGAACGCCAAAAATATCTCACTGGATATTAAAAACCGACTGAAGTCCCAACTCACCACCGAAGAACAGAAACGGGCGGTACACGCGGCAAAAATCTTTACACCAACAATAGAAAAGTAAGGCTGCACGGCGATGAAGATGAGGGGGAGGCTGTCATTTGGACAAAAAAAATCCTAGCAACATTTCTGTTCCCAGGATTGAATGGTGAGCCCGACAGGATTCGAACCTGTGACCCACTGATTAAAAGTCAGTTGCTCTACCAACTGAGCTACGGGCCCACACTCTCAATTACAGCGTTGGTTTGTCGTTTGTTAAAAGCGACATGCCGTTGCTGTGGAGCGCAACATAGGGACGTCTTTAAGATTGGTCAAGCCGCTTTTTTACATTTTTTTATGAGAAGTGAAATTTCATTATTTATGAGGAAATGCTATATGAAACAGGAGGTTTGTAAAACAGTTTGCAAACTTGCTGAAAACGCCTGAAAACTAACATTAATGAGAGAATTCATGGGTCTGCCACAATTATGCAAATGCCTGATGGCTTTAGCGGTTTTTTTTCTGATCTCCACACCGGTCAAGGCCGCGGATATTAAAAATCCAGAAAACACACTTCTGCTCGAGCTTAAATATGGTCAGGTTGTCATCGAAATGCTGCCCAGAGTGGCACCACGACATGTCAAACGGATCAAAGAACTTACACGCCAGAAATTTTACGATGGGGTTAAGTTCCATCGGGTAATCGAAGGGTTTATGGCTCAGACCGGCGATCCAACCGGGACGGGACGCGGCGGATCGGGTAAAAAAATTCGCGCCGAATTTTCCAATGAGCCCCATTACCGAGGCGCCGTCTCAATGGCGCGGGCAAACAACCCCAACAGTGCAGACAGTCAATTCTTTATTGTCACCGCTGATTCCAACCATCTGGACGGAAAATACACACTTTGGGGAAAAGTTCTGTCAGGCATGGAATTTGTCGACATGATCAAAAAAGGATATGGGAGTGGCGGCACGGTCCGTAACCCCGATATCATTGTCAGCATGCGTGTAGCGGCTGACGTCAAATAAGCCTGCTTGTTTGAGTCAAAGAAAAGGGGACTGATCAAAAATCAGTCCCCTTTATAATGATAGAGTGATCCGTCGGTATTAGATGCAGCGCCCGCCATCAACTTCCATGGCAACACCTGTAATGAAAGACGCTTCGTCAGATGCGAAATACAAGGCTGCATTGGCAAGATCACGCGGCGTATTCATCCGGCCCAACGGAATCGTCGAAACAAATTTATCGCGAATTTCCTGAGTGTCCACACCCCCCATAAACTCGACGGTCATACCGGTTTGCGCGATCACGGGACACAACGCGTTCACTCGAACCTGTTGCGGCGCAAGCTCGACAGCCATGGCTTTTGTCATCGTCACAACAGCACCTTTACTGGAGTTATACCAGACAAGGCCCGGGCGCGGGCTCAGGGCCGCTGTAGAGGCGATGTTGATGATGTTTCCTCCGCCTTGCTCAAGCATCACAGGAACAACCGATTTCGTGGTTAGAAAGATGCTTTTGACATTTACATCATAGATTTTTTGAAAGGTCTCTTCGTCAACATCGAACATTGACCCATTTCGCTGAGGCATACCTGCATTATTGACCAGAATATCCACCTGACCGAAGGCATCCAGCGTATTCTTTGTCATGGCAGCGACATCGGCGGCAGAAGAAACATCCGTGACATCAACAATGGCAGTTCCGCCATTTTCCGTTATGTCCTTAGCAACACGTTTCGCGGCCTCTTCGTTAATATCACTGACAACGATTTTTGCGCCTTCTTCAGCAAAGCGAATAGCCATGCCTTCACCAAACCCGGAACCGGCTCCTGTAATGATGGCAACTTTATCTTGCAGTCTCACATTTTCCTCCTTCAAGAAAAACCATGTGTTTACTATCCGGTTTTACCGGACGCATTGTTAATTCGATTGAAATCAAACAATATACAGGGATCAGGGAGAGATCAAGCGGCGCTGCGAGTGACGCGTTTTTGCGGCAAGGTCACGATTACTGTTGTGCCTTCTCCATGAACACTTTCCAGAGTCAGGCTACCGTCATGAAGTTCCATGAGGTTTTTGGAAAGAGGGAGGCCAAGACCGGTTCCATTATATTTTCGGTTCAACTCACTATCCACCTGGACAAAGGGTGTCAGTGCTTTTTGAATATCATCTTCACGGATACCAATCCCGGTATCTTTGACAAAAAAGTTAAGGGACCCATCTGCACCAAATTCAGAGAAGAGGAAAATTTTCCCCCCATTGGGCGTAAATTTGATGGCATTTGACAACAGGTTAATGACAACCTGCTTTATCATCTTCGCATCAGCATGAATAAGTAATGGAAATCCGGAAAGATTATTCAGGACGACGACATTTGAAGCTTCCTGTTGTGTATGGGTTAATCGCACACACTCATTTACCAATTCTGTAAAATCAAGTTCTTCCTCAAACAACTGCTGTGTACCCGCTTCAAATTTTGACAAATCAAGAATGTCATTGATCAAATCCAATAGATGTCTGCCACTTGCGTGAATATCTGCGGCATATTCTATATATTTCGCATGACCAATTTTACCGAAAATCTCGTTTCGAATAATTTCAGAAAATCCGATGACAGCATTCAGTGGTGTCCTTAATTCATGGCTCATATTGGCAAGGAAAGTGCCTTTCATTTGAGACACATATTCGGCTTCTTCTTTGGCTTTCAGCAGAATTTCTTCCGCTTCTTTCTGCGCGGAAATATCCCGCAGGATCAGTTGCATAACGGGGCGACCACCATATAGCAAAGCTGTGGCCTCGACCTCTACATCGGTTTGTTTCCCGAATTGATTGATTGTACGGGTTTCGATGGGCGAAATATTATCACCCGGTTCCATATGATCCGCATTTCCAAGATGATGTTTTAATTGCTCGTAATCGATTGTTGGAAAAAACTTTCGAACCTGTTTGCCGATCAGGCTATGCAGATCCCGTTCACCAAATAATTTAATGGCAGAGACATTTGCATAAATGATCAACCCGTCCTTTTGAACAAGAATAGCATCGGGGGAAAGTTCGACCATTTCACGGTGGCGGGTTTCGCTTTCCTGTAGCATCAACTGAGCGGTTTTTGTCAGGGTAATGTCTGTAAAGGTACAGATATAGCCGCCGTCCGGTAGTTTGGATCTTTGTATCTCGACAATCTTACCAGATTTCGTTTTCCGCTCTATTTTGGTATAAATATTGGCCTGCAACGCCCGAATAGCACTCGCTGCATACTCTTCCGGGGAGTCACCAACCTCATCATAAGAGGAATAGTGCGCCTCCAGCAATTGCTGCATATGAATGCCTTTGAATATTGTATTGGGTTCAACATCCATGATTTTCATGTAGTTCTGGTTCCACCGAACGACGCGGAAGGTACTGTCCAGAACACAAATTCCAATGGCAATCGTTTCAAACACGTTCGACAACAAGGCTGATTTTTCGTACAACTCTTCCTTCTTCTGATGCGTCTCAGTTATATCAGAGAAGATTGAAATTAACCCGTTTTCCTTTGTTTCTTTCTCCAGCACCTGAATTACCTTGCCGTTTGGCAAGGCCCATTCCTGCGCTTTTCTGGAAGAAGCTAAAGTTACTTGGGCACTGTCCAGCTCTTTCTTGGGTTCGGTGGCCATACCTTCGTCAGCCAGCCATTTTCTGATCGCGTCCGATATTTCGTTCCGGGTAACACCGGCGGTAATTGAAATCCCAATACCTTCAAGCATTTTATCGACCGTTTTATTAGCAACAATCACTTTCCGGTCTTTGTCAAACAGCAGGAAACCTTCGTCAAGAGATTCGACTGCATCAAAACACTGCGTCATCAGTACGGCAGCTTCGTTCGTTTTAGATTTGAACTTCAAGGAGGAACAGACCGCCATTACGAGGCCAACCGACAATCCTGTGGCAATAAATAATGTTATATCCAGCATGAAGCTTCGCTCGGCGGCTGGTAGTAAAAAATTAACGATCAACAACCCAACACTAACGCCAAGCAGCCCTATACAGGCATATGTCGGCTTGGTTATTAAACGAAAATCAAACAAGAATTGTCTCTACACAAATGGTTCTACAAGTGCCGAAGCTTCAGTTTTCTGGCAACAGCAGTGAACATAGACGAAGACCGTTAAAGTAAAGTTTATGAAACTTCATCAAGAGGGTGAAAAATTAAAAAGCTATCTTAGATATGAATATGGTAGCGTTGTCCAATGAACGGTTCGTGTGTCAGGAAATGGTGAATATGAAAAAGAATAAGAGGTCTGGTGAGAAGTCTGATCACCCCAAAACAAAGGCGCTCGTTGAACCTGCGCCCAAGGTTGGGGCCTGGTCGAAGTTACGAAATTATTTTCTGACGGGTATTGTCGTAACGGCACCAATCGGTATCACGATCTATTTAACTTATGTGTTCGTTGATTTCGTCGATGCAAATATAACACCCTTGATTCCGGCCCGGTATAACCCTGAAACATACCTGCCGTTTGGCGTTCCGGGTTTGGGCGTTCTGATCGCTGTTTTCGCGTTGATCCTCATTGGCTTTTTGACAGCCAACTTTTTAGGTCGGTCCTTCCTGCATTTTGGGGAACGGATTGTCGGGCGGATGCCTGTCGTTCGATCCGTTTATAATGCCTTGAAGCAGATCATGGAAACGGTCCTTGCCCAATCCAGTACTTCCTTCAGGGATGTTGTGCTGGTTGAATATCCCCGCAAGGGTTTGTGGGCCATTGCTTTTGTGACGAGTACCGCCAAAGGTGAAGTCGCGGAACTGGATGACGAAGACATGATCGGGCTGTTCCTGCCAACAACTCCAAATCCAACATCAGGATTTCTACTCTTTTCTCCAAAACGAGATTTGAAATTCCTCGATATGTCCGTGGAAGAGGGGGTTAAGCTTGTTATTTCAGCCGGTATGATCTGGCCGGAAGATCAGCTTCCTGAAAAAGTTCAGCCCCAACCAAACGATCAGGACGGTGAAAATACAGTGAAAAAAGAAACCGCTTAACCTGACCGCAAATAGTGAATAGCGCTATCTCTTTCAAATAAATAGAGAAGGGTGCGGACAGCATTTCCGCGCTTTGATTGAAGTTCTGGATCTTTCTCAAGGAAAAGCCGGGCGTCATCCCTTGCGATAGTGACCAGATGTCCGCATTTTTCCAGTTCCGCAATTTTAAACTCGGGCAGGCCACTTTGCCGGGTGCCCAAAAGTTCCCCAGCCCCGCGCAATCGCAGATCCTCTTCGGCGATCACAAAACCATCTTCGGTTTCGCGCATGATTTTAAGACGGGCTTTTTGAGTCTCTCCAAGGGGACCGGCATATAATAAGAGGCAATTTCCAGCGAGACCGCCGCGGCCGACCCTGCCGCGCAACTGATGAAGCTGCGCAAGTCCGAAGCGTTCGGCATGTTCGATGATCATGACGGTTGCCTCGGGCACATCAACACCCACTTCAATGACAGTTGTTGCCACAAGGATTTGCGTCTCCCCTGACTTGAAGGCCTCCATCGCGGCTTCTTTCTCGTCAGATTTCAGCTTGCCATGGACAATGCCAACCTGACCGGGATACAGGGCTTCCAGATAGGTCTTGCGGTCTTCCGCAGCCGCAAGATCACTGACCTCGCTTTCTTCAACAAGAGGGCACACCCAATATATACGTTCATTTTCCGCTATTTTTCGCCCCAAGCCTGTCGCCAGGGCATCCAGTCGTTCAATTTCAATAGCCCGTGTGTCGACCGGCTTTCGTCCCGGTGGCTTTTCATCAATGATCGACACGTCCATATCGCCGTAGGCCGTCAGGGCCAAAGTGCGTGGAATGGGTGTTGCGGTCATCACAAGCACATCAACCCCGCCGGTCTCTGGTTTTCCTTTGGCGCTTAAGGCCAAGCGCTGGTGCACACCAAAACGGTGTTGCTCATCAATGACCGCAAGACCCAGATCATGATATTGAACATCCTCCTGAAACAGAGCATGGGTTCCAATGGCCACATGGATCGTTCCCTCAGCCAGTTCCTGTAAAACGGCAGCCCGTTTTTTACCCTTCAGGCGTCCGGTCAATAAGGTGGTTTTAAGGCCAAGTTGTTTGAAATATGGATCCAGGCCTTCCAAATGCTGACGCGCCAGAATTTCAGTGGGGGCCATCAGGGCTGCTTGCGCCCCGTTTTCCAAAGCCTGCAGGATGGTCATAAGGGCAACCATGGTTTTACCGCTTCCCACGTCCCCCTGAACCAGTCGCAACATCCGATAGTTTGCGGTTAGATCCGCCGATATTTCTGAAATTGCGCGGCGTTGAGCCCCTGTTAAAGCAAAGGGAAGCAGATCAATGACCGCTTCCGTCAGGGTTCCATTGCTCGGCAGGGACCGGCCTTTCTTACGTTTCATACTCCGCCGGGCAAGCTCCAACGCCAATTGATTTGCAAATAACTCATCATATGCCAGCCGCTGCCTTGGAAGACTTTCTGGCTCCAGATCCTTCTCCCCCGTTGGATTATGAACCGTCATGACGGCAGTTTTCCAATCGATCCATTTTTCCCGGGTGATCAATGTCGGGTCCTGCCATTCAGGAAGGACGGGCACGAAAGAAAGGGCCTGTTGGATGGCTTTGCCCAGCATATTATTCGTTATACCCCCCGTTAGCGGGTAAACAGGCTCATGAATTGAAATATCAGCGTGATCATTAACGTCGAGAATATGATCGGGATGGGTAATTTGATAAACGCCGCCATATTCTTCAAGCTTTCCGGCAACGATCCTTTGTTTATCCAGTGGAAGTTTTTGCTTTAAATAGTCTTCCCGTCCGTTAAAGAAAGTCAGTGTTAAAGCTTCGCCATTAACATCGCAGTCTATTTTGTAGGGAACCCGACGGCTTCTGGATGGATGGTGTTTTCGGGTGGTCACGGTCACAATCACCTGACCTGTTACATAATCCGGTAACAAGTGGTCGATTTTTTGCCGTGTCACGATACCGCTGGGCAGATGCCAGACAAGATCAATGACATGTTCGCCCGTTAATTTACGCAGCAAACCCATCATGCGCGGCCCCACGCCTTTTAGACTTTCAGCTGATTTGAAAAGCGGAAATAGTAAT
Source organism: Sneathiella aquimaris (assembly GCF_026409565.1). NCBI lineage: Bacteria > Pseudomonadati > Pseudomonadota > Alphaproteobacteria > Sneathiellales > Sneathiellaceae > Sneathiella > Sneathiella aquimaris. The sequence continues at coordinate 2,126,309 of NZ_CP112881.1, forward strand.
TCCGGGCGCATACGGGATCCTTGCCTATATCAGAAAGATAATCATGTTGTTGCGTAGCTTAATGCTGACAGAAGGGAACATAAAGGGTATATCCTTGCTCATTCAATAAAAGAGCTAGTCATGACCGAAGATATTGTTATACGCCGAAAACGTCTGTTACATCGTTCCCGCTATACCGGAATGAAAGAGACTGACCTGATGCTGGGACGGTTCGCTGAGAAATATGTGCATACATTTGATCAGGGTGAACTGGACCTCTATGAAACATTGTTACATGCAGGGGATCCCAGTATTTATGCCTGGGCTGTTGGGCGGGAAGAAACACCCGCAGAGTTTGATACGCCCGTCATGGACAAGCTCAAGAATTTCGCAGTATTTGAACATGATCCGGCTAATTTAAGACGTGATGACTAACACCCTTCAGTCCAGCGTAATCAGTAAACTGATTGGCCTCGAAAAAACCAACCAAAACTGCCGTCTTGAATCTGTTCCTGAAGGATATGACGCATATTTGCTGGCGAAAATAGCCGCGCAGGCGTCGCACGACATTCTTTATGTTCTGCGCGAAGATATCCGCATGGCCGCGACAGAATCGACCCTTAACTTTTTTGATCCTTCTTTGGAAGTGATCAGCATTCCCGCCTGGGATTGTCAGCCCTATGACCGGGTCTCTCCCAACTCCGAGATTGTCGCCCACCGCATGACAAGCCTTGCCCGATTGACAGAAAGGGCGGAAAAGCCGCGCATCATTCTGACCACGGTCAACGCGATGTTACAACGCACTCCTTCCATAGACATGATCAAAGGGGCCAGGTTCTCTGCGAAGGTAGGCGACACTGTTGATATTTCAGCGTTGACCGCGTTTCTGGTTGCCAACGGTTTTTCCCGGATCGGTACTGTGATGGAGCAGGGGGAATTCGCAGTTCGCGGCGGATTGATAGATATTTTCCCACCTGCCCTGAAAGAACCTGTGCGTCTCGATTTTTTTGGTGATACTCTTGAAGGGATCAGAACCTTTGACTCGCTCAGTCAAAAATCAACTGGCAAACTGAAACAAATTGAATTTACAGCAGCAACGGAATTCCTGTTGGATGATGCCGCCGTTACCCGGTTCAGAAAAGGGTATCGCGAGAATTTTGGAAGTGTAACAGGCGACGACCCTTTGTATGAAGCGGTCAGTGAAAAGCGCAAACATGCCGGTATGGAGCATTGGTTACCCTTGTTCCATGACAAAATGCAGCTGATAACGGACTTCCTGCCAGATGCGATGATCTTTCTGGATTATTTGTGTGATGAATCTAGGGACGCCCGTCTGGAAACAATCAAGGATTATTTCGAAACCCGCGAAGCGGCCGCCATTGGTAAAAATGTCGACTATCACCCGCTTTCACCTGAAAAACTGTATGTCACACTGGAAGAATGGAACGACTTGCTGTCGGTTCGGGCAACGTGCCAGATTTCTCCATATCGCAGCGGCGCTGAAGGCGCGGACATTTTCGATGCTCAAGGAAAAGAAGGGCGTGATTTTGCCCCTGAACGAAAACTTCAGGACAGCAATATTTACGACCATCTGCGAAAGCATATTACGCAGATACTGGGGCAGGGCAAACAGACCATTTTGACCCACTTTTCAGAAGGCTCCCTGGAAAGAAACGAAAAGGTTCTGAAAGACCACGGGATCAGCCCGATCAGTCGTATTTCGTCTTTTGAAGACCTTAAAAGCAACCTGAACATCCCTTATTTAACCGTATTGGGTTTGGAAAAAGGCTTTGAGGCACCAGATTTCGTTGTCATTGGAGAGCAGGATGTTTTGGGAGACCGTCTTGTTCGGCCCCGTAAAATATCCCGTAAAAGTGACAATTTCATTGCCGAAGCTTCACAGCTATCGCCAATGGATTATGTTGTTCACGTTGATCATGGTGTAGCTCAATATGAAGGATTGAAAACCATCGATATTTCCGGCGCACCGCATGATTGTGTCACGCTGTTATATGATGGTGGGGACAAAATCTACCTGCCTGTTGAAAATATTGAAATGCTGTCCCGTTATGGCGGCGCTGACGCGGGGGCGACCCTTGATCGGCTTGGCGGTAGTGGCTGGCAGGCTAAAAAAGCCAAGCTGAAGAAAAAGGTCATGGAAATGGCCGATCAGCTTATTAAAATTGCCGCATCCCGCCACTTGAAAAAAGCCGAACGATTGATACCGCCGGATGGGGCGTATGCAGAATTTTGTGCGGGCTTTCCATTTGAGGAAACCGAAGATCAGCTAAATGCCATCAATAATACGCTGGATGATTTGACCTCTGGCAAACCCATGGACCGATTGATCTGTGGGGATGTTGGGTTCGGTAAAACAGAAGTAGCGCTGCGGGCTGCTTTTTCAGCCTCCCTTGCTGGCAAGCAGGTCGCAGTTGTAACGCCAACAACGCTTCTGTCCCGTCAACATTACAAAACTTTCAGTCAACGATTTTCTGGCCTTCCCGTTAATGTTGCGCAACTGTCCCGCATGGTCACAACGAAAGAGGCAAACCTGACCAAAAAAGGGCTGGCCGCCGGTCAAGTGGATATTGTGATCGGTACTCATGCTTTGCTTGGAAAAAGTGTCGATTTCAAAAATCTGGGCCTTGTGATCGTCGATGAAGAGCAGCATTTTGGTGTGGTTCATAAAGAACGACTAAAAGAAATGCGAGCGGACCTGCATGTTCTGACATTGACAGCAACCCCCATACCCAGAACCTTGCAACTGGCAATGACAGGCATTCGGGATCTATCGATTATTGCAACCCCGCCTGTGGACAGACTTGCTGTTCGCACATTTGTCTTGCCCTTCGATCCGGTTGTGATCCGCGAAGCCTTGCTGCGCGAACATTATCGAGGCGGCCAAAGCTTCTTTGTCTGCCCCCGATTGGCCGATTTGAAAGAAGTCGGCAAATACCTGAAAGAGCATGTCCCCGAAGTCAAATTTGTAACGGCTCACGGACAGATGCCCGCAAAAGAGCTGGATGACACCATGAACGCCTTTTATGACGGGGCTTATGATGTTCTGGTCGCAACAAATATTGTTGAGTCTGGTTTGGATATTCCAACAGCCAATACCCTTATAACTTATCGCGCGGATATGTTTGGTCTGGCGCAACTTTACCAAATTCGGGGTCGAATTGGCCGTTCGAAAACGCGGGCCTATGCGTATCTGACGTTACCCCCCCGCAAAAAACCGACAGCCGCAGCCGAACGGCGGCTGCGTGTTCTTCAATCTCTTGATACCTTGGGAGCAGGCTTCACATTAGCCAGCCATGACCTTGATATTCGTGGTGCCGGAAACCTGCTGGGGGATGAACAATCCGGTCACGTGAAAGAGGTTGGGTTCGAGCTATACCAGGAAATGCTGGAAGAAGCCGTTGCGGCTGCCCGTGATGGTACCCTTGAGGGCGGTGAAGAAGCCGAAGATAAATGGTCCCCATCGATCAATATCGGTACATCAGTGTTGATTCCTGAGACTTATGTCTCTGACATTACGGTCCGGATGGATTTGTATCGCCGGATCGCGGCCCAGGACACAGAACAGGAAATAAATGCATTTGCTGTTGAAATGGTCGACCGTTTTGGCTCGATGCCGGAAGAGGTTAAACATCTGGTGGAAGTCATGACCATCAAACAATATTGTAAAGCCGCAAATATTGAGAAAATTGAAGCGGGACCAAAAGGGGCCGTTTTGACCTTCAGGGATAATCGTTTTGATAATCCGGGCGGACTGGTCGCTTTCATATCGAAACAACCCGGTTCGGCGAAATTGCGAGCCGATCACAAAATGGTCTACACTCGGTCGTGGGATCACCCGGATGATCGTTTGAAAGGTGTTTTATGGTTGTCCCAAAATTTGGCCAAAATTGCCAAGGCAACATAGGGTCAGGAACATGCAGATAGGGCTAAGTGACGAAAACAAGGATCAGATCGCGACGGAACTTGGTCGGTTCTTCGCCACAGAATTTGACGAAAATATCAGCCATTTCAGAGCGTTACAACTCGTAGACTTCATGGTGAAGAAAGTGGGTCCGTCACAGTATAATCAGGCTGTGACGGATATTCAGGCATTCCTGCTCTCTAAGGTCGAAGATCTGGACATCGAATTTAACCAGCAGGAAGAAGACTGACCCTCCTAAGAGGTCGCTTCTTTACCTTCTGCCTCGATCTGTTCAATGACCTGTATAAAGGTTGCAGGATCCTGTGCACCTGACAACGCATATTTGTTGTCAAAAATGAAGAACGGCACGCCGCTGATACCCATTTCACGGGCCCGCGCATCTTCTTGGGACACAAGTTCGACATCGGCGTCACTTTCCAGAAGGTTCTTGACGATCTCGACATCCATTCCTGCTTCTTTGGCAGCATCGATCAACACCTGGTCATCGCCCAGATCGGCCCCTTCCATAAAAAATTTCCGAAACAGGATTTCCACGACTTCATTTTGCAAGCCCGCTGTTTCGGCCCACCGAATAAGCCGGTGCGAATTCAACGTATTGGGAGATCGCTTTACCTTGCCGAATTGAAAGTCAAGTCCGACGGCGGCACCCGCCTGCCTGACATTTTCATACAATTCTTTGGCCCGTTCTATGCTGCCAAATTTTTGGGTAATGAATTCCGTCCGATCGGCGCCTTCTTTGGGCATATCGGGATGAAGCTGAAAGGGATGCCAAGTAATCTCGACATCCAGATCAGGTCGCTCTGCCAACGCAGTTTCTAGTTTGCGTTTGCCAATAAGGCACCAGGGACAGACCGTATCAGAGACAATATCTATTTTCATAGGATATAGGATAGGGAGCCCGGCGGTCTGAAACAAGCCCCTTATTTGAATGATTGTTCCAGAATTAACTGGCCGCCGCTTGTGTTGTGACCATACTCACACCTTTGCACCGTCGAATGGTTTCTTCGACAGTTTCCTGTTCCGCCATTTCAGCCAATCCCATCTCAACCGTAGCGGCAACCGGTTTATCCTGTCCCGCAACCGCAAATTCGGTCGTTTTTGTAACACCGTAAACACGATTTAGGGCAAAGCGGGCCTGATCAATTCCGGTGCCGGGCAGGGCGATCAGAAATTTGTTCCCTTCATACCGACAGCAAATATCTTCACCGCGCACCAGAAAGGAAATGATATTTCCAATCTGCCGCAAGACCTGATCCCCGGCGGCATAGCCGAATTCTTCGTTAATGGCGCCCAGATTAGTGATATCCAAAGTCGCAATCGTCAAATACTTGTCTTCCGCACGATGATCTGAGATCAGGTTGTTCAGATGGGCCCGCATGAAGCCAAAAGAATACAAATCGGTGGGACCATCTGTAACCGGCAGCGGTTTTGACGTTTTAAAAAGCTTTTGAAGGGAAAATCGATAGTCAGCCTGATTGATATGCAAAAAGGTTCTTACGCGCAGATTTTTCATTTCAGACGGATTTAAAACAATATCGGAAGCGCCGTGGATATAAGCCGCCTGCCGATTGCTTTCATGATCAAGAATAAAGATGATTGGCAGATTGAAAAGCCGGCTATTTGCCCGAACATCGTTGGCGAAGCGAAGATTCACATCTCCTTGGCCTGCCCCTAACAGGATCATCGCGTCATATTGCGTAGACTGCAACTCGTCCATCGCTGACACGGCGTTTTGGCAGACATTTATCTGGGTTCCGCGATCCAGCTGCAACATCACTTGGCCTAAAACGTCGCTCTCTGTACCCACAAGAAGAATATTTTTGCTGATTTCGTCTGATACGGGATCCGGAAGATCTTTTGTTTTCAGCCCATATAGCGCCGTGGTTTCAGAGCGTCTTATAAATTCACGTTTCATGACCTGCAGGCGCACAAGAGAGGCAAGCCGTCGTTCCAGTTCCATATCACAAAATGTCGTGGGGATAGACTGGATGCTGTCTGAAAAAGGATTTTCTCCGATGATCAGGATTTGAGAAGTCTGTTCGGTCAATGCCTCCTTCAAGCCGGATAACTGATCACGCCCATCATTATTCAGGAACAAAATCAGGTCATATAAAGGGGAGACAATTTTTTCACTTTTGAACTTGGAATAGTCCATTCTTGAGGCGGCATATCCAAAGCCCGTCAGGCATTTGGTCAGGGCCGCTTCCTCATTATTCGAAACGACCAAAATCTGAGCGGAGACAGACATATTTTTTCTTCCCTGATTTATTAGTACCCTATTGAAGCAAAATTTAGTTAAAATTGTCTTTTTCGCGGGCCAGAATTTTGAGAAATCTCAAAGCCTTGATTTTATTCGGCCTGCAGTGAATGATGTGCGCCAATGAAACAAGAAAAAATGAGGAGATAAACAGTGAATTCACCCACATTTCTAGAGGGAAAACATGCTCTGGTGACAGGAGCCTCTTCCGGATTAGGGTGGCAGTTTGCTCTGACGCTTGCCCGGGCTGGCGCCAAAGTTACGCTGGCTGCGCGCAGTACCGATAAGCTGGAAACACTGGCGAAGGAAATCGAAGGCTTCGATGGCCGCGCCCTACCTGTTCGGATGGATGTAACAGATGTTGCAAGTATCCGTTCGGCAGTTGCCGCCGCTGAAACAGAATTGGGACCGGTTGATATTCTGGTCAACAATTCAGGAATAAGCGCGTTGTCTCCTTCGGAAGCCATTAGTGAAGAAGATTTCGACGCTGTGATGGATACAAATGCCAAAGGGGCTTTTTTTGTCGCGCAGGCGGTCGGTCAAAGCATGATCAAACATGGGCATGGCGGTAAAATTATCAATATCGCGTCCGTCGCCTCAAACCGGGTCTTGAAGCAGAATATTGCCTATTGCATGTCAAAAGCAGCCGTTAAGCATATGACAGCCGCCCTTGCCGATGAATGGGGGCGTTATAACATCAATGTAAATGGCATTAACCCTGGATATATTGTCACTGGTATTAATCGCGATTATTGGGAAACGGATCACGGGAAAAAACTGATCAGTCGTTTGCCGCGCCGCCGTGTGGGGGATCCTGAGGTGTTGGATGGCGCTTTACTGCTTCTTGCAGGACCCGGCTCTGATTTCATGACCGGTAGCATGATTGATGTTGATGATGGTCTAACAGCCAAGGGATTCTGATTTTTCTCTGGACAACAGGTGATACCCAGATCAGGTTTCACCTGTTTTTCCCGGACGCAAATTCAGGGAAACTACAAAATGTTTAGCTTCTTCATCTTCCATGCTGGTCATCGATGCCAGAAGCATTGACGCCCCTGTAACACCTTCTTTATGTGCGATAAGCTTGCTGTGGCCGGCCCCCATAGCCTCATCAACAGTTTCGAGATAACATTCTTCAATCATTTCAAGGATTGACGGATCAATTTCAACGCTCATCCAAAAATTTCCACTTAAAATTTAAACAAGCTTTCGGTGACCAAAACCCATTTTATCCAATCAGGGATATCAGCCAGAATGAAAGCAAGTGACATAGTACAGTATTAAAAATAGACAGCTTGCACACATCTGTCATCCAATTATCTACCTGTCACTTTTTTAGAAACACATCAATACCACTTACTTTAAATCATAAATAAAAGTATAGGTTGTATTATGTGTCCTCAAAGAAATTTTATTGTCGTTGGCGGTGGGGTCGGACCCGCAGCTGGCGTTGCTTTTCATCAGAAACTTATTGATATGCTTGATAACCGAGGCATGGGAGATCAGGGGCATGCCCCGGTAATTCATCTTTCAATGTCACCCTACGTTCTTGATCGGACTGCGTACCTGCTTAGTAACCAACAGGGGATCAATCCTGGAACGGCCATGGGATCTTCCGTCAATGCCGCCTGTCTTGCATTTGAAGGAGTGGCGCAGAAATTTGTGGTCGGCGTTCCCTGCAACACTTTTCACTCTAAAGTTGTGTATGAAGCCTATCTCGAACAATTGGAAAGCAACCAGATTTGCCCCATCAACATGATCGAAGAGACAAAAAATTACATTCAGCAGAAGCTGCCGACCGACAAGATCATCCTTTTGTCGACCTCTGGCACTCGGGAAACCCAAGTCTATAGTTCGCAAATTCCAGTTCTCGAAACTAGGGATGTTCCCAACCCACAGGACAAAAACACTAAGAGACTGAGTTACTTCCTAACGCAGGAAGGAAATCCTGACCTAAGGAAAATCAGTGTTGCGCCGCAAGCGGCTGTCATGGCTGCAATTTATGACCCGGAAATCGGTGTAAAGGGAAGTGAGCCCAATTTTTCCCAAGCAAAATGGGTTTTTGATGTTGTCATCGATCTATTGAAAGAAGGCCATGCCCAACGGTCTGCAAAAAAGGAAAATTACAGCGTCATTATGGGGTGCACAGAAATACCGCTGGCCTATGCCTATGGCGAAGGCCCGCTCATTTTAGGAGAGTTCGAAAAATATATCGATCCAATGGAAATCCTGGCCGCCCGCTTGATCACTGCCGCGGGGTATCCGCTTAAACGGGCGTTTGCAGAAAAGTATGATTACATGTTGAGTTCAGAAGTGCTCGCAGAACCGGAGGACAGCGCACAAATTCGCCTTCACGTCGAAGACTTTGCGGAAAACATCAAGATCCGGTCGAAACTGTAATTGCCGAAGACCCTTGCGTTTGAACCAGCCCCCTGGATATAGTTACAAATAAAACTAATTAGCGGGAGGATAAAGGGTCGTGCAAAAACCAGAAGGCATTATCGTAGGGGGAGGGCTCGTTGGTTTGACGTTGGCCCTCGCCTTGCACCAAAAAGGATATAAATGCCGCATTTATGAGACCGTTCCTGAACTATTACCGCTTGGTGTCGGGATTAACCTTCTTCCGCATTCCGTCCAAAATCTGGCGAAACTGGGTTTATTGGACGCCCTTAAAAAGGTTGCGATCGAAACATCCAGTCTCAGCTATTATACCGAAGATGGGAAAACAATCTGGAGCGAACCCAGAGGCTTGGCCGCCGGTTATGACGTCCCTCAGTTTTCCATACATCGCGGCGATTTTCATATGATCCTGTTGGCGGCAGTCAAAGAACGCCTGGGCGAAGACTGCCTGTTTATGGATCACCGTTTCAGTCGTTATGAACAGGATGGCGACGGTGTAACGGCCTATTTCACAAACCATGCGGGTACCCAGGAACAGCAAACAGTCCATGCTGACTATCTGGTTGGCGCAGATGGCATCAATTCCCGTTTACGTAAGATATTGTATCCTGATGAAGGACCGCCGCACTATTCCGGTCAAATGTTATGGCGCGGAGTGACAGAAATGGCGCCCTTCAAGGACGGGAAATCCATGTTCATGGCGGGACATAATGATTTGAAACTCGTCGCTTATCCGATCCGGGCGGAAAGTGCGGCGCGTGGAAAATCCTATATTAACTGGATCGCAGAACGGCGGATCCCGTCTGATTTAGCGGGACGGCAGGCTGATTGGAATGCAGAAGGCCTGTTATCAGAGTTCAAATTTGATTTTGACTCGTGGGATCTTGGTTGGCTGGACGTTAACGCATTATTTGATAACGCAATTTCCATTCACAAATTTCCCATGATTGACCGGGACCCAATTCCGAAATGGAGCTTTGACAGGATCACCCTGATGGGTGATGCGGCCCATGCCATGTATCCGAATGGATCCAACGGAGTGTCTCAGGGCGTACTGGACGCCATGGAGTTTGTTTCCCTATTGCAAAAGGGCGGAAACATTACCGATATTCTGACACAATATGAAGGTAATCGGCGCCCGCATACAACACGCATCAGTCTTGCCAATCGGGAGACAGGGCCGGAAAAGGTCATGGAAATGGTGAAAGACGCCTGTACCGGAGACTGCGCGGACACGCATACCTGTATTCCGGCCGACAAACTGGAAGAGGTTGCGACAGCGTATAAAAAACTTGCTGGATTTGATAAGGAGAGCTTGAAAAAAGCCCTTTAAAGGGTTTTGAACATGCAGACGCGCGGTTGCCTATCCAGACCCTGCGCTTTTTCCTGTTGACGAATTTCCAAAAGCGCGGGCCACGCCGCGGATGGCGTAAAAACTGTATATCCCATGCTCTCATAAAAAGGGGCGTTGAAAGGTATAAATTCATAGGTCGTCAGGGTTATCTTTTGATAGCCCTGATCCCTGGCCCATTTTTCTGATAGTCCAAGCAGTTGTTTTCCAATTCCCTGCCGCATATATCGGCGTAAAACTGAGATTTCCTTAAGGTGCGCCTGACCGTCAATTGACTTCACAAAAGCAAACCCAATAGGCTTGTCGGCTGCATCGCAGGCAACAAGCAGCAGGCACTCTTTTTCAAGTCCAATCGAGTAGGCATCAGAATTAACCGGCAGGTCAGCAACGTTTTCAAGGCCATATGCACGTAAAGCTTCCCCTGCATCCATCTCAATTGCCGAAATTTCGACACAATCCTGCTTTTTAGCATTTCTATAAAGGAAAATGATTACATTCCATTTTTATATTTTTTCAGATTTTGGTTCTTCTCGCGAACCGGCTTCAACGCTATTGCGGTATCAACCAGAAATCCTAGAGAATAATTAAGCCGCTCGGTTAGTTCCAGATCCAGACTATTCGGCGGTGTATCTGCAAAAAGCTTTGTCACATTTCGTAAAATCATGTGATCGGGTAGCCACATCAGCATGTTGTTTTTATATCCGCTCATCCGTAGTTCAGCAACAGGATAGGCGCCGCCCATACCAGAACTAATTCCGATCAACTGACAGGGTTTATGGGCCAGTTCACCCTTGTCGCACATCAATAGGAAGTTTTTAAGATGAGGAGGGGCCATTCCAGCCCATTCAGGAACCACAAAAACAAATCCATCACACTCAGACAACTTACGTGAAAGCGGCAACCAGTTTTGACTAACCGGACTATTGCTATCCCATTTGTCTTCAGTCCATAAAGGAAGGTCCAGCAGACGCAAATCAAAAATCTCTGTATCGCAATCCAAATGAGTCCGGTGCAATAAACCATCAACGTAATGAGATACTCGGGAAGACTCAGAATTTTCCCTGATACTTCCAATTACTATACCAATTTTGATCATGCTATTTCCTTAAAGTATGTAGACCTTTTAGGTAAGCACGCCTGTAATTACGTCAAGCAAAACTAATGAGGACGGGGGTTTCATTGGTTAATAAAAAGACACCCCCGCCTGATTAGCAAAATTTTATTTTAAGGCAGGAAGGGCTAAAATAGTCGAACTTCCGGCCCCATTTCTTAAGGCATGAACCGGGGCAAGGTCTGGATCCTGGCGCCACGCACGCGCATGGTCAATTGATGGAAATTCGAGGATTGCAATAACATCCGGTATTTCACCAGTCGCTTCCAACGCTTCAGGAGCAGGAAGCCCGCCAAGTACTTTTCCCTGATGTTTCGCCAGGGCGTCCGACGACACTTTTTTATACTCATTCATTTTATCCGGATGTTTTACAGAAATAAGCGCGATGAATTGTACTGACATTTCAAAAACCTTTAATTGTGGAAGTTGTTGCTTTTTATCTAGCCAGCATCGACTTGATAATAAATGCTAAACATTGCGAAAAATCTGTGCAAAAATGCACATATGGAAGATTGGGATAGTTACAAATTTATACTGGCTGTGGGGCGGCACGGTAGCCTGAGCGCTGCAGCGCGATCGCTTTCTGTGAACCACACGACGGTTTCCAGAAGAATTACCGCCATTGAAGAAAAAATGAATGTTCGGTTATTCGACAGAATCGCTAAAAATTTTGTGCCAACAGATGCCGGACATAAAGCGATTGCCTCGTCTGAGCGCATTGAGAAGGAAGTCTTTGCGTTGCGCCGTGAAATCGCATCTAAAGACTCGGAAATTGCAGGTCCCTTACAAATTACGGTCGCTGATCAGCTATATCAGACCTATATCGCAGATATCGTGCATTCCTTTATGGCCCTATATCCTCAAATCGACATCACCGTCCGAACGGCGAGCGAGAATTTCAATCTTAGCAAAAGGGAAGCCGACGTTGCCATCCGGGTCGGAGATCAACCGGACACCCACTTATTTGGTCGCCGCATTATGCGGCAAAATCGGTGCTTTTATATCTCTGACACTTACTTGTCCCATTTGCAAGCAACAGATGGGACAATAGACAAATCAACAAACATAAAGTTTATCAATCATGTAGAATGGTCCTCAACTATTTTAGATGAACTGAAAAAAGTATATCCAGGCTGCAATGAAATTCTTAAAACAGATGCGATGATTGTTCTTCTGACCGCTGTTAAAAAGGGGGTCGGTGTTAGCCGATTGCCCTGTTTTTTAGGGGAGAGTGATCCCGATCTTGTACAGTTACCCGGCTGCACGCCCACAAAAAATAAGGATATTTGGGCGCTCACCCATCCCGATCTAAAGAATGTGTCGCGGATCCGGTTGTTTATGCAATTCGTGTCTGACAGATTGAAAAATCACACCGACATTTTCTTGGGAAAGGGATGATATTACAGCATTACATTAATTAAGATTAACAATAAATAAAGGAAAGATGAAGTAAGAAGACATTAGTTTAAACGAAAGTTTTTGGTATCAAATGAGCGAAATCGAAACATATTTATCTGCGATCAGGTTCACTATTTTAGCGATCGCATTTTTATACTTTTTTCGAATTCGCCGACAGGTCCCGTATTCAGACAAAGGGATAAATCTTATTCAAGTTGGTTTCGGTGCCTTAGCTGTCGCGGGACTTGCCAACTTACTATTCCTATCGCCAGTTTTTATTGATACTTTTTCTCCCACTTTCGAAACACGTGACATCATCCGTATTTCCTATAACAGCGCATATTATGTGGGTATTCTTTGCGTCGTTATTGGTCTCATACGATGGAGTAAAGCTGTCATTCTATTGAATGATCAAATCAGAAAAAGACGGACTTTACAAAAAGAATTAGAGGAAAATAATAAATTCCTGAGCTTACAGGCCCGAGATCTTGAGGTTTTGACCGTTGAATATATCGAGCAGCGGGAAGTGGCCATACAGGCGGAAAAATCGAAAACTGATTTTTTAAGAAATACCAGTCACGAACTCAGAACTCCATTGAATGCGATCATTGGTTTTGCCGATATTCTGAGGGGCAGCCCCCCGGTTTCGGATGAAGAAAAAAAGGAATACGCCAATTATATTTCTGTTTCTGGCAACAGACTTCTTAATCTGGTGAACTCCATCATCGAAATGGCCCACATAGATACCCGAAATTATGTGGCTAAAATCGAGCCATTGAATATCCTGGAAACGCTTGATCCTTTGGTAAAGCATATGCGATCAATCGCAAAAAACAGGGACATTACGATAAAAATAAAAGCAAACGGTGATACACCAATCTTTGCTGAGTTTGACGAAAACGCAACCCGGCAGGCTATAATGCACGTGCTTGATAATGCCATTAAGTTCTCACCTGCAGAAGACACTATTATTGTCCAGATATCTGAACAGCTTAAAACCGACTTCGTCGCCATTTCTGTCACTGATAATGGCCCCGGAATTCCGCCCGAGCAAATAAAAACAGTCTTCGATATTTTTTCCAAATCTGGAAATGCTTTGACGCAGGCAGATGAAAATCTTGGTCTTGGCCTGACTTATTTTCAGAAATTGGCTGAATTGCAAAATGGTAAAGCGGCTGTCGAAAGTGACGGTAAGAACGGCACGACATGTATCTTGTACTTACCAAAAGTACGACACACCACCAATCAAGCGAAACCAGACGCCATCGAAACTGACGACTTAAAAGTAAGCCCAGAAACATAACCTGACGGTTAGGTTCACAGAATGGGCTTGATGCGAGCCTTAATAAGGCCAATCCATCAGGCAATTCCTCTGCAATCTGGATCAAAAATAAATCACGCCACGCAAAATGTACAAAGATTAAAATCAAACCTAGAAGCGCCCATCTGTTCCGATTGCTAAAAGGGGAGCTTATAATCTCTGGGAAGACCTAACCATTCCAAGGCGGGTTCTGGTGCTGTGAATATATTCACTGTCGGCAACCCTTCGTTCAGGAAGCTACCATACATGCGGGAAATACCGTGGGTTAGTTTTGAAGCTGTAACAAATGCGATTGGAAAAACACCGCGCCAGGCCATCTTCTGTTGAACGAAGTTATTTACCTTCCGCACATCATCACTTGTGAGATCAATCCGTTCACAAGCTCTGAAATCAACAAAACTGCCATATCCGGGCAATAGTCCAGGTGTTTCATTCGCTTCCGTTGCGACACGCATCAGAATGTCGAAATTTAATACCGCACCATGTCTAATAAAAATCACACCTGCGGTTTTATCAAGAAAAACTTTATGTGAGAAAGCATCCGAGTTGCTCGTCATTAGTATAAACGTCCATTTCAAATTGAATTTTTCACGTTATACAAACTGAACTGGTTTTATTCTGGATACGAAGAGAGTATCTTGTCAAGTCATTCAACAAATAAGCGTAGAATAGTATGACGTTTCATATCTGGCTTAAACCAGCCGATACAATCTGAAAATAAACCCACTATCGATATAGCAATGGCAGGGAATAAATCAGAACACCGTTGTTTTGGTGCGGGAGAAAACAAAGAGAGAAGGGCCGGGGATCAAACGCCCCATGTTCCTGCATCTGGTCTTTCACATTATCAAGACCAATAAACCCTTTTGTGCGGTCCGAACCTGAAACTGTTTACAGTTCCGCCATTAGACTGGTCGAAGGTTCAAAAAAGCCCGAAATTCTAGTCTTATCCCGAATTTACCGTGATGGACCATAGGGATTTCTCGATATTTTGGTGACGGCAGCATTGTGTGTCAGCAAGGCGCCAGGGGTATAAGTCGCGTTTTCCAGAATATTGGGACGGCCATTTTCGACCACCCCCCCTCCAATCTGGTCTGGTCAGGTCACATTTCCATATTAAGGGCAGGCGCGATTTCAATTGATCCGCCACCCTTTATATGTGGGCATGGCTTTGTCATCCTGATTGCAGCCTCTATATCTTCAGCCTCGAGGATTGTGTAGCCAGAGATCGGATTGGCCCCTCCATCATCGGTAACGGTTCCATCTGATTGAATTGTTTTGGAGGGTCCGACAGGCAACCCTGGCTCAGCGACAGCATCCCCTAATGATTCCATCCAAGTACGCCATTCTGCCATATGTTGCGCCCCGTCTTCATTCGATTCAATTTTGGGTTGGCCATGATAAGCCAATACAAATTTGGGCATGTCTTAATCCTTTTCGCTACAAGTGTGTTGAGAAGAAGAATTTTGACATCGATCTAAATATGATCAAGATCATATTAAAAATAATGCTATGCTTGCCCGATATTGGAGAAAACCCATGCCTTATAGCGCCGAGCACAAAAAAAACACCCGCGCCACCATCATCGAGACGGCACGGACCCTTTTTAATATTCATGGATTTCGGGGGGTGACGATTGGCATGATCATGAAGCAGGCCGGCCTGACCCATGGCGGTTTTTACAATCATTTTGATAACAAAGAAGCGCTTTATGCAGCGGCGGTCAAAAGTTTTCTTGGCGGGCGCGGGGCCCAATGGCGCGAAGAGGCCGGTATTGATCCCAGCCGTCTCAATCCTGAAATGGCCCAACATATGCTGGACAGTTATTTGTCAAACGAACATCTGGAAGATATGGAAAACCAATGTCCGATGATTGCCCTGCCGTCTGATGTGGCGCGGGCCAGTCCCGATGTCCAACAGGCCTATCAGGAACTTCTAACAGCAATGGTTTGGCTGTTTGAAAACACCTTGGACGGTCCAGAAGAAGGCGTGCGGCAACGCGCCTTATCAATGGCAGCCCTTTGCGTTGGTGGCATGGTGCTTGCCCGGACCCTTCCGGATTCAGGACTTGCAATAGAAGTTCGCGACGCGGCGCTCAAAGCGGCCAGTGATATGAGAGAAGTGTCTACAGCTACCCCATGAGATTTATCTATTGGGATCAGGTATCGCTTTGCAACCTGCTTGCTTTAACGCCAAAAAAGATTGAGAAACCTCGCTTTTTTCCTACCCTTCGCGGATAACGGTGAGGTGCGGACCCCGCATATAGAATAGATCGATTTCGCAATTTTCGAAATATGAGTTGGCTGTCTCACTTGGGGCGAAATGCATGGCACTTCACCGGGCTTAACCAAAGATTGCCAGCCTGCAAACGTTTGGATGCCCTGTTGATACCAGTGTTCTGTACCATTAGTCTGTTCGCCTTGATTTGTTTGAAAAGCACTTTAGGATCGCGTGAAAAATAACCGCATTAAAACCAATAGGTTACATCTTACTTGATCGTTAGGGTGAAGATAAAGTGGCGGAGGGACGGGGATTCGAACCCCGGAAGGGCTTGCACCCTTGCTGGTTTTCAAGACCAGTGCATTCAACCGCTCTGCCATCCCTCCGCAATACTCAAAATCAATTATTATCGATTTTGAAGGCCAAAAGACCTTCGTCTGTTTGGCGTTCGAGACGTTTACTCGTTCAGGCACCACGCTGTCAATAGGGTAGATTGGTAAAAAATCATTTTTGGTAGAAAAAAGAGGCAATTATGAACAAGTTTCGGCCATGCAATCGTTGCACCATATGGCTGGGTATGGCAAAAAGGATAAAAGCTTGTTCTAAGAGGGGTAAATGCTGAAAATTTCCACAAAATTAGGATCTTTGGTTGTCGCAGTTGCGATGGCAATGCCGATCAGCAGCGCGGTCGCTGCAAAAAAGGAATTTGGTCTGTGGCTAGAAGAATTGAAAGCGGAAGCCCACGCCAATGGAATTAGTAAGCCGATACTCGATACTGCCTTTCGAAATGTGAAGTTTAAAGAAAAAATTATTACTTTGGATCGCAAGCAGCCCGAAGTAACACAGACCTTTCAGCAATATATGGCGAAAAGGCTCCCGAAATCCCTCGTTGATATGGGAAAAGCCCGGCTGCGCAAACATAAAGCCGTATTGGATGAGGTGAGCCGGATATATGGTGTTCAACCCCGCTTTATCGTCGCTTTGTGGGGTGTGGAAACCCGTTTTGGAAAATATACAGGCGGGTTTAATGTTGTCGAAGCCTTGACCACACTGGCATATGATGACCGCCGCGCCGATTATTTTCGCAAAGAACTGATGATCGCACTGAGGATTCTCGAAGACAGGCATATTAAGCCCGGCGACATGAAAGGGTCCTGGGCAGGAGCCATGGGTCAAGCTCAGTTTATGCCATCAAGCTTTGTGAATTTTGCGGTCGATCATGATAAGGATGGTCGGCGCGACATTTGGACAACCAAACCGGATGTTTTCGCGTCTGCGGCAAATTACTTATCTAAATCGGGCTGGCGTGGGGATCAGACATGGGGACGGGAGGTTAAGCTTCCGGCCGACTTTGATAAGAACCTGATCAGCCTGAAGATACAAAAGCCCATGCAGGAATGGCAGAATTTGGGTGTCAGAAAAGTAAACGGCACAGATTTACCCACCCGCCAGCTCGTGGGCTCGCTTGTCCAGCCAAAGGGCGGGAATGGGCAGACTTTTCTGGTCTACAATAATTACCGGACCATTTTGAAATGGAATTATTCAACTTATTTTGCCATGTCCGTTGGACAGCTGGCAGATAAATTGGTTTCGCCTTAATCTAAAAGGGTTATTGCAGTATGGGTATTACAAGACATTTTCGGCATTTCAGAATTATCGGCACGACCACAGCGATATTGATTTCGGCGGGTTTATTATCCGGTTGCGCCGAGATTAGTTTGCTGGGGCATGCTGCATCTGAGATGAAATCATCAGATAACACGGATTTGTCAAAGGTCAATCGGGGGAGCCGGAAAGTCGGGAAGCCCTACAAAGTAGATAATATCTGGTATTATCCGGCAGAAGATCCACAGTATAGCGAAACCGGTATTGCATCCTGGTATGGCGAGCCATTTCATGGACGTAAAACTGCGAACGGTGCAGTCTATGACATGAACCAGCTGACAGCAGCCCATAAGACCCTGCCTATGCCGACAGACGTCAGGGTCACCAATCTGGAAAATGGCCGTTCGCTGGTCGTAACCGTTAATGATCGCGGGCCATTTGTCCATGGCCGGATCATTGATCTCTCACGGCGGGCTGCGCAGCTTCTGGGTGTTATTCGAAATGGCACGGCCAAAGTTCGCGTAGAGTTGGCCAATCCGGCCGGGCAGGATGTACGATATCTTGCAAAAGCAGAAACAACAGAAGAAGAAAAGAAAAAAGTAAAAGCGGCGCCCAAGGCAGATGTACAAACAGCCACATTGGCACCGCCAAGCGATGTTAAGGCCGCGCCAAAACCGGATGTGGCTGAATTGCCCAAACCAGTGGATAGGGCAAACGAAACAACACCGACCCCGTCCGTCCCGGATAATGTACTATCAGTAGAGCCTGTCGCGGACAGTGAAATTTTTATTCAGGCAGGCGCGTTCATCGATTTTAACAATGCTAATCGGCTAAGCGCTCAACTATCCGGTCTTGCACCAACAAAAGTAAATCAGGTTCTGGTGAACGGTCAGGATTTCTACCGTGTTCGGCTTGGGCCCGTTTATAGCGTGGACGAAGCGGACATTCTATTGGCGAAACTGATCAATTCTGGTCATACAAATGCCAGAATTATCATCGAACAACAGTGACCGACCCTTCGATACTCAGATTAAAGAATGTGACTTTGAAAATTATTTGGCAGAAAAAAAGTGAGAGAATGTTGAAATTTCTTCCCGCTATCGGAATCAAACTCAGAAAAACGCTTGTTTTTGCAGCCGCGGTAACTGGTCTCACGATCATGGGATCGTCGGCGCAGGCGTTGGAAACAGCTGCCCGGCAAGCCTTTCTAATGGATATGGATACCGGTGCCGTTCTTCTTGAAAAAGATGCCGATACCTTAATGCCACCCGCATCAATGAGTAAATTGATGACAGTGACCATGTTGTTTGAACGGTTGAAAGACGGCTCACTTAAAATGGATGATACATTTCCAGTAAGTGAAAAAGCCTGGCGTAAAGGGGGCTCCAAAATGTTTGTGGAGGTCAATAAACGTGTCAAAATCGGAGACCTTCTTCGCGGTATCATTGTTCAATCCGGTAACGATGCCTGCATAGTTGTCGCCGAGGCTTTGGCCGGGTCAGAAGCTGCCTTCGCAGACTCAATGACCGCCCGCGCCCGAGAAATTGGACTCGAAAAAAGTATTTTTGCGAACGCTACCGGTTGGCCGGACCCTAATCACCGCATGACTGCCCGGGAACTGGCGCTGCTTTCTAAATACATAATCCGGAATTTCCCCGATTATTATGGAATATTCAGCGAAAAAAGTTTCACCTTTGGCAAAACCAACAAAGGTAAAGACATCAAACAAGGAAACCGCAACCCGCTTTTATATTCAAATAATGGCGCGGATGGTCTGAAAACCGGTCATACGGAAGAATCCGGTTACGGCTTGACGGGCTCAGCAAAACGCGGGGATAGACGTTTAATCCTTGTTGTTAATGGGTTATCCAGTGCAAAGGAACGGGGCAGGGAGTCAGAACGGTTGCTGGAATGGGGATTTCGCGAGTTTGACAATTACGCCTTGTTTAAAAAAGATCAGGAAGTTGCCAAAGCGCGCGTCTGGTTGGGCGAAAAGGAACTGGTTTCCCTTTCCGTCGAAAAGGACCTGACCGTCACGATGTCTCGTAAAGACAGACGATCCATGCAGGTCAAACTGGTCTATAACGAACCTATTCCGGCCCCAATTCTTAAGGGAACCCCCGTCGCACGGCTGATCATTACTGCGCCAGAGATGGAAACCATCGAAGTTCCATTGATTGCGTCAGAAGACATTAGCCGGCCCGGCATTTTTGGCCGCGTCAGCGGAGCCATTAAATACGTTCTTTTCGGGGCTTCAGCCAACTAGGTATTTTATGAGTAATTCAATAACTTATCCCGGAAAATTCATCACACTTGAAGGTGGGGATGGCACTGGAAAATCTACGCAAGCGCGATTGCTGAACGAGTATATTCAGGCAAATTTCAACACGAATGTATTGCTTACGCGAGAACCCGGCGGTGCGCCCGGTGCTGATGAAATTCGCGAACTGATCTTGACGGGCGATCCGGATCGCTGGGACGCTGTTGGCGAAACTCTGTTATTTTATGCCTCCCGCCGAAATCATCTGCGCCTCACGGTTTGGCCCGCATTGGAAGTGGGAACATTTGTTATTTCTGACCGATTTGCCGACTCGACAATGGCGTATCAGGGTTACGGAAATCAGTTGGGTGTTGAAAATGTCCAGAAAATTCATGATGTGACGGTCGGTGACTTCGAACCTGATCTGACCCTCATTCTGGATATTGATGTGGCGCGTGGCTTGGCCCGGACCCAGGGCCGGTCCCATAATGAAGATCGGTTTGAAAAAATGGATCTGTCGATGCATGAGCGCATGCGGCAAGGGTTCTTTGATATTGCTGAGAAAAACAAACATCGCTGTGTGATTGTCGATGCAGACCGCCCAATTGATGAAATTCAATCTGATCTACGGGCCATCGTAAAAGAAAGGCTCTTTTCTTGAGCGAAGAGCCAACAGCAGATGCCCTGGAAGGGTTTCCTCATCCACGGGACAGCGGAGCTCTTATCGGGCATCACGCCGCTGAAACTGAATTTCTGGCAAGTTTCAACGGCGGCCGATTTCATCATGCCTGGCTGATTTCTGGAAAAATGGGGATCGGTAAAGCCAGTTTTGCCTACCGGGCAGCGCGTTTCCTTCTGTCGCAGGAAGGATCGGGAAGCGGATTGTTTGGCCCACCAGACAGTCTGGATACGCCAGCGGATCACCCCGCCGTAGCGCTTATGAACGCAGGATCCCATCCCGGATTGGCGGTTCTTAGACGCCAGTATGACCCTAAAGGAAAGAAACATTTCAAAGTTATTCGGATCAATGACGTACGGTCACTGTCCAACTTTTTTGGATTGAAATCCAGCGACGGAGGATGGCGGGTCGTTATTGTTGATACAGTCGACGACATGAATGTCAGTGCGGCCAACGCGTTCTTGAAAATTTTGGAAGAACCCCCTGCACGCACCATTTTCTTCTTGTTATCCCATACCCCGGCAGGATTGCTTCCGACCATTCGGTCCCGGTGCAGAATGCTGCCCCTTAAACCACTGGAAGATCAGGATTTAAAAACGGTTTTAACAAGTTTAAGCCCTGATCTAGCAGATCACGATCTGGATATTTTGGCCGTGCTTGCTGAGGGAAGTCCCGGACAGGCGCTCAGGTTGCAACAGGCGGGCGGTACCCAGGTCTTCTTATCAATGCTTGAATTATTTAACGGATATCCCCATTTCTCGCCGGATAAGCTTCATGGTCTTGCTGATGCCGCTGGTAAAAAAGGCGGCGAGACGCTTTACGATGTGCTCACGACGGTGTTTCCCTGGTGGATCTCCCGACTTGTGAGAGGGATTAGCACCGGATTTGATGGTACGGTATATGTGCAGAATGAAACAGATGTGATGAACAGACTTGCCAGCCATCAATCTGTTGCATTTTGGATAGATATCTGGGAAAAGTCGAACCATCTGATCAATCGGGCGGAAAGCGTCAATCTGGATCGCAAACAAGTGGTTTTGGATTTGTTTTTAAGCACAGCCCGAAAATAAATAATCAAGGATGAATTATGCTTGTTGATAGTCACTGCCATCTCGATTTTGAGCAGTTATCATCACAAATGGATGATGTATTAAGACGCGCCGAATTGGCAAATGTCGGCCATATGCTGACAATTGGCACTAAACTGCGCCAGTTTGATGGGGTCCGCGCTATTGCAGAAGCCCATGACAATATTCATTGTTCCGTCGGGATCCATCCTCATGAAGCGGAAGAAGAGGGGAGTGATATCACTGTTCAAAAGCTGGTGGATCTTGCCAGCCATCCAAAAGTTGTAGCCATCGGTGAAACCGGCCTTGATTACTTTTATGAGCATTCCCCCCGCGACATTCAAAGACAGTCTTTCAGAATTCATATCGAAGCCGCCCGGGAAACCGGCCTGCCGTTAATCGTTCATACGCGAAACGCGGATCAGGACACCATCGATATTCTACATGAAGAATATGCGAAAGGCCCTTTTACGGGCGTTATACATTGCTTTAGCTCTGGCTGGGAAGTTGCTGAAAAATCAATGGAAATTGGGTTTCTTATTTCTATATCTGGAATTGTCACATTTAAAGCCGCTGAGGATTTAAGAGACCATGTTCGGAAAATTCCGCTGGACAAATTGCTGGTCGAAACTGATAGCCCTTATCTTGCGCCCATTCCCAACCGGGGAAAAACAAACGAACCCTCGTTCGTCGCCCATACCGCGGCCAAGGTTGCCGAGTTAAAAGAAGTAAGTCAGACTGAAATCGCGGACATTACTACGCAGAATTTCTTTGCTTTGTTTAATAAAATTCAACGAGAAGATTGATGAAAGTAAGAATTTTAGGATGCGGAACGTCAGGCGGCGTTCCTCGGATAGGGAACGACTGGGGTGCTTGTGATCCGAACGAGCCGAAAAACAGGCGTAGTCGGTGCAGTATTCTGGTGGAGAACGAGGGAACAAAGGTTCTGATTGATACTTCACCGGATATGAGAAATCAGTTACTGGATGCGGATGTGGGTAAACTGGATGGGGTCGTTTGGACCCATGAACATGCGGATCAATGCCACGGCATCGATGAACTGCGTGTCCTGGCCATCCGCAATCGGGAGCGCGTGAAGGTGTGGGGGAACAAGGTTACTCTTGACGTGTTGATGCGCCGTTTTGACTATTGTTTCCAGCAACTGGATGGTAGCCCATATCCCGCAATCCTTGAAGAACATTTCATTGATGGCCCTTTTGATATTGGCAATATCAACTTTATTCCGTTCGATCAGGACCATGGCAGTGTCATCAGCCTTGGATTCCGAATGGGGAATATCGGCTATTCAAACGATCTGGTCAATCTGGATGATAATGGCTTTGATATTCTCAAAGGTGTGGATACCTGGATTGTTGATGCCATGCGCTACACTCCCCATCCCACCCACGTTAATCTGGAAACCGCATTGAAATGGATTGAGCGCCTGAAGCCGCGCCGGGCAATTTTGACAAACATGCATGTTGATCTCGATTATCAGACACTCCTCAAAGAACTCCCGGCAGGGGTTGAGCCTGCCTATGATGGAATGGAGATAATAACTTGACCGACATTGACTTTATAATCCGTCAGGCCACTGAAGAAGACATCCTGCAAATTGTCTATCTTTTGGCGGACGATCAGTTGGGCGCAATTCGGGAACAGGCTGAAAACCCATTGCCAGATTTCTATATGAACGCCTTCTCACAGATGCAGCAGCAAATGGGCAACGAACAGTATGTTGTTGAAAGTAAAGGAAAGATTAAAGGGTGCATGCAACTGACAAAGATTGCCGGTCTTTCCAGAAAAGGAATGAGCCGCCTGCAGATTGAAGCGGTGCGGATTGATAAATCGATCAGATCATCAGGTCTTGGGCGAAAAATGATAGAGTTTGCGATCGAACATGCAAAAACGACAAATTGTGAGCTAGTGCAACTAACAACGGATTTAACCCGTAAGGATGCGCATCGGTTTTATGAAAACCTTGGTTTTGAAGCCTCTCATGTCGGTATGAAGCTGGATCTTTCAAAGAACTGATTTTATTGAGAAAAAGATCTTCGGTGATGGACCAGATCGATCATCGGTTCGTCAGCTCCATTGCCTGGACGAACCTGCACATCACGTGCCGTTAAAGGACGTCCGTCATGGGCAAGCACGCTCACCGGGCCGATCGGCTTTCCATCCTGGCGGTCAACGAGCAGCAAGCGCTCCCCACAAGAGGAGGGCGCATATTTCTCGCCCCAATCCATCAGCGCGATCAAAATTGGATAGATATCCAACCCTTTTTCAGTGAGTTTATATTCCACAGAACGGCCATCTGTTTTGCTTTTCCGTTTTTCAAGAATATCGTTTTCCGTTAGTTTCTTAAGCCGCTGACTTAAAACCGTTGGTGAAATAGACAGTTGCTGCTGAAAGTCTTCGAACCGACGAATTCCCATAAAGGCATTGCGCAGGATCATAAAGGTCCAGTGTTCTCCGATCTGGTCCAGTGTCTGTGCAATACTGCAATTCAGATCTTTAAAATCCTTTTTGCTCAATGAAAATTCCTCCACCCTTTGGCTGAAATACCGGATGATGCATTTATACGGGTGACAAATTTTAATTGCCGCCCCATTATTGCGTTCAATAACTACAATAATAGTAGCTAAATGGAGCTGAAAATGAAAACAAAAATCACAGAATTATTTGGTATCCAACATCCTATTATTCAGGGTGGTATGCACTTTGTCGGTTTTGCGGAAATGGCAGCAGCTGTTTCAAATGCAGGGGGACTTGGCATTATTACAGGGCTGACCCAGAAAACGCCAACTGATCTGGCCAACGAAATCGCCCGCTGCCACGATATGACCGACAAACCGTTTGGCGTAAATCTGACCTTCCTGCCCGGTTTTGCTGCCCCGCCTTATCCTGAATATATTGAAGCAATTGTAAAAGGCGGCGTCAAAATCGTCGAAACGGCGGGCAGAAGCCCTGAAGCCTATATGCCTGCGTTGAAAGAAGCCGGCATCAAGGTTATTCATAAATGCACGTCTGTTCGCCATTCGTTAAAAGCAGAGAAAATTGGCTGTGATGCAGTCAGTGTTGACGGCTTTGAATGTGGCGGCCATCCTGGCGAGGATGACATTCCGAATATGATCCTGCTTCCGCGGGCAGCGGAGGAACTTTCCATCCCTTTCGTTGCCTCTGGCGGTATGGGAAATGGTAAGCAACTGGTTGCGGCCCTGGCTTTGGGCGCGGACGGCATTAATATGGGAACCCGTTTCATTGCAACAAAAGATGCGCCGGTACATCAGAATGTCAAAGACGCATTGGTTCAGGCAACTGAACTGGACACGCGCCTGATCATGCGCCCGCTACGGAACACAGAACGGGTTCTGGCCAACCCAGCCGTCGAGAAAATCGTTGAAATTGAACGAGAAAAAGGCGCAAGCCTTGGTATTGACGATATTAAAGAGCTTGTGGGTGGGGTCTATCCTAAAGTCATGCAAGAAGGGGACATGGATGCCGGTGCCTGGAGTTGTGGCATGGTCGCGGGCCTTATCCATGACATACCAACCTGCCAGGAACTTGTTGATACGATTATGGCGGATGCTGAAGCTATTATCCAACAAAGGCTGAACGGCATACTATCCGCTTGAATCCCATGAATAGAAGCGCGTCTGACACGATATTTGACAGACGCGCTTCGATAAAAAAATATTTAATAACAATGTGTTATTTTTATTGTTGAATAAACTGCTTTATCAGCTCGTGGGCACGGCTGTTATTGACAATATCCAAATGTCCAACCCCTTCAATCAGATGATAGCTGCCCTTATCCGAAACGCTGCTGAGTAAGGGCTGAAAAGCGTCTGCGACAAAGGCTTCGTCTTCTTTTCCGACCAACAATAGGAAGGGGGGAAGTTGCTTTATATCAGCCAGATAGTCATTTCGCGGGGCATAGCTTGCATTCAGGCGATAGGAATACGACGGGGTTGCCGTATGGCCAAGAGGACCGTTCAGAACGCTGTTTGGTATTGCAAACTGAATAACCGTTAAGTCATTGAGCCCTTTAATCCCAACCTGATTGAGCATGCTTAACCCGATTAGTCGCCGGGTCAAGGCAAAGGCCCAGCCACCTGAATTTGGCCGCATCGTCGG
Organism: Sneathiella aquimaris; assembly: GCF_026409565.1. Classification (NCBI taxonomy): domain Bacteria; kingdom Pseudomonadati; phylum Pseudomonadota; class Alphaproteobacteria; order Sneathiellales; family Sneathiellaceae; genus Sneathiella; species Sneathiella aquimaris. The sequence continues at coordinate 2,152,037 of NZ_CP112881.1, forward strand.
GGCGTCATACTTCAAAAAAGGGGCCAGCAAAATGGCTTTATCGATGCGGTCTTTATAGGGCCCGCCAACCATCCTAACGACCAAACCTCCTCCCGAAGAATGCCCGGCAACGACAACCTGCTGATTATCTGATCGCATATGGTCAATCAGATCTGCCATGTCTTCTTCAAATTGCCCGATATGATCAACGTCACCCCGTTTTTCAGGCGCCGCCCCATGGCCACGCAAATCAGGCACAGCAACAACTGCCCGTTTGGATAACTCAGTTGCCAGAGCGTGATATTGAAGCCCATGCCAACCTGATCCATGGATCAGGACAACAAGGGTCCCTTGATTTTCCCGGCCATATACCCGTACTGGCAACGCGTAACCATCCCGCATCGGAAGGATGTCAGGCACGGGCGGGTTTATGGCTGATTTGCTGGTAATTTTAGAAAAGTCTAACCCTTTGCCTCCTGTATTCAGCTCTTTGGGCCACTGTGAAATAATCAGAGCACCAGCGATACTGAAATAAATAACAGGAAAAAGGAGAATAGCGCCTAGAAACCGGCGGATTATTGGAGTTTGTAATAAGTCTAAAACCATCGGGGCCTTCTAGGGAGAGAAAAACAGGGCGTAGATCTAGACCATAATTCCGGTCTGGATGAAAGGAAAACTTCTTATTCAGCATTAATCAAACCGTCTTCTTTTCTGCTGTCCTTCCATTGCAGGTGCTTGACCGATCCTGGTTATCTTCAACCTTCAAGAGCGCTTTTTGCACGCCGGGCAAGTCCACTTTGGTTATCCCTCTTTTTCCTGCTGCGTAATCAAGCCAATTTCCTGCCCATAGGCCAACTCCAGGGAATGCCCGTCAGGGTCACTGATAATGGCCCAATAACCAACTGGCGGGCCCGACCGTGTTGGCCCCATTTTAAGAATTCCTTCGTTTCTGGCCAAGTCGCAGAACGCGTCTACATCCGCCTCGGACGGGCATCCAACCCCTAAATGCGCAATGGGCTTGAGAATGGGATCTGCGGTCTCTTCTTCGATTAAGACAAGAACAAAAGGACGCGTTTTATCAGAAAGCCAGACAACACGCATCCCTGATTCCGGATCGGCTCTTTGGTGCACGGGTTCCATTTGAGCGTATTTTTTGTAAAACCCGATGCTTTTATCCACATTCGTAACCGCAAGGGCAACATGTGTAAAACCAATATCTACGGTCATCTTACTTCCTTTCCGTCAAAAGGGCTCAACAAGGATATAAACGAAACGGTTTGCCCGCAAGACGGATCCTAGCGCCGACCTTCGATATATTCCGCCGTTAATGCCGGATCTTCCATCGGAATAAAGTGACTTAAATGTTGAAGCCAGACATCCCGGCCATTTTCAAAGGCATGTGCCAGCTTTTCATCTGTGGGGGACGCAGAAAAATCGATTTTATGGGGAGCATCTGGACGCCTGCCACGAGCCCGCAAAACCAACACAGGGCATTTCAATTGAGACATCACATTGTGCAGATTGACACTGCAATGGCCCATATAAACAGAGGCCTCGATATCCGGTGCGCAGGCAAGACTGGCCCTTAACGGGTTATCTTTCGCTGGAACAACGCCATGGCGACAGTAATTTTTCAGAATTTCAGGCTGCCAGTCAGAGTAGGGGGCACGGGCCCGAAAAATGTCATACATATCGCGCCAGTCTGAAAAATCGTTTTTGCGGCGGGCAATCGGATTGTCTTTCGGATGTCCTTTCTCAAAGTCGGAAAGCGTGTCATAGCGTTCTAATGGAAAGACAACCGGATCGATCAAGACAAGGCGTTTGAACCGTTGCTGTAGCGCCAGGGCGGCCTGAAGCATTACATGCCCGCCCATGGAGTGTCCCACACCGATAATGTCATTCAGATCCAGTTTTTCAATCAAATTAATGGCATCGTTTCCCATCAGCGACCAATCCAGCAAATATTGGTCCGACTGACTGCGCCCATGCCCGCGCTGGTCAACTGCAATAATATGATAGTCAGATTGAAGCTGTTGAATTACCGCTTCCCAAACCAGCCCATGCATACCGGTTGCGTGTATAAAAAGAAGGGTCTGGTTTTGCGGATCGCCCCATTCATAGTAGGATAGCGAGAAATCCTCTAGGGGAAGAAATTTATTTTTATAAGTCACGTTTTTTCGTTCTTATTATTGATAGGCCAGCCGTAGTTTAGGCACGAAACACCGAAGAAACAATGACTTTAAAAACCGGGAAATACAGTTCAGTTTATCCGACGAATTCGGGAGGGTTTTCAACCAACGCTTTGTCGTTGGTAAAAACCGCATATAAGCCCGGCAATCACAAAAAGAATGCCGCCAAGAAGGTAAAAGGTGATCGCTTCGCTTAACAGCAAATATCCGAAGACCGCGCTGCTAATCGGCCCGAGTGACAGGAAAATTGTCACCCTTGTGGGGGAAAGATATTTCAGCGCCCATAACCAAAGAAAATAACCCGCAGCACTGCTAAAGCCAATAAACAGGATAACCCACCAACCCATTGTATTTATGCCCGTAATTGAGGGCAGTCCGTCCACTATAACAGCATATCCGCCTAGCACCAGTACCGATGCAAACATTGCGAGAACACTTACATTTTGGGCCGGGTATTTCCGCAGAAAAGGGGCATAAAGAACACTGCAGAGAGCGCCGGAGAATGCTGCAAAAAAGGCCGCAAGTATCGCGAAATACTCCGTTTCCTGCGGAATATTTAATGTCAGTTTATCAATGACGGAAATCCCGACACCGAGAATTGTCAGGAGTACGCCCATCGCTTTTAATAGCGTGAGTGTCTCACGTCCCCACAGCACAGAGAGGATCAATGTCTGTAAGGGAAAGGTTGAAAATATCAGTGCAACCTGCGCGGCGGGAAGAAATTGAACGGCGTAATTCAGGAGGGCAACCAGAAAACCAAACTGCACGACACCCAATGCCGATATCGGGACGATATCAATTACGTCGAATGCCCGCCGGGAAAAGAGCAACATAACAGGAAACAAAAATAGAAATGCTACGAAATAGCGAAGGGCAGCCAGTGTTGCCGGCGTGGTTTGGTCAATCACATAGCTGGATGCAACCAATGCTGCGCCCACCTGAAGGCCCGTCAAAATGGCCGCAACAATCGGCAAGCCCTTCATAACGGCCGGCTCCAGTTCTGACCAATCAGATCTTTACCGAAGCTATGATGCGGCTCTTCTTTTACTAATGTAAATCCAAGTTTTTTATAAATGTTAATCGCGGCAAGCAGGTTCGCATTTGTCCAAAGCGACATATGCCGATACCCGTATTTTTTCGCTGAATTCATACATTCTTCGACCAGTCTTTCTCCAATACCATGACCTCTAGCTTCCGGGTCAACTATCACCAGACGGAGTTTGGCGGTATCCGCATTTTCTTCAACAATCAGGGCCGAACCAACAGCCTTTCCGTCAAGTTCAGCAATCCAACAGACCTCTCGATCCGGTTTAAAATGCGTTAGAAAATCGGACGCGATTTGGGCGACCAAAGCTTCAAAACTGTTATCCCACCCGTATTCTTCTGCATATAAACGCCCATGAGCGTTGATGATCCAGCCCATATCCCCCGGTTGATGGTTTCGCAAGACGAGGGGAGGCGCAGGCAAATCCGACTTTTCAAGAAGAGATTGAATGGACCCCATGGCCCGCAAAAGCGTATTTTGTTGATCCTCATTCAGATTGTTGATCATTACACTGAACAAGGCGCTTGATTGTTGGTCCAGTTGTTCTGCCTCACGGTCGCCTTTTTCAGTAAGAACAACAATTTGCCGCCTTCTATCCGCAAGGTCTGTTTTTCGCGCAATAATGCCTTGTTTTCCGAATTTTGTCAGTAATCTACTGACATACGCCGGATCCAGATCCAGTTCATGGGCCAACTCTTTTGCAGTTGTTTGCCGTCGCTCATGAATTTCGTACAGAACACGGGCTTCTGTTAACCCGAAATTGCTGTCCAGTAGCATTTCATTCAGAATACCGGCTTTACGCGTATAAAAGCGGGAGAATGAGCGAACAGCCGCGACTTTTTCAAGAAAGGATTGGTTTTGCATTTGCTTATTGTCACTGGATTTGTCAATTAGATGATACTAGTCATATAATAGTTTGTCCAAATAGTGAACCCGCTTTCTTGAACATCCTGCTCAAAATCGATTTTTCGAATTATGTGACCGTCTTCACTGGATCAATAAACAACGTTGCGAAATAGAAGGGCGCTCCTTAAGTTGAGAAAAGCGCAAAGACAATATTCAAAGATTAAAGGTTCGAAAATGAACAAAGACCTATTCACATCGCTTAACTTCAATCATGGCAGCCATATCGAAAACAGACTGGCAATGGCCCCAATCACGAATATGCAAAGTCATGATGATGGGCGGCTTTCCGATGAAGAATATAAATGGCTGACCATGCGGGCAAACGCTGGTTTTGGATTGACCATGACCTGCGGGGCCTTTACTGAAATGTCGGGAAAAGGCTTTCCCGGACAGCTTGGTATCCATAATGACGACATGCTTCCTGGGTTAACCAAGTTCGCTAAGGGCCTGAAAGAAAATGGGTCTCTTGCGATTGTACAGCTTATTCATGGTGGTATGCGGGCCGCAGAAGAGCATACCGGCACTCAGCCTGTATCCGCGAGTGACCAAGCCAAGTTTAATGCGCGTGGTTTATCCACGGATGAAGTGAAATCAGTCATAGAAAATTACATTCAGGCGGCTCTTCGTGCTGAAAAAGCGGGCTTTGACGGTGTTGAAGTCCATGGGGCTCATGGATACTTATTGTGCCAGTTTTTAAGTGCCACTCTTAATCAACGAACAGATGAATATGGCGGTTCACCTGAAAACCGTGCTCGGATCATATTTGAAATTGTCGATGGTATCCGTGAAAAATGTCGGCCTGATTTTAACGTTAGCGTCCGTTTGTCGCCTGAACGGTTCGGAATGCGACTGGAAGACGCACTTTACACGGCTAAACGTCTTTTCGACGAAGAAAAGATCGATTTTCTGGATGTCTCATTGTGGGATTTCAAAAAAGAACCAGAAGAAGAGGCTTTCAAGGGCAAAAAACTCATGTCGTATTTTGCTGAGCTGGACCGCAAGTCAGTAAAATTGACGGTTGCTGGTAAAATCATGTCTGCTGCCGATGTTGATCTGGCCTATAAGATGGGGGCAGATTTTGTGATGGCAGGCCGGGCAGGTATCTTACATCACGATTTCGTTGCGCAAATCCAGAACAACGCTGATTTTGAAAGTGCCAAGCTACCAGTGAGCGAAGCATATCTTGCAGAACAGGGTCTGAGCGAAACGTTCGTAAAATATATGGCCACATGGGATGGGTTCGTCAGCAAATAACCATCGACCAATCGATCCGTATATATCAGCGAAAACCATTCGATGAAGGATTACCGTGATCTTCATCCGGTATCTTAAATACAGTCCGTCAAGTATTTGTCTTATTTGAAATTACCACTTTTCGGGCTGCCTATCTTTTACTGCTATGTATAAAGAGTTGGCCTTTGGCTCGGCGGCCTTTCAGCGCAAGTCACCTGCGCTAATAATTGCGATCTGTTAAGAAGATCAATCGCTTTGATGAACCCTTTCCATGGGATTACGGTCAAGTCTGAGCGTAATCCCATGGTGTGGTTTATTCAGGTCATCGAGAGGGGGTCTAACGGTCGGTCATGATAAAGTACAAGATCACTTATATCAGCCAGTGCCAGTCCCGGTAAAAACAGAAAGGCAAATTCCATAGTCCTTGGTTTTCCACTTTTTTAAAGAAAGTTGAAGGTTAAAGATTCAGGAATCTTTCTTTAAAAATTCAGAAACGAGCTGTGCTATTACCTGAGGAGCATCCTCCGGGCTGTAATGCCCGACACCAGGTAAACGCTCTACGCGCCCGTCCGGGAAAACTTGATCAAACAGCGGCAGTAAATGCTTAGCATGCAGGGTCCGGTCAGCCTCACCCCAGATCGCTAATGCCGGTTTCTTTGCTAATGTTTTTTTGGTGGCCAGATCGGGTTCTTCAAAAACATGGGCTCCCGTTGCAAACCCCTTTGCCCAGCCAATAGCGCCTAAAGCCTCTTCAGGCGTTGAAAAGGGTGCACGATAAGCCTGTAACCAGCTATCGGTGATGATGTCATTTTGTTCAAAGCCATTGAGCTTGAGCGTTGAGAGAATATTATAATCAAGCTGTCCGAGCACCTGTTCAAGCGTGCCGTCTTCATTGGCTTTAATTATCCATTGGAACCACGGCGATTCAGCAACATTGGCACCAATCCTTGTCAAAAAATCCGGCTGACCGGCAGGCGTTGGCCCATTCACCGACACAATATTTTTAATTTTTTCTGGATGACGAATGGCTAACCCCATACCTACAGGGCCGCCAAAGTCATGCATTACAAGTGTGATATTCTGCAAATCCTGCGCAAGGACAAAACGCTCCAGATTATCAATATGATCCTGAAGCCAATAGGTTCGGTCTTTAGGCGTACCACTCTTGCCAAATCCCATGTGATCAACGGCAATAACGCGATTATTTTGCGCCCATATCGGAATTTGATGGCGGAAAAGATAGCTCCATGTGGGCTCTCCATGCAGTAAAAGCAAGGTTTCAGAACCTTCGCCTTCATCAATATAATGCATTCGAAAACCGGGAGTGTCCGTGTACCGAGCGTGAAACGGCCAAGTATTGTCAAACGTCTCGTTCGGTTCAATAGTTGGGGAAGAATTACCCATCATTTTGTTCCTTTTCAGAACCTCTTATATCTATCTCAGACCAATGATTGGCCGAGACATTACAGAGGAAAATTATGCAGCCCGACGCAGCACATATGCGGTGACGGTAGGGAAATCAAACTCAATCTCGAACGTTTTGTTAAAATGGATGTAAAGGTGTCCATGGTCACATTCATTAAACCCAACGACTGTCAGAGCAGGCTGCTCTGTGATCTGTCGTGATAGGACGCCGTAGTTTGCACTATTGAAATTTAGATAGGTCTCAATTGATACTGGTCAATCAGTAAAAGTCTGAAAGGCAAACAGTGCTTAAGCCAATTTTTTATTGAAGAAAATCAATGCACAGTATTTTTCTCATTTCTTCATGTTGAGAATAAGAGGGTTTCCATCCGCCGTATCAGAAACAGGTAAATCATGATAAGGGAAACTAAAAGTAGAGCTGTGACGATTGATCCTGATGGAATAGTGTTTGATATGCATACTGCCCATAAAGTCCCGGAAATAACTTCAATATTTTCCATAATATAAATTATACGCAAAAATGATTACCAACGATCTGAGTAGTTTATTTATATTCGAACGCCGCTCTCCTCCTGGTTTTTCGTTCTGGCCAAACCCTCGTCCAATTTAGCGGACCCATCATATTGTTCGGTGGATATTCTCATTCGGTGTCCAGCACTGCGAATACTCAGGTGACAATTTCCCTAACTAAAACGTCAAGTAGCTGAAAACGCCCTTTCAGGAAATTTATCGCGACGATCTGTCATATCCGAACCTCAAACTATTAAGAATAACGTGAGATACATGCCCCCTTTTCTCAATTTTTACAGCCTACCATTACCGTCGACATTCTAACCGGCAATAAAACAAAGCGCCTTGAGTTTGTCATTATGGACCGACCCTCTGGGTAACCGTATGGCTAAACAGCTGTATTAATTGAAACCTTGCTGACGTTGTTTACCTTGTTCATTCAGAGGCGAAGATAATTTCTTCAATCTCTTCGCAACGCTCCATGGTCAGTAATGATTTGGACAAACTGTAGTCAAAACCATTCCGCACCAGCGTCTGCAGTTCCTTTTGCAATCGTTCCTTAGATTCACCGTCGGGTTTATAAGGCCCAAAGCGGCGTTTTTTTATATATTTTGCTGCCGCTTTACGTTCTGTATAGCCTTCTTCCTCCCTCAACTGGTCCAATGCGCGATCCGCTTCATTGTCTTTAAATCCCAGACTTTGTAATTTTACACTGATCTGTAATGAGGATTTACCCTGCCGTCCCATGGACCGCGCCTTACTTGCCGCATATTCCGTGTCATTTAAAATCCCAGCGTCGACAAGTTTGGAAATTTCAGCATCAATTATCTCCAGAACCGCCTCTGGCTCCGTTTGATGAAATTCAATTGCTTTGCTTGATTTGTTCATTAAATGGCGCCGCAATTTCATGGTTGTTGCGGCAAAACGATCCAGATAACGCAGGGCTTGTTGCCGAATGAGCGCAGGTGAAATTTCCTTAGGCGGTTTTTCCTTTTTAACCTTCTTCTTATTATGTTGAAAATCGTCATCCAGCTCATCAGTCATAGTGTAAGATTATGTATAAAAACAATAATTTCCAGCCAAAAATTAACGAAGTAGCTTATTCCTGGAATTTCGTCGAAACTGCTTCCAGGCCGCAGCCATCTTTGGACTGAGAATGTCCATGGCTTGACATATAAGGAAAGCCGAAGGCCTGTAATCCAAGTTTTAAATCTGCCTTACCAGTACGGATTACGGCAGCAGGATACTCCGACGCCTGAAAATTCGGGATTGGATTGAGGCACACATGCCAGAATAATTTGACCTGTTTTTTATAACTCTACCCATCTCGCCGTGTGAATAGTGATTTATACTGTCCGCAGTCTTTATTCTGCTTTAGTAAAAAGACAAACATCCGCACTATTTTTGCATTTCACGCTGATAGTACATGTCTGGTCCTTTACGAAGACACGGATAGGCGATTACACTGCACCACAACATCATTGACCAATTTTGATCCGAAAGCATATGTCTGTGTCTAAAGAAAAAACATCCCCAATCGAGCAGCTTCTGGAAATTATGGAAAAACTCCGGGATCCGAAAACCGGTTGCCCCTGGGACATTGAACAATCTTTCAAGACAATTGCCCCCTACACCATCGAAGAAGCTTATGAAGTTGCTGAAGCAATTGCCGATGGCGACATGGATGAGTTGAAATCGGAGCTGGGCGATTTAATGTTTCAGGTGGTGTTCTATACTCAAATGGCAAAAGAAGAGGGGCATTTTGATTTTAACGACGTTGTCCAGGCCATTGCCGATAAAATGATTGCCCGGCACCCTCATGTATTCGGGGTAAAATCCATCGCAGATGCAGAGGCACAAACCATCGCGTGGGAAGAAATGAAAGCGGAAGAAAGGCAACGTGCCGCTGAGAAAAAAGGGCGACCCCTTTCTGTATTAGATAATGTCGCACATACCCTTCCTGCCCTCACCCGTGCGATCAAACTACAAAACAGAGCAGCCCGGGTTGGGTTCGACTGGCCCGATACAGCACCGGTTTTCGATAAAATCAAAGAAGAACTTGAAGAATTGAGGGCAGAAATCGCCGCGAATAACGATCCGGACCGTATTGCCGAAGAATATGGAGACTTCCTGTTCGTCGTCGCCAATCTGGGACGCCATATTGGCGTTGAACCCGAAACTATTCTTGCGCAGACTAATAGAAAATTTACCAGACGCTTTCATTATATTGAGCAAAGGTTGCACGAGAACAATAAATCGCCTGAAACCAGTAGCCTCGAAGAAATGGACTATTATTGGAATGAAGCAAAAAAAACAGAGAAAGAAACATTGTAACAGTCTATTAGCGCTGTCTGTAGTTCCTCTTTTTGTTGCTTGAAAGGCAATATTTTGGCCGATCACGCCCCGCTACCTCATTTCAAGTCTCATCAGGAATTGTCGTCTTATAACCTTCTTTCCACGCTAGTCTGGGTTTATAAAATTGACGAAAATGCCTTTTGGTGGGCGAACAATGCCGCTTTGGAATTTTGGGAAACCGATGGCGTTGATGCTTTTGTCAGTATCGATCTGACAGAAGATACACCCGTTGTAAAAGACCGCCTGAATGATGTCTTCGAAAGATGCGCCAAAGGCGAAACCGTTGAAGAAAACTGGACGTTATACCCAAAAGATATTCCAAAAATGGTGATTGTTAATTTTCGTGCCATTTTGGTGGATGAAAACAAACGCGCAGTCCTGATTGAAGCAACCCCGTTTTTGAAAGATGAACTGGACCCGCGCGCGAAACGAATATTGGAGGCCGCCAGAAACACCCCTCTTCTCGTTAGCACCTATAGTCTTGACGGACATCTACTGGTTCAAAATCCTGCGGCTGTAAAGGCTTATGGCTTTTCAACAGACGAAATGGTCGCTTTTTCGGATCGATATCCTGATATAGATTTATTCAATGACCTGAATGAAAGCCTGAAGCAACACTCAGTATTTGTTAAAGAAGTTGAAGTGCTGACCCAAGAAGCCCCCAGATGGCACCGTATAACCGTTGAAAACGGACGGGATCCGGTTTCTGGTGAACAGGTTTATGTCGTCGCCGAAGAAGATGTAACAAAACGGGTTCAGGCTGAACAGGATCTGAAAAATTTGAATATGACCCTCGAACAGCGGGTTGCCGAACGCACTGAGAAATTATCCATTGCTCAAGCAGAAGCCGAGGCCGCAAATCAGGCAAAAACAGACTTCCTCGCTACGATGAGCCACGAATTACGAACCCCTTTGAACGCAATCATTGGTTTTTCAGAAATGTTGTCAGCCCGAGTTTATGGCAGCATCAATGAACGGCAGGCTTCCGCTCTTTCTGATATAAATGACAGCGGCCGGCGGCTATTGAACCAGATTAATGAATTACTGGATGCCTCTACCATCGATAGTGGAAACCTCAACCTTTTTGAAACGACCTTTCCCGTATCAAAAATTACAGATTATTGCGAACGGGTTTTCTCACTGGAAGCTTCCAAAAAAGGCCAGCGACTGGTCATCGAATGCCGAAATGCCGATACGGTCATTTGCGCAGATGAACACCGTCTTACGCAAGTCATCATCAACTTAATGACCAATGCGACGAAATATACCCCTAAAGGCGGGCAGATTTCCCTTATTATTCACAAGAAAGAAAATGGAGATGTGGTTTTTGAAATTCACGATAATGGCATTGGGATTGAAGAAAGCGAATTGAAGCGGGTTTTCGATGCCTTTATGCAAACGGAACAGGCATCCACGCTGGCATCGGGAAAAGGTGTTGGCCTGGGGCTGTATATCTCATCCCAGCTGATGAAGCTGCATAACGGATCAATTCACATGAGTAGTCAGGTTGGAAAAGGGACAGTCGCAACCGCAACGTTACCTGCCTCACGCGTCATTGCCTAAAAGCAGCGATCAGCACTAAAGGATTTCCACATTCATTTTTTCCAGTCTTCCCAGATTTTCTGGTGAAAACTTTACATTTAATACGGTTGCTTCTTCCTCTTCCATCCGTTCAACCACTGTTCCGTGTCGATAGATCCAGGAAAGCGAGGCGCCATCGTCACTTGGAACCCGTACACTCAACAATTTTTGATTATGCGTGAGCTTTCGTTCAATGGCCGCATTAAAGACGTCAACCCCCATACCAGACACAGCCGACATCAGTATTTTATCGTCCTTGCGGTCAACTTCATTTTGAAGAAGGGTCATCGCGTCTTCGTCCAGAAGATCCACTTTATTCAGGACTTCCAGATAATGCTTCTTGTCGTCTGTATTAACGCCCAACCGTTTCAGGACGTCGAAAACGTCTTTTTTCTGGGCTTCTGTATCCGGATGCGTGATATCGCGGACATGAACCACCAGATCGGCTTCCAAAACCTCTTCCAAAGTCGCGCGAAATGCCGCTACGAGCTCAGTGGGCAAGTCAGAAATAAACCCGACCGTATCAGACAGAATAACGGTTTGTCCGCCCGGTAGATCAATTTTGCGTAATGTCGGATCCAATGTCGCGAACAACAGATCTTTGGCAAAAACATCAGATTGCGTCAATCTGTTAAACAAAGTCGACTTACCCGCATTTGTATATCCCACAAGGGCGACAATCGGATAAGGTACCTTTTTCCGTTTTGAACGGTGTAGTTCGCGGGTTCTGACAACCGTTTCCAGTTGTTTTTTGATTTTTACGATCCGCTCGTCAATCAGGCGTCTGTCAATTTCCAACTGGGACTCGCCCGGCCCGCCAAGAAAACCAGCACCACCGCGCTGTCTCTCCAAATGGGTCCACGACCGCACCAAACGCGTACGCTGATACGATAGATGCGCAAGTTCAACCTGCAAGACACCTTCTTTGGTCTGCGCGCGATCGCCAAAAATTTCCAGAATAAGGCCGGTGCGGTCGATCACTTTTGCATGTAACCGACGTTCCAGATTTCTTTGCTGAACTGGGGAAACAGACCGATCTATGATAACAACATCGATGTCGTTATGCTTTACAAAATCGGCATATTCTTCAAGCTTGCCTTCACCGAAAAGAGTTCCCGGTTTAGGAGCCGCCAACGAAACGACTTCTGAATGGATTACGTCCAGATTGATGGCGGCTGTCAGTGAAACTGCTTCAGCCAAGCATCCTTCAGGGTCCCTGATTTGATTCTTTTCCCCTTTTCGCAAAAAGGGATGCAGAACCAGCGACCGATCTCCTGAGCGCGGCGAAGTGCGCTCTGTTTCGTAATCCATATTTTCCTGTTCTAACTCTCTACCTGTCCTGATAAGACCAGTGCTTATTGAGCAGATGGATCATATAACTGCACCGGTGATGCAGGCATGACAGTAGAAATTGCATGTTTGTAAACAAGCTGTTCGTGCTTGTCACGGCGCAACGTTACACAAAAATTGTCAAACGCACTAATGGTACCTTGCAGCTTTACACCGTTGACTAAGAAAATGGTGACAGCAACGTTATTTTTGCGACACAAATTAAGGAACACGTCCTGTACGTTTAGCGATTTTTCAGAGGCCATTTTGCAGTCTCTTTCCTGATTATTCTAAAATTCTTTTTTTACACTTTAAGCTGACTATCAACTTTTTAAATTAGCCCTTTTATTGAAGGGCAAAAAAGATCCCCTCAGATAAGGACTAAAACTGGAAAACACAAGTCTTTTAACCCCAAAAGAATAATAAAGTATTTTTAGCGACATAATAACAATTTATATCGTAACTCTATAAAAGACTAATTTTCCATATATTCTTTAAAAACTGTGCGTAGATTTGTAGCGATACTCCCTGGATTCCCATTGCCGATCACCACATCATCCACTTTTATAACAGGCTGAACATACGACGAACTGCTGGTAAGAAAGACCTCCCGTGCGTTCAGTAATTCTTCTTTGGAGAATGACCGCAGCTCAAACTTGATTTTGTTCTTCTCAAGAAGATCCAACAAAGCCGCCCGCGTAATGCCGGCCAATATCGAATTGTTGGTCGGCCGCGTGATCAAGGTACCATCCTGATCAACAATCCAGGCATTGGTTGAGCTGCCTTCTGTCACCATACCGTCCTCGTCAACCTGAAATGCTTCATACGCCCCCTTCTCGACCGCTTCCTGCTTGGCCAGAATATTGGGCAGCAGTGACACCGACTTAATATCACAACGTTGCCAACGAATATCCGGGACCGTAACAACGGCCACGCCTTCTTCCGCCTTGCGCGCCGATTTTTCCAACGATGTTTTCTTTGCGGTCATAACCAGCGATGGGAAGGCATCTGCCGGGAACGGATGATCCCGCGGCGCGACACCCCGCGTAACCTGCATATAAATCAACCCGGTTTCGACACCGTTTTTGCGCAAAACTTCCCGCATAACAAGTTCCATCGGCCGGCGTTTCATCGGCTCTTCGATCCGAAGTTCATTCATGCTCCGCCATAAACGGTCCAAATGACCGTCGGCATCAATCATTTTACCAGCAATAATCGGAATCACTTCATAAACACCATCGGCAAATTGATACCCTCTGTCCTCAATATGAACGGAAGCATCTTTGTGAGGAACATATTGACCATTTACATAAGCAATTCGTGACATAACGACACCTTAATTAACGCCGCCACAGTGACGGACTAAAAAGAGCAAGGATAGTGAAAAATTCCAGTCTACCGACCAGCATAGCGATGCATAATAGGACCTTAGAGGCCGAGGGCAAGTCACTGTAGGACGTAAACTCGACGCCGGTTCCATCAGCACCTGCAACAAGCGGCGTGATTGCAGCGCCGGCATTCGCCAAATTTCCAACGGCGAGCGCAGAAGCTGCCTGAAAATCAAGGCCTGTTAAAGCAAGAGCCAAAGAAATAAAGGCGATTGAAAAGCAATATAGTGTAAAAAAGCCCCAGGCCGACAAAACATTTTCCTGAGTGATTTTGTTTTTCCCGTATTGCAACGTAATCACTGCCGTGGGATAGCTCAGACGTTTGACTTCGGCCACCCCCTGCTTAAACAGCATAATGGCCCGCATCAGCTTTATACCGCCAGTGGTCGACCCAGTTGATCCCCCGATGCTCATCAGGAAAAACATCAGGAAAACAACACCAACAGGCCAGAAAAATTCACCAGATTCAGAGATCGGCGCTAATGTATAGCCAGTCGTCGTAAGGGCAGAAACCGTATTGAATACGGCATAGCGAACAGTCAAAAGCATCGGCATATCTGTCTCAAATGACAGTAAGATGCCCATCCCGGCGGTACTGACCAACAATAAATAGATCAGATATCGATATTCAGGATTTTGAAAATATATGCGCCGCTCGCCGTTGAAAAATGCCCAATGCAAACTGAAACTAATGGCCCCGATAATCATGAAAACAATCAGCGTAAGTTCAGTAAAGCGATTACCAAACAGCTCCAACCCATGATCCGTGACCGTAAAGCCACCTGTCGACAAGGTTCCAAATCCGTAACATAGGGCGTAGAACGGGTCCATCCCTGACAGCCACAGAAAAACAATACAGATTGCGGTCAATAACGCATAAATCTGCAAAATGGAAAGCACACCAAACCGTATTCGCCTTGAGAGACGCCGGCGGGTACTTCTGGCAATGGCCCGGTTGAGCGGTGTATTCCCCGGCATGTTAAAGGCAGATGACAATGTTGAGACAAGAATAATCAAGGCAAATCCCCCGACCCATTGTATCAACGAACGCCATAGTAAAATTCCGCGCGGCTGATCATCCAGATTATCAACTACCGAAGCGCCATTGGTTGTAAATCCGGAAAGTGCTTCAAAATATGCATCCAACGGATTGGCAACCGCTTCGCCGAGATATAAGGGGATCGCGGCAAAGGCGGGCACAACGGTCCAGATCAAAAACGCCGTGAGATATGTTTCCCGGCTGTTCAGTCTGGGCGTTTCCATCCGATTGGCCAAAATCAGGCCGCCCCCCAAAAAACAGGTTCCAATCGCCGTGACAAAAAAAGCGGCCGCGACAGTCATATCCTGATCCGATGCCGCGTAGACACTGGGAACCAGCATCAACACTGCTAGCATTGACAGGAACCAACCCAAAATTGTCAAGACGGGAGCAAGTAACATGGATCAGAAGAATTCCAGGCTGACAGAGAACATTTCTTCTACTTTGCGAACGGCATTGCTCAATGCGAAGATCACCACACGGTCATTTGGTTTGATAACGGTCTTCCCGCGGGGAATAATGACCGAATTCTCCCTCATAATGGCCCCGATAATGGTTCCTTTTGGCAATTTTATATTTCGAAGTTCCTTACCAACAAGCTTCGAGGTTTCAAGAGCCTCCCCTTCCACCACTTCCGCAGCGCCATCCTGAAATGAATGCAGGCCCCGAATACGGCCCCGGCGAACATGGCGCAGTATTTCAGAAACAGTAGTAGCTCGCGGATCAACAACAACATCCACGCCCAGCGACGTCATCAAACGGGTAAAAACAGGATTATTGATCAAAGTGATAGAAGTTTCACTGCCCTGCCCTTTGGCCAGCAGAGACGACAGAATATTTACTTCATCATCATTGGTCAGCGCGACAATCGTTTCGGCTTTACGTACATTTGCTTCTGTCAGAATATCCGGGTCCAACGCGTCGCCGTTCAAAACAATTGTATTTTCCAACTGATCCTGAATAAATTCGGCCCGCTTTTTATTGGACTCGATCAGTTTAAGAGACACATTTTTCATATCCCGCTGGATGGATTGCGCGAGATGCAACCCGATATTACCACCCCCGACAATAACAACATTCCGCGCTTCCTGTTCTTCGTGTCCGAACAGCGGCATAGCACGCGCAACATGTGTCACATCGGCCGCGAAATACACTTCGTCACCCGGGAACATCTGATCATCAGAGGTCGGTACTGTCATCCGGCCTTCTCGATAAATACCGACAACGACGATATTCAGATCCGGAAACAGTTCGGTCAATTGCCGCAGCGGCGTATTAACGATCGGACAACTTTCGTCCAGGCGAACGCCAATAACCTGTACCAAACCATCGGCAAAGGAAACCGTATCGAATGCGCCGGGGACTTTCAGGCGGCGGGCAATTGCCTCAGCCACTTCAACTTCAGGAGAGATGATAACATCGATCGGTAAGTGGTCCCGACTGTATAAATCAGACCAAATAGGAGCCAGATATTGTTGCGCACGAATACGCGCCACTTTTTTTGGAACATCGAAAAGAGAATGCGCGACCTGACAGGCGACCATATTGACCTCGTCACTATGGGTCACCGCGATCAGCATATCCGCGTCCCGCGCCCCTGCATTTTCCAAAATATCTGGGTGAGAGGCATGTCCAACCATGGCCCTTACATCCAATTCATCCCCAATTTTACGGACCAATTCAACATTTTGATCAACAAGGGTAACATCGTTCCCTTCACGCGCGAGCTGACGGGCGATATTTGAACCCACCTGCCCGGCACCGCATACAATAACCTGCATACTGGTCTGGCCTCCGCCTTGTATGAACCTACTCTGGTTCTTTTACCCGTTCACTGTTGTGAATGCCAAGGGATTTAAGTTTTCGGTGCAATGCAGAGCGTTCCATTCCAACAAAGGAGGCCGTTCTGGAAATATTTCCACCAAACCGATTGACCTGTGCTTCCAGATACTCTTTTTCAAATCTCTCGCGTGCATCCCTAAGCGGGAGTGTCATGATTTCAGTACTGTCTTTTTGCCCGCTCATCACCGATTGAGCCGCACCGGCATCCGCCGGGATCATATCCGCGGTGATCGGCGCGTTTTTCTCACCCGTCGCCAAAATCATGATCTGTTCAATCACGTTTTTAAGCTGGCGAACGTTGCCCGGCCAATTTGAGGCCTGAAGGGTAGCGATGGCATCTTCACCGATCTTACGGACAGGGAGCCCTGCACTTTTGGCAAATCGTTCAATAAAATACCGTGCCAGCGGCGCAATATCCTCCAAACGTTCCCTCAATGGCGGGATGGCTAACGGTACCACGCTCAAACGATGGAAAAGATCTTCTCGCAATCGGCCATTTTCCATGGCTTCCTTCAAGTCCTGGCTCGAGGATGAGATCACTCTTACATCTACTTTGACTTTCTCGCTTCCCCCGACCCGCTGGAAGGATTGCTCGACAAGGACACGCAGGATCTTACCCTGCGTTTCGAGTGGCATATCTGCAATTTCATCCAGGAAAATAGTGCCGCCATGGGCCTGTTCCAGCAATCCGCGACGCGCGCCTTTCGCTGAATTCATACGACCTTCCTCGACACCAAACAATTGAATTTCAAGAAGCTCCGGGGCCATGGTGGCCGCATTCATCGCGACGAAAGGCCTGTCGCTGCGCAGCGAATTCGTATGGATCATGCGCGCGACAACTTCTTTACCCGATCCGGACGGCCCGGTAATCATCACCCGACTATTGGTCGGCGCAACACGTTGAATGGATTGCTCTAATTGTACCATCACGTTAGATCGGCAGATCAATTCGTCTACAAATTCGCCCGCTTTCTGTCTTAATTCCTGTACTTCCCGTCGAAGGCGCGAGGCTTCCAGAGCCCGCTCTACGACTTGCATCAGACGTTCTGCTTTAAACGGCTTTTCAATGAAATCATACGCACCCATTTTAATGGTGTTAACGGCTGTTTCAATATTGCCATGTCCCGAAATCATGATCACCGGCAACTCGACTGCGACTTTCTTTATTTCCTGAAGGATCTCAATGCCGTCCAGCTTGCTTCCGCGCAACCAAATGTCAAGAATAACCAGACTGGGGCGCCTGTTCGCAATTTCTGCCATACATTCGTCACTGTTGGCCGCTTCCCGCGTTTCAAACCCCTCATCCTCAAGAACCCCGGCAATAAGGTCTCGAATATCAGCTTCATCATCGATAATTAGGATATCAGCAGACATGACTAGCTATTCCCTGTTTTAAGCATTTTTGTTTCTTCGATTTCTATTTTAAAAAACATGATCTGAACTTTCGCGCCGGGACCGTCATCGGCATCCATTAAAGCAAGAGATCCGCCATGTTCTTCCATTATTTTATTGACAATTGCCAAGCCCAGACCCGTTCCCTTTTCCCGATGAGTGACATATGGCTCTGTCAGCCTAGCCCTGTTTTCATTGGGTAATCCGCGGCCGTTGTCTGTGATTTCCACCACAAGCTGAGTATCATTTTCAATCATGCTGATCCCGATATGCCCGCGTTCCAAAGTAGCAGGATCACCGTCGCGCCCTTCGATACTATCGGCCGCATTCTGAAGGATATTGGTAAACACCCGTGTAATTTGCGGCGTATCCAGCTGACATAGAGATTCAGATAATTCTCCGTTGATCACATAATCGATCTCGGGATGCGCGACCTTCTGAAGGAAAACCGCTTCTTCCAGAATAATATTCAATTTTTCCGGCCTGAAACTGGGCGCTGGCATACGTGCAAAAGAGGAAAACTCATCGACCATTTGTCCGATGTCACCAACCTGCCGGATAATTGTGTCCGTGCACTTATGGAAAGTTTCAATGTCCGTTTCGATCTGCTTGCCATACTTCCTTTTTATCCGTTCCGCAGATAATTGGATCGGGGTCAGCGGATTTTTAATTTCATGGGCAATTCGGCGGGCAATATCACCCCAAGCCGCCATTCGTTGGGCCGACACAAGCTCTGTAATCTCGTCCATCGTGACAACAAAACCCTGAACCCCCATTTCCGAAATTTCCGCGGCAATCCGCACCAGCAGATGCCGGTGAACAGACGTGGTTTGAAGATTGATTTGCGCTTGGGCAATCCGAAATGGTTTTTCCCGGACTTCATCCAGAAGATCCGCAAACTGAGGCACGACATCTTTTAGTGGACGGCCAATCATGTCACTGGTCTCGATCTCGATCAGCTTACCCGCGGTCCGATTGGGAAGCGTAATATTACCACTCACATCCAGTCCGATCACACCCGCGGAGACGCCAGACAGAACAGTTTCAGTAAAACGTCGGCGTTCATCAAGCTGTGTATTTGTTTTTTCAAGTTCCAGATGCTGGCTCGAAAGCTCGCGCGTCATGTTGTTAAACGATTTTGCTAGAATGGCCATTTCATCATAAGCGGCATTCTCGTCAACTTTTGTATCCAGATCTCCGGTACTGACCCGCTCTGCTGCGTTGACCAATCCTTCGATGGGCCCCACCAGGCGGGATGCAATCGCCAAACCGAACCAAACTGCAGCCAGCACCACCATCATCGAGATAATGATAAAAATTGCTGCGAATTGGAGCTGAATACCGAATCCTTCGTCCTGAAGCCGTTTATAGTCTTTGGAGGCCTCTCTGGTGCGTTCCATATGCTCCAGCACGCGGGGCTCAATATAACGCGCGACATACAGATACCCATCGAAAAGCCGGTCCAGCCTAACAAGCGCCCGAACCCGGTCATCCGTATCACTGGTTGAAATGACAACATCATTAACCGCAGCCTCTTCCAACATTTCAGCAGGAATTTGCTCAAAGTCGGCAACAAAACTTAAATCCGATTGGGCAATCACCCGCTTTGTCCCATCAAACACAACAGCTTCACTCAAATTACGGGCGAAAACCTGATCGGTCAGGAAAACATTAAAGCGTTCGCGGTCATTCAATGCCGCGATAGGAACCCTGTTAATACTGGCCGCCATACTTAATACGTCAGCGCGAATTGTCTGGATATGTTCCTTGATATAGGCTTCAGCGACGGCTAAAGATTCAGAAACGGCGATATTGACCGGTTCAGAAAAGTGTTTTTGAAAATAAATATTGAAAAACAGGGCCGAAAACATCGCAACCATGATGGCGGGGGCAACAGCAATCAACGCAAACAGCTTCACCACCCTGCGATGCATGTTGCTGCCAGCCTTGCCAATGCGGTTTTTTCGCCACATTCGAATAATTCGGTGACTGACGATCGCGGTCAGCAACATCAGGATCACCAGATCGACCAGCACCAGAACGCGGGTGATGTAAACATCGTCACCGGCGAGTGACCCATAGGTCGCAATCCCACTCGCAATGGCAAGTAATGCCACAACAAAAGACGTTTTTGGACCAAGTCCAATCTTCCGTGACCACCGCGTAAAAGAAAAGCGTGGTTTGGATGCAACTTGCTGTGTCTGTGTCACTTGTTCCCCCCGAAACAGTGATCTGACACGTTTGCAGATCGTTTAATAATCAGTCCCCACCGAATAGTTCAGGCGAAAATTAAGGATCTTCGCCACCCTGTTGCATTAAAGCATCACTTTACTCCGCGGACAACCTGAATATCAAGTTCTCTGATCTTTTTTCTTAAAGTATTTCGATTGAGACCCAACAAATCAGCTGTCCTGATCTGGTTCCCGTTTGTCGCATCCAAAGCCAGAATTATCAGGGGTCGTTCGATTTCGCGTAACACCCGGTCATATAAGCCTGCAGGGGGTAAGCTTCCGGGATGGGCGGCAAAGTATTTTGCTATATGCCGTTCAACTGCAGCCCCCAGACTTTCATCATCCGGCACGACATCTGTCGCAGGGGTCGAATTTGCCGGTGCCAGTTCCTGTGCAATAATTTCCGCATCAATCACTTCTTCTGAGTAAAGCGCGACCAACCGCTGCACCAGATTTTCCAACTCCCGAACATTACCCGGCCATTTATGTTTTTTCAGGATATCAAGGGCATCATTATCAATACTTTTAACAGGCAGCCCTTCGTCCTGAGTAATTGCCAGAAAATGCCGAACAAGGTCTGGAATATCATCCGCACGTTCACGTAAGGGTGGCAAACGCAACGGAACAACATTAAGCCGGTAAAACAAATCTTCCCGGAAAAGTCCCTGACGTACGAACTGACGCAAATCCCGATTGGTCGCAGCGATAATCCGAACATCTGTTTTCAGCGCGGTCCGGCCACCAACCGTCGTATATTCACCTTGCTGCAGAACCCGGAGAAGGCGGGTTTGTGCGTCCAGCGGCATATCACCAATTTCATCAAGGAAAAGCGTTCCTCCCTGTGCCTGTTCAAACCGGCCAATGGCCCGACTGTCCGCACCGGTAAAGGCTCCCTTTTCATGACCAAAGAGTTCTGACTCAATCAATTCTTTTGGAATTGCACCCATATTAATGGGAACAAAGGGCCCGTTCTTTCGCTTGCCATATTCATGCAGGGCCCGCGCAACCAGCTCTTTACCGGTTCCGCTTTCACCGGTGATCATGACCGTCAAATCGGTTCCCATCAATCGGGCCAGAACCCTGTATATCTCCTGCATGGCGCCTGAGCGCCCGATCAGCGGAATCTTTGCGTCTTCTTCATCCCCTTCCCAAAGGCCGCCCCCTTTTGAGACTTTTTTAGGTTTGGACAATGCCCGCTCGACAACCTGAAGCAACTCTTTCAGGTCAAAAGGTTTTGGTAGATAATCATAAGCGCCCCGCTCTGTTGCTTTTACGGCTGTGAGCAACGTATTTTGTGCGCTCATGACAATGATCGGCAATTCCGGGCGAATTTTTTTCAAGCGCGGCAAAAGATCAAGACCATTTTCATCGGGCATAACCACATCGGTCAGGACCAGATCCCCTGCCCCTTCCAACACCCAATTATACAATGTGGATGCATTGCTGGTGGAACGAACAGTATAATTTGCGCGTCCAAGGGCCTGATCGAGAACAGTCCGTATCCCTTGGTCGTCATCTGCTACTAAAATTGTGCTGACCATGTCTTATTCTTTCTTTTGGGGGATATGATAGATGGGAAGGCGAATATGGAAACAAGCGCCTTCAGTCGTGTTGTCATATTCAATTATACCGCCGTGATCACCGACGATCTTGGCAACAAGCGCAAGCCCAAGGCCGCTTCCACCTGTTTTAGTTGTCACAAACGGATCAAATATATGAGGCAGTAATTCGTCCGATATTCCGGGACCATTGTCCCGAATACCAACCTCCAGCGGAAGTTGAATACGATTGGCGTTTCCCGGAACAGCCAGACGCACCCCCGGACGGTAAGCCGTCGTCAGGATAATCTCGCCGCCATCGCTTGGGACCGACTCAGTTGCGTTTTTCACCAAGTTCAACAGAACCTGCACCAGTTGATCCCGGTTGCCATATACAAATGGAAGAGACGGATCATACTCTTCAGTGAAGGTAACTCTTTTGGCGAATCCGTTTTCAGCCACAAGGCGAACATGATTAAGGACTTCATGAATATTCACGGCTTCGCGTTCGATGGGTCGATCATCGGAAAAGGCTTCCATCCGATCAACCAAGGCACAAATCCGATCTGTTTCATCACAAATCAACCGGGTCAGAGCCCGATCAGCATCTGACGCATTCATTTCAAGCAGCTGCGCAGATCCTCGAATTCCAGAAAGCGGGTTTTTTACTTCATGCGCCAGCATTGTTGCCATTCCGGTTACAGACCGCGCCGCGCCGCGATGGGTCAGTTGACGGTCCATTTTCGACGCCATGGTCCGTTCTTCAATCTGAACAACAACCTGATCACTGTCATGAAGGGAAGACACCTGAATATTGACATTCTTGATCCCGATCTTGGGTGTTCCCAGATCAACAGCATATTCCGACACGCGATCCCCGGAATGACGCACCTGTTCAATAAGGGACAATAAGGGACTGCCGAACGGAACCAGTTTATCAATCGGCGTTTTCTTCAATATATTTACAGAAGACGAGAAAAACTCCTCACCAGCTGGATTGGCATAGGGAATAAATCCGTCTTTACAGACAACAAAAATCGGATCTGGCAAAGCCCCCAATACGGCCAACGGACTCACAGCTTCATCACTGACCATGGAAAAACTCATCACGCTACCCTATTATTTTCTGCAAGCCCGGAATAAAATTTTTGGATCTGATCCTGAACGGCTCGCCAGTCTTCCATCCGGATAATGGTATCCCTGAATTCTTTTCCGCCCGGCAACCGCTCAGAATACCAGCCCAAATGTTTGCGGGCCACGCGGGTCCCCACTCTTTCTCCGTACAAATCGATGATCGCAGCATAATGCTCTTTCACGACATCGCCCTGTTCTTCAAAAGAAGGATCATTCACTTCGTTACCGGATGCTAGAAATTCAGATACTTGCGAGACAAACCAGGGGCGACCATAAGCACCGCGCCCGACCATGACACCATCGGCCCCGGATTGCGCCAAGGCTGTCCGGGCATCTGTTGGGCTTTGAATATCCCCGTTGGCAATCACAGGAATGGATACCGCGTCTTTAACCTGTTTAATAAACGACCAGTCGGCGCGCCCTTTGAAAAACTGACATCGCGTGCGGCCATGTACCGTCAACATTTTAATGCCCGCCGCTTCTGCAATTCGGGCAAGTACTGGCGCATTTCGGGTATCATCATCCCAACCGGTTCTCATTTTAAGCGTGACCGGAACAGAAACCGCATTGGCAGTCGCTTCCAATATCTTGCCCGCATGCTCAAGATCCCGCATCAGCGAAGATCCCGCCATACCGGACGTGACCTTTTTCACCGGGCAACCCATATTAATATCAATAATCTTTGCGCCCAGATCTTCGTTCAATTTGGCCGCATCCGCCATAATCTGCGGGTCACAACCGGCGAGCTGAACAGCCATCGGCCCTTCGCCATCCCCTGCCTTTACCATACGTAAGGACCGGCGGGTTTCAGCCACCATTGCCTTACTGGCAATCATTTCTGAAAAGACCAGGCCGGCACCATAACGAGACACAATCCGACGAAATGGAACATCTGTAATTCCGGCCATAGGAGCCAGCAAAACAGGATGATCCAATGTAATCTCACCAAGCTGAATGGTCATTTTTTGTGCAATACCAAATTTGACTAAGTTTTATGCAGTTTAAACTTTTTTATGGTGCAGTGCAACCAAATCATCGAAGGATCAATATTTTATTGAACCAACTTGCGAGGCCGCCTAATGTCTCGCCATGAAGACACTTGCACTTATAGTCGCAGCTGGTAGCGGCACCCGAACCGGATTGGACTACCCAAAGCAATATCTGCAGATTAATGGCGATACGCTTCTTGCGCGATCCATCGACAAATTTCTTTCCCATCCGTCCATTGACGGGGTGCAGGTTATTATCAATCCAAACGATCAGGATCTTTATCAGAAATCTGTAGGGGACCGGTCTCTGTTTCCCTGGGTTTCTGGTGGTGCTACTCGTCAGGCCTCTGTTCTGAACGGTTTGCGAGCCATCGACGGTCATAACCCTGATTACGTTCTTATTCATGACGCCGCACGCCCTTTTGTCAGCCATTCTGTTATCGATCGTTGTCTTGAAGCACTGGCAACAAGCGATGCAGTTCTTCCAGTAGTCCCGATGATTGACACACTCAAAACTATCGACGGGCAGAGTGTTACGGGTACGCTGGATCGCAACCGGATAAAAGCAGCGCAGACCCCGCAATGTTTTGTTTATTCGGCTATTCGGCAAGCGCATGAACGCTTTGCAGATCAGTCTGTAACCGATGATATTACGCTGGCAGAACTGGCCGATATCGCAATCCAGTGGGTTGATGGGGATCCAGATAATTTCAAAATAACGACAGCAGAAGATATTTCAGCCATGACACGCTCTGATTTAACGGACATTCGAACCGGCCTTGGATTTGATGTACACGCCTTTGAATCTGGTCGGCCCCTTTGGTTAGGGGGGGTTGAAATACCGCATGACCGTGGATTAAAAGGTCATTCAGATGCTGATGTTGCCCTGCATGCATTGACTGATGCCCTGCTTGGGGCAATCGGTGACGGTGATATCGGCACCCATTTCCCGCCCTCTGATGATCAATGGAAAGGGGCATCATCAGATCAGTTCCTTGAACATGCCGCCAGCCTGATTGCAGAACGCGGCGGAAAAATCGGTAATATTGATCTTACAATCATTTGTGAGTCTCCCCGGATCGGGCCTTACCGACACGCCATAAAAGAAAAAATATCCGAAATTCTGCAGTTGGATGTGGATCGGATTTCAGTCAAAGGAACAACAACCGAGAAACTTGGTTTCACAGGCCGTAAAGAAGGCATTGCCGCACAGGCTATTGCAACAGTCAGGTTGCCAGAATGACATCACAAAAAAATATTTCTCCGTTTCATCCAGCGACAATCCTGGCAACCTGGTTCTGGACTGGCCTTAGCCCAAAAGCACCGGGCACAATTGGCTCTCTTGCCGCCCTTCCCTTC